>NZ_JACSMS010000018.1:0-41565 GCF_018618795.1 Exiguobacterium sp. s192 | reverse complement strand
GAACGAAGACAATGGAAACTACAAAAGATGACTCCGGTACAATACCGAAGCCATCTCATAGCAGCTTAAAACGTTAAGGGTGCTTTTATTAAACTGTCCAAACTCTAGGGCTCAGTTCATTCTTTGATTCGTTTGGTTTTTTATCAAATATTATTCTAGTTTTTTTAGTCGTCCATTTTTCAAAAAACGATCAGCTCACAATAAAGATCTGTAACCAAAGCATCCCAGTAGCGGGTGCTTTTTTCATGTTAAAAGTCTCTGTACTTTTAAATCATTCACTTCGTTTTGATCCGATATTGATTTTAATTTTTAAGTAATTTATTTCTCTGTTACTTTAGGCTTAATTCCAAAAAAATATTTTCGGTAAAAAGTATTCAACTTTTGTAATGTTTACATTATTTTAACCCTATCCAAAATATTCGGTGGCATACTGATTGAGTTGAGAGGGTTTTCTCATCACACTTACATAAGAGGAGGCAATTCATGTTCCAGAAAATCAAGCTACTCGCCGTATCGTTTGTTTTGTTTCTCACTGCGTTTCAGTTCGACCTCTCACCCGTTTCCGCACTCCCGTCCGGCATCCCGTCAAAAGCGACGGCTCAATCTGAGCTCAACGCACTGACAGTCAAGACCGAAAGTACGATGACCGGTTACTCCCGTGATCTCTTCCCCCATTGGAGCAGCCAAGGAAGCGGCTGTGACACCCGTCAAGTCGTCTTGAAACGCGATGCGGATTCTTACGTCGGCAGTTGTCCGGTCACGTCCGGCTCATGGTACAGTTATTATGATGGACTGACATTCACGAACCCGTCCGATCTCGACATCGATCATGTCGTGCCGCTCGCGGAAGCATGGCGTTCAGGTGCAAGCAGCTGGACGACAACGACACGTCAGGCATTCGCAAACGATCTCAACGGTCCGCAATTGATTGCCGTCTCCGCAAGCTCAAACCGTTCAAAGGGTGACCAGGATCCATCGACATGGAAACCAACCCGTGCCGGCGCAAGCTGTGCGTACTCGAAGATGTGGATCAACACGAAAAGCCGTTGGGGCTTAAGTCTCCAATCCTCTGAAAAAACAGCACTGCAAACGATGTTGAACACCTGTACATACTAAGAAGGAGTCGATTCGATGGAAACGAAAACCTCTACGTTTACCGCCACGCACGGTGTGATGACGAATGAAGTCGGCGTCATCAGCGGCGAACTGGAATTACGAACGACCTGCCAGGAAGACGGCACACTCGAACTCGCCATCTCCTATGTTGGCTCAACCGACGTTTACACATTACCTGGCAAGGATTATCAGCTGCATGATGTCCGCGATCACGAAGTCGTGCACCGGATGTTAGCGACGGTGTTAGAACGAACATAAAAAGTATAAAACAACACATTTCTTTTGATATCTCCCTTTATAAGACGAGCAGTTGAATGAATCTGCTTATCTTTATGAAGGGATTTTTCGTTACAACATATCTTTAAAGATGCTATCTCATTTCGTAAACACAGAATTCACATACCCATAGTTTAGATAGTGCTATTATTTGGTAATAATGGTCAAAGGAGGCGATATAGAAATGGATGATTCAATTACTCAACTGCTCATGAACAAAGTAAAAAAGTATAAGAAATGGACAGAGGGAGTGTTTGTTAATCCGGTGTATTGGATGGTAAATGGAACGCCTTATTATATGGCTGGATTTACTAAGAATAATGCTCCTGTGGCAACAGCATACTTGACAATCGGTGATGAAAAGCTAGACGAGGCATTAGAAGCTCAAAGACACTTGGCGATTTTTGCCGACTTAAATCATAATGTACTTGATATCGGCAAAGATTTTTTAAAAATTAATGCAAACTATTTTACACAACCGCTCAGTATACCTGTTGATGACTCTAATTTATCTGTATTGACTGGAAAAGAAGCATTTTCAGAGCTTTGGAAAAATCAACAAAAAATATTTACGCTAGTAACTGAATATAAGCAATATTATGAGAATGACGTATTAATACGCCGGGAAATCTTTATGAAAGACATTATTAAAACACAGGAAGCAGCAAATTTATTGACACTTTATCAATATTTAAATTTAAAAATTTTACTTGATAACAATGATGAAATACATGCTTTCTCTTCTTTTTTAAAGACAACGAAACAATGGAGGGAACTTGATCGACAATCTAAAAAATTCGTTCAAGGAATTAGTGGTAACCCTAGGAAAATGCGTAAGAGTATGGACAATCTGAACCTGATCATAGATGAGGATTTTGAAACCATGATCACCTTGAATTACAATAAAATGATAGAAGAAAATAAATCAATAATTGAAGGGCAGCGAAAATACATACGCTATCCTAAATAATCTACAGGTCGTTATATATTTTTCACTTACTCGTTACTAAATATTAAAAATACGTCGATTGATGTTGCTCCTATTTATTGAATATATTTGATTCATGATGAGAATTATTTATCAAATAATTTATTTAAGGGAGTTCTGTTATGAGAGAAGTTTTGATTGGATCAGGTGTAGCGTTAAGCAGTGCCGGTATTTTTATGTTGTTGTATGGACATATCCCACAGGGTTTTATCGGTTTGGTTACGGTCACTTTCGGTGTAGTCGTAGCAATGTTAACGAAAAAGAAGAAGGTAGATTGACCATTATGTATAAGGAGGTAACGTCATGATTCATGAATTAATACGAGCATCTGACGCTACCGCAATCGGTGGATCTATTGCAACGTGTGCTGACCCGATTTTAGCCCATGTCAATCCAGCGCAACTAAAGATCAAAGATTTGCTTGTCTCCATTCACAAAGATCATTCTATTTTTGCTGCGCGCATTCCTCTTGCAGAAGACGCATGGAACTGAATTGAACTCTCACCGGAAAATATCAAGAAACAAACCAGTCTGCCAGCTCCAAATACGTGTTACTTCGGCATCAAGCGGGGCGAATTACACGGAACATATCTAGTTTCGAATGATTTGATCGCAAACGAATATTTTTCAAATGAGCGGGATTATTTAGATTTCATCATGCTTTCAAAATAAGGAGGTTACTTATGAATCCGATTTTAAATCAGGTCGGGACCATCTTCATTCCCGTCAGTAACGTCGAAAAATCCCGAGATTGGTACTGTGATCTGCTCGGCTTACCATCCGACAGTGAGATTTTGTTTGGTCACCTGTACGTCATTCCGATGAATGGTGTAGACATCGTGTTAGACAGCAAAATTTTTTCAACAAACAATATTCTCAATACGCCACTTTTTCATTTTAATACAAACAATATCGAACAATCTTATACATATATGAAGAATAAAGGCATCGAATTGACGACAGAAATTGAACACGGTCACTGGTTCAATTTTAAAGATCTCGACGGTAATCATTTGATGATTTGTGCCTGTTAAGTCTATTTTAGTTAAGAAAAAAGCAGAAGAATACGTGTCATTCTTCTGCTTGCTTTGTTTCGTTGAAAAGAATGATTGGATCATAAGGTGCATTAGGATCATTTTTCAAATTGATAAAATGTCTTTGATCATTCCGATCCCCAAACTGCTCCGTATAGGGCATTTCCAATGACAGAAACGCTTCCTCATTTTTAGCCAGACCGACGTAGACTTCGTACCCTTCATCATCTGATGAGAAAAAGCCGCCTTCAGCAGCCTTAGTTTCAACCAGCGCTTCATCGATCAGATCTCTTAATTTCAATAATGCTTGTTTATTGCCAACAATAAAGGATTCTTGATGATTGGTATGCTGAGCATAAATATGCAAATACATCTGGTGTTTCCATGACATGATGCCTTCTCACCTCACCGGTTATTTTTTCAAGCGGACTTTTTATTTAGTATTGATTTTGAATATGGTCTAAATGTAATTGATAAAACCTTAAAACAAAAGGTACTTCATTTTTATCCCCTACTCCCATATCGATGCTGTTTTCCCATCCAATCATTTCTTTCTCTCCATCTAAGTTTTTTAGCTGATATCCAACTTACGTTCTGTTCGATATTGTTCGGATCGAAATCAATATCATCTGACCAGTAATAAGTATCATGCTGTTTTAAAATGACAGCCTCAAAAAGTATCGAGGAGAAATTTTCTGGTGTCGGAAGGATATGAATTCCTGTTACACCTTCAAACCATAATTCAATCGCAGACGGGTTTTTGAACTGACGTTGAAATAACAGTTTGATGTTTGTATCTAATCCGCTTGGAGCAGCCATCGTCAGATTCTCATCAACATACGTTTCGGTCCACATATGCATTTCCTTCAAACACCCGTCATGAAAATAACCAAAGTCCTCAAGTAATTCCCTGATTTCTGATTCCTCTTTTAGTTCAATCCAGTTCATGAGCGACCTCCCGTATACTGTTATCTAAATTTCAATATTCCTTGTTAAAAAATTTAATCCTTCTATGTCCAACATAAAAGACCGTATCAAATGAATAAAACATCATTTGATACGGTCTTTATATGCTAACTAGATTTATTTATGATACGGCTCATTCCGATTAATCCGATATGCCCGGTAAATCTGCTCACACAAAATCATCTTCATCAATTGATGCGGGAACGTCATCTTCGAGAAGGAAATCGTATCGTTCGCCCGTTGCATGACTTCCGGTGCGAGACCAAGCGATCCGCCGATGACAAACGCGATTTTACTTTTGCCGTACGTCGCCAGTCGATCGAGTTCTGTCGCAAACTGTTCACTCGTCCGTTGCTTTCCTTCGATAGCAAGTGCGTAGACATGAACATCCGCTCCAATCTTCGCTAAAATCCGTTCGCCCTCTTTTTTCTTCACTTGCTGCATCTCGGCGTCACTTAATTGTTCCGGTGCTTTTTCGTCCGGCACCTCGATTTCTTGAATCGAACAATAGGCGCCAAGACGTTTCGTATATTCGGCAATCCCTTGCTTCAAGTACTTCTCTTTCAGCTTTCCGACCGTGATAATGGTAATTTGCATCATTTTTCTCGCTTTCTGACAGAAAATTCAGGAGTTATCCACAGAGTTATCCACATGTCCACATGTTGATAATTATTTTTTGCTTGACACAAGATATGTCGCGGGCTGGTCACAGTACTCACACGTGACGTTTTTCTCTGCCGGCACCTCTTCCAAAATCGGGTACTCTTCCGTTTCATCGACTACTTCGTCGAGCGCTAACTCGACGTGTTCTAAACAGACATATTTATCCACAGGTCTTTTCCTCCTTTTAAGTTATCCACATTTATCCGCTACCAGTATAACAAAAATTGACTTCTCCGGCCGAAAAAAGTTATCCACAGCTTTGACGTTACTCACTCCACTGTTTCGCTATTCCCTTCATTCATCGTGTCCGCTACACGCGACTCCTACAGGAAAAAGCGCGGCTCGCCCGCGCTGTCAGAGGAAAACGAGACCCGGGCGTCGACGCCGACAGGCAAGAAGCCCGCGGCTTGTTCCTCGCCTGAGGAAAGCGCGTGACCGCGAATCACGATGAGAGCCGGAGACACCCTCTTTTCTGTGCACAAAAAAACTACCCGCACGCATACGAGTAGTTGATCTGAATCTGTTATTGCACCGTCGCCGCTTGCGCCGACAGTTTGACATCAAGTGTCTGTTTCTCGCCGCCCCGGTAGAACGTCACCTTGACGTTGTCGCCGACTTTCGCATCCCGGTACAGGACACTTTTTAGATCGGCAAACGAGTTGATGTCCTTGCCGTTGATTTCAACGATGACATCATTTTCTTTCATCCCTGCTTTTTCCGCTCCACTGTTGCCCGTCAAACCGACGACGACAATCCCGCGGGTGACGTCATTTGGTAACTTCAGACGATCTTCCCGGAACCCGCTCGGGAATTCCTGGACGTCCCGGATCTGAATTCCGAGTTGCGGACGAATCACTTCACCGTTTTGTTCAAGATCACGCATGATCGGCAAGGCTTCGTTGATTGGAATCGCAAAACCGACCCCTTCGACACTCGCTTCGGCAATCTTCATTGAGTTGATTCCGATTAATTGACCGGACGTATTGATGAGCGCTCCGCCTGAGTTCCCCGGGTTGATCGCGGCATCGGTCTGAATGACTTCGGTGTTGAAGTCCTGCTGACCGTCCTTGTTCGTATCAACCGGCACCGTCCGTTCCTGGGCACTGATGACACCGCGTGTCACCGAGTTGGCAAAGATCCCGAGCGGATTCCCGATTGCAAGGACCGTTTCTCCGGCACGTAACGTATCCGAATCACCGAGTTTCACGACTTGTGTCACTTTTGAAGCATCAATCGACAACACGGCTAAATCGTACGTCGGATCTTCTCCGAGGACTTTCGCTTCGAGTGCCGTTCCGTCCGATAACGTGACCGACAAGCGGCTGGCTCCTTCGACGACGTGATAGTTCGTGACGACATAGGCTTTATTGCCATCTTTTTTATAGATGACACCGGATCCGGCACCCGTCTCTTGAGCACCGCCTTGGAATGAGTTTTGCAGGTTCGTCACGCTGACGACGGCTTCTCTCGTCTGACTGACGGCGCCGACGATATCGTTTTCCGATTCCGTCGCGTTTGATGCCGCTTGTTCCGGTGTTGCCGTCGAGACCGGTGCCGGACTCGTCATCTCGTCACGGACGAACGGCCAGGCGATCAAGGCAATCAACAGCGCCCCGATGATCCCGCCGATCAAGCCGACAAAAAAGGCTTTTCCGCCGCCGCGGCGTTTTGGTGCAGGTGGTTCTTCTTCATATGATTCACGATAAGGACTGACCGGCTCGTCTTCACTTGGTCGTCGCGGCGGAAAGCCGCTTGTCTCATCGGTCGATGCGTAAGGCTGATCTGATTCGTTCCGTGGTTCTTCTGGTCGATCCATCGACACACGCCTCCTTCTAAACTCTCTTTACACAAGTATACCCCCATCACGTGGCGAGTTAGCCAAATGTGGGGGTCTTTTGAGCATATTCAGTAATTTCCCATAATCAGAGCTTTAAAAGCGGCGTCGGAATGACGGGATCGGTGTCGAGCAACTGGATCTTGCTGAGGTCGACATCGCGGCTCGCGAGCGTCTGGGAGACACTCATCCGGGCCAGCTCCTTCATGTTGTTGTCCTTACTCAAGTGGGCCATATGAATCCGTTTCGTCCGGTCGTCGAGCACTTCGCTCATCGCGATCGCGGCATCTTCATTCGAGACGTGACCGTAATCGCCGAGGATTCGTCGTTTGACGCTCCACGGGTAATGCCCCATCTGAAGCATCCCGATATCGTGGTTCGCTTCAAAAATATAGGCATCGGCGCCACGGATGACGCCTTTCATCCGGTCCGAGACGTAACCCGTATCCGTGATGTGCGCCAGCCTTTTTCCCTCGTGGGCGAACTGGAAAAACATCGGATCGGCCGCGTCATGACTGACGTTAAACGATTCGACCTCAATGTCACCGAACTGTTTGACCTCGCCGACTTCCCAGAGGAACTTCAGTGCGGGATCGATTTTGCCGATCTTCGCTTCCATCGCCGCCCACGTCTTTTCGTTCGCATAGAGCGGGATATTGTACTTCCGCGCCATGATGCCGACGCCTTTGATATGATCCGAATGTTCGTGGGTGACGAACAAACCGTCAATCTGATCCGGTGACCGGTGGATCTGGTCGAACAGGGCGAGCATCGCTTTTCCGGTCAGTCCGGCGTCTACGAGCAGGCGGGTCTGTTCACTTTCGATGTAGAGGGCATTCCCCGTCGAGCCACTGGCAAGGACGCTGTAGTGTAGGCTCATCGTGCATTCCTCATTTCTCTGAAACGGTATCAAGCCGTTCGATGGTCTGGACTCCGCCGTCAATCGCGTTGACGAAATACAGTTCTTCTCCGTTCAGTTCAATCTGCCATGTCGGCGGTAAGATCTGCACCGACTTCGTTCCTTCCGTCATCAGACAGAAGTAGCCGAGCTTTTGACTCGTCATCCGTTTTGAAGCCGGGAACAGACCCTGCTCCGACAGTTGGATGACGGACTCACTCGCGGACAATAACGTGACATCCTGAGCCTGACGGACGACTTTGTTTAAGTGACGTTGTTTGTAGCTGACGATTTCCTTTTGTTCGTTCAACTGGAGCACGAGTAACGACGGACCAATCATCGCATCATCCTCACGCGACTGTTGCGGCGTCGAATACAGCGGTTGTTCCTTGTACGTCTGAACGAACGTCATTTCTTTGCGTTTGCTGTCATACTTCCAAAACGTATAATCCGTCCCGTAGACAACTGATGCCTGGACAAATGATGTCGCTGAATCACGCATCGCCTTCGCTTCGAGCGGATGCGGCTTCGTCAGCCGGACGGACCATTCGATTTGGTTTTTGACCGATGTGATCGCATCCTGAATCGGTGACCCGGGTTTCGGAGCGAGTGAACTGGAATCCACTTCCGCCGTCAGATAACCAATCTCCTTCGAGACCGGCTGCAGTTTTTTTTCATCAATCTTCCGTTCTTTCAAAACGGTTTTCCCGTCCGCGTTCGTCGTTGCGATCCGGGGATCGACCATCCGATCAATCAGCTGAACGGCAAGATAGACGTTCAGAATCAGGAAAGTCAGAATCAGTAACGTTTTTGCTTTACTCCAATCCATGAATCCTTACCCCTCTTTTTCGGTAGCTTGATCGACCGTCATCCATTTCCCGTTTTGTTTAATGAACCATGTCGGTTTGAACAACGCAGAGCGACTTGTTGAAATTTGGTACGTCATCTCGTAACCCATTCGAATACCGGAAATCTGATCGCGCAGATCCGCTTCTTGCAGTTGTTGTTCAATCCGCTCGATCGACGGCAACGTCGTTTCGCGGAGCAACAGCTTCCGGTCGGCCCGCAGCATGCTCCGGCTGAGGGAACGGATTTGATTTTCTTCGAAGTTGATCTTGATCGTCGCCAAATCAAATTCCGGTTGCTCCAGCAACGGTCCCGTTTCGCCAAAAACCGGATAGCGGTTCAGGTACAGACGGAAGATTGCCGACTGTTCTTCATCCGATTTCGACATCTGGTCGAAGTAGTAGCGGAATCCGCTGCGTTGCGTCACCTGATCGAGCCAGCCGCCGTGAATGTTGATGTAGCTGACGAGTGTACTGTAATCGACGGAAGACGTCTGGGTGTTCGGTGATAACGTATTAAAACGAAACGCATTGTAATCCCGGTCGTACGTCGAGACACTGACACCGTCCGTCAAGACGTCGAGATCGTCCCGACTCTTGATTTGCTGGACGTTGGAGTTCTCCGTAAAGAACGCACTTTCAAGCCGCTTGAGCGGTTTCGGATCCTGTGCGACTTCATCGTAGACGAACACTTCTTCGAGCCGTGGCGGATTACTCGGGACATATGTGTAATCGCCGCCCTTGAGCTCCACTTTCGTCATCGGTTTCTTCTTATCGTAGGCAAACAGGCGTTTTAAGACCGTGTCATCGCCAATCAGCTTAAAGTCTTTGAAGCGGCCGGTCGTCGATTCGAGCCGGAGAATCGGTCCTTCGTAATCGAGCAGATACAGCCGCTTGATCGGTTCCGACATCGCAATCTGGTCTTCGCCGAGCAATTCCTCGAGCATCTTCGCACTGATCGGTGTCGGGAAAATCATTTCGACACTTCGTTTGCTGTTCGGGATATTCGACGCCTTATCCGTTAAGACCAGCACACCGACATCAAACGATGCGCCGATCCGGTTAAGAATCGTCCGGCCGATGATTTGTGTCTGGTAAGCCGTTTCCCCGTTCGAGTAGACGACGAGTTCCGGATTGACCAGCTGATTGCCTTCGACAGTCTTCGAAGCATCGATTTCATTAAACGACACTTCTTCTTGTTCAATCGATTCACTGCTCGGATGGTACGTCCAGAGCATGGCGGTCTGCACAATCGAGCCGCTGACCAATAAAATCAAGAGGATTGATTTCAGGCGCTGTCTCGTCATCCGATATCCACCTCTTCGATCACCTCATACGGAAGTGTAAAGTAAATCGTCGTCCCGCGTCCCCACTCGCTTTCTGCCCAGATGTCGCCACCGTGTGCCGAGACGACGTCTTTCGCAATCGAGAGACCAAGTCCGGTCCCGCCAATCTTACGGGCGCGGGCTTTATCGACCCGGTAGAACCGTTCGAAGATCTTCTGCAGGTTCGCTTTCGGAATACCGACCCCTTCATCCTTGATGCTGATGACGATCCGTTTAGCCCGGAGCATCGTCCGAACGGTGATCGTCCCGCCTTCCGGTGAATATTTGATCGCATTCGTCAAGATGTTGTCCGCGACCTGAATCAATTTATCCTGATCCCCACGGATGTAGACTTTGCGTTTCATGATTTTCCGGCGGAAGCGAATCCGTTCCGGCTTCGTCATGTCATGGCGGTCGAGAATCTCATTCAGGAACTGGATGTAATCAAAGCGGACTTTGTTCATCTTGTATTCCTTGCTGTCCATTTTCGACAGTTGCAACAGATCGGTGACGAGACGGATCATCCGTTCCGTCTCGTTTTGTGTCGTCTCGAGGAATCGTGGTGCCAGTTCTTCGTCCTGATACGCGCCTTCTGCCAAGGCTTCGAGGTAACTCCGCATCGTCGTCAGCGGTGTCCGGAGCTCGTGACTGACGTTCGCGACGAATTCGCGGCGGTCCTGTTCGACTTGTTCTTGCTCCGTGACGTCATGCAGGACGATGATCATCCCGGTAATCGGACCACTGTGTTTTTTGACCGGTGAGAAAAATGCCCGGACCAAAAATAGTTCATCTTCGCTGCTGAAATCAAGCAGGCGGGGCGGCATCGTTCCGTCTTCCGGAATCATGAAGTCGTCACCGAGTGCAAGCAGATCCTTCAGGTTCATGCCGACGATACCGGCATCATCCATCCCGACGATATCCTTCGCCTGATCATTCATCAAGATGACCCGTAACGTCCGGTCCGTCGCAATGACCCCGTCCGTCATGTTTTCAAGGACGCTCGTCAACTTCCGCCGTTCGGCTTCCGTCGTCGCATTGGCTTCAAGCAGCTCGTCCGTCAGTTCGTTGAAGGAGCGGGCCAGCTGACCAATTTCATCATCCGAATACACTTTTACTTTCCGCGAGAAATTCCCGCGCCGCATCTCAATCGCCTGCCGTCGCATATCGGAAATCGGACGGGTGATCGTCCGCGATAACAGGACACCAAGAATTGACGTGATGACGAGTGCAATCACTGTCCCCGTTGCCAAGATCCGTGTGACTTGTTGCATCTGGGCGTAAATCGATTCCATCGAAGCCCGGACATAAATCATGCCCGTCGTCGCGCCGGTCCGTTCCGAGGTGACAGGGACCGCAAAGATCCGGATCTTATCTTCTGTTCCGGGATCAAGGACCGTATCGACACGGGAGGAGCTGGTCGCCTGGGCCTTCTTGATCAGCGAGTTGGTCGCCCGTTGCCCGACAGCCGATTGGTTGTCTTCATCAGACGTCGCTTGGATGATCGAGTCCTGATCGATGATTTGGACTTCGAGAATATCGTTCCTTGAAGTGGAGCCACTACTAAACTCAGACAGCAGTTGCCCAAGAGAATCAGACAACTGCCGTTTTGAGGCTTCATCATCGCCTGTCTTATCAAATTCCTTACCGACATTGTACGCAACCAGTCCGGCTCGGTCTTCGACAGATTTTGAGAAGTTCGTAATGTACTGCTTTTCAAGCGAACGAACGAAATAAACGCCAATGACTTGCATCGCAACTAAAATCAACAACGCGTAAATGACGACAAGCTTCCACTGGATCGATTTAAAGAAGTTCGTTCCTTTTAACATCGTTATTCATTCTCCCCGTCTTGGAGATAATAGCCGACACCGCGGCGGGTCATGATGTAGATTGGTGTACTTGGGTTATCTTCGACTTTTTCACGCAAACGACGCACGGTCACGTCGACCGTCCGCACATCTCCAAAGTAATCGTATCCCCAGACCGTTTGCAATAAATGTTCACGGGTCATGACTTGCCCGATGTTTTTCGCTAAATAGTGCAACAGTTCGAATTCACGTTGTGTGAGTTCGATTTTTTGATCTTGTCGTGTGACGGTATGAGAATTCGTATCGATATACAGTTCTCCTACTTTCAACGGACCCGGTCCAGCATTGGCAGGCGTCGCCTCGACCACGTTCACATTCCGTAAATGTGCTTTGACACGGGCCAACAATTCACGTGAACTGAATGGTTTCGTCACGTAGTCATTCGCCCCCAGTTCAAGACCAAGAACCGTATCGATCTCCGAGTCTTTTGCTGTCAGCATGATGATCGGCACTTTTGACGTCTTCCGGACTTCCCGGCAGACTTCCATTCCGTCCATCAGCGGCAACATGATATCGAGGAGGATGAGGTCAGGCTTGAATTCTTCGACTTTCTCAAGCGCTTCGACACCATCGTTCGCTACGTCTACACTGTAACCTTCTTTTTCTAATTTAAATTTTAATATATCCGCAATCGGCTGCTCGTCATCGACGACGAGGATTTTACGTTCCGTCACTGGGTGTTCCCCCTTAGAAAATTTCTATTCAATCTATTTTACCTGTTTTTAATCCATATAGAAAGGTGGCGACGGAAACTCCCGGCGCCACTCGATGGACTACATGACTCGTCCACGTTCGTCGTTCCACGTGAAACATTACTTTCAGTATACGCTTTTTTGATTCATTTTGTGAATGTTTTCGCTTAGTGGGGTATAAAAAAAGCAGCTTCAGATCTGACATCTGAAACTGCTTTAACAATTACGCTTCTTCGTACAGGTCACGCAGGACAACCGTCTGTTCCCGTCCGGGTCCGACTGAGAATGTCACGAGTGAGATGCCTGTTAAATCAGCAATTCGTTTCACATAGTTTTGCGCATTGATCGGCAGATCCTCAAACTTGCGGATATGCGTGATATCTTCTTTCCAACCCGGTAACTCTTCATATACCGGGACACACGCTTCGAGATCACGGAAGCTTGCTGGATACTCGTCAATCTGTTTGCCGTTAAACTCGTACGACGTACAGATTTTGAGGGTATCGATTCCTGTCAGGACATCGATCGAGTTGAGCGAAAGGTCTGTTAAACCGCTTGTCCGGCGTGAGTGACGCACAACCACCGAATCAAACCAACCGACACGGCGTGGACGGCCTGTCGTCGTACCGTATTCACGGCCGACTTCACGGATCTGGTGACCGATTTCGTCAAACAGTTCCGTTGGGAAAGGACCATCTCCGACACGTGACGTGTACGCTTTACAGACACCGACGACATGATCGATCCGGGCTGGACCAACACCGACGCCTGAGGCGACGCCGCCGGCAGAGGCATTGGATGATGTGACGAACGGATACGTTCCGTGATCCAGATCAAGCAACACACCTTGTGCGCCTTCGAAGAGGACTTTTTCCCCTTTGTCGAGGCTGTCGTTGACGACGACCGACGTATCGCAGACATATTTCGCGAATTCTTGACCATACGCATAGTATTCTTCGAAAATATCATCGAACGCAATCGGTTCCGCGTCATACATCTTCGTGAACATCCGATTTTTTTGTTCGAGGACGATTTTCAGTTTTTCAGCGAATGTTTCTTTATCGAGCAAGTCTGCCATCCGGATTCCGATTCGTGCTGCTTTATCCATGTAGCACGGTCCGATTCCTTTGAGCGTCGTTCCGACTTTCGCATCGCCTTTCGCCTCTTCTTCGAGCTGATCCTGCAGTTGGTGATATGGCAAGATGACATGTGCCCGGTTTGAAATAAGTAAGTTATCTGTTGAAACACCACGATCGTGCAGATACTTCAATTCCTTGACGAGCGATTTCGGGTTGACGACCAAACCATTCCCGATGACACATTTCTTGTCTGAGTAAAAGATCCCTGATGGAATCAAGTGCAACTTATACGTCTCATTGTTAAATACAATCGTATGTCCTGCGTTGTCTCCACCTTGATAACGAGCGACGACATCGGCTTTTTTCGAAAGAAAATCGGTAATTTTCCCTTTTCCCTCATCGCCCCACTGTGTTCCGACTACTACTACTGATGACATATTCTCATCCACCTCCACGTACGATTCAAAACCACGACTAAGTGTAACGCGGAAAAAAACAGAAGTCAACCAAATACCGAACGATTTATTGTTACATTTCTCTTTCGTTCGTTTAAAACGCGATTTTAAATCACTTTTTTCCTTTCTCTTCAAGATATTCGAACATAACGATTCAAAAAACTCCCCTGCCAGAATCGGCAGAGGAGAATCGAATGGATTTAAGCGGGTGGTGCATACGAATTGCTTGGCTCAAGATCCACGAACTTATTAAATTCTTTCCGGAAGGCGAGTTTGACGGTACCGGTCGGACCATTCCGCTGCTTGGCGATGATGATCTCGATCGTGTTCGCATCTTCCGTTTCTTTGTTGTAGTAATCATCGCGGTACAAGAAAGCGACGATATCGGCATCCTGCTCGATCGCTCCGGATTCCCGGATATCGGACATCATCGGCCGTTTGTCCTGCCGGCTCTCCACTCCCCGTGATAACTGTGATAACGCAATGACGGGGACTTCGAGTTCACGGGCAAGCGACTTCAAGGACCGGGAAATCTCGGAGACTTCCTGTTGCCGGTTATCGCTTGAGCGGCCGTTCCCTTGAATCAATTGAAGGTAATCAATCATGATCATCCCGAGACCGTGTTCCTGCTTCAGACGACGGCATTTCGCCCGGATGTCGTTCACCCGGATGCCCGGCGTATCGTCGATATAGATGCCGGCCTGAGACAGACTGCTCATCGCAAGTGATAGCTTACCCCAGTCCTCGTCTTCCAGCTGTCCGGTCCGGAGACGCTGTGCATCCACATTCCCTTCCGCACACAACATCCGCATGACGAGTTGTTCCGCCCCCATCTCAAGACTGAAGATGGCGACGTTCTCGTCGGCACGTGTCGCGACGTTTTGGGAGATGTTCAAGGCGAATGCCGTTTTCCCGACAGACGGACGGGCCGCCACGATGATCAAATCGTTTCGTTGGAAGCCGGCCGTGACTTGATCGAGGTCGCGGAATCCGGTTGGAATCCCGGTCGTCTCACCGCTTTGTTTGTGCAGCTTGTCAATCGTCGCGTAGGCACTCGTCAAGACGTCCGAAATCGGAATGAAGCTCGCGCTTCCTTTTCCTTGTGAGACTTCGAGAATCTTCCGTTCTGCTTCATTCAGCAGGACATCGACCTCGTTTTGCCGTTCATAGCCATCCGTGACGATTTCATTGGCCGTCCGGATCAGTCGGCGTAACGTTGACTTTTGATCGACGACATTGACGTAGTAATTGATGTTCGCCGCAGTCGGAACCCCTTCGGCGAGTTCACCGAGGTACGCCAGTCCGCCGACTTCCTCGAGTATGCCGAGCGTACTGAGTTCCGCCGTGACCGTAACCAAGTCAATCGCTTCGCCGCGGTCCGACAAGACGAGCATCGTCTCAAAAATCCGTTGGTGCGCTGCCCGGTAAAAATCTTGTGGCAATAATCGTTCGGACGCACTGATCAGTCGATCAGCATCGATCATGATCGCCCCAAGGACGGCTTGTTCCGCCTCAATGCTTTGGGGTGGCGTATTTTGCATTAGATCACTCATCACCGGTCCCCTTTTCTAGTCACGCTTCTTTGACCTGAACGTTGAGCGTGGCTGTGACTTCATTGTGCAATTTAAGCGGTACTTTTGTGACGCCGAGTGTTTTGATCGGGTGCTCGAGTTCGATTTTACGTTTATCGATTTTGTAGCCCATCTGTTTTAACTCGTCGGCGATTTGTTTGCTTGTGACTGATCCGAAGACACGACCGCCTTCACCTGTTTTCGTCGAAACGATGATCGTTTCTTTTTCGATCTTGTCTTTTAACGCTTGGGCATCAAGTAACGCTTGTTTCGCTTCTTCGGCTGCTCTGCGCTCGTGTGCCTCATGTTGCTTGAGGTTCCCGGTCGTTGCCGGACGTGCTAGTTTCTTTTTGAATAACACGTTGTTTGCGTATGCATCGGCGACTTCTTTAACGTCCCCTGTTTTACCTTGGCCTTTTACATCTTGTAAGAAAATAACTTTCATTCTGTTTCCTCTCCTTTTGTTTCATCTTCTAAATAGTGATCAATCGCTTTTCGTAATTCTGTCGCGACCGTCAACACGGATTCGGTCATCTGGGTCGCGGCATTCGTTAAATGACCGCCGCCTCCGAGCGTCTCCATGATCAGCTGGACATTGACCTCACCGAGCGAACGGGCACTGATCGCCGTCCGTCCGTCCTGCAGTTCCGCAATGACGAACGCAGCCCGAATGCCTTGAAGGGACAAGAGTTGATCGGCTGTTTGCGCAATCAAGACTTGATCATGGATGACCCCCGGCTCAGCCGTCGCAATCGCCATCCCGGCGGCATAAATTTCTGTCCGCTCCAAGATCTGTGACTGCTCGACGTATGTCTCGAGGTCCTGACTGAGGAACTCTTGGACTAAGACCGTATCGGCACCTTGCGAACGCAAGTAAGAAGCTGCGTCGAACGTCCGGGAGCCGGTCCGTAATGTAAAGCCTTTTGTATCGACGATGATGCCGGCCAGTAACGCCGTTGCTTCGAGCATCGCCAGTTTTTGATTCGTCGGCTGATACTCAATCAGTTCCGTCACGAGTTCGGACGTCGACGACGCATACGGTTCGAGATAGACGAGGACCGGTTCTTCAATGAAGTCCTCTCCCCGTCGGTGGTGGTCGATGACGACCATCCGTTCGAAACGATCGAGTAATGCCGGAACGACGACGAGTGACGGTTTGTGGGTATCGACGATGATCAGTAAGGCTTGATCATCAATCAACTGATCCGCCTGGAAAGCGTTGACGAAACGGGTCGCAAGTTTCGGTTCCTCGCTGATTTCGTTCATCATCCGCCGGATGCCTTGACCGATTTCTGCTTCCGGCAGGACGATGTGTGCCTCTTTATCGTTCATCTCGGCGAGTTTCAGGATTCCGATCGAGGAACCCAGGGAATCCATATCCGGATTCCGGTGACCCATGATCAGGATCCGACTGGATTCCTGCATTAAATCACGCAGGGAGTTGGCAATGACCCGGGCACGGACACGGGTCCGCTTTTCGGTCGGATTGGTTTTCCCGCCGTAGAAGCGAACCTTACCATCCCGTTTGATGACGACTTGATCGCCGCCTCGTCCTAATGCTAAATCTAAACTAGATTGTGCCATCAGTCCAAGCGCAGGGATCGGGTCACTGCCGCAGCCGATGCCGATCGACAACGTCAGTTGGACACCACGTTGGCTTGTTTCTTCCCGGACCGTATCTAAAATCGAAAACTTCGAGCGTTCCAAGATCCGTAAATTTTCTTCCGTCGTCACGATGAAGTAACGGTCGGAAGCGGTTCGTTTGATATACGTTCCGTGATCGGCCGCCCAATGGTTCAACAGTTGTGTTACACGGCTGTTCAGTTCACTGCGCAGCTGATCCTCGATCCCTTGTGTCATCTCATCATAGTTATCCAGATAAATGACGCCAATAACGGTTTGATTGTCCACTAACTGTTGTTCGACCTGAGCTTCTTCTGTCATATCAAACAAATAGAATGTCCGGTTTTCACTGTTGGAAAAGACACGATAGACCGATTCACCGATCTCGAGCGTCGCCTGATCCTCATCCACAGCAATCATCTCGACGAACAACGGATCGAGATCCGTCAAGATGTTCCCCATCGCCAAGTTGTCAAAAATCTCGCGCATCGGATCGTTAAACCATGTGACGCGTGTCTCTTCGTCATACAGTAAGATTCCGATCGGCATGTTCGTCAGAGCGTCCTGACCTGTGTCTTCCACTTGAATCGAGATGCCGGCGACATATTTTTCCCACGACTTCCGACCACGTCGCTCCTCCAGAATATGAAGGGCAAACAGACCTGTCGTCAAGACGGCACCAATTGCTGCGATAACGGGGTGATCGACGGCGACGACAAACAGTAGAGCCACGATTAATAGATACGGAACGAAACGAAAGAATCGTCGTTCTCGTTCGGGTGATACCTGCTGACCTGACCCCATCGCGTCCTCCTTGTATACTGAATAGACTCTTCTTAAAAAATTCGTTAACTTGTATATTATAACCGAAAAGCAGGACAGGTTGAAAGCGAAGCGAAAAAAAGCGCTCTTCCTTCGAGAAGGAAAAGCGCCAGACCGTAATCAGTCAGCTACGTATGGAATTAAAGCCATTTGACGTGAACGTTTGATTGCGATTGTAAGTGGACGTTGGTATTTCGCTGAAGTACCAGTCACACGACGTGGAAGAATCTTTCCACGTTCCGAAATGAAACGTTTGAGAAGTTCTACGTCTTTATAATCGATATGAGTGATGTGGTTCGACGTGAAGTAACATACTTTACGACGACGTTTTCCACCTGGACGACGTGCCATGTGATTAACCTCCTTTTTAGAGTAAATTTTTCAATCCGACGTTCCCATTAGAATGGGAGATCGTCGTCTGAAAGATCGATCGAACTGCCGCCGCTGAACGGATCAGCGCCGAAGCCCGAGTTCGATGAAGATGAAGCCGGTGCTGGCGAGGAAGAGTTGTTCTGCTGTTGCTGTGAACCCCATCCTGCAGCATTCCCGTTTCCACCTGTATTTGAATTCGAAGAGTAGCTATCACTATCGGAAGAACGGCTTGCATTGCGTGATTCTAGGAATCGAACACTATCCGCGACGACTTCTGCACGATAACGACGTTGACCATCTTTATCGTCATAGCTACTAATCTGAAGGCGACCCTCAACACCTGCAAGGCTCCCTTTTTTCAAATACTGAGCAACGTTCTCTGCTTGCTTGCGCCAAACGACGCAATCGATGAAGTCAGCTTCTCGCTTCCCATCTTGTCCTGTAAACGGACGGTCACAAGCGAGTGTGAATCGCGTTACCGCAATCCCGCTCTGCGTATAACGCATTTCAGGGTCACGAGTTAACCGACCGACTAAAACGACGCGGTTAATCATCAGAATCACTCTCCTGTTTCAGCTTATTTCTCGTCTTTTGTGATCATTAAGCGAACGATATCGTCACTGATCTTCATGAGACGGTCAAGTTCTTTTGTAGCTGCTGGTTCAGCAGTCACGTTAAGAAGAACGTAGAAACCTTCACGCATATCATTGATTTCGTAAGCAAAACGACGTTTACCCATTTCAGTTGTTTTTTCAACTGTACCACCGTTGTCAGTGAGGACTTTGTTGAAACGCTCAACTAGAGCTTTTCGTGCTTCCTCATCAACTTCCGGACGGATGATGTAAAGTACTTCGTATTTACGCATATCTGTCACCTCCTCTTGGACTGGCGGCTCGATTCATCGAGCAAGGAGCAATAATTCATTACTCACATTTGTTAATACTATCAAAGTATTTTGGTTTATGCAATAAAGATTCGTTTGCTTCGCTTAAACGTTGAAGCGGAATGTGACAACATCGCCGTCTTGGAAGACATATTCTTTTCCTTCAGAACGGTAACGGCCTTGTTCTTTGACGGTCGCCATGTTTCCAGCTGCTGCTAAATCGTCGTAAGCGACAACTTCAGCACGAATGAAACCACGTTCGAAGTCAGAGTGGATGACACCCGCACATTGTGGCGCTTTCATCCCTTTTTTGAATGTCCAGGCGCGGACTTCTTTTTCGCCGGCTGTGAAGTACGTAGCCAGTCCAAGCGTGTTGTAAGCTGCATGGATCAACTGGTCGAGACCTGATTCTTCGATTCCGAGATCCACGAGGAACTCTTGGCGTTCTTCCGGCTCGAGTTCAGCGATTTCTTCTTCGATTCGGGCACAAATGACGATGACTTCTGCCCCTTCTTGTGCGGCGAATTCACGAACAAGACGAACGTTTTCGTTGCTGTCGGCGTCAGCGACTTCGTCTTCCCCGACGTTTGCGACGTACAGCATCGGTTTCATCGTCAACAATTGGAAGTGTTTGACGATTGCGGCTTGATCTTCATTTAATTCTGCGAGACGGGCCGGTTTTTCGTCTTCCAGTAGAGCCAAGACGATTTCGAGTGCTTCGAGTTCACCTGCTGCGTTTTTATCACGCGATTTTACTTGTTTTTGAACGCGTTGGATCCGTTTTTCCACCTGTTCGAGATCGGCGAGGATCAATTCGAGGTTGATCGTCTCGATATCATCGATTGGTGACACTTTTCCTGAGACGTGCGTGATGTTTTCGTCGATGAAACAACGCACGACTTGACAGATCGCGTCCACTTCACGGATGTTGGCCAAGAATTTATTTCCCAGTCCTTCTCCTTTTGACGCGCCCTTGACGATTCCCGCGATATCCGTAAATTCGAATGCTGTCGGGATGGTCTTCTTCGGATTGACGAGTTCCGTCAATTTACGAAGACGTGCGTCCGGCACCTCGACGACACCGACGTTTGGATCGATCGTCGCGAACGGATAGTTCGCCGCCTCGACACCTGCTTGTGTAATTGCATTAAAAAGTGTTGATTTTCCTACGTTTGGTAAGCCAACGATTCCTGCTGTTAATCCCACTTGGAATTCCTCCTTTTCGGTATTTCCTAGGAAATCCGTGCTAGCGGCCGCAGTGGGTAGAATGATTACACCACGTCAGCACATCTTTCACAATTATAGATAGTTCAATTTTTTTAAGCAAGGAGATGCTGGTTCTTTTTTAACCGTCCCGCTGTTTGATGTACGTTTTTTCGTAGTCTGAGGCAACGGATGACGTGTTTCCTGAAATCTGAACGAAAAAAAGAATCCGGCTGGTTTCCGGATTCTTCTTCAGAGTCATTCAGGTAATACTTTTTTGAGGCGTTTGTCAAAATCCCGGCGCGGCATCAGGATGCTCGCACCGCAACCTTGACACTTGATCCGGATATCCATTCCGACCCGAATGATTTGCCATCGATTCGTGCCGCACGGATGTTGTTTTTTCATTTCGACATAATCATGAAGATTGTACGTTTTTGGCATCATCGGCTTGACCACCATTCCCTTGTTCTGTGTTCATCATGACCATCCGTGGATATGGAATCTTGATTCCTTCCAGTTCCAGTCCTTGTTTCAGTTCTTTCCGGATTAAGCGTCCTGCCTGGAAGTGTTGCATCGGCGGGACTTCTGCCATCAAGCGGTAGACGACTTCAGACGGTCCAAGCGTCTGGACACCCAGCATTTGAATCGGTTCGACGAACATGTCTTCATATTTTTTGGTCGTCGTATCGGCAATTTGATGGAGAACCCGTTCAACCCGTTCCAAATCTTCTTCATACGAGACTTGAACATCGACTAAAGCAAAACTGTTGTCGACGGAGAAGTTCGTCACCTGTAAGATTTGACCGTTCGGGATGATATGGATTTCTCCATTTAATCCTTTTAACTTCGTCGTCCGAATTCCGAGTTCCGTCACGACCCCTTCGATCAAGCCGACCCGGACAAAGTCGCCGACTTTAAATTGGCGTTCGAAGATGATGAAGGCTCCCGTGATGATATCCTGAACCAAGTTTTTCGCACCAAACGAAATCGCAAGCCCGGCGATACCGGCACTGGCGACAAGTCCGGTGATGTTGATGCCGAACTGACTGAGCACCGTCAGCAACATGACGATTCCGAGAACGTACCGAATCGCATTTTGCAACAATTTCAATAACGTCTCGTTTTGACGTTGTGCCAGATAATCGTGTTCACTGATCTTTCGAATCGTAAATAGCCTCGACACCGCCCCCGTCAACACACGCGTCAATATATAAAAACCGGCGATGATAATCAGGGCGATCAACAACTTGAGCCCAAACCGGATCCACATGTCCGGATCCATGACTTGTTCAAAAATCCGATCCACTTGGGCGACTGAATTTTGTACATCTTGATTGGTAGCCATTCTCTCCATCCTTTCCATTCTCTCTATTACGACAGTATACGTGATTTTAAATGACTTTCAACTAAAGAACCGATTTTGACGTTAGATTTTCTTAAAAACCGGGAAAGGAAAATCATTACAGAACGCCTTCACTCTCACCATGACACCAAGACGCTGACACCAGGAGAAGAAAGGATGATCTCGATGAATTTTCGGTTCCATTCCCATGAAAAAAAGCCCTATTCCTTCTTTTTAGAATATACCGAACCGTTCGCCAAAGAACGACTCGCGGAACAACTACATGAGCAGGTCAGTGCGATGAAAGACAACCGTCCCGTCGTACTTGTTTGCATCGGCTCCGACCGCTCGACCGGTGATTCGCTTGGTCCACTCGTCGGGACCTTTTTGGAAAAAAACCGTCCGTCGAACATGCATGTCTACGGAACACTGGCCAAACCGGTCCACGCGTTGAATCTGGCAGAGACCATCCATTCGATTCAGACGACACACTATCGTCCGCTTGTCATCGCGATTGATGCCTGCCTCGGTCGATTGTCGAGTGTCGGGCACGTCTTCTTCTCCGAAGGTCCGCTTGCACCGGGTGCCGGTGTCCAAAAAGAACTGCCGGCCGTCGGTGATTTTAATATCAAGGCCGTCGTCAACGTCAGTGGTTTCATGGAAATGATGATTTTACAAAATACACGACTGCACCTCGTCTATGAATTGGCGGAATTGGTCGCCGACAGTTTTGCCTTACTCGACACCAAGCTGTCCGCCGAGACGACCCGTACCACGATTTCCTTCACACCACGCTCGATTTGATCGACTCATCTGTCCGACGATCCTGACGTACGTTCAATCAAAAGGATCCACTCCGCATTGGTACGGAGTGGATCCTTTTATTCGTGTTCTTCCGGCAGCAGCAGTTCGAGAATCCGGTTCAAATCGTCTTCATCGATGAAATCAATCTCCAGTTTCCCGGCCTGCTTCGTCGTTTTGATCCGAACCGTCGCCCCGATCCGGTCCCGTAAAGCTTCCTCGATGAAATCCAGTTCTGTCGGTTTCACCGCAACAGGTCGTGCCTGTTTTTTCTCCCGCAATTCCTGTTCGAGGCGGCGAACCGTCCAATTTT
Source organism: Exiguobacterium sp. s192 (assembly GCF_018618795.1). Taxonomy (NCBI): domain Bacteria; kingdom Bacillati; phylum Bacillota; class Bacilli; order Caryophanales; genus Exiguobacterium; species Exiguobacterium sp. s192. The sequence goes on along the minus strand of NZ_JACSMS010000018.1, from coordinate 18,593 downwards.
CCCGCATGACCCGTTCGGCCATCCGTTCGATTTTCAGCGGATTTTTTAAGGCCAACAAGGCACGGGCATGTCCCATCGATAACCGTTCTTCCATGACGGCTTGCTGGACATCAACCGGCAACTGCAACAAGCGGAGACTGTTCGTGATATGGGACCGGCTTTTCCCGACCCGATTCGCCAGTTCCGCCTGCGTGACGTTAAACTCTTTGAGCATCTCAGCGTACGCCATCGCTTCTTCAATCGCACTCAAATCGGCGCGCTGAATGTTTTCAATCAACGCCAGTTCCATGACACGGGTTTCATTCGCTTCGATGATCAGGACGGGGACACGTGAAAATCCGGCCTGCTTCGCCGCTTGATACCGTCGCTCGCCGGCAACGATTTCGTAAAACCCTTCGCGTGGACGGACGACAATCGGTTGGATCATCCCGTGTCGTTTCAAGGAGTTGGACAATTCCGCCAACGCCTTTTCGTGAAACTGCTTGCGCGGCTGTCCGGGATTGGGCCGAATGGCTCCAATTGGTATTTCATTCATACGTAATCTCTCCTAAACGTAGCGGAAGGCACGACCGCTCGTTACGGACGTGCCTTCACGATGCGGATCCGCACCTCGACATATTCTTCGCAATCCAGTTCTTCTTTTTCGACCGTCAAACCGGTCCGTTCGATCATATCAACGGAATCACGAATTGTATTTAAGGCAATCCGCGTGTCCCGGGCAAAACTTTTATGACGTTTTTTCGGAACTTTCGGCGTCAACAGACGTTCGACCCGTTGTTCCGTTTCCTTGACGTTCCATTCCCGTTCGATGATTTCGCTTAAGACCTGAGTCTGTAAGTCGGTTTCTTTTAACGGCAGAAGGGCGCGGGCATGCCGTTCCGTAATCTGGCGTTGCTTGAGGGCTTCCCGGACTGTGTCCGGCAACCGGAGTAAGCGGAGCTTATTCGCGATCGTCGACTGACTCCGTCCGAGTCGGCGCGCCAGCACTTCCTGGGTAATTTCTTGCATCGCCAGCAATCGGGCATACGCTTCCGCTTCTTCAATCGGCGTCAGCTCTTCACGTTGCAGATTTTCGATGAGTGCGAGGGCAGCTGTCGTCTCGTCCGTCATCTGTTTAATGATGGCGGGAATCGTATCCCATCCGAGCGATTGTACAGCCCGAAAACGGCGTTCGCCGGCGATGATTTCGTACCCTTCGCCTTGTTTTCGGACGACAATCGGTTGCAGTAAACCATGTTCTTCGATCGTGGTCGCTAGTTCAGTAATCCGCTCCCCGTCAAAAACGGTCCGCGGCTGGAACTGGTTTGCCACCAGTTCCGTTAATTTCAACTCACGGACAGTGTCTTGTGGATCCAGCTTAAGGGCAGCGGTTTGTCCTCCCTTACCGAGCAGTTTGGCAATTGCATTCTTCACGTTGGTGTACCTCGCCTTCATCAGTCATCGTTTCACGTGAAACGGTGTTTAACCTAGTGGATCTTTTGCCGGTGTACCTGCTTTACGCGGATATTTCCCGGGTGTTAATCGTTTTTTATCGACAATAACGATATTACGCTCACTTTCCTCACCTGGCAATTGGAATTGGAAACTTTCCCGCAAATTCCCACCTAACACTTTCAGGGCTGTTGCCCCTTCTTCGAGCTCTTCGCCCAGTTTCGCGGCTTTTAAGGCTACGAATTGACCGCCGACTTTGGCAAGAGGCAGACAGTACTCCGCAAGCACCGACATCCGGGCGACCGCACGGGCCGTCACGACATCAAAATGTTCCCGGAACTGTTTATTTTTCCCGAATTCTTCCGCCCGACCATGATGGAAGGCGACTCCTTCGAGTTCAAGTTCCGTCGCGAGCATGTTCAAGAAGCCGATCCGTTTATTCAGCGAATCGATGATCGTGACTTTCAGATGCGGGAACATGATTTTGATCGGCAGACTCGGGAAACCGGCACCGGCGCCGACATCACAGACCGTTTCGACTTGCGTGAAGTCAAAGTAGAACGCCGCTGTGATCGAATCGTAAAAGTGTTTTAAATAAACGCCTTCCTCATCCGTGATTGCCGTCAAATTCATTTTTTCGTTCCATTCGACGAGTAGTTCATAATACCGTCGGAACTGTTGCAATTGATGTTCCGAGACCTCGAGACCTTGTTCCGCCAATGCTGTTACGAATTGCTGTTGATTCATTCTCTTCACTCCGCAGTCAATGCGTATTGGCCTTGTTCGATATAGACGAGCAAAATCGAGATATCAGACGGGTTGACCCCTGAGATTCGTGATGCTTGTCCAATCGAGAGCGGACGCACTTGGTTTAGTTTTTGTTTCGCTTCAATCGCAAGACCACTGATGACGTCATAATCGAGACGTTCCGGGATCCGTTTTTTCTCCATCCGCATCATCCGTTCGACTTGATCAAGCTGTTTGTCGATGTAACCGGCATATTTGACTTGGATTTCGACCTGTTCCGCTGCTTCCGGAGAAAGCGCGACCGGTGCCGGTGTCATCTCGGCGATCATCGCATACGTGATTTCAGGACGTTTGAGCAGCGTGATGGCGTGTAGCGCCTCTTTTAACGGGGAAACACCAATTGCCGTCAACTGTTCGTTGACCTCACTCGTCGCTTTGATGACGACTTTTTCAAGTCGTTTCATTTCCCGCTTGATTTCGTCTTTTTTCTCGGCTAATTTCGCATGACGTGTCTCATTGATCAGACCTAGTTCATGTCCGATGTCGGATAGACGTAAATCGGCATTGTCGTGACGCAACAACAAGCGGTATTCGGCACGTGACGTCAACAGACGGTACGGCTCGTTTGTTCCTTTTGTCACGAGATCATCGATCATGACGCCGATATAACCTTGGGAACGCGACAGGATGAGTGGTTCTTTTTCCTGAACTTTGAGTGCAGCATTGATGCCGGCCATGATTCCTTGTCCGGCCGCTTCTTCATAACCGCTTGTGCCGTTGATTTGTCCGGCTGTAAATAATCCGGCAATCCGCTTCGTCTCAAGTGTCGGCCAGAGTTGTGTCGGGACGACCGCATCGTATTCGATCGCATAACCGGGACGCATCATCTCTGATTTCTCAAGTCCTGGAATCGACCGTAAAATATCATGTTGGACGTCTTCCGGCAGACTCGTTGAGAGTCCTTGGACGTAGACTTCTTCCGTGTCACGACCTTCCGGCTCCAGGAAAATCTGGTGACGGGGTTTATCGCTGAACCGGACGACCTTGTCTTCGATCGACGGGCAGTAACGGGGACCCGTTCCTTTGATCATTCCGGAGAACATCGGGGAACGATGGAGATTCGCATCGATCAACTGGTGCGTATATTCGGTCGTATACGTCAACCAGCATGGAATCTGTTCCGTAATCATCTGTGTCGTTTCATGACTGAACGGCAATGCGACAGCATCACCCGGTTGGATTTCCGTTTTCGAATAATCAATCGTTTTCCCATCGATTCGCGGCGGTGTACCGGTTTTGAAACGGGCCAGTTCGAAGCCCAGTTCTTCCAGATGTTTCGACAAGTTGACCGATGGCATCTGATTGTTCGGACCGCTCTCATACGACAACTCACCGATGATGATTTTTCCGCGCATGAATGTGCCGGTCGTGATGATGACCGCTTTTGCCCGGTACTCGGCTCCTGTATTCGTGACGACGCCGACACACGTATCGTCTTCGATCAACAATCGTTCGACGAGAGCTTGGCGCAGTAACAGATTCGGTTCATCTTCGAGGGCTTTTTTCATCCGATTTTGGTATTCGAATTTATCTGCCTGTGCCCGAAGTGCACGAACGGCTGGACCTTTTGATGTGTTGAGCATTTTCATTTGAATGTACGTGGCGTCAATCGCCCGTGCCATTTCTCCGCCGAGAGCATCAATTTCCCGGACGACGATCCCTTTTGCCGGACCGCCGATCGACGGATTACAATACATGAATCCGACCATGTCCGGATTCATCGTCAACATGACGGTTTTTGAACCCATACGAGCGGCTGCGAGGGATGCTTCAATCCCCGCATGACCGGCTCCGATGACGATGACATCGAATTCGCCTGCTTGATAAGCCATAACTGTGGTTCCTCCTTTTAAAAATCAACAACCTGGCAACGTTTATTTCCCTAAACAAAATTGCGAGAACAATTTATCGAGCAAACTGTCTTGCGCTGTATCTCCATTAATTTCACCGAGTGTATCCCACGCCCGGCGTAAGTCGATCTGGACCATATCAATCGGCATCGACGCTTCCGCCGCACCGAGTGCATCTTCAATCATCTGACTCGCCTGTTTGATCAATTGGATGTGACGGGCATTCGACACGTACGTCATGTCCTGACCTTCGACTCCTTGTTCAAAGAAGAGGGCGGCGATGGCCGCTTCAAGATCCATGACTCCCGCTTCTTCGAGCAGGGACGTCGTGACGATCGGACGGTCATCCGCCAACTGAGTGACGCGCTCGAGATCAATCTGTTGCGGTAAATCACTTTTATTGACGATGATGATGGCGTTCATGCCCCGAATCGCTTCGAATAACAAGACATCTTCTTCCGTCAATGCATCGTTTCCGTTTAAGACCAGTAAAATCAAGTCCGCTGAGTTAAGCGCCTGACGCGACTTTTCGACACCCATCCGTTCGACGATGTCTTCGGTTTCCCGGATCCCCGCCGTATCAATTAATTTCAGCGGGACACCACGAACATTGACGTATTCTTCAATCGTATCACGTGTCGTCCCGGCGATATCGGTGACGATCGCTTTTGCTTCTTGCACCAATGTGTTGAGCAAAGACGATTTTCCGACGTTCGGACGCCCGATGATCGCTGTCGACAAGCCTTCGCGCAGGATTTTCCCTTGTCGGGCCGTCGCCAGAAGTTCCGTTAAGATGCGTCGGACTTCGCCGGCGTCTTTCTGAACGATTTGTTGGGTCATCTCTTCTGCATCGTATTCCGGATAGTCGATGTTGACTTCAATCGAAGCAATCGTCTGCAACAATTGTTCGCGTAAATCCTGTACCAGTTTTGACAACCGTCCTTCGATTTGACCGACGGCAACCGTCATCGCCCGGTCGGTTTTCGCCCGGATCAAGTCCATCACGGCCTCGGCCTGGGATAAGTCGATCCGCCCGTTCAAGAAAGCGCGTTTCGTAAATTCTCCCGGTTCGGCGAGTCGGACGTCCGGTTGTTCGAGAATCAGTTCGAGCACCCGATTGACGGCGACGATTCCGCCGTGACAATTCAGTTCGACGACATCTTCCCGCGTAAAGGTTTTCGGCGCCCGCATGACGCTGACCATGACTTCGTCGACGACCTGTTCTGTCGTCTGCTCCACTAACTTGCCGTAATGAATCGTATGCGTCGGGACATCGGTTAATCGGTTGGCACCACGGTAAACACAATCCGCCGTTGCGACCGCTTTTGGACCGGATAAACGAACGATTGCAATCGCTCCTTCGCCCATCGGCGTCGAAATTGCGGCTATCGTATCAAATTCCATCATCTGTTGTTCACACCTCGTTTTCTGCAATCTTTTCTATAGTTAATGTTCAGGAATATATAAATGGGTATAACGTGACAACTATACACGAAATAGCGCAAAAGAAAAAGAGCGACACTCTGTAAAAACGGAGTATCGCCCTCATTTGTGATTAACGTTTCTTTTTCGGCTTTTTCGGAGCAGGAGCTGCTTGAGCCGCTTCTTTTTCACGTTTTGAAGCAATCGTTGCTTCAGTCTGTAATTTGATCTTCTCACGCATCGGTTTCATGATGACGATCGTCACGATGATCGAGAAGATGTAACCTACGACCCAGTACAATGACAAGGCAGATGGTAATGTCACACCCATGACGAAGATCATGATCGGGAAGACGTACAGCATGATTTTCATCTGTGGATTGTCGTCTTGACCTGCCATCGAGATTTTCTGTTGCAGGTACGTAAAGATTGCCGACAAAATCGGTAAGATGAACAACGGATCCGGTTTTCCGAGGTCGAACCAGAGGAACGAGTGTTGGAAAATAGCCGGTGTATAGATGATTGCGTTGTAGAAGGCAATCAAGATCGGCATTTGAATCAAGATCGGTAAACAGCCGGCAAGCGGATTAACGTTGTGCTCTTGGTACAACTTCATCATCTCTTGTTGCAGTTTTTGCTGTGTTTCTTGATCTTTCGAACTATATTTCTCACGAAGCTTCATCATTTCCGGCTGGATGACTTGCATACCACCCATACTCTTCGTTTGCTTGATCATTAACGGTAAGATCACCATTCGGACGATCAAGGTCGTGATGACGATCGCAATCCCGTAATCCCCATTAAAGTATTCCGCGATTTTTCCGATCAACCAAGCCATCGGCCAAACAAAGTAATGTTTCCAGAAACCTTCTGTATCAGCAGTAATCGGTTCACCTGTCCCGTATGTTCCAGGGGTACAACCAGATAGAACGATTGCGAGTACGGACATCAGCCCAAGCGTCAGCCAAATCTTAGTTCTCTTGTTCATAATTCCTCCTAGTAATGTTTACACGTGGTCGGTACTCGTATTTCTATATGATAGAAGTAGGCGAGCGGCCGCTACAAATCAACAGGATATACTACACGTTTATTTAACTTGTCGCTTCCAGACACCAGAACGTTTGAAGACATGGCGCAAACTGTCTGCGACTTCTTGAGCCGTCATCTTCGCAGCCGGATTGCGCGCGATGATCACAAAATCATAATTCGGGGCAAGCGATGCTTCATGAAGCTGACACGCTTCACGAATGTACCGTTTGACTTGGTTGCGGACAACGGCGTTCCCGATTTTCTTACTCACCGATAAACCAATCCGAAAGTGAGTCTGCTGCTCTTTCTTTAGTGCATATACGACAAATTGCCGATTTGCGACAGAGGCTCCTCGAGTAAACACCGCTTGGAACTCCTTGTCTTTCTTGACGCGGTATTCCTTCTTCACCTTGATCACACTCCATCCTGACATCACGAAAATTCGTCGTCTTTCATCATATCATAGAATAAACCCGCTCTGCGAGAGTCGTCTTGTGACAAAAGGACGAACATCCTCAAAACAACAAAAAAAAGATCACTCCAGGCATCGCCAGAAGTGATCTCATCATCGCTCGATTATACAGTCAAGGCTTTGCGGCCTTTAAGACGGCGAGCAGCCAAGATCCGGCGGCCACTCTTCGTTGCCATGCGCGCACGGAATCCGTGAACTTTTTTGCGCTTACGGTTGTTTGGGTTGAAAGTTGGTTTCATTAGTCTGCACCTCCTTTAAAAAATACTCTATAAAAATCATCGTTTTCTACTTTAAGGCAGTCTTGTACATTATATAAATCAAAAGTGACCTTGTCAATGAAAGTTCAGAAGATTTATCATGCGCATTTTCATCCTATTGCAGCATGAATCGTGAAAATAGAATCAGTGGGTCTGTTTCATATCATACAATATGGTTTGTTTGACAGAATGGATCGAAACCACTCCTCTTTAAACTATCCACAGACTTATCCACACTATCCACACTTTCCGTGGATAACTTATCACTTTGTCTACAATAGTATTTTTTAAAATCAACGTCAAGGTCTGTTTTTGGATTTTCTTAAGACCTCTTCTTGTCGTTTTGTGCATAACTTTTTTGGACGCTTCCTCTTTAGAAAAGTTATACACATCTTATCCACAGTTTATCCACACTATCCACACCCTGTGGGTAACTGCCTGTGTATATGTCGATTTACTTGTGGATAAATCATTCTAACCATTGCCAGACCTCATTTCATTTGATACACTAATTGTGCATAACAAGAACGCAAGACAAATTGATTCTTCAAGTTATACACACCCTGTGGATAACTTTATACACAGAAATCAACCCCTGTGGATAACGTTATCCACAGTTTTTATGTTCTGGGGATAAGTCGTGTTCCTTCATTAACCTTGTCCTGTGCATAAGCCTGTGTATAGTTTTTTATATCATGATAGAAAAAGGGGGGTATTTATGAAAAACGCTGCCGAACTTTGGCACAATGTATTATCTGTAATTGAGGAAGAGCAACGTACCCCAAAAGCCAGTTACGACATGTGGTTAAAGTCTACGGAAGGTGTCACGCTGAACGGAACGACGTTGATCGTCTCTGCACCAGCCGCCTTCACGGTCACTTGGCTCGAACGTCAATACTTATCTTTACTAGAAGATACCGTCGAAGAAGTGACGGGAAGCCGGCTTGATATTCAATTCATCGAGGAAGGTCAAGCTAAACATATGCTCGATCGTCAAAATGAGGAAGTAATCGAAGTCGCTCCGAAACCGAATGTCCAAAAGACACGCAAACCGACGGACGAACTTGTCATGAGTGAACTGGGACAGTTAAATGCCAAGTATACGTTTGATACGTTTGTCATCGGATCCGGAAACCGATTTGCTCACGCTGCTTCATTGGCCGTGGCGGAAGCACCGGCGAAAGCATACAATCCCCTCTTTATCTATGGTGGAGTGGGGCTTGGCAAAACACATCTGATGCATGCGATCGGTCAGTATGTTCAAGATCAAAACCTTGGTACACGCATTGCATATGTCTCGTCTGAACGCTTTACGAATGACTTCATCAATTCGATCCGTGACAACAAGACGGTCGAGTTTCGGAACAAGTATCGAAACATCGATGTTCTATTAATAGATGATATTCAGTTCCTGGCCGGAAAAGAGCAGACACAAGAAGAGTTTTTCCATACCTTTAATGCGCTCCACAACGATCAGAAACAAATCATCATCTCGAGCGACCGCCCGCCTAAGGAAATCCCGACACTTGAGGACCGGTTACGTTCCCGCTTCGAATGGGGACTGATCACGGACATCACACCACCGGATCTTGAGACCCGGATTGCGATTCTCCGGAAAAAAGCCAATGCCGAGCAGCTGGATGTCTCAAATGAAGTCATGCTTTACATCGCCAGTCAGATTGATACGAACATCCGCGAACTCGAAGGGGCTTTAACACGTGTCATCGCCTATGCGAACCTCGTCGGACGGACGATTGATCCGAATGTCGCTGCTGAAGCGTTGCACAACATCATGCCGGCGAGCGAACCCCGGAAAGTCACGATCCGTGATATTCAGGAATCGGTCAGCAAACACTTTAATCTGCCGTTTGATGATTTAAAAGCCAAAAAACGGACAAAATCGATTGCTTTCCCCCGTCAAATCGCGATGTACCTGTCACGGGAGATGACGGAAAGCTCGTTACCGAAGATTGGCGAGGAATTTGGGGGACGTGATCACACGACCGTCATCCATGCACATGAAAAAATCAGTACACTTGTCAAATCAGACGGGGAAACAGGAAAAGTCATCGAGCAAATCAAGCACGAATTGAAACATTCCTGAATCCTGTGGATAAGCTGTGGATAAAAGAGGTTAGTTATCCACAAGTTATCCACACGCGTTTTGGCTCTATACCAAGTTATCCACCGACTTATCCACACTATCCACAGCCCCTAATACTATTATTAAAAAAATATATTATTATGTTATGATGGTGTAACGCCCATTTTGAGAGGAGCTTAACGACAATATGCATATTACAATTCAACGTGATACTTTAATCCAAGCAATTCAAGATGTAGCAAAAGCAGTCTCATCCCGAACGACGATTCCGATTCTGACAGGAATTAAACTCGAGGCCCATGGAGACGGCATGACGCTCACTGGTAGTGATACAGAAATCTCAATCGAACGGACCATCTATGCGGAAGAGAACGGTACGTCGTACGTTACGGTCCACCGTGCAGGAAGTGTCGTCTTAAATGCCCGCTTCTTTGGAGACATCGTGAAAAAGTTACCCACAGATGAAGTCATCTTAGAAGTCTCACCAAATTTCATGACACGGATTCAATCCGGTACCGCTGAATTCCATCTCAACGGACTTGATCCGGATGAGTTCCCGCGCCTGCCGCAAGTCGACGGTGGACAACAGTTCCGTTTACCGGCTGATCTGTTACGGTCAATGATTCGTCAAACGAGTTTTGCCGTCGCCGTCCAGGAAACACGTCCTGTTTTAACAGGGGTTAACTTCTCGGCAGACAAAGATATCCTGACATGTGTCTCGACGGACAGTCACCGACTGGCGTTACGACGCGCCCAGTTCGAAACGGACAACGAGATCTCATTCCAAAATGTCATCGTTCCGGGGAAAAGCTTAAATGAATTATCCAAACTACTTAGCGACGGTCATGTCGACATCACGATTACGAATCAACAGATTCTGTTTAAGATGAAACACGTCTTGTTCTTCTCGCGTCTGCTTGACGGTAACTACCCGGATACGTCACGTCTGATTCCGGAAGAGTACCGGACAGCGGTGCGCATGAATGCCAAGGAATTGCTTCAGGCGATTGATCGTGCGTCGTTGCTTGCACGGGAAGACCGTAACAACGTCATCAAGTTCGCAGCAGAAGGAACGACGGCTGTCGAAATCTCGTCTCATTCACCGGAAGTCGGTAAAGTATCTGAGCAAGTCAGCATCTTATCGCTTGAAGGCGAAGAGCTGAAAATTTCGTTTAACTCGAAATATATGATGGATGCCTTAAAAGCCCTGGATGCGACGGATATCGAAATCCAGTTCACGGGTTCGATCCGACCGTTCATTTTACATCCTGTTGATCAAGATAACGTTTTACAGCTGATCCTGCCGGTTCGAACGGCATGATGTGCACCCAAGGAACCGTTCGTGTTCCTTGGGCTTTTTTTGAAATCCGTATATACGTTCGTTCATTTTGCTAAATCGTGAGTTTTTTAGTACAATAAAGAGTACGTCATTTATAATATGTAGGTAGGAGGAGTCAAACCATGAATCAAATCAAGATTTCAACAGAATACGTCACATTAGGTCAGTTCCTGAAACTTTCTGATATCATCTCGAGCGGTGGACAAGCTAAACCATTTCTCGCTGAGGTGCCCATTCTCGTCAACGGTGAAGTCGATCAGCGACGTGGTCGTAAACTACGGGATGGAGATGTCATTGACGTAGAAGATTACGGTCAATTCATCATTAAGAACGAGGGCAACTAACGTGCGACTGGATTCGGTCCGACTCAGTCACTATCGCAACTATGAGTCGCTAGAATTATCTTTTTCGGAAAAGACGAATGTTTTGATTGGTGAAAATGCGCAAGGGAAAACGAATCTGCTTGAGGCGATCTACGTGCTGGCACTGGCGAAATCCCACAGGACGACGCACGACAAAGAATTGATCCAGTGGGATGCCGAGGCGGCGCGTGTCGAAGGACGGGTCCATAAACGAAGGGGAGACCATTCGCAGGAGATCACGATTTCAAGCCGCGGCAAAAAAGCGAAGTTGAATCATCTCGAACAACGCCGGCTCAGTGATTACGTCGGTGCCTTGAACATCGTATTGTTTGCACCGGAGGATTTGCACATCGTCAAAGGCAGTCCTCAAATCAGACGTCGTTTTTTGGATATGGAAATTGGTCAGGTCAGCCCGGTCTACCTACATGAATTGAGTCAGTATCTGAAAGTCCTCAAGCAACGTAATGCCTTATTGAAGCAGTTGTCGATGAAAGGCGGGGATGAGACTTTTCTCGATGTGTTGACGGAGCAGATGATTACGCTAGCCGTTAAAATCGTTCAGCGGCGTCATCACTTCATCGCCCAGCTTGAAAAATGGGCACGGCCGATTCATGAAGGAATCAGTCGCGGACAAGAAAAGCTCGTCCTGATTTATCGTTCCGATACATTCAGCAATGATTTGCTTGATGTCGAAGGAATGACTGCTTCTTATGCGCAGAAGTTTGGTAAAATAAAAGAGAATGAAATCCGAAGAGGCGTGACGTTGTTTGGACCCCACCGCGATGACTTTGAAATGGAAGTCAACGGACGGAATGTCCAGACTTACGGTTCGCAAGGACAGCAGCGGACGGCGGCACTCTCTTTGAAGTTAGCAGAAATCGAATTGATTCATGAAGAAGTAGGGGAATATCCGTTATTACTTCTAGACGATGTCTTATCCGAGCTCGATGATCATCGTCAAACCCATTTGCTCGATACGATGCAACAAAAAGTGCAGACCATTCTGACGACGACAAGCGTTGACGGAATCGCACATGAAACGATCAAACAGGCGAAATTGTTCCACGTGAAACAGGGGGCCGTCATTTTGGAAGAGACATCATACAAAGAAATAGTAGGTGAGAAAACCGATGAGTAATCATGAAGATATGGAATTAGAACAAGGGTACGGTGCCGATCAGATTCAGGTGCTTGAAGGTCTAGAAGCCGTTCGGAAACGTCCGGGTATGTATATCGGATCGACTGCATCGAAGGGGCTTCACCACTTAGTGTGGGAAATCGTCGATAACTCGATCGATGAAGCACTCGCAGGGTATTGCGACACAATCAAAGTGACGATTGAACCAGGCAATTCGATTCTGGTCGAAGATAACGGTCGGGGAATCCCGGTCGATATCCAAGAGAAGATGGGACGTCCGGCAGTTGAGGTCATCTTGACCGTGCTGCATGCCGGCGGTAAGTTCGGCGGCGGCGGATATAAAGTATCCGGCGGTCTGCACGGTGTTGGGGCATCCGTTGTTAATGCGCTCTCGACGAAACTCGAAGTCTTCGTCAAACGGAATGAAAAACTGTACTACCAAGCGTACCACCGCGGTGTTCCAGCCGCAGACTTAGCAGTCATCGGAACGTCAGAAGAGACAGGAACGATGATTCGTTTCTTCCCGGATGATGAAATTTTCCAGGAAACACTCGAATACGATTACGATCTGCTCGCAACACGTTTACGTGAGCTGGCATTCTTAAATAAAGGATTAACGATTGAAATTACGGATGATCGGGCAGATGAGCCGATTACACGCAGTTTCCATTACGAAGGCGGAATCAAATCATACGTCGAACATTTAAACCGTTCGAAAGAAGTCGTTCACGAAGAACCGGTCTATGTGCATGGTAACCGCGACGGCATCGAAGTCGAAGTCGCGTTGCAGTACAATGACGGATTCGCAGCCAACATCTACTCGTTCACGAACAACATCCCGACGCATGAAGGTGGAACACACGAAACCGGTTTTAAAACCGCGTTGACCCGTGTCATCAACGACTATGCGAAGAAGTTTGGTCTGATGAAAGAGGCGGACGGCACGTTGTCCGGAGAAGATGTCCGCGAAGGGATGACGGCAATCGTTTCGATCAAACACCCGAATCCACAGTTTGAAGGACAAACGAAAACGAAACTCGGTAACTCGGATGCCCGGACGGCAACGGATACGTTGTTCTCGTCTGCGTTTGAACAGTTCATGATGGAAAATCCGACAAGTGCCCGTGCGATCGTTGAAAAGGGTATGATGGCGTCGCGTGCCCGGATGGCCGCAAAACGTGCCCGCGAATTGACACGACGTAAAGGGGTTCTCGAAGTCAGTTCACTTCCAGGAAAGCTTGCCGACTGTTCGTCACGCGATGCAACGATCTCTGAAATCTACATCGTTGAGGGTGACTCGGCCGGTGGTTCAGCCAAATCAGGTCGTGACCGTCACTTCCAAGCGATCTTACCGATCCGGGGTAAAATCTTGAACGTCGAAAAAGCACGTCTTGATAAAATTCTCGGCAGCAATGAGATCCGGACGATCATCACGGCACTTGGGACAAGCATCGGTTCTGAATTCAACATCGAGAAGGCACGGTATCATAAAGTCATCATCATGACCGATGCCGATGTCGATGGTGCCCACATTCGGACACTGTTGCTGACATTCTTCTACCGCTACATGCGTCCGCTTGTCGAGCACGGGTATGTCTATATCGCCCAGCCGCCGCTCTACGGCATCAAACAAGGGAAAAACATCACGTACGTCCACAACGAACGTGAGCTGAACGAAGCATTGGCAGCACTTCCGGAAAATGCACGATACGACATTCAGCGTTACAAAGGTCTCGGTGAGATGGATCCAGAGCAACTTTGGGAAACGACGATGGATCCAAGTGGTCGTCAAATGCTCCGCGTCGAGTTGCAGGACGCGATCGAAGCAGATGAGGTCTTTGACATTTTGATGGGAGACCAGGTAGAACCACGTCGTGACTTTATCCAGTCGCACGCACACTATGTGAAGAACTTGGATATTTAACGTTGAATAGAGAGGGTGGCCATACGAATGTCCGATCAACAAGGGATCATTAAAGATATCAACATTAGTCAAGAAATGCGTACGTCCTTCATGGATTATGCGATGAGTGTCATCGTCGCCCGTGCTTTACCGGACGTCCGTGATGGTTTAAAACCGGGTCACCGTCGTATTTTATATGCGATGAATGACCTCGGTATCCGTGCGGACAAGCCGCACAAAAAATCCGCCCGTATCGTCGGTGAAGTTATCGGTAAGTATCACCCGCACGGTGATTCAGCTGTTTACGACACGATGGTTCGGATGGCGCAGGACTTCAGTTACCGCTATGAGCTCGTCGACGGTCACGGAAACTTCGGATCCGTCGATGGCGACTCTGCCGCTGCCATGCGGTACACGGAAGCCCGTATGTCTAAAATCGCGATGGAAATCATTCGCGATATCAATAAAAATACCGTCAATTTCAAGGATAACTACGACGGATCGGAACGGGAACCAGAAGTCTTGCCGTCCCGTTTCCCGAACTTGCTTGTCAACGGTTCGAGCGGGATCGCGGTCGGGATGGCAACAAACATTCCACCGCATCAGCTTGGTGAAGTCATTGACGGCGTGTTGGCTTTGTCGCACGATCCGGACATCACGATTCAGGAACTGATGCAGCACATACCGGGACCTGATTTCCCGACAGCCGGTGAAATCTTAGGACGCAGTGGAATCCGCCGCGCGTATGAAACCGGCCGTGGATCAATCATCGTCCGGGCGAAAGCTGAAATCGAACAGACGAAAAAAGACCGCGAACGAATCATCGTGACGGAGTTGCCGTATCAGGTCAACAAAGCCCGCCTCGTTGAAAAAATCGCCGATCTCGTCCGTGAGAAAAAAATCGAAGGCATCACTGATTTGCGTGATGAGTCGGATCGCCGTGGTATGCGTATCGTCATGGAGATTCGCCGTGATGCGAATGCGAGTGTCATCTTAAATAATCTGTATAAACAGACGTCGATGCAAACGACGTTTGGGGTCAACATGCTCGCGATCGTTGCCGGTCGTCCGCGTACCTTGACACTCAAGGAAATGTTGTACCACTATCTCGAGCACCAAAAAGAAATCGTCCGTCGCCGGACACAGTTTGATCTCGAGAAAGCAGAAGCACGCGAACATCTCTTAGCTGGTTTACGGATTGCCCTTGATCACCTCGATGAAGTTATCAAGATCATCCGTGCGAATCGGACAGCGGATGCTGCCCGTGAACAGTTGATGGACCGGTTTGCTTTATCCGAGAAACAATCGCAGGCGATTCTTGATATGCGTCTCCAACGGTTGACGGGACTTGAGCGTGAGAAGATTGACGCCGAGTACGAGGAGATCATGCAATTGATCACGGAACTCAAAACAATCCTCGAAAGTGACGAAGTCTTACTCGAATTGATTCGGACGGAACTCGAAGAAGTGAAAGAACGCTTCAACGATAAACGCCGGACTGAAATTCGAATGGACCACATCGAATTTGAAGATGAAGATTTGATTCCGGAAAAAGATATCATCATCACGTTGACAAGCAGTGGATACATCAAACGCTTGACGACGGATTCGTACCGCGCGCAACGCCGTGGCGGTCGTGGTGTCCAAGGAATCGGGACGAATGATGCCGATTACGTAACACGTCTGTTGTCGTGTTCGACGCATGATACGATTCTCTTCTTTACGAACCGTGGAAAAGTGTACCGGATCCGTGGTTACGAAGTGCCTGAAATGAGCCGGACATCAAAAGGTGTACCGATCATTAACTTGATTCAGATCGAGCGGGACGAAAAAGTCGAGACGATGATTCCGGTCAACTTCAAACGTTACCTCGAAGAGCAACAGACTGCGGAAGCACCTGAAGCCGTCATCGATGTAGACGTAGAAGTGGAAGCGGATGAAACGGAAGAGGTTCTGGATACGGAAGAAGTGATGCAAGATGAGCAAAAATCGCTGATCTTCATGACGCGTAAAGGACGTGTGAAACGTTCACCGTTGTCCGCTTACGCCCGGATCAATAAAAATGGACTGATTGCCATCCGTCTGTTTGAAGATGATGAATTGACATCGGTTCGACTCGCGTCGACGGAAGATGAAGTGTTCACCGTTTCCAACAGCGGGAAAGCGATTCGTTTCCCGATCACCAATGTCCGCTCGATGGGTCGTGGTGCACGCGGGGTCAAAGCGATGAATTTATCCGGTGACGCGATCGTCATCGGGATGGAACTGGCCCGTGACGAACAGGATGTTCTCGTCATCACGGAAAAAGGATTCGGTAAACGGACGCCGATGACGGAGTTCCGGACACAATCGCGTGGCGGTAAAGGTTTGATTGCAAGTAAGGTAACCGATCGTGTGGGTCAAATCGTTGCTCTTCGGATTGTCGACGTCGATGATGACATCATGATCATGACGGAAAGCGGCATCGTCATTCGAACGGATTCACAAAATATCTCAAGTGTCGGACGTAACGCACAAGGGGTAAAAGTCATCCGGATCGAAGAAGGCGATCGTGTTGCAACGGTTGCGAAGCTGAAAAAAGAAGAAGCTGTCGAGGAAGAAATTGCAGCTTTAGAAGAGGGAGCACTTGTTTCAGAAGAACAGACGCTTTCCGATTCTGAGGTAAGTGAAGCATCCGAGCAGACGGAAGAATAAAGGAAGTGCAGCAGAGTGAGGACAAGTTTGTCTTTACTCTGCTATTTTTCTAAAAAAATTGGTGATGGAAAGGAACGAAATAAAGATGCGTGTTGCAACTGAGCGGCTCATCATTGGTGACCGAATCACAGAGTCCCTTTTTTTACATACAGATATTCCGATTGTCGCGGCAGGAAAAAAACTTGGAACAGATGAATTGAGACGAATCAAACGCTTTTTGATTAAAGAAGTAGAGATTGAAGAACGACCGGAGGGAATGGTGGAAGAAACAGCATTGGATGTCACGTCAGACGAGGCAACGGACACCAACCGGTTTGATGAATTGATCGAAACGTACAACCAAGTCTTCACCTCATGGGAACAAGGACGCGTTCCGAATGTGTATGATGCGTTACGTTGGGTCAAGGAATCGGTTCCGGATCGTGTGCAACGTGAAGAAATTCTTCCTTATTTTCTTGAACGGGGGACAGAAGCCTATACCGTCCGCCATGCGATTTATCGTGGCGCGATTGCCCAACTCTTGGCAGAGGCGGTCGGGAAAGAGCGGAAAATGATTCATGATCTCTGGGTGGCATCGTATTTTGCAGACTGTGGACTGGCACGAATCATGGAATGGCGTCATACGAAACGGTATGAAGCGATGCAACAGGAGATTTTCCACCGTCATCCGGCGATGGCGTTCCAAGCGTTACAAAAAGAAAGCATCATTTCGGATACGGTCAAACGATTGATTGTCCAACACCACGAACGTTTGGACGGGTCCGGTTATCCATTGAAAGTCAAAGGCGATAAAATCATGGATCATACACGACTGTTCATCGTCGCGGATGTATTCGCAGCGATGACGAGTTGGCGTCCGTACCGTGAAGCCTATACGTTGTATGATGCCTATTGTTACTTAAAAGTACGCCCGATGCAGTACGACTCTAAATACGTCATGTTGCTTGGACAACTGTTGTTGCCGATTGAAGTCGGTGACCGTGTCTTGATCAGCAACGGTAAAATCGCAACGGTCCTCCGCAAGAATATGGTCTTTGATCGTCCGGTGATTGCGTACGAAGAACATAATCAACGTATCGTCAAAGACTTAATGGAAGAACGTCAATTCAATATCATCCAGCTGATGGATTAAACGAGGCTGCTCCTTCCCGGTCTTTTCGTGATCATCATGTAACGTATATATAGAAGAAACACTCTTTTGAGCGCTGTTCATTCAGTGAAAAAAAGAGTTTTTCTTTTTTTATAAAAAATGCTTGTACAATAATAAATCCCATGGTATATTATTTCTTGTCCTTACGAGGACGAGCGCACTGCTGGAAACAAGAAAAAAACTTCTTTTAAAAAGTTGTTGACTTATTGTTTCAGACTTGGTATTCTAATTGAGTCGCCAAAACAGGCGCGGACGAACTTTGAAAACTGAACGATGAGGCAAAAAACGTATCTTCGGATACAAACAATGAATGAAGCGCAAGCTTCGTCAACGTGACTTCGGTCACAAAAACGAGCAAGTCAAACACTTTATGGAGAGTTTGATCCTGGCTCAGGACGAACGCTGGCGGCGTGCCTAATACATGCAAGTCGAGCGCAGGAAGCTCACGGAACTCTTCGGAGGGAAGTGAAGGGAATGAGCGGCGGACGGGTGAGTAACACGTAAGGAACCTGCCCTAAGGATTGGGATAACTCCGAGAAATCGGAGCTAATACCGAATAGTTCTTCAGACCGCATGGTCTGATGATGAAAGGCGCTTCGGCGTCACCTTGGGATGGCCTTGCGGTGCATTAGCTA
>NZ_JACSMS010000017.1:0-42028 GCF_018618795.1 Exiguobacterium sp. s192 | reverse complement strand
CTTCCCTCCGAAGAGTTCCGTGAGCTTCCTGCGCTCGACTTGCATGTATTAGGCACGCCGCCAGCGTTCGTCCTGAGCCAGGATCAAACTCTCCATAAAGTGTTTGACTTGCTCGTTGTTGTGACCGAAGTCACGTTGACGAAGCTTGCGCTTCATTCATTGTTTGTATCCGAAGATACGTTTTTGCCTCATCGTTCAGTTTTCAAAGTTCGTCGTGTCGTTTTCAGCGACTTTAATATCTTACCAAGTCACTGACACGATTGTCAATAACTTTTTTTGATATTTTTTTCGGTGTGTCACAACCATTTGTGGCACAAGAAGTAATATACCATGGAGTTTTTGTTTATACAAGTGTTTTATTAGAAAAACATTTAAAATGATCTTATTCCCGGTTTTCATAAGGATTATTCTAATAAACACCTGATTAATTAAAGGTTTTTATTAGATGAATCAAAGTAAAAATCCCCCCGCTTCCTTCTATATGAAGAAAGACGAGGGAATGACCGTTCCAAATTAGTTTTGTTGATGACGCATCGTTGGGAACAACAGTACATCGCGAATCGACGTAGAATTCGTCAATAACATGACGAGGCGGTCAATTCCGATTCCGAGTCCTCCAGTTGGCGGCATGCCGTACTCGAGTGCTTCGATGAAGTCATTGTCCATTTCATGGGCTTCATCATTCCCTGCTTCTTTTTCAACCAGCTGGGCTTCGAAACGTTCCCGTTGATCGATCGGATCATTTAACTCCGTAAAGGCATTCGCATGCTCACGGCGGACGATGAACAATTCAAATCGATCCGTAAAACGAGGATCTTCCGGATTTTTCTTCGCAAGTGGCGAAATCTCAACCGGATGTCCGTAAACGAATGTCGGCTGAACGAGTGACTCTTCAATTTTCTGTTCAAAGAATTCATTGAGGATATGTCCCGTCGTCATATGCGCTTGGACTTCGACACCATGTTCGTGTGCGAGTTCATGGGCACGCTCTTTCGAAATCTCTTCAAAGAAATCAACACCTGTCGCTTCTTTGACAAGATCCGCCATATGCGCACGTTTCCAGCCGACAGACAAGTCGATGACATCTTCGCCGTACGTGACTTGTGTCGTACCGAGTACTTCTTGTGCCACATGAGCAATCAGGTTTTCCGTCAAATTCATGATGTCGTTGTAATCCGCGTAAGCTTCATACAGTTCGATCATCGTAAATTCAGGGTTATGACGTGTCGAGATTCCTTCATTTCGGAAAACGCGACCGATTTCATACACCTTTTCAAGTCCACCGACGATTAACCGTTTGAGGTGCAATTCGATGGCAATTCGCATGTAAAGTGTCATATCGAGTGCATTGTGATGCGTAATGAACGGACGCGCCGAAGCACCACCCGCGATCGTATGCAACATTGGTGTTTCGACTTCCAGGTATCCGAGGCTGTCGAGGTACTGACGAATACCGCGAATGACTTTACTGCGTGCAATAAACGTCTCACGTGATTCGTTGTTCGTAATCAAATCCAGGTAACGTTGACGGTACCGTTGTTCGACATCTTTTAATCCGTGGTATTTATCCGGAAGCGGACGTAATGCTTTGGTCAACAACGTAAACGATGTGACGTGAACCGAGAGTTCGCCAACATTCGTTTTGAAGACGTAACCGCTGATTCCGACGATGTCCCCTAAGTCACACGTTTTATAAATCTCATATGCTTCTTCCCCAACGTCGTCCTTACGCACATACAATTGGATCTGACCGTTTACATCCTGGACGTTCGTAAAACCGACTTTCCCTTTACGGCGTGTCGTCATGACACGACCCGCGATGGAAACGTCCGGCTTCAGTTCTGCCAATTCTTCTTTTTCATGTTCGCCGTAAGCAGCACGAATACTCGCTGTATCCGTTGAACGTTCGAAACGTGCACCAAACGGATCAAGTCCTTGTTCACGCATGGCGTTCATCTTACCAAGACGCACCTGCATTTGATCATTCATTTCCATGTCCTGACTCACTGTCTTCACTCCTTTTATAATGGTTCACGATGGTTTTCATCCGCTTCGATGAAAAAGCTGCCGGCATGACCGACAGCTCTTAGAAAAACCGATTCGCTCATCTTCAATGGCATTAGCGTACCATAAAACGGGCAATCCCGACCATACTTTACGTGTCACGCATGTACTGCGGTTGATTCCAATGTTTCGACATACTGGCGCAACAACTCTTGCAGACCCGCATGAGTATCGATATCGAATAACGCTTTACGGACTTGTCCGTTTCCGCTTAATCCTTTGAGGTACCACGCAACATGGGTGCGCATTTCCCGCACGGCAAGTTTTTCCCCTTTTAGTGCGACGAGACGCGCGGCATGCAACAGGCAAATATCAATCTTCTCACGTGGTGTCGGCTCCGCCGGTAACGTTCCGGATTCAAGATACTGGATCGTCTGATACAGCATCCACGGATTCCCAAGTGCAGCCCGACCGATCATGACACCGTCTACTCCGATCTCATCAATCATCCGTTGGGCGTCTTGCGGCGTCTGGACATCGCCGTTACCGATAATCGGAATGTTGACTGCCCGCTTCGCTTCGCCGATGATGTTCCAGTCGGCAACCCCTTCATACTTTTGTGAACGGGTCCGTCCGTGGATGGCGACAGCCTTCGCTCCACCGGCTTCTGCCGCCCGGACATTGTCGACGCAATAAATATGATGGCTGTCCCAACCGGTCCGCATCTTGACCGTCACGGGTTTCTCGACTGCTTGCGATACGGCATGGACCATCTCGTACACTTTATCCGGATCAAGCAACCATTTCGCTCCGGCATCACACTTTGTCACTTTCGGAACGGGACAGCCCATATTGATGTCAATGATATCGGCATTCGTATTGGCATCGACATACTGTGCTGCCTGGACCAATGTTTCCTTCGAACCGCCGTAAATCTGCAGACTGAGTGGTTTTTCTCGGTCATCAACGTACAACATCTGCATCGTCCGTTCATTTTCGTAAAGAATCCCCTTGTCACTGACCATTTCTGCACAGACGAGACCTGTCCCGAATTCTTTTGCAATCAAACGAAACGCAGGATTACAGACACCCGCCATCGGTGCTAAAATGACACGGTTATTCAGTTCAACATCACCAATTTTAAAACCTGTCATCACGCTCTTCCCTTCTCTGCTCTGAATGCGGCTTGCCTTCAATTCGTTTTACATCCGCCCGCTCCGCTTCCGGCAAGTCGACATACAACTCGTCGACAGTTCGTTCCCAACCCGGCACGAAATAGGAAGCATTTAATTCACGTAATGGGGCCAAGACGAATGCCCGATTGTTCATCCGTGGATGCGGTACCGTCAACCCTTCCGACTGAATCATCTCGTCATTATACAAAATGATGTCGAGATCGAGTGTCCGCGGTCCATTTTTGAATAACCGCTTCCGCCCTTCCTGGTGTTCAATCTGTTGTAATTCCGTCAATAGGTGCTCGGCGGATAAGGTCGTATCCAGTTCGACGACCATATTGTAAAAAAGATCTTGATCCACATAGCCGACGGGTGCCGTCTCATAGATTGACGAAGCACGCACTGCTTTCGTCGTTGGCAAGGCACGGATCAACCGGATGGCCGCTTGCAGGTGAGCTGCTTTATCGCCGATGTTCGATCCCAGTGCGACGTAGGCACGATTCATGCATAATCGCCCCGTTTCCGGTGGATTTCAACGGCAACATGTTCATAATGTCCCGCAATCGGCGGATCCGGTTTAATGACCTTGATCGTCGTCTCAAGAATCCGGGGATCGAGCAACAGCACCTGTTCTGCAATTCGGTCTGCGAGCGCTTCGACGAGTTGCAGCGGCTTCCCTTCGACAACCTGTTTCGTGACTTCGTATAACTCCGCATAGTTGACGCTTTCACGTAAATCATCTGTCTTACCGGCACTTGATAAATCAAGACCAATCGTCAGATCAACGTTAAAGCGTTGACCCAACTTCGTTTCTTCTGCAAACACACCATGGTATCCGTAAAAACGCATACCGGTCACCTGTATCCGATCCATCTTCATTCTCCTCCCGGTAATTCTGCAGCCAACATCGTATCCATCATGACGGCTGCCCGTTTGACCGCCTGCACATCATGCACCCGCATCCATTCACATCCTTGTTGAATGCCGTAACAGACTGTCGCAATCGTCCCTTCGACACGCTGATCAGCCGGCAAGCCAAGCGTCAGACCAATCATCGACTTCCGGGATGTCCCGAGCAGGACAGGATAACCAAAGTCCGTCGTAATCGACAGATGCCGCATTAAAAATAAGTTTTCTTGATGTGTCTTCATGAACCCGATGCCGGGATCCAACCAGATGTGGTTTTCTGACACTCCGGCCTGTTTCGCCAATCGAATCGAATCTTCCAAATCGGCCCGTACTTCAGCCAGCATATCCGGTCCATGAGGTTCTGAGCGGTTGTGCATTAAAATGATCGGGACGTCATGCCGGGCTGCCACGTCGACCATCGAGCCGTCCCCCCATTTCGATCCCCAGACATCGTTGATGATGTCTGCTCCGGCACGAACAGCGGCTTCGGCGACTTCCGGTTTATACGTATCAATCGACACCAATATATCCAGTTCACGTTTCAGACGCCGAATGACCGGGACAACACGGTCGATTTCGTCTTCAGCCGAGACAAATGAAGCGCCAGGTCTCGTCGATTCACCACCGACATCAATCGCGTCCGCTCCGTCCGCGACGAGTTGTTTCGCATGCCGGACTGCCTGTTCGATATCCACATAGTTCCCGCCATCGGAAAAAGAATCCGGTGTCACGTTAAGAATCCCCATGATTTTCGTCATCCTTTTTCCCTCCTCGACCACTTCGATTGGACGGCGTCATCAAACAATCTCCGAACTGCTTGATACCCGTGTCCTTTAAGACCCGGGAACGTCCGCCCATCCAAGGAAGAGACTGCGACCGCTTCTTGAACCGAGTTTGTATAAAGGATTTCATCCGCTTCCGTCAATTGCGGCAATAACGCCAGCCGTTCCTCGACAGGCAACTCTTCCATCAGGAATTGACGGGTGATGCCATTGAGGACACCTGTCTCAAGTGGTGGCGTATACCATCGTTCTCCATAACGCCAAAAGATATTGGACGTGATACCTTCACAGATGAAACCGTCTTTTGTTAAGAAGAGACCTTCTGCCTCCTGATTAAACAACTGACGTTTGGCGACCAGATTGTTCATGTAGTGATGTGATTTCAACCGATAACTCGTTTCCGGTGTACTCCGGGGCAAACGAACGGTTTCAAGCGCCCGTTCCGCCATCTGTCTGGAACCGATCGATTTCGCATACAACAGAACAGTCGGCTGCTCATACGGTTCAATCGAAAGACCGATTTCACGGGCACCGGCGGAGACGTTTAAACGAAAGTAGAGATCTCCCGTTCCGTGCACACGACACAATTCTTCAACGGCCGCCAATAAATCATCACGTCCGTAAGGCAATTTGATGCCGATTGCCGCACAACTCATCTGCAGACGCTCGATGTGATCATCAAAGAGAAACGGATGACCCGCATACGTCCGGAATGTCTCGAAGACCCCCATCCCGTATAGATATCCATGATCGAGCGGCGAGATGCGTACGTCTTCTTCTTGTTTTATCTGTCCATCATGCCAAAGATACATAGTGTGTCAACTCCAAAAAGTTTTTTAACATCTGTTTCCCGTCACGTGTCAAAATTGCTTCCGGGTGGAACTGTACACCGACGATCGGCAACTCCTTATGACGAAGGGCCATGATTTCCCCATCTGCTTCTGCCGTCATCGTCAAGGCGTCCGGGAAACTTTCCCGTTCGACGACAAGTGAATGATAACGCGTCACCGGCGTCTCCTGTTCAATTCCGGCAAACATACCGGAACCGTCATGGGTAAGCAAGGACACTTTTCCGTGCATCAATGTCTTTGCCCGGACGACCTTTCCACCAAACACTTGACCGATTGCCTGATGTCCAAGACAGACACCGAGGATCGGCAGACGACCGGCAAAGTAACGGATGGCTTCTAAACTGATTCCAGCTTCGTTCGGAGTACACGGTCCCGGGGAAATGACCAAATGATCCGGTGCCAGTGCTTCAATTTCCTCAAGCGTAATCGCATCGTTTCGAAAAACACGGACCTCTTGTCCAAGCTCTCCAAAGTACTGTACTAAGTTATACGTAAATGAATCATAATTATCGATCAGTACAATCATGTCGTTCCCTCCGCTAATTCTTTGGCGACCCAAAGCGCCTTCGCCTTACTGAGTGATTCTTCATATTCGCTTTCCGAATCGGAATCCGTCACGATTCCGGCTCCCGCCTGAATATACGCCATCCCGTCTTTTGCGACAAGCGTCCGAATCAAGATGTTGAAAATCGCATCATCCGCCCAGCTGATAAAACCGAGTGAGCCGGTATAAATCCCCCGGCGGACCGGTTCAAGCTCTTCGATGATTTCCATCGTCCGGATTTTAGGCGCACCGGTAATCGTGCCTCCCGGGAACATGGCGGCAAGAACACTGCTTCCGGTCTCACCTTCCGCAATCTCCCCCCGGACGTTCGAGACGATATGTTGAACGTGTGAATACTTTTCGATGACCATCAACTCATCAACATGAACCGAACCATAGCGGCTGACCCGTCCTAAATCATTTCGTTCGAGATCGACGAGCATCACGTGTTCCGCCCGTTCTTTTTCGTTATCGAGCAAGGTTTTCGCTAAAGCAAAATCCTCTTCCTCATTTTTGCCGCGCGGACGGGTTCCTGCAATCGGACGGGTCGCTAAGGCTGAATCGATTTTTTCCACGAGCAACTCAGGTGACGCCGACACGAGAACCAGTTCCTGATCTGCAAAATAGCCCATGTAGGGAGACGGGTTGACAGTTCGCAACACGTCATAAATATGTGCCGGTGTCGTCTGGAGCGGCTCTTGCTGGCGGACAGCGAGATTCACTTGAAAGACATCGCCCGCTTCGATATACCGTTTGATCCGATCAGCGGCGTGAACGAAATCACGCCGTTTAAAGGAGCGGTCCCGCTGAGGACGCTTGACGTCCGGAACCTGAAACACCGGTGCCGGACTCATTTGCCG
The DNA here is from genome assembly GCF_018618795.1 of Exiguobacterium sp. s192. Classification (NCBI taxonomy): domain Bacteria; kingdom Bacillati; phylum Bacillota; class Bacilli; order Caryophanales; genus Exiguobacterium; species Exiguobacterium sp. s192. Next base: position 34,903 of record NZ_JACSMS010000017.1, on the reverse strand, counting down.
CCACGAGGCGACTTCTTCGACTAATGCCAGACGGGCTTCCGCTTCTGTCTCACGGGTGACGGCAACAAATAATTGATTTTTTTCATGATCAAAGACGGCCACCTCATCGTACCAATAGAGCGAAAGATCAGCTGTCTCCAAATCGTCCGCCGCCTGCTGCGGCAGGCGTTCTAAATAACGGACAGCATCATAACTGACGTATCCCGCCAGTCCTCCAAAAAACGGTGGCATTCCCGCCGGTCGAGCCGAGGCGTAACGTGAACGAATGTCCTCCAAGATTGTGAATGGAGTATCTGTTGTCTCTGTTTCTTCCCCGGACATCGCCACTGTCGTAAGACCATTTTTTGTCCGAATGTGTCCCACCGGTCGGACCCCCGCCATCGTATAAGCCCCGATTCGTCCGCTTTCGAGCCAGACGTGTCCGGTCCGGTTTGCCGTCAATTCGACGTACCGGTTATAAAATTGTTCCTTCGTCCATGTAAATGCTTCGTATACTGTCTGTCGCACGCTTGTTCCTCCACTTCCGAGCTATCCTGTTTTCATTATACGCAAAAAATCAGTCAGACGGACGACTCAAACGCAAGTCCCATTCTTTCCGACAAGGAAAAAGAGGTCCATTCCGAACAAGCGGAATGAACCTCTGAGTCTGCTAAGATTATAGTTTTGAGCTGTCCGCTTCTTCTTCCACCTGATACAACGGTGTACTGAGGTAGCGTTCTCCGTTTGACGGAATGATCGCCAGAACGTTTTTGCCTTTTCCTAAACGCTTCGCCGTCTTCAAAGCAGCTGCAATCGCTGCACCGGAAGAGATTCCGCCGAGGACTCCGTTCGACTTGGCCGCGCGACGTGCATGATCAAACGCTTCTTCCGTTGTCACTTGCTCGACACCATCATAAATCTGTGTGTCGAGAATCGATGGAACGAATCCGGCACCGATGCCTTGCAACTTGTGTGGACCGGGTTTTCCACCCGACAGAACAGGTGAATCCGTTGGTTCAACCGCGATGATTTCGATTCCAGGGAACGCCTCACGCAAGACTTTTCCAGCGCCGGTGATTGTACCGCCCGTTCCGATTCCCGCGATGAAGGCATCGAGGGATAATCCTTCAAACGCTTCGACGATTTCCGGTCCCGTCGTTTTTTCATGAACGACCGGGTTCGCTTCATTGTTGAACTGTTGCGGCATGAAATAACCGTGTTCGTCCGCTTCTGCCGTCGCCCGAGCAATCGCACCCTTCATTCCTTCTGGACCGGGTGTTAAAATCAACTCCGCACCGTACGCACGAAGAAGAGTTCGACGTTCCATGCTCATCGTTTCCGGCATGACGAGAATCGAACGGTAGCCTTTTGCAGCAGCCACCATTGCGAGTCCGATGCCCGTGTTTCCACTCGTCGGTTCGATGATGGTATCTCCTGCTTTGAGATGTCCCGCTGACTCAGCCGATTCGATCATCGCTAAGGCGATTCGGTCTTTGACGCTTGAACCCGGATTCATATATTCCAATTTCAAGTACACGTCCGCATCTTCCGGTCCTGTCAAATGATTCAATTTAACGATCGGCGTGCGGCCGACTAAATCCAATACTGAATTCGCAATGCGCATGACCATTCCTCCTCATAATGAAAAACTTTAATTCCAAGTAATCCGATAGATCAATTATCCACGGACTGGATGAAAATTGTCAATCAAAGCGTTCTACAGTCGGCTTTGATCCATTTTCCGACTGTTTTTCGACTGCTTCCGCAATCAGACGGTCAATCGTTTCTTGTTCATGCTCGTTTCGCATGACTTGATACACATCCGCCCGCGTGATTTCCTGATCTCCGACTTTGGCGACGACATCTTCGAGTGGTCCGCCGATGCTATCTTGAACGACCTTCGGAGAATCTACTTTCGGCAATTCTCCCATGAACGCGTAAGCACCCGTCAAAAAGTTTGTCAGTAATAAAATGAAAATCAACATCCACAAGTACTTAGAGTTTACAGTTCCCATTTTCAGACCCTCTTATGCTCTTTCGAGTGATTTTTCGCGAAGTGATTGTAATTCTTCGACATCATATTGGTAATGTTCCGAACAGAAATGACAGACCGCTTCCGCTCCACCATCTTCATCAATCATCGCTTGAATCTCATCCGGTCCGAGAGCAACAATCGCTGTCGCTAACTTTTCACGTTCGCACGTACAGTTAAATGACACCGGAATCGTATCGAGCAGTTCGAACGATTCTCCTAAGACAAGACTTAACATCTCTTCCGGTGTTTTTTCTTCACCGACCAGAATCGAGATCGGTTTTAAGGCCGCGACTCGTTGTTCCAGTGCCGCAATCGTTTCTTCCGACGCACCCGGCATCAGTTGAACGATCAATCCGCCTGCTGCGATGACCGACTCATCTTCCGGATAGACGAGAACGCCTGCTCCGACGACAGATGGACTTTGCTCGGAAACCGCGAAGTAATACGTAAAGTCTTCACTGATTTCACCTGTTTGAATCGGTGATTGTCCACCGACGAAGTCACGCAGACCTAGATCCTTGATGACGGAAATGTTTCCGCGGCCGACTGCATCGCCGACTTTCAGTTTTGTCAGACCGTCACTGTTGACGTATGTGTCCATCTCGACACGCGGGTGACTGACATATCCCCGGACTTGTCCTTTCGCATCCGCATCGACGATGATTTTTCCGATTGGACCATCCCCTTCGACTTTCAGCGTCACACGGGTATCCCCTTTTTGCATCGTTCCCATCATTGCGCCAATCGTCAACGTCCGACCGAGTGCTGCCGTGACGACCGGTGTCGTCTGATGACGGAGTTGTGCTTCATAAACGGTTTTCGTCGAACGAATCGCAAACGCGCGGACTTCGCCGTTAAACCCTAAGGCTCTGACTAAATAATCATCTTTTAATTGTGCTAATAATTCTTCACGTTTCATTATTTTTCCCTCACTTATTTCGTTCGTAGATAATCCGCAACCCGTCCAGCGTCAAAAATGGATCAACGATTTTAATCGTCGCGGATTCCTCACTGATTAATCGGGCGAGTCCACCTGTCGCAATGACAGTCGCTTCTCCCATTTCTTCTTTCATCCGATGGACCAGTCCATCGACTTGCGCGACGTATCCGAAATACGTACCGGACTGCATCGCATGTACCGTATTTCGACCAATCGTCGACTGCGGTTTGGCAATCTCGATTCGTGGTAATTTCGCCGCTTTGTTATACAAGGCTTCTGTCGACACCATGACACCCGGTGAAATGATTCCACCGTAGTAGCGTTTTTGTGAATCGATATAACAATATGTCGTTGCTGTTCCAAAATCAACGATGATTAAAGGACCATCATATTTTGCCGTCGCAGCGACGGCATTGACGATCCGGTCTGCCCCGACTTCTCTTGGATTATCGACTTTTAAATCGAGTCCCGTCTTGATTCCCGGTCCGATCACGAATGGACGTCGGTTGAAATAACGGACGCACATGTTCTCGAGTGGAAACACGACAGGGGGTACGACAGATGATAACACGATTCCCTCAATGTCTTCCACGTTTAAGTCTGCATCCCGAAACAGGGCTTTGACCAACATGCCGTACTCGTCCGTTGTCCGTGTACGATCCGTTGCAATGCGCCAATGCTGGACAAGTGTCTGTTCATCATAGACGCCAAGTACGATATTCGTATTTCCCACATCAATTACTAAAATCATCTGCTTCCCCACTTTTCTCTGACGATAACTGTTGCATACGTTGTGATTATACCATGCAGCCGGGGCTTCACCTACCGAAGTGCGCCTTGCAACCTGCCTACAAAAAAAGAGGTCAGCATCCCATTCGGAATACTGACCTCTTCGTCAAACGAAATCCATTGATCTTTCACTCCGTCCACCGATTCATCCGAACGGTGTTTCATGAGTGATTAGATTTGATCATCCCGGCGTGGTTGATCTGGTTTTTCCGTATCGACATTTTCCCCTTCGTCGATGACAGAGCCGCGTTGTGTCGGAGATTCTGTCGGTTGATCGATGACAGGTGTCGTCGATTCCGGCGTTTTCTCATCCGCTTTTGGTTCTGCAATCACTTCAGGTTGATGCTTTTTATATTCGCCTGTCTCTAAGAGATGGTGAATTTGTTTCTGATCAAGTGTTTCCACGTCAAGTAACGTCGTCGCAATCAAATCAAGCTGATCGCGTTTTTCTGTTAAGATCGTTTTCGCTTTTTGGTAACACTTGTTGATGATCGCTTGAATTTCTTTATCGATTTCATGGGCAATCGCATCAGAGTAGTTCTGTTCGTTTTGGAAGTCACGTCCTAAGAAGACGTTTCCGCCTTGACCGGAACCAAACTGAAGTGGTCCGAGTTTTTCACTCATCCCGAACTCCATGACCATTTTCCGTGCTAATCCTGTGGCACGTTGGAAGTCATTACTCGCTCCAGTCGAAACTTCACCAAAGACGATATCTTCCGCGACACGACCACCAAGTAATCCAGTGATCTTATCTTCAAGTTCCGGTTTTGTCATGAAGTAGCGGTCTTCTTTTGGAAGCATGATGACGTAACCGCCTGCATTCCCGCGAGGAACGATCGTTACTTTATGCACTTCATCCGCATCATCGAGTGTGACACCGATGATCGTATGACCAGCTTCATGCCATGCAACAATCTTTTTCTCTTTTGGTGAAATGATCCGACTCTTCTTCGCTGGTCCAGCGATGACACGGTCGATCGCTTCTTCGAGATCGACGATTGAGATCTTGTCACGGTCGGTACGCGCGGCAATAAGTGCTGCTTCGTTCAACAGGTTTTCAAGATCCGCACCAGAGAAACCTGGTGTGCGTTGTGCGATGGCTTTTAAATCAACCGTTGTATCAAGTGGTTTATTGCGTGCGTGTACTTTCAAGACCGCTTCACGTCCGACGACATCTGGACGCTCAACCGTGATTTGACGGTCAAAACGACCTGGACGGAGTAAAGCCGGGTCCAAGATATCCGCACGGTTCGTTGCTGCGATCATGATGATACCTTCGTTTTCACTGAATCCATCCATCTCGACGAGAAGTTGGTTCAATGTTTGTTCGCGCTCATCATGTCCGCCGCCAAGACCAGCTCCACGTTGACGACCAACCGCATCGATCTCATCGATGAAGATGATACATGGGGCGTTTTTCTTCGCATTTTCAAACAAGTCACGTACACGTGATGCACCGACACCGACAAACATCTCAACGAAGTCAGAACCTGAAATCGAGAAGAACGGTACGCCGGCTTCACCAGCTGCTGCACGGGCAAGCAATGTTTTACCTGTACCTGGAGGACCTACAAGGAGGACACCTTTAGGAATACGGGCACCGAGACGGGCAAACTTACGTGGATCTTTCAAGAATTCAACAACCTCAACGAGTTCTTGTTTCTCCTCATCCGCTCCCGCGACATCGTCAAACGTAATCTTTTTCTTTTCTGTATCATACAGGCGCGCCTTCGATTTCCCGAAGTTCATGACACGGCCACCGCCGCCACCGCCTTGTGCTTGATTAATCAAGAAGAAGAACAGGATGAAGATGATGATGAATGGCACGATCGTCGTCAGTAACGCGATCCAACCGCCATTTGTTTCTGCTGCTTTGAAGTCCATCTTGACGTTTTGGCTACGCAATTGCGTGTACAAATCCGTCAGTTCCGTATCAACAGCCGGTACGACGGTTTCATATGTCGTATCCTTTTCACGTAATTCACCCGTGACGTTATACGTCTGTCCCTCATACTGGAACGTCGCCGTCTTCACATCACCTTTTTCAACAGACTCGACAAACTGTGTGTAATTGATTTCTTTGCTTTTGTTCACTGGACTCTGCAAGTATTGCAGAAACAAGATCAAAGCTAGAAAAATGACCCCAAACACGAGGGTATTCTTCACTGCTCGGTTCATCGTAGGCCTCCTCTCCGCACCAACTGATTAAACTTACTCAATCGATACGAATCCTAACGCGGCAAAGCGCGCTTTGTAATTGGTTTCATCTTATCATGTGACAGTCAAGATTAAAAATAATTAGCCGCCGTAGACTGCTGGCTTCAATACTCCAACATAAGGAAGGTTCCGATACTTTTCTTCATAGTCAAGACCGTAACCGACAACGAACTCATGTGGAATGACGAAACCGCTGTAGTCGGCGTGTAAATCGTTTTTACGACCACTCGGCTTATCCAGCAACGTCACGATTTTAACCGACTTTGCTTTCCGGTATTTGAAGAGGTCCACGAGATACCCTAATGTTAATCCGCTGTCGATGATATCTTCGACAATCAGGATGTCACGTCCTTCTACTGATGTGTTTAAATCCTTCTCGATCTTGACTTCCCCTGTCGATGTCGTCCCACCGTGGTAAGTCGACACATCCATGAAGTCCATTTCAAGATGCATGTCCATCTTTTTGACGAGATCAGACATGAACGGCATTGCGCCTTTTAATACACAGACAAGCAGTGGGAAACGATCTCCATAATCCGCTGTCAGTTCACCCGCGAGTTCACCGACTTTATGTTGGATCTCTTCTTCCGAAATCAGTACTTTTTCCATATCATTCATTAAGGTCATGCTAGGTATTCCTCCTCCATTTTAAACACTACATTACCATTCTATCATTAAACCTGATTCTGCGAGGAGTTCAAATGACCCGAATATTGCAATTCGATGTCCGATGACTGCCAGAACTTGCCCTGTTGCATCCACGACGACCGGGATTTGTGTTCGAAGTGTCCGTGGAACTTTAGCGTCCATCAAAATTCGGCTGACTTTTTTAGTGCCGACCGCCAGTTGAATCCGATCCCCGGGTAACGGTGGTCGAACCGTCAACGGGAATCTGATGGCCGAAAACGGAATGCCGGTGGTCGCACGGGAAAACCTAACCATTTGTTCACCATAATAATAGGTACCCAAACGCTCCCCCACTTCAAACGGTTCAGGTACAGAGTGTCTCACAGGACAGGGAACACATGTCAAGTAGCCATATGTACGCTGTATCCTCCAGTTTCCATAATACACTTCACCGGACGGCATATCTACTCGTAGCAGTGTCAAAAATCGATTGTAATCGTTCGGTGTGAGTTCTGCGTCCGGCACGAGCACACGCAGGACCAGGCGTCTGAAGTCGGAAGGGAGTTGAAGAACGTTCTTCAGCGGAAGTCCCTGTTCCGTCGTCCAGTCTTTGACGAGCGCCGCGACATAGGCAAGATGTTCTTGTTTTTGTTCATGTCGCAGCATCGCAGCGCGAACGGTCGCGGCTTCATAACCGGGACGTAAGGCAGCGAGCACGGGCATTACTTGATGCCGAATCTGATTGCGAAGGTACTTCGTTTCCGCATTCGTCGCATCTTCGTGCCACGCGACTTGATGTTCCGCCGCATAGTCATACAGCTGCTGCTTCGTATACGTCAATAACGGACGGTGGATCTGCCCGTGTGCAAACGGTCGGACTACTGGAATCCCGTCGATATGCGCTTCCCCGCGGAGCAATTGAATCAATAACGTCTCCAGTTGATCGTCCCGGTGATGGGCGAGGACCAGCTGATCGCGTCCAGTCTCCCGCATCACCTCTTGAAAAAAAGCATACCGTCTGCTGCGGCATTTCTCTTGAGTCGCCGTCTCGTCTGTCCATTCAAGACGCGTCATCCGAAAATCGAGTTGGCGTGCCTGCGACCAGGCTTGAATCGATTGTGCTTCTGCATCGGATTCGGCACGAAGTCCATGGTGCACATGAACGATGATGATATCGTGACCTGCTTCATACAACAGATGGGCTAACACCATCGAGTCACAGCCGCCGGATACGGCAACAAGCAAGGGTACGCTTGGAAGTTTTACTTCTACTGTCACGTCTTCATCCTCCCTTTTGCATTAATCTAAACGAAAAAAGCTATCTCTATATGAAATAGAGATAGCTTTTTTACAGAATGACCCGTACGGGAATCGAACCCGTGTTACCGCCGTGAAAGGGCGGTGTCTTAACCGCTTGACCAACGGGCCAAAAAAATATGGTAGCGGCGGAGGGAGTCGAACCCACGACCTCACGGGTATGAACCGTACGCTCTAGCCAGCTGAGCTACACCGCCATATTTTGAATGTTTGTGTCCTAAGCACATTTTCTATAATACTTGGGAGTCAAATGATTGTCAACGCTTTTTCTAAAAATAATTCTAAAAAAATAAAAGATGGAATGAACAGCGTCATTCCACCTCTATTCTTATAAAGAACAGGTCAGCAAGTTATTGACGTTTAGCACCGCGTCCGCCACGTTTTGAATCCGTTTGACGTTTCAATGTCGCAAGACGATCTTCACTGTCTTTAAGGAAACTAGTCATCAACGTATCGAACGTTTGCTCTTTGCGTGGAGCCGGTGCGCCACGGCCACCTTTGTTAAAGCCACCACGGTTTCCACCGCCGCCGCTTCCACCACGTGGTCCTTTGTTATCAAACGAACGTGGTCCGCGGTCTTGACCTGCAGGACGTGGTCCGCGATCAAATTGACGAGCTGGAGGACGTGGACGTTCACCTTCTGGGCGATCGACGGCTTTCTTAATTGAAAGACCGATTTTTCCGTCGTTCTCTACACTCAACACTTTAACCGTGATTTCTTGTCCGACTGTCAAGACATCATTGATATCTTTGACGTAAGAATCTGCTACTTCACTGATGTGAACAAGACCTGTCTTACCCGTCGGTAATTCTACGAACGCGCCGAAATTGGTGATGCCTGTAACTTTCCCTTGTACTTTGCTGCCTACTTCAATCGACATAAATTGTATTGCTCCTTTTTAGTTGATTCTTTCTTATTATACGAGTGATTCTACATTTTTTCAATCAATCGGCAAGCTTCGTTTAATCTTCCGGTGAAAAATAGAAAATCGTTTCGCCTTTTTTCGAGTACAGCAGTTCACTTCTCGCTAAGTTCGCAACATACTTCTTATCATTCAACCGTTCAATTTCTTCTTTCAGACGAGCGGACTCTTTTTCCGCCTTTGCCTGTTCTTGATGCGCAACCTGAAACGACTGCTTCTGTTCAGCGATCAGTTGTTTCTTTTCGATATATGACCACCCCATCAGGGACAGGACAATAAGAAAGATCGACATACAGACTAAGAAGCGCCTCTTCAGACGTAAACGGTTTTCGATTGCATTTTGACTCAACTGTTTTTTCCGGTCATTAAGCGGTTTGATCTTGGGCGGCGTATCGCGCCCTGATTCCAACGGTGCTGGCATATCATCCCTCCTTATCCGAGTGGTCATCTCTGACACTCTCTAGTATACTTCCTTTTTCAACCAAATTACATCGATTCTTCGGAATTCACTTTTTCTTCACGAATGATTTGATACATCTCCGACGCATCTTCTTTTTTGGCGTGTTCCTTAATGCCGTCGATTTGGACGGTGACGATCTTGTTTCCGAACCGGATTGTCATCTCGTCTCCGACCGCCACGTTGCTGCTCGCTTTGGCGACAAGTCCGTTAATCGTAATCCGACCTTGGTCCGCGACCTCTTTCGCGAGTGTCCGGCGTTTGATCAGACGGGATACTTTTAAAAATTTATCAAGTCTCATGACTGTTCCTCCTGCTTTGATTGATTCCACAAGGCATCTTGTTCCGCTAACGATAACTCCGTTAACGGACGGTCTGCCAATTGTTCCATTCGGGTAAAGCGGCGAATGAATTTGTCATTGGTCTGCTGTAACGCATCTTCTGCCGACAACTCCATATATTTTCCGACGAGCGCTAACGAAAACAGGATATCTCCAAATTCCCCTAACTGCTCTTCCGCCGGTGCCTCTTGCAGTTCTTGAATCTCTTCCCGGACTTTATCAAGTGCCCCGGCGACGGTTTCCCATTCAAAGCCGACCTTCGCGACTTTCTTTTGAATCTGTTCTGCCCGCATCAAGGCAGGAGCTCCCTTCGTGACACCATCCAAGAGAGAGGTTCGTTCCGGTTTTTCCTGTGCTTTGATGTCCTGCCAGTTATTGACGACGTCGGTTGCCGAGTCGACTTTCACATCTCCAAAGACGTGAGGATGCCGGCGGATCATCTTCTCGCTGATACTGCCGATGACATCCCGCACATCAAAATAGCCTTCATCCAAACCGATTTGGGCATGAAGCATGACTTGCAGCAAGACGTCGCCTAATTCTTCAATCATTAAGTTATCGTCCTGAAGGTCGATTGCTTCCAGTAATTCGTACGATTCTTCAATTAAATGTTTTTTCAGCGACTCGTGTGTCTGTTCTTGATCCCACGGACAGCCGCCTTCACCACGCAATCTGGCGATGATTTGTTTCAGCGTCGTAAAATCTCGATTTAAAATCGTTTGATCCGTGACGGGTGGTACATACACCGTCGTCAAGTTGCTGAGCGTCGTCACATGATCCAACTCGTACAACGGGACGGTCACGACATGTTCGCGGCTGGTGCCGGCCGCCGTGACGAGTGTCACGTCATGTTCATCGGGATAACGTTCCATCAGCATGACTTTCAGATCACCCGCGACCAACTGATCGTAGACTTGTCCGATCAACAGATGTTGCCGGATTTGGGCTTCATCGATGTCGAACGCCGTCGCATCCAGCAATTGAAAACCTTCGATCGGATCGACGCCCACTGCGGCAAACATTGGATCCAGAAAACTTTGTCCTCCGACGATCTTGATGTTGTCCGATTGGTTCAACAGTTGCTGAACCGTACTTTCCGCGACCAACGGATGACCGGGGACAGCGTAAATGACAGGTTCCGTCCGGGCCTGTTCAAGCAGGGTGGCGACGATTTCACTGTAGACCGACTCAAAGCGGTCGTGTTTCTCATAAATAAAATCAAACGATGTAAATTCCATTCCCTCTGCCATCAGTTCTGAAACGACAGGATGATCCGCTGTCCGCAAATAAACGGGTAATGTCGTTTCCTTGAGTAACTTGTAGATGCCAAACGGTAATTGTTCCAGTTCGCCGACGCCTAAGCCGACGACCGTGATTTGATGTGTCATATAATCCCCCTACGTTGATGAATACGATATAGTTTCTCTCCAAAAGGCAACAGCGCCCACTCGCGTTCGGTCAAAACACCGATCCGTAACGCGAAGATACAAAAGACGACGGCTCCACCTAGGACCAACAATCCAACCTCAATCGTCGCTCCGATCCGACTTTCCCAGCCGGACAACTGAAAGAGTTGTTCGATCACATATAAGAAAATCGCCATCGGGAGGACTGCTTTGATCAACTTGATGTAAAACGCCCGACCAGCCGTCACGCGACCAAACTTCCGGTTCAATAAGATCAATTGTGCTGCCGCCATGACAGCAAATCCACCGAACGTCGCCATCCCGGCACCGGTCATGCCATATGCCGGAATCAACCAGATGTTCAGCCCAAATTTAACCGATAGACCAACGATGACACCTGCAAAGGCGTACTTTTCCGCATCCACCGATTGGAGACAGGAGACAATGATCATCGACAAGGACGCCGTGAATCCGGTTGCCGCAAGCCAACTGAGCGCCATCGTCCCATTGTCATCCTGATAGAGTGCGATATTTAACGGTCGCATCACACCGACGAGTCCGACCGTCGCTGCGGCCGCAATCAGCAGACCGGAACGCAACAATGTCTCCAAATGATGTTTCGTCGCGGTGTCATTGCGCTTCCGATATTCTAACAGTAATGTCGGTACACTCGCGAGACTAATTGACGTCGCAAACAAAATCGCAAACTGCAGCAACGGATAACCTCGGTCGAATATCCCTTTTTCAATTTTTGTTTCGATGGAATCGCCTAACAGATTCACAAAGGTCAAGCCATCAATCAACTGCATCAATAACAATGCGAGCGAGGCAATGCTGACCGCCATCCCGCTCGTCAACAGGACCCGTCCGACACGACGGATATGCTGTTTCGATACGACTGGGCGACCAATCCGCCCTTTCGCGAACCGTAACAATAAGATGAGCGACGCAACGCTGCCGCCGAGTGCCGTCATATGGGCCGATGCTCCGATCTGATACGGATTCGCCCCGACTTGGACACCGTAGTAGGTCACAAGTAACAGCAGGCAGACACGAACAGCATTTTCCGTGATTTGTGAAAACGCCGTCGGCCGCATTTCAAGATCCGCCTGAAACATCCCCCGTAAGACGGCGATGACCGGCAACAGGTAAAACGTAAACGTAACTGCCCGGAGCGGTTCTACCAGTTGTGCGTCCCCAAATAACCGGGCCACTTCAGGAGCAATCCACCAACCGAGCGTCCCGAGGATTAACGACATGCCGGACAAGACGAAAAAGATTGCCCATAACACTTCCCGTTTCTCTTCCGGATGATGTAACGTCAACTTCGCGACAACGACCGGCAACGCATAAATACCAAGTGCTGCTGCAATCGCAAATAACGGATAGACGGTCTGATAGACATACAGACCGACGTCTCCCGCCATATTTTGATACGGGATGCGATAGAAAAAGCTCAACAGTTTGGAGACGTAACTCGAAATCGCCAGGAGTGCTGCGCCCTGAGCAATGGTCATTCGTTTACTCATTGCAGGATCCGGCGATCAATCTCAGCGAGCAACCGTTCCGCTTGCTCCGTCGTCTGCTGCAACGTTTGTTTGCCGCGATTCAGTGTCAACACCAATTTCCCGTCCTCTTGTCCCATCCCGAGACCACGCCCGATCGGAACCGTCCATTTGACGAAGTCAGCGACATCAAGCGACTGAGTCGTTTGTGCCGAAAGGACGATTTCGATTTTCGGATCCGTCTGTTTGACGCGTTCGATCCGTGCCCGCTCTGCAAAAATCCGCATCCGTGTCAACTGAATCAACCGGGCGACTTCGACCGGGAATTCCCCGAACCGTTCCAACATCTCGGACTCGAGCGACTCGAGACTTTCCGGTGTGTCCACATACTTCAATCGTTTATAGAATTCAATTTTCAATTCGGAGTCGGCCATATAATGGCTTGGGATGTAGGCATCCAGGCTGAACGTAAAGTCCGGTACGAATTTTTGGACTCTCCGTTTTCCTTTCATCCGCTCTTTGCGTTCTTCGACCGCTTCCGACAGCATTTGCGAATACAAATCAAATCCGACGGAATCGATGAAGCCTGATTGTTGCGATCCGAGCAAGTTCCCTGCCCCGCGAATCGATAAGTCGCGCATCGCGATTTTAAAACCACTGCCGAGTTCCGTAAACTCTTTGATCGCCTGCAGACGGCTTTCCGCAACCTCGGTCAACCGTTTTTGCGGACGGTATGTGAAGTAGGAATAGGCGACCCGGCTTGACCGACCGACACGTCCCCGCAGTTGATACAACTGGGAGAGCCCCATTTGATCCGCATCGTTGACAATCAACGTATTGACGTTCGGAATATCGATGCCGGTCTCGATGATCGTCGTACTGACCAAGACGTCGGCGTCCCCTTCAAAGAAGGTAATGAGCTGACTTTCGAGTTCACTTTCCGTCATGCGGCCATGAGCCGTCACGACACGTGCTTCCGGAACGAGTGCCCGGATTTCCTCTGCTTTGCGTTCGATCCCTTCGACCCGGTTGTAGAGGAAAAAGGCTTGTCCGCCGCGACCAAGTTCACGCTCCAACGCTTCCCGCATGACGATTCCGTCATATTCCATCACATACGTTTGAACCGGATAACGGTTTTCCGGTGGTGTCTCAAGCACCGACAAATCCCGAATACCGATCATCGACATATGCAGCGTCCGTGGAATCGGTGTCGCCGTTAAGGTCAGGACATCGACATTCGTTTTCAGCTGTTTCAGTCGTTCTTTATGTTTCACTCCGAACCGTTGCTCTTCATCGATGATCAGCAAGCCGATATCGGCAAACTGAACATCTTTGGATAAGACACGGTGTGTGCCGACGACGACATCAACCGTTCCTTCCTTCAATCCTTTTTTCGTCGCTTTTAGCTCTGCCGCCGAGCGGAAACGGCTCATGACGGACACGTTGATCGGCCAGTCGCTGAACCGTTCGAGCATCGTTTCGTAATGCTGTTGCGCAAGGACGGTAGTCGGGACAAGCAAGGCGACTTGTTTGCCGGCCATGACGGCTTTGAAGGCCGCTCGAATCGCGACTTCTGTTTTTCCGTAACCGACATCGCCGCACAACAGGCGGTCCATCGGACGGGAACGTTCCATGTCTTTTTTGATTTCTTCGATCGACCGCAACTGGTCGACCGTCTCTTCGTATGGGAATGAGGCTTCGAATGCCTGCGTGCTGTCATCATCTTCCGGAAAAGCAAATCCGACCGCTGCTTCGCGTGCCGCATACAATTTGATCAGCTCATCCGCGATGTCTTCGACGGATTTCTGGACTTTGGCTTTGACCTTTTTCCATTCCATTCCGCCCAGCTTGTAGATTTTCGGTTCTTTGCCTTCAGCCCCGACATATTTTTGGATCAAATCAATCTGGTCGACCGGGACGTACAACGAGTCCTCTCCGGCATAGATCAGATGCAGGTAATCTTGATGGTTCCCCGCGACATCAATCGTCTTAATCCCGTGGTACCGTCCAATCCCGTGATGAATGTGGACGACATAGTCACCGGTTTTCAATTCCTGATAACTTTTGATCCGTTCGGCATTCGTCAGTTTGGTCGTTTGTTTGCGTCGCCGTGCCGGTTGTTTAAAGACTTCTTCTTCTGTGATGACGACGAGGCGTGCGTTCGTCATCTCGAATCCGCCGTGGATGCCGCCGATCAGAATTGATGGATGCCCGCGGCGAATATCGTCTTCCGTCGTATGCAACGAGGCTTCGACCCCATAATCGGATAATGTCTGCCGCATCCGTTCGGCCCGTTCGCGGTTACTCGCTAAAAAGACCATCCACATATCCGCGCGACCGTACCGATCGACCTCTTGCTTCAGACGCTCCATTTGACCATGGAATGGGGCAATCGGTTTGATGCTGAAATGAATGGCAGCACTCTCCGGAACACCGCTCCGGCGTGTCGGGAGCAAGGACAGATACAGCAGTTGCCGTTGCTGAAACACCTTCATCATCGGAACGGCTAACGTGTACTCACTGACACTCTGTCCCCGTTCGATCAAGGAAGCCATCCATTCCGCTTCTTCCGTATCCTGGACTTCCGCTGCTTCCTCGATTCGGGCAATTTCATCGACGATCAAGACGGCATCTTTAATGTCGTCGAGTAACGTCGTTTGATAAAGCATTGGTGCATATTTCGCAAGCTGTTTTGGTCGCTCGCCGCTTTCAAGCACTTCGACATCGTAGGCGATGCCTTCTTCGAGCGCCGCCAAGACTTCCGTACTTTGGACCCGTTCCTTTGTCACGTCATACAACCGGCGCAACTGTTCCCCGGCGGTCCGCAACCCTTCACCGGTCGCAAAATGTTCGGCGGCAGGCGGTACTAACGCTTCCGCGATGACACCAAGCGAACGTTGTGTTTCCGCGTCGAACGTATAAATCGAATCCACTTCTTCATCAAACAAGTCCAACCGGTACGGACGTTCCACCGTCAACGGATACAAATCAATGATGCTTCCGCGCACCGCAAATTCACCCGGCGTCGTGACCGTAGCGGTCCGTTCGTATCCGGCATCAACCAATTCTTGAATAAAATCCGGAATCGACAAGATGTCGCCGGGCTTAATCCGTTTCGTATGCCCTAAAAAATCGGACGCTGACGGGACGTACCGTCTTAGACCGACGAGCGGAATGATCAGTATTCCGTCATCCGTCGTCAGGAGACGGTGCCTCGTCTCGATACGTGTCGCCCGGAGTTCCGGGCTCGCGCCGTAAGACAGTTCGGCCGCGAGTGTCTCGTCGACCGGATACAACATCACGTCTTGTTCCGGAACCAATTCAATCAGATCATCGTACAATTTTTGGGCTTGGAACATATTGTGCGTCACGATGACGAACCGTTTTTTTGTTTCCTGATAAATACCCGCGACGAACAACGCTTTCCCGCTGTTCATCAGTCCTGTGATCAGTTGGGCATTAACGCCGTCACGGAACCGTTCCCGGACGGTTTTAATCTCCGGAATACCGAGTAACAGATTTTGTAGTTGTTTCATACTTTCCCTCCTAGGACGACAGCAAAAACGCTTTGGATGTCCAAAGCGTTTTGTTCAGTTATAACGATTCATCAACGCCAAAAACGGCGTATCGATAAAATCGGTTGCGATATGAACCGAATCAGATAACACATGTTGCAACGTCACCTGTTCTGATTTTGCGAACGGCATCAAGACCCAGTCGATGACTTGGATCGGTGCCGGTGGCCGGCCGACGCCTAATTTTAATCGTTTAATGTCTTGTGTACCGAGATGTTGGATCAACGATTTGACTCCGTTATGTCCTCCGGCACTCCCTTTTGAACGCAAACGCATTTTCTCGAGTGGCAAATCCAGGTCATCATAGATGACAAGGACGTCTTCGACCGCAATTTTATAAAAATCGAGTAACGGACGGACCGCTTCACCCGACAAGTTCATATACGTCAATGGTTTAACGAGGACCACGCGCTCCCCTTTAATCATTCCCGTTCCGAAGACCGCTTTAAACTTCGACTCGGTTAATTTTATTCCGTGTTCCTTGGCCAGTGCATCGATTGCCAAAAAACCGATATTATGGCGTGTATTAGCGTACTTGGCGCCTGGATTGCCTAAACCGACGATACATTTCATACCGTCACCTCCTCTGCTTTCTCCTGCCGGATCCTTCAATCCGTCAGATGGTGGAAAAACAACAACGCACAAGGGTCCGATTTCTAAAAACCGGACCTTGGCGTTCATATCTGTTTGAAATCAGCTAAAGAGCGGGCTGATTGATTTTTGCTCATGGACACGGATGATTGCTTCTGCAAGCAAACGTGCGACAGAGATTTGTTTGATTTTGCTTGCGCATTCACGTTTCGTCAAATCAATTGTGTTCAAGACGACGAGTTCTTCAATCGCCGAGTTTTCGATCCGTTCCATCGCAGGACCCGACAGAACCGGGTGTGTACAGCAGGCATACACTTGCTTCGCCCCGTTTTCAATCAAAGCGTTGGCAGCGAGTGTGATCGTTCCTGCTGTATCGATGATGTCATCGATGATGATCGCGATTTTTCCGTCGACTTGGCCAACGATGTTCATGACTTCCGCCACGTTTGGTTTTGGACGACGCTTATCGATGATCGCGATTGGTGCTTTTAATTGTTCCGCTAATTTACGTGCCCGTGTCACACCGCCATGGTCTGGAGAAACAATGACGAGTTCGTTCGGGTCGATGTTCTTCTTCTCGAAGTAAGAAGCAAGCAAGGGAACACCCATTAATTGATCTACTGGAATATCGAAGAAACCTTGGATTTGAGCTGCATGGAGATCCATCGTCACGACGCGTGTCGCACCGGCAACTTCAAGCAAGTTCGCAACAAGCTTCGCTGTGATCGGCTCACGTGAACGTGCTTTACGGTCTTGACGCGCGTAGCCGTAATACGGAATAACGACGTTGATCGTCCGTGCGGAAGCTCGTTTTAACGCATCGATCATGATGAGCAACTCCATCAGGTTTTCATTGACCGGTTGGCTTGTCGATTGAATGATGTAAATATCATCCCCCCGGACACTTTCTTCGATGTTCATTGAAATTTCGCCGTCACTGAAGTGTTTGACTGAACTTTCGCTGACCGGAATCCCGATGACTTTAGCGATTTCCTCTGCCAGTGGTTTGTTCGAGTTAAGGGCGAAAATACGAATTTCATGTTCTAAGACAGTAGACATGGTTAGGTGGCCTCCATTTGTTTGGGTTTAGACGAGTAGAGCGACAGGTAAAATGAACGAATAAAATTAACGGTAATCAGGTTTAGTTGTCTGACGCTCACGTGCGATTGCCAGTCCGTTTTCCGGAACATCATCCGTAACGGTCGATCCTGCTGCGACAAGCGCATTTTTACCGACAGTGACCGGTGCGATCAAGTTGACGTTGCAGCCGATGAAGGCATCGTCTTCGATGACCGTCTGGAATTTATTTGTTCCATCGTAGTTGACAGTGATCGAACCGCATCCTAAGTTGACGTTTTTGCCGATTGTGGCATCGCCGACGTAACTTAAGTGGGCAGACTTGCTGCCTTCTCCGAACGTTGATTTCTTCACTTCAACGAAGTTTCCGATGCGCGTGTTGGCACCAAGTACGGCTTGTTGACGCAGATGGGCAAATGGACCGACTTGTGCGGCTGCTCCAATTTGACTGTCCGTCACAACCGATTGGCGGACGACGGCATGATCCGCGACTTCACTGTCCCGAATATCCGAGTTGGGTCCGATGATGCATTCAGAACCGATCGTTGTTTTTCCGAGCAATTGTGTCCCCGGGTACAAGACTGTATCCGAACCGATCACGACGTCCGGTCCGATGTACGTTGAAGAGGGATCAACAAACGTGACGCCTTGACGCATCCAATGCTCATTTGTCCGCTTGCGCATCGATGTTTCCGCCTGCGCGAGCGCGACACGGTCATTGACGCCAATCGTTTCTTCAAATGTCGGTGCAGCGTACGCAGCGATCGTTTCGCCGTCTGCTTTTGCGATTTCGATGACGTCCGGTAAATAATATTCACCTTGTACGTTATCATTTTTGACTTGTTTTAAAGCCGCAAACAACATCTCATTGTCAAACACGTACGTTCCGGTGTTGATTTCTGTGATTGCCAGTTCTTGTTCGTTCGCATCCTTATGCTCGACGATTTTCGAGACGTTTCCGTCTTCGCCGCGAACGATGCGACCGTAGCCTGTGGCGTCATCTGCATGTGCGGTTAGGACCGTCACTTTTGCGCCTGTTTCCGCATGATGCTGCAAGAGTGACTCAAGCGTTGTGCTCGTCAGGAGTGGCGTATCTCCACATACGACGAGTGTCGAGCCTGTTTCGTTCCCAAGTACAGGTTCTGCCATTTGAACAGCATGACCCGTGCCAAGCTGCTCGCTTTGAAGTGCATATTCCACCGATGTGCCGAGCACTTCTTTTACAGACTCTGCACCGTGACCGACAATAACGACTTGACGTGTGACACCAAGTGTCGTCAACTGATCAACGACATGTTGTACCATAGGCTTCCCAGCTACTGGGTGAAGTACTTTGTAGAGCTTTGATTTCATCCGAGTGCCTTTACCCGCTGCTAGAATTACCGCGAAATGATTCATCCTTGTCGCTCCTCCATGTAAATTAGTGTTGATTTCTTTCTGAAATAGTCCACTCGTTCCCACTATAACGAAAATGGCGCACCGAATCAATGACGGGACGGGGCGGAAGTCATGAAAAAGCACAAAAAAAGACAGGTTCTCCCATGAACGGAAACCTGTCTATTGAATTACGATCGATCGGTCGCTTCAAGTGGCGTCAACTCAAGCTCTGACGTTTCAGCATTTTCCTCACGAACCGCGTATGCTTCTAATACTGAATCTTCGACCTTTTTTCGCATTAATGCATTGATTGGATGGGCGACATCACGAAAGATGCCTTCCTGTGTCCGTTTGCTTGGCATCGCGACGAAAAGACCGCTGTTCCCTTCGATCACGCGTAAATCATGGACCACAAATTCGTGGTCGAGCGTAATCGAGGCAAGTGCTTTCATTCGACCCTCTGCTACGACGCGACGAATCTTGACGTCGGTGACATTCATTTTGTCCGCACCCCTTTTTATAACCGTTGTCACAACTCTTCGTTGTCTACTTCTACTTACGGCTTAAAACATTCAAAGGTTTAGCTTTTGCCAATCTTTTTACGCATAATTTCCAAAAGTTTGATAATTACAGTATAGTTACAAAAAAATCGTGTGTCAAATTCAGGTATTGTCACCATCTGTGAAATACTGGTCGACATTTCCGCGCTTCACTTGGATTTGTCCAAGATCCACGTCGACGTCCGCAAGCTTCATCAGACTGACGTACTCATTGACCATCTTCTTCTCGGCACCTTCTGCTTCAATCAGCACACCGACACCCGCCACGTTCGCTTCAAACTCACTGAGCAGACTCATCATGCCGCGAATCGTTCCGCCGGCTTTCATGAAGTCATCAATCAGCAGGACATTGGCACCACGGGGAAGACTCCGACGTGCCAGCGCCATCGTCCGAATCGCTTTTGACGAGCCGGAAACATAATTGATGCTGACGGTTGATCCTTCCGTCACCCGGCTGTCCGAGCGGACGATCACAAACGGTACACCCAGCTGTTCGGCGACCGCGTACGCAAGCGGAATCCCTTTCGTCGCGATCGTCATGACCACGTCGACCTTCTTCTGACTGAAGACAGAGGCGAAGACTTGCCCCATCTGTTTGACCATCCGCGGATCCCCGAGCAAGTCCGTCAGATATAAGTATCCGCCCGGCAACAAACGGTCCGGTCGTGCGACCCGTTCACATAACTCATCGATAAACGGTAACGCCTTCGCACTGCTCCACGTCGGAATGAACATGACGCCTCCAGCTGCCCCAGGAACGGTGACGAGTCGACCTGTCCCCTCATGCTCTAACATTTCACTGACAATATCTAAATCTTCACTGATCGAAGATTTCGCAGATTTATAACGTTCCGCGAATATCGTCAATGAGACCAGATGATGCGGATGGTCCAGCAGGTAACGTGTCATGTCTACGAGCCGACCGCTTCTCCGAATTTTCATCTAAATTGTTCCACCTCTCCGTAATTCCGAATATTCACTAGTGAATATATCATTTTCATACGGAAACTATCAATGGTTTTCCCCTAAAAGACGAACGACGTAGACTTCGTTGCAAAAACCTCGTAATCCGTTATAGAGCCGTTGTGCACGATTCTCATGTTCCGTCAAAGCGAAGACAGTTGGTCCGCTCCCGCTCATCAAGACGCCTTCCGCGCCGCAACTCGTCATAAATGCTTTAATCTGTTCGACTTCCGGATGCATCGGTAAGGTCACCGACTCAAGAACATTGCCCAGCGCATCACAAATCGCCGTGAAGTCCTGGTTTTTAACGGCCTCGATCATCGCCTCGACATCCGGGCGCTCGGCTGTCTTTAAATCCAGTGCCCCGTACACGTCTGCCGTCGAGACACCGATCGTCGGTTTCGCGAGGACGACCCAGCACGGCGGAGGAGACACGAGTTTCTCCAGTTTCTCACCACGTCCGGTCGCGATCGCTGTTCCGCCCATGACACAGAAGGGAACATCGGAACCAACTTCTGCTCCGATTTCCGCCAATTGTTCAAGCGTTAAATCGAGCTTCCACAATTCGTTCAGCCCACGCAGCGTCGCTGCCGCATCACTCGAGCCGCCCGCTAATCCGGCTGCGACCGGAATGTGTTTCTCAAGGTAGATCTCGACCCCGCTCTTGATATCAAAGCGCTCTTTCAAGACCGCTGCCGCCTTGTACGCTAAGTTGCGTTCGTCGTTCGGCACATACGCATGTTGCGCATTCATCCGAATCTCACCCGAAGCTAATTCCGTTAGTTCGAGCCGGTCTGCCAAATCAACTGTCGTCATCACCATATGTACATCATGATAACCGTCCGGACGTTTCGCCGTCGCATCCAATACTAAATTGATTTTTGCTGGTGCTTTTACAATAATCGTCATCGTGCCGTTCCTCCTCTAGTACGTATCCTGTACGAATTGTATCAACCTTTGCACAAAAAAAGAAGCGAACATTTCTGTCCGCTTCGGAAGGTAAGTTTACGAATTCGCAAATTCGATTTGTACGGAGTCGGTTAATACGTCGGCATAGCTATAAGAAACTCGCTCGACATTGTGGCGCTCTGCGTCTAGCTTGACTACAAACACCGATGGATACGTCTCAACGAGCGTTCCGATTCGGGTTACGACCTTTTTACGACCGCCGCTTGCTTTTAGCGTCAGTCTTTCACCAACATGTGTTTCAAAAACATGTCTGATTTCGTTCAACGTCTTTGGCATACGCTTCACCTCACTAATATTTATTATAGCATATGAATTAAATATTAGAAAGGGCAAATATTATATCCGTTCTTTTGTCTACCGTCAACGTTTTTTAATCGGCAAAAGTGCGTCGGCCAGCTGTGCGAATTCCTGCAGACTGAGTGTCTCACCGCGACGGCGCGGATCGATTCCCGCTTCGTGCAACGCTGCCTCAACCGCCTCTTTCTCGGCTTTTCCGAAGTGACTGGATAAGTTATTCAAAATCGTCTTCCGACGTTGCGCGAAACTGGCACGCGTCACTTCAAAGAACAACTTCTCATCCAACGTCTTAACGGCCGGTTCCTTTCGGATGTTCAGACGGATGACAGCCGAATCGACGTTTGGTGCCGGAATGAACACGTGTTTCGGAACCGTGAAGCACACTTCCGCTTCCGCATAGTATTGAATGGCAATCGATAACGAGCCGTAGGCTTTTGTCCCCGGTTTCGCTCCGATTCGTTCCGCCACCTCTTTTTGAATCATCATGATCAATGTCCGGAACGGTGTCCGTGCTTCCAGAATCCGCATGATGATCGGCGTCGTCACATAGTATGGAAGGTTCGCGACGACCGCAAGATCGGTAATGCCTTGTTGCGTGAATTCCTGATCGACGATTGTCTCAAGATCGAGCTCAAGCGCATCACCGTGGATGACCTTGACGTGAGGATACGGTGCCAGTGAATCATCCAGGATTGGTAAAAGCCGTTGATCAATTTCAAGGGCCACGACCTTTTTCGCTTGTTTCGCAGATTGCTCCGTCAACGAGCCAATCCCGGGACCAATTTCAAGCACTCCGCTGTCCGGTGTTAAATTGGCGGCACCAACGATGTTCCCCAGTACATTTAAATCAATTAAAAAGTTTTGCCCTAACGACTTTTTGAAGGAAAATCCGTGTTTTGCCAAGATTTCCTTTGTCCGGTGCAATGTTGCAATGTCTTTCAATCCTGTTCCTCCTCTATCTGTCTCAAAGCATCTTCCCATTCTTGTTTCGTAATCCGAATCGACGCCACCCGTTTGACGAGTTGTTTCGCGTTCGGCTCTCCGATTGCCAGCACCTGTCCAAGCCGTTTGCGACGTTTCGAAGCAGCAGGTCCGCCAATCAAATCGGCTGCGAGAATCATGTCCCGCGTCACTTCCGCTTCCTGCTGTTCTTCTGTCTCATACACTGCGCTGAGGGCTCGTTCAATCGCCTGCGGTGACGCGTGTTCGACGCCGATTTTACCGCGTTTGTCTTTGGCATCCGCCCGTGGCAAGTAAGCTTGTTTACATCCCGGAACCCGCTCGTTGATCCGTGCCCGGATCCGGTCCCCGGGGAAGTCCGGATCGGTAAAGACGATCACACCGCGCCGTTCGAGCGCTTTCGCGATGCGTTGCAACGTCTGTTCGTTGACAGCAGAACCGTTTGTTTCAATTGTATCGACATCGAATACTTCCTGTAACCGTGTCGTATCGTCCCGTCCTTCTACGACGATGACTTCTTTTAAGCGTTTCCGCATCGTTTCTTCTCCACCTTTTTCAAACACTTCCGTAATTGTACCTGTTTCCACAAAAAAAACAAGGAAGCGTCAATTGCCCGCTTCCGTCTCTGCTTCGTTCGGAATGACCCAAATCTGAATCGTTTTTCGACCAAACTGTTTCGCTGTCGTTTCACCGTCTACAAGAACATCGATTTTATTGCCTTTGATCGCACCGCCGGTATCAAGCGCAATCGAAAGCCCGACTCCTTCGACATAAACTTTTGTGCCGAGCGGGATGACTTTCGGATCGACGGCGATGATTGGTAACCCTTGGTACGTGATCGTATCCGTCACGTCGTAACCGGTTGCCGTCAAGGCACGTCCATCATACAACCGACTTCCGTTCGATGCCGGATCATTGGTGTAGGCCGTCGCTTCCACCATCAGGGTTTTTGCTTCTTTAAAATCCAAATCCGTTGCAGCCTGAGGTGCTTCCGCTAACGGCACTGTCGCTTTTTCCTTATCGAAGACCGGTGCCGGTGTGGCGGCAACCGCCTCGACGGGTTTTGTTCCGACTTTCACGACTTGTTTAACCGGTTGACTCGTCACATCATTCGCAATTAATTTCTTTTCTTTGCTCAGACCGTCCGCAAGCGTCAATTGGTACTTTTGCGTCCGGATCCCGGGGCGTCCGGTTTTCGTCACTAACTGTTCGCCGACCGGCAGTGTATCGTCTTCAATCGTCTCGACCTCAAACGGTAACAGCTGTTCTTCCGTCAAAACAGCACGCCGCGTCGTATTGACCGTGACGAGCATATCTTTTTGGACCGTCGTCTCAAGACTCGGCAATACTTTATCTTCCGCTTGCAGCTTCACGCCCTGCATCGCCAACAGCTCCCGGACTGTCGTCTGATACGTATAGATTTCCCGGGCTTTTCCTTCAACGATCAATTCGACCGGGAACGCTTCCCGGTACCGGACCGTCATCCCGGTCGTCAAGACCGCATCTTTTGCCGGATAAATGTCGTCAGTCTCCATTTGTTTGATGCCGCGTTCCTTCAATAGATCATCCACCCGCCGAGCTTGGGTTCTGACGGTTTGTGCTTCCCCGTATCCCATGATCAAGGTGACTTCTTTCGCCGGTTGAACGACAATCAAATCATTGTCCGGAAGATCGGCACTGAGCGCCGGCTCGATTTCATCCTGAGCGCGGACGGAAATTCCCGCTTCCTGCAACACACCGTACACCGAAGTTTCAAGCGTCTCGACCTGTGTCTCGCGTCCGTCCACCATAATCGTAACCGTACGGGGGTGATCCATCGACAGATAGAGTAGACTGGCGATCAGCAACAGCGTCGCGCCAATCGTCATATAAGCGACCGATCGAATCATGGAAGCCGGAATACGCGTTTTGCGTTTTCAGTCGTCGCCTGTTCGATATCCGCATACATCATCCCGCGCAACTGTGCGATTTCTTCCGCAACGAATCGGACGTACGCCGGTTCGTTTCGTTTTCCGCGGTATGGAGTTGGTGTCAGGTACGGGCAGTCCGTCTCAACGAGCAAACGATCGAGCGGCACTTCTTGCGCCACCCGTTTTGGTGTCTTCGCATTTTTAAACGTCACGGGTCCACCGAGTGAGATATAGAAGTTCATCGCCAGACAGCGCGGTAACAGTTCTGCGCTCATGCTGTAGCTGTGCAAAATCCCACCGACTTCCTTGGCGTCTTCTTCTTCGAGGATACGGAGTGTATCTTCCGTCGCCTCGCGGTTGTGAATGACGATCGGTTTATTTTTTTGTTTCGCCAAGCGGATTTGTTTTCGAAACGCCTCTTCTTGGACATCCTTCGGTGATGTATCCCAGTGGTAATCCAGTCCGATTTCCCCTAGGGCGACGACTTTCGGATGATCCATCAACCGTTCGACTTTCTGATAGGCCGCGTCGTCGAAATCAATCGAATCAACAGGATGCCAGCCGATGACCGCATAAAGATCATCATAGTGCTCGACCAGTTCCATCGCCCGGTCAATCGTCTTATGATCAAATCCGACGACAATCATCGGTGACACGCCGTTTGCGCGTGCCCGTTCAATCGTTTCCTCGACGTCACCGTCGAATTGATCCGAATTTAAATGTGTGTGTGTATCAATTAACATACCGTTCGACTCCCTCTTTCAAAAAAACGCCTGCGACATGAAGTCCACAGGCATCTGAATTATTTTACGCTTGCTCCGTTTGCCATCGTCGATGGGACCGTCGCTAGTTCAAGCTTACCTGATTTTTCAGCAGCCAGCACCATTCCTTGTGACAATTCTCCCCGTAATGTGACCGGTTTTAAATTGGCGACCACGATGACTTTCCGACCGACTAAATCTTCCGGCTCGTACCATTCAGCGATTCCAGAGACGATTTGACGGGTCTCTTTCCCCATATCAACGGTTAACTTCAACAATTTTTTTGCTTTTTTGATTTTTTCAGCCGTTACGACTTCCCCGACACGCAGTTCGATTTGATCGAAGACATCAATCGTCGTCTCCGGACGCTCGTCGGCATCGACCTCTTCTTCGACAGTCTCTTCTTCGACACGTGCAGCAGACGCTTGTTTCATCATCTCGACGATTGCCTCGACTTCTTCTTTCATGTCGCGACGCGGGAAGATCGGTTGGGCGACGCCCACTTTTGTTCCTTCCTCGATTGCTGCGAATTGTTCAAGGGCTGTCCAGTCCATCGGCTGTCCTTCAAGACCAAGCTGAAGGAACATTTCTTTTGGAGAACGTGTCATGAACGGTTGCAGCATGATCGCAACGTGGCGTAATGCGCCGACCAGATGGACCATCGAAGAAGCCAATTCGTTTGTTTTCGCTTCGTCTTTTGCAAGCACCCACGGCTGTGTTTCATCGATGTACTTGTTCGCCCGGCTGATCAATTGCCAGATGTGCGACAAAGCGACCGAGAATTCCATATGCTCCATTGATGCTTCGACTTTCTCGACCGTTTCTTTCGCAAGCGTCGACAATGTCTCATCAAACGGCGTGACATTTCCGACATAGGTCGGGATGACACCGTCGAAGTATTTTGTGATCATCGCAATCGTCCGGTTGAGTAAGTTACCGAGATCATTCGCAAGGTCAAAGTTCATCCGTTCGACGAATGCTTCTGGTGTGAACATCCCGTCTGATCCAAATGGCACTTCACGAAGCAGATAATAACGTAACGCATCGAGTCCATACCGGTCGATCATTGGAATCGGATCGACGACGTTTCCTTTTGACTTCGACATCTTCCCATCCTTCATCAGTAACCAGCCGTGTGCAAAGACTTGCTTCGGAAGCGGCAGGTCAAGCGCCATCAGCAATGCCGGCCAAACGATTGTATGGAAGCGGACGATTTCTTTTCCGACCAGATGAACATCCGCCGGCCAGTATTTATCGAAGTTTCCTTGATCATCCGTCCCGTAACCAAGCGATGAGATGTAGTTCGTCAACGCATCGACCCAGACGTAGACAACGTGTTTCGGGTTCGACGGTACTTTTACGCCCCAATCGAATGTTGTCCGGGAGACCGCAAGATCCTGAAGACCTGGTTTAATGAAGTTGTTGATCATCTCATGTTTCCGCGATTCCGGTAGGATGAACGATGGGTTCGCTTCATAGTACTCGACTAAACGATCCGCGTATTGACTGATTCGGAAGAAGTAACACTCTTCCCGAACGAGTTCGACCGGATGACCGCTGTCCGGGCTTTTGCCGTCAACGAGTTGTGACTCGGTGTAATACGTTTCGTCCGGAACGGAATACCATCCTTCATATTCGCCGAGATAGATGTCCCCTTTTTCGAGTAACGTCTCAAACACACGTTCCACGACTTCCTTGTGACGCGGTTCTGTCGTCCGGATATAGTCGTCATACGAGATATCCAGGCGATTCCACAAGACTTTGATCTGTTCAACGACGCCGTCGACAAACTCTTGTTCCGACACGCCCGCTTCTTTTGCTTTTTCCTGAATTTTTTGTCCGTGCTCATCTGTTCCTGTTAAGTAACGAACATCAAATCCTTGAAGGCGTTTATAACGTGCCATCGCGTCTCCCGCGACCGTCGTGTATGCATGACCGATATGTAGCTTTGCGCTAGGATAATAAATCGGTGTCGTGATATAAAATGTTTTTGCCATGATATTCCTCCGTTCTGTATTTCATTTCATTATTATACGCTGTTCTGTCGTCTGTGTCGAAACTCGTTTTTTGTCGAATCGAAACATTTTTTGACATCAGACATCAAATTACAGAAAAACACACTCAATAGTTTCATTTCCTTTAAAAAGGGAAAAACTATTAATAAATCGTTTCAGATATGGTTTTTTTGAGAAATAAATGACATTTTGATTTCAAGCTATTCAGATTGGTTGACTACTTTTGGAAAGTTTAGTATTCTACATTCTATAGAAGTGATGTCGAATTTTGACGATTTTCCAAAAAAAAAGAGAACCTAGACATCAGAGGAGGAACAACAAAATGAAATCAACAGGTATTGTACGTAAAGTAGACGAGCTCGGTCGGGTAGTTATTCCAATTGAACTTCGTCGGACTCTTCAAATCGCAGAGAAGGATGCACTCGAGATTTATGTCGACAACGAGCAGATCATCCTTAAAAAATACAAACCAAACATGACTTGCCAAGTAACAGGCGAAGTATCAGAAGATAACTTCAAATTGGCAGATGGTAAATTGATTCTCTCTCCAGACGGCGCACAACGTGTCCTCGTTGAGTTAAAAGATTTCCTCGATCGTCATTACGCAGGAAACGAATAAGTCAAAAGAAGCGATTCCAAACGGAGTCGCTTCTTTTTTTAGGATTCATGATAACGGAGGTACAGTTCCTGACGATCAAGTCCCCGCTCCTTGGCCACTCGTTTCAAGGCAGCATTCGGTTTTTCCCCTTGTTCGATGTACCGTTCGATTTGTTGCAGCGGATCAGCTTCTTGCGCGATTTCGCTCGGCCGTTCCTCGGTTGTTCCTTCGACGATGACGACAAACTCGCCGCGGACGTCTTCTCCCGCCCATTCGAGGGCTTCCGTCACTGATCCACGGATGTATTCTTCATACCGTTTCGTCAGTTCCCGGGCTAACGTCAGCTGACGGTCACCGAGTACGTCTCGCAAGGCCCCCAGCATCTCTTTTAAACGATGGGGTGCTTCATAGAAGATCAGGGTGCCGCTCTCATACCGAACCGTTTCCAGTGCCTCCCGGCGTTCTTTTTTCTTGCGCGGTAAAAACCCGTAATAGAGGAACCGTTCCGTCGCAAGACCGGATGCGACAAGTGCCGTCAAAGCTGCATTCGCTCCGGGTAAGACGATGACCGGTACATCGGCGTCGATCGCCAAGCGAATCAAATCACTGCCCGGGTCGGAAATGCCCGGCATCCCGGCGTCCGAGACGAGTGCGACTTGTTTGCCGTCCTGTAAGTCCGCGAGCAAACGTGCTCCGCTGACCTGTTTATTGTGTTCATGGTAACTGACGAGTTTCGTCTCGATCTCAAAATGATTAAAGAGTTTCATCGTTTGTCGTGTATCTTCCGCCGCGACGAGATCCGACTCTTGTAAAATCCGGACAGCCCGGTACGTCATGTCTTCTAAGTTTCCGATCGGCGTCGGAACGATGTACAGTCCCGCCGTTTGTCCTTTAAAGCTGCTGGTTGCTTTCATGCGATGTCATCCCTCCTTGAATGAGTTGTTCCTTTTTGGTCCGTGTCAGTTGTTTGATTGCATACTCTCGTTTCAAGGCGTCTGACTTCGTCGTGAATGTTTCGGTGTATTCGAGCACGACCGGCAGTCTGGCCCGGGTGTATTTTGCCCCTTGTCCGGCATTATGTGTCGCCAGCCGTTTTTCAACATCGACGGCATATCCGGTATAGAGACTGCCGTCCCGACAACGGACGATATAGACGGCGTGGTGCTCAGACATCGAACTGGTTCCGCATCTGCTCGGTGTACGTATCATCCTGTTCATACACGATGAACGGGGATAATACTTTTAACCCCGGTTTGGCGTCTTTGATGCCTTCAATCAACAGCATGTTGGCTTCTTTGCCTTCTTTCGGATAAATCAGTTGCATCCGCTTCGGTTCGAGCCGGTACTGACGCATCAAGGTCACGATGTCGAGCAGACGCTCCGGGCGATGGACAAATGCCGTTTTCCCGCCTTGCTTCAGGAGATCGGCGGCCGACCGGATACAATCTTCCAGCGTACATAAAACTTCGTGCCGGGCAATCGTATAATGTTCACTTTGGTTCCGGTTCGAGGATTCGTTAGCCAAGAAGTATGGCGGGTTACACGTGACGGCATCGTACAGCCCGTATCCCAACTGTTTTCCTGCTTCCTTGACATCTCCTTCGATCATCTTCAACTGGTCCTGTTTTTCGTTAAACGCGATGCTGCGCCGTGCCATGTCGACCAGACGCGGTTGAATTTCAAGACCGGTGATCGTCCCTTTGGTCCGGTACGATAAAAATAACGGAATGGCCCCGTTGCCGGCGCAAAGATCCACTAATTTCCCTTGTTGGATCGGTACCCAGGCGAATTGTGCGAGTAACGCGGCATCAAGCGAATATGAAAATACGCTGGGACTTTGAATGATGTGCCCTTCTTTTCCAAGCAGATGATCAAGTCGCTCATCTGATAGTAATTCAGCCATACAGTTCTTCCTTTCTGAAAAAAAGACTGACTCCTAGGAAGTCAGCCTCTCAATGTTTCGTTAACATGGACAAGCAGAACAGACAGTCTCCGTCTTTACGGACTTGACCATAATGCAGGTTACAAATATGGAACCCTTCTTGATAGAGCCGTCCTAAATTGTCATAACCGGCTCCAACCCCGGCTTCCGCTTCCGCTTCTTCCGTGATCGGTTGTTGTTCATCACGCTCCACTTTCTCACGGAGGTGGTGATTCTCAAGATAAAGGTGTTGATTCTCCTCCATCATATAAGCAAGCTGATCTTTTAACACGCTCAGATGCTCCGTCAGCAAGTGAATCTGTTGCTCGATCGCATCGACACGCGTAATGATTTCTTTTTTATCGACTCTCTCCACGCGTATGCACCCCGTCATTCTTTTGGTCGTTTTTGTTTTACGGCACCGACGGACAGTAATTCCTCCATCGAGTATGTGAGGACCCGGGAACGGTCTTTTAATTCGATTTGGACGATTTGATCGAGGATATTCAGACCAACGACCCGTCCTTCCCCTTCAGGAACGGTCAGACGTTTTCCGTAATCCGGCAAATCGCGTCGCATTTCTTCGTACGTGTCATTTTCGTATTTGAGACAACACATCAAACGACCGCACACACCAGAAATCTTGGTTGGATTTAAGGAAAGATTTTGATCTTTTGCCATCTTGATCGAGACGGGTTCAAATTCTCCTAAGAAAGAAGAACAACAGAGGACGCGGCCGCACGGACCGATTCCACCAAGCAATTTCGCTTCATCCCGTACGCCGATTTGACGTAATTCAATCCGGGTCCGGAAGACCGCAGCTAAATCTTTGACGAGTTCACGGAAGTCGACACGACCTTCGGCTGTGAAATAGAAAATGACTTTATTTCGATCAAATGTATATTCGACGTCGACTAATTTCATATCGAGCTTGTGCTCCCGAATTTTTTCGACGCAGACAGCGTGCGCATCAAACGCCGCCATTTTATTTTCACGGACAATCATCGCGTCTTTATCATCCGCGACGCGAAGAATTGATTTCAGCGGCAAGACCACATCATCTTCGTCCATTTGTTTATCGGCAATTACCACTTCACCATATTCAATGCCCCGCACTGTCTCAACGATGACGGATTGTCCTCGTGATAATGACTCTTGTCCAGGTGCAAAATAATAAATTTTGCCCGCTTCTTTAAAGCGAACGCCTACTACTTCTAGCATATCGCTCTACCCTTTCTGTAAGTCAAACATGAGACGCTCAACTGTTAATTGAGGATTAACATTTGCTTCGATCCGTTTAACGGCTGCGAGTACTGCCTGCAACCAACGTGTGATCGTCGTCTGACTTTTTCCACCCATCTGTTCAAGTAATGGTCGGCTGTTTGCATAGGTGATCATTTCCCATGACGGATTCAGTTTAAGATGCAGGACATCTTCAAAGAAACACGTCACCAGTTCCAGACCAATCCGCGCATCTTGCCGGTTTTTAAATTGAGTGATCCATTTCTCTTGGACGAACAGAGGTAAATCGGCCGGACGATTCGCTAATTCCTCCATCAATTGTAACACTGACACTCGCGCATTTACAAACCAGTCTTCGACCAATGCCTGCTCCGCATCCTCGATTTTCGGATAGACCCGTGCAGCGAGTTGGGTTAATTCGCTATCCCGTCCCGTTTTTTCGGATAAGACCTGTCCGATCAACAAGCGATCCGCCGGTCGAAAACTTAACAATTGACCGCGTGAACGAATCGTCGGTAACAACAACTGCGGCTGATTCGTGATTAAAATCGCCACTTTTCCCGCACCCGGTTCTTCAAAGAACTTCAATAAACTGTTCGCGGCTTGCGGCGTCATCTTATGCGATTGCGTCACGACGTAGATTTGGCGATCCCCTTCGAGACCACGCAACGACAGATCATGCATCAACTGCTGAATCTGTTCCTTCTTGATCGTCGCCCCATCCGGTTCGATTTGATAGTAGTCGACCAAGTTCCCACTGTCCATCCGGCGGCAACTCCGGCATGTTTGACACGGCTCGATTTGATCTTTTTTCTCACAAAACAGACTTTTGGCGAACAACTGAGCCGCCTCCAGAAGAAGCGGCTCATAGTCTCCGGTAAAGATATAAGCATGATTGATCCGATTGGTCCGTAACGAATTTTGTAAAATGGTCGCGATGACCGATTGTGTTTGTTCTAGTTCATGGAATGTTTGCATCAGAATTGATGAAACCCTTCGATTGGCAAGACGAACACCGTCGCTCCACCGACCTGTACTTCAACAGGATAAGGGATATAGGAATCAGCATGACCGCCCATTGGGGAGATTGGCGAAACCATCTGTTCCCGGCTCGAACAATTCTTTTTAATCAGACGCATCAAGTCATCCAAGCGTTCACTCTGAACACCAATCATGAACGTCGTGTTTCCCTCTTTCAGGAATCCACCCGTCGTTGCAAGTTTTGTCGCCCGGAAATCATGTTCGACCAATGCTTCTGCTAAACGTAAGCTGTCTTTATCTTGAACAATCGTAATAACCATTTTCATGATAATCGCTCCCTTTTCTCTAGATAGGTCAGGACATCCTGACGCAAGATTTGTTGTAAGTCATCGATTGAGTGGTTGGCGTCTACCAGTTGAATCCGCTCCGGCTCCTGTTCGGCTAATGTCAAAAATCCTTCATATACCCGTTGACGGAAGCCGTCATCTCGTTGCTCAATCCGGTCGAGCGCCCCCCGCTCCACCATTCGTCGTTTCGAATCCGCGACCGTCAAGTCAAACAGATAAGTCCGGTCGGGTGTCAAACCGTTTGTGGCTTGCCGGTTGATTTCCTGCACCTGTTCAATGGAATAACCCAGTCCATATCCTTGATAGGCAATCGATGCATCGATGAACCGATCGCATAACACGATTTTCCCGGCGGCAAGGGCCGGGCGGATCAATTCATTGACATGTTGCGCGCGTGACGCCGCGTACAGTAGAATTTCGGTCATCTCATCCATCTCTTTAAAATCCGGATTCAAAATCAATGACCGAATTTCATTACCGATTCGTGTGCCGCCCGGTTCCCGCGTCATCACGATTTCATATCCTTCGGCTTTCAAATGATCTGCAAGTAGTTGTAATTGAGTCGTTTTTCCGGCGCCATCTGGCCCCTCTACGGTAATAAAAGTTCCTGTCATTCTGTAATTCCTTCCTGTATCACACGCAATTTTCCTTCATATAGAAGCTCCCCACCTTGGAGATGGACGGATGTGGTCATATACTGCTTCATCATTTCGATGTGTGCTTGCGTCACCCGTTCGCCCCGTAGTAAGAGTGGAACACCGGGGGGATAGGGAATGATCGTCTCAAGTGAAACAGAATCGACTGCCTCTTCAAAAGACCGTTCGACTGCCACGGTACGCTCCAGTTGATCGAGTGGACAAGCAAGTGATGATACCTTTATTTTACCCATAATAGGTTGTTCCATATACCTTTTATCGGGAATTCCTTCTGTTTTCATCATATCAAGTGCCTGTTTGATTTGTTCAATCCATGCATTCCGTTCGGATTCCGGTAAGAGGCGCAACGGTAAAATACAAACGACATGTTCCCCGAGAGCAAACTCTGCATCTATCCCCTGCTTGGCCAATGCTGCCAACACTTGATTCCCGGAATACCCGCGGCAGGAGACAATCATCCGCGACCAATCATCAAACGTAAATACGTCCAGCTCAGTGTGTTGATTGAGTTGTTGGTGAAAGTGTTCATGGCTGTTCCGTATTTCCAACATCTGTTCAACCGTAAATTGTTGACGGTAATCGCGGGCAAAATCAAGTGAAGCCATCAGCAAGTAGGACGGACTGGACGTTTGAAAGGCTTGAAGCGCACGTGTTAGCCGTCTTCGTTCGTCATCCGTGAAACGTTCATGGATCCACGCCCCCATCGTCAATGCAGGTAATGTCTTATGGGCAGATTGAACAACGGCGGTTGCACCTAACTCAAAGGCAGAGCGAACTCCAAAAGCTTCCCCAAAATGTGCACCATGTGCTTCATCGACGAGTAAGGGTAACCCGTGCGACTTCGTCAATTGAACCCATTTATCAATCTCGGCGCTTTCTCCATAATAGGTGGGTGACGTCAAAAAGACTGCTACTCCTCCGGGATACAGCTTCAAGGCCTCTTCTAATGTTTCACGTGAAACATTTCCGCTGATTCCTGTTGCATGGTAGTCCGGTTCCATTAAAACAGGCGATAACCCCAACCATTCCAACGCATTAAAAACAGACTTGTGTGAGTTCCGTTGCACGTAGATCCGGTCTCCACGACTCGCAACTGCTGCTAACATCGCCCAATTCCCGACAGTCGATCCATTCACCAGAAAATGACTGTCCGAGGCATCATAGATTTGACGCAATAAAAGTTTTGCTTCGTAGATGGCTTCTTCAGGATGATGAAAATCATCCAAACCAGCCAACTCTGTTTTATCCCATTCTAAAAAAGAAGGTAAGCCGTTTAGTAACGTTCCGTTTTTATGACCGGGAACGTGCCAAGAACTAGCTTTCCTTTCTACATGAGCATACAGTGCTTCAACAATCGGCATCCGACCTTTCATATCCGTACAGTCCTTTCTGATTTAAAGTACAAAAAAACCGACCTGCAGATGCAGATCGGTTTCTTCAATTGCCTGGCAACGTCCTATCCTCACAGGGGGAAGCCCCCAACTACTTTCGGCGTTCAAGTGCTTAACTTCCGTGTTCGGCATGGGAACGGGTGTGACCACTTGGCTATCGTCACCAGACGACGGGC
>NZ_JACSMS010000016.1:0-44102 GCF_018618795.1 Exiguobacterium sp. s192 | reverse complement strand
AGCCCGTCGTCTGGTGACGATAGCCAAGTGGTCACACCCGTTCCCATGCCGAACACGGAAGTTAAGCACTTGAACGCCGAAAGTAGTTGGGGGCTTCCCCCTGTGAGGATAGGACGTTGCCAGGCAATAAGAAACCGATCTGCATCTGCAGGTCGGTTTTTTGATGGATCAAGTCGTTAAAAAACGATTTCACGATAGGATCTTTTAAGAAAAAAGATAAGAAAGTGAAATAAGGCTTGTATTTTTAAAAAGTACATGTTATATTAATATCTGTCGAAACGTTATATCATCGCGGGGTGGAGCAGTCTGGTAGCTCGTTGGGCTCATAACCCAAAGGTCGTCGGTTCAAATCCGGCCCCCGCAACCAATTTTTATAATTCAAATCCGAAACGTTTATCGTCGCGGGGTGGAGCAGTCTGGTAGCTCGTTGGGCTCATAACCCAAAGGTCGTCGGTTCAAATCCGGCCCCCGCAACCAATTTTAAACTTAACTTCAACTTTACTACGAAACGTTCAGCGTTTCGTATTTTTTTTTGCCTTTTTTGTTCGGTACAATGGAGTAAGAGAAAAGGAGGAGGGACACAGATGATGAAACTTGAAATGACGAACCTCGAACAGACGACGGCGCTTGCCGTTGAACTGGGGCACCGTGCCTTCAAAGGGATGGTCGTGACGCTCGACGGGGACTTGGGGGCAGGAAAGACAACCTTCACCCAAGGATTCGCCAAGGGGTTGGGTGTGACCCGAAACGTCAATAGTCCGACGTTTACGATCATGAAGGTCTATACTGGACGATTGCCGCTTTACCATATGGATGTCTACCGTCTCGAAGGCGGAGATGACATCGGTCTTGAAGAATATTTGAATGGAGATGGTGTCGCTGTCGTCGAATGGTCGGAATTGATTGCTGATGTCCTTCCACCGGAACGCCTTGCGATCACAATTGAACGGACAGGCGATGACTCACGTCGTTTTTTGCTTGAACCAATCGGTGAACAGTACATCAAGATATGTGAGGGGTTATATCCATGAAAATCGTAGCGATTGATACATCGACGAAACAACTGTCTGTTGCGTTATCGGACGGGAAACAGATCTTGGCAGAAGCCTCTTATGTGACCTCGTTGAACCATGCAACAAAATTAATGCCTTTGCTTGAGCGCATGATGCAGGAAGTCCGCTGGTCGCCCCGCGATTTGACCCGTGTCGTCATTGCTGATGGACCCGGTTCGTATACCGGTCTCCGGATTGGAGCAACAACGGCCAAGACGTTAGCCTATACACTCGGAATCGAACTGGTTCCTGTGTCGACGCTTGAACTGATGGCAGCATCCGCCGGCTCGACCGGTCGGATCGTAGCGATTCAAGACGCCCGCCGCGGAACAGGATTCGTTGGTCTGTACGAAAACGGTCAATTGGTCGGAGAAGAGCAACATACATTGGTCGCAGATTTCGTCAAAAACTTGCCGACGGATACGAAAGTGACGGGGGATACGGACAAGTTCGGATCGGAACTGGAACCGTTCGCCATCGTTGATCCGGCATTCCGCGCTCCACGTGCCGGTGTTCTGGCATTGCTTGGCGCAACACGCCAGCCTGTCGAGACTCATGCCTTTGAGCCGCGTTACCTTCGTCTCGCAGAAGCGGAAGCCAAATGGATTGAGGCACAACGTCATGAGTGACGTCTTGATTCGAAAAATGACGGTCGTGGACGCACCCGGTGTTCATGCCGTGGAACGGGAGTCCTTTGCGACGCCGTGGACACTGGAAGCATTTGTAGCAGAGATGACGCAAAATCCGAATGCCTATTATTTGGTCGCAGAAGCAGAAGAAATCATCGGATTTGCCGGACTGTGGCACATTGCGGATGAGGGCCATATCACGAACGTTGCCGTCAAACGGGCAACGCGTGGCATGGGAATCGGAGAAGCTCTGCTCGTTGCGTTGATCGCGGAAGCCAAACAGCTTGGGTTACGGGCGATGACACTCGAAGTGCGTGTCTCGAATACACCGGCGCGTACCTTGTACGAAAAACTTGGTTTTTTATACGCCGGGACACGGAAACGTTATTATCAGGACAATAATGAAGATGCAGCCATCTATTGGTTGGAACTAGAAGGAGACAAGCTATGACACAACCGTTGATATTAGCAATTGAATCCAGTTGTGATGAGACAGCCGCTGCTGTCGTGTGCGGGGGGACGGATGTACTTTCGAATGTCGTCTCGTCTCAAATCGAGAGTCATAAACGTTTTGGCGGGGTCGTGCCGGAAGTCGCTTCCCGTCATCACGTGGAACGGATCACATATGTCATTGATGATGCCTTGACGGAAGCGGGCGTCACGATCGATGAAATCGATGCGATTGCCGTCACGGAAGGACCGGGTCTTGTTGGTGCCCTCCTCGTCGGTGTCAGCGCGGCCAAAGCATTGGCCTTTGCTCACAGTAAACCATTGATTGGTGTTCACCACATCGCGGGTCATATTTATGCCAATCGTCTTGTGCAAGAACTTCAGTTCCCGCTCGTCTGTTTGATTGCTTCAGGAGGACATACGGAATTGATTTATATGCCGGAAGACGGCGTCTACGAAGTAATCGGGGAAACCCGTGATGATGCAGCCGGAGAAGCGTATGACAAAGTGGCGCGGACCTTGAAGCTCCCTTATCCAGGTGGCCCCCGGATCGATCAACTGGCTCAAACGGGACAGGATACGTTCCATTTCCCACGGATTTGGCTCGAGAAAGAGTCATATGACTTTAGTTTCAGCGGCTTAAAATCCTCTGTCATCAATGCCGTCCACAATGCGGAACAACGGGGGGAAGTCATCATCCCGGAAGACTTGGCAGCCAGTTTTCAAGCGAGCGTCGTCGAAGTCCTCGTCACAAAAGCGATTCGTGCCGTCAAGGAAAAGGGCGGGACACAGCTGCTCGTTGCCGGTGGTGTTGCCGCGAACCAAGGATTACGGAAAGGGTTGACTGAAGCCTGTCAACGTGAAGGGATTGAGCTCGTCATCCCGCCGATGCACTTATGCGGTGACAATGCCGCGATGATCGGAGCAGCAGCCATTCATCCATATCGGGCCGGCCGCCAATCGACACTTGCCATGAATGCCGAACCTGGGCTAGATTTAAAGTAAGGAATTCGAGAGACATGGGGGAAATAAGGGAATGAAAAAAGTCATCATCGCGTTATTAGGTGTACTCGTCATTGTCGCAATCGGTTTACAGATTCGGGAAATCGTCGATGCGTATCAAATCGCCTATAAAGAAGAGCTCGTACCAGATAAAAAAGCAGTTGAAGCGAACACGAAACAGCAGCCCCTGTACGAAATCGGTCGTGCGGAAGGTGAACAGACACGGATCGAGAAGCTGTATGCGTTCGATCAGACCGTTAACGGTGAACTAAAGAACGTGGTATTGGTCGACCGGAAATACGGTTTAACGAATAAAGCGAGTGATGACTTCTTTACGATCGCGCCAGGTAAGCCGGCGACGGATCAGGAAAAGAAATCCTTCCAACCGATGATCGATCGACTGGATGCGGAACAAATCCAAGCGGAGGTCATCTCGAAGCACCAGGTCGTGGCCAGTGAAAACAACAAAAAACGGACGCTGACGTTGTATAAAGTCTTTTATAAAGATACGGATCAAAAAGAATACCTGTTTTTCATCGAGAAAGACGGTGGCTTGAAGCTTGATCTCTTTAAAAGAGGATTCTCGCGTCTGGCGAACTATTAAAATAAGCGATGCTCTCCCGATATTCGTGGGAGAACATCGCTTGTTTTTATTTCCACTCCAGCAGACCGTTCAAATCATCGTAAATGCTGTCCGGATCGAGATTCAACTCTTCGACCGGCAGCCCTGCCCGATTGATCCATGCTGTCCGAAAACCAAAACTTTTGGCCCCGGTGATGTCCCAGCCGTTCGACGACATGAACAGGACTTCTTCCCGTTTGAGCCCCAGTGTGTTGAGGGCATGCATGTAGGATGCCGGAGTCGGTTTATATTGTTTGATGTCATCAACGCTGATGATATGGTCGAATCGTTCGGCCAGTCCGGACTGTTCCATCAACGGATCGAGCATATCGTGTGATCCGTTTGAGAAGACTGCCAGTTGTTTATCCCCCATCTGCCGGAGGACGGCATCGACTTCCGGGTAATGCTCGAGTTGCAAATAGACCTCCATCAAGTCAGCAATATGTTCTTCCGTGACATGCAGTTTGAGTTGCAGCAAGGCATACCGGAGTGCATCACGCGTTACTTGACTGAACGGAACGTATTGACCGTTCAACTGGCGTAAAAACGAGTATTCGAGCTGCTTTTGGCGCCAGGCTTGGCTGATCGCTTCTCCATGTTCCGGGTACAATTCTTCTGCTTTCACTTTGACGGAATGGACATCAAATAAGGTCCCGTACACGTCAAAGACTAAGGCTTTAATCGGTTGTGTCATTCTGATCACCTTTCTGCTTTCCAGTTTGTTCTCTTTAGACAGTTCCCATAAAGCGTTACAGCTGAAACACTCATTTCAAGTGTAACCGGAGGCGTGACGCGAGCCGGATTCGGGAACTGATAGATAAGACCAGGGTCTACTGGAAAGGAAATGAGACATTTTATGACACGCCAACAAAAAATCATGCGAATTCTTCTGCTTATCCTGATCATCAGCGGACTGATTTGGTTCAGCCGTGCCTATCTCGATATTAACCCGACAGATATCAAGGAGTGGATTTTATCGTTCGGAATGTGGGCGCCGATTCTCTATATTCTTCTCTATACGATCCGTCCCTTGATTTTCTTTCCGGCATCTGTCCTGTCGATTACCGGCGGACTGGCCTTTGGTGCCTGGATGGGAACGATTTATACAGTGATCGGAGCGACGCTAGGGGCGGTCGTTGCTTTTTTAGTCGCACGAAAGCTTGGAAGCGGACTGATCAAGGAGAAGGCGAATGCCGGAAAAGTGGAGCAGATTCAGCAGCAACTCGAAAAAAATGGATTTATCTATGTATTGATCTTCCGTCTGCTTCCGATTTTCAACTTCGATTTGATCAGCTATGCAGCCGGACTGTCGAAAGTCCGTTTGCTGTCCTTTTTCCTGGCGACGTTGATCGGAATCATCCCCGGGACATTTGCCTATAATTTTTTAGGCAGCAGCATCGTCTCGAAGGATCCGCAAATTATCATCGGTGCGATTGTCGTCTTTCTTGTCTTGACGATTGTTCCTTGGTATCTCCAAAAACGCTGGAAAGCAAAAAAGAACCTCGGCTGAAGTCGAGGTTCTTTCCGGTTAAGCGTGAAGCCGTTGTGCCCGGACGAAAAATTCATTCGCGAACGTGCGACAGGCGGCTTGTTTCTCAGGTGTATCCGGATCAAACTCAATCTTCAGCCCGGGAACGACAATCGTCGCGCCGGCGGACGCAAGCGTCTGTTCCAACGTATCGACGGCTGCACAGTATTTGGGGTAATCCAAGTCGCCGGAGCCGAAGGCGGCAGCAGGTAAGCCGTTTAACGTACTTTCCCCCAACTCGTCGACGAAGTCTTCTGCTTCATACGGCAAATCGCCGTCCCCCCATGTGTAGGAGCCGAGTAAAACGGCATCATATTTGGAAAAGTCGGACGGGTATAACTGATCGAGCTCTTGTATGTGAACCGTACAGCCCTTGCGCTCGAGTTCCGACTGCAAGATCTGCACGATGTCTTCCGTGTTGCCGGACATGCTGACAAAACCAATTATGATGTTCATCTGAATCATCCTTTCTTCAAGACGTGAACCTCTTTAGTTTAATTGATAATCGTTCTCAATGCAAAAGAAGAAATAAAAAAAGACTCTCCACACGATTGGGAGAGTCTTTTTTTTGTGTCAGTCTTGGAGCTCGGCCCATTCTTCGATTGAACGAATGACAGGTTCAAGCTGACGACCTTTGTCAGTCAAACTGTATTGAATTTTAATCGGACGTTCCGGAATGACGGTCCGGATGACAATACCTTCCGCCTCAAGTTCCTTCATGCGCTCCGTTAACATACGACCAGATAACTCCGGAATCGCATCTTGAATTTCGTTGAAACGACAGGTCTTCGTCATGAGATGACGTAAAATCAAGCCCGTCCACTTCTTGCCCAAAATTTCAAAGGCATGTTCGACTTTCGGACAAAGGGCAGTCGGAATCAATGTCTCTTCCATCAGCACTCATCCTTTCTATACTTGTAGTATACCCGCTTCCACTAAAAAAATCGAATCATTTTACTTAATGTAACAAAAAGAACAAAAACAAATCTATTTACTTTTAGTAAGTGATGATTTATAGTCATATTTAGGTTACGAAAAGTAATTAAAAAACATTAAGTAAAAGGAGTTTTAATCAAGATGATGGATTTAGGATTATTTCTTATTCGATTGGTGATTGGATTAACATTTGCCGCACACGGGACACAAAAACTGTTTGGTTGGTTCGGAGGGCATGGCATTGCAGGGACGGGGGGCTGGTTCGAGTCGATCGGGATGAAACCGGGGAAAGCACTTGCAATTACGGCAGGACTGGCGGAACTGGTCGGTGGTTTGTTGTTTGCCGGTGGTTTGTTCTTATGGTTCGCTGCCGCCCTGATCATCGGATCGATGCTCATCGCAATCATCAAGGTCCACGGTCAAAATGGTTATTGGGTGACACAGAACGGGTACGAATACAACATGGCCCTGATCGTCATCGCCCTCGGCGTCGCATTGATTGGTGCTGGAGACTATTCGCTCGCAGCCATGCTCGGGTGATCAGAGAAAGCGGGTAATGAACAATGAAGTTTGATGCACAGTCACTCAGTCCAAAAGAAAATTATAAATTGTTGATCGGGAGCATCATTCCGCGACCGATTGCCTTCGTAACGACGAAAGGTGCGGACGGAACGATTAATGCTGCGCCGTTTTCGTTTTTCACGGTCGCCTCAAGCCATCCGCCGCAATTACTGATCGCAGTCCAAAAGACGGATCAAGGGGAAAAGGATACAGCCAAAAATATCTTACTCAATCAGGAGTATGTCATTCATATCGTCAGTGAAGAGATTGTCGAAGCGGTCAACGAAACGGCAGCCCCGCTCGCTTACGGTGAAAGTGAACTGGAGCGGACGAACCTGACGTTGATCGACAGCGATCTGATTGACGTCCCGGCAGTTGCTGAAGCGAAGATTCGCTTTGAACTGAAACTGACGCAACACGTTGAGCTGGAGGCAGCTGATTTATTGATCGGCGAAGTCGTACGGTATCAC
This sequence comes from Exiguobacterium sp. s192, assembly GCF_018618795.1. Taxonomy (NCBI): domain Bacteria; kingdom Bacillati; phylum Bacillota; class Bacilli; order Caryophanales; genus Exiguobacterium; species Exiguobacterium sp. s192. Next base: position 36,852 of record NZ_JACSMS010000016.1, on the reverse strand, counting down.
GTCGCAGATGAACTCGTGGACTCGTTCCGAATTGATGCCGACGGTTTAGGCGCAATTGCCCGTCTCGCCGGAAATGATTATGCGAAGATTGGTGACATCTTCACGATTGCGCGTCCTACGAAATAAGACAACGCGATACAAATAGACGAGAAAAGCAGATTCGATATCCGCTTTCCTCGTCTATTTTTGTTGCCTATTCCACTTTATGACGTTTGCTGTACTGGAAACCGTCCAGCAGATAAAACAACACGGCAAGGGCCCAGATCCCGACACAACTGATCAGAAACGCAACGAGCGGTGACACTGCTCCATAATACAGGATGATCATCGGATCATTGAGTTCAACGAATAATTGCGTCGTCAGGAGCGTACAGAATAAGCCGGACAACAGACTGATGAACAGACCGCTCCATGTCTGAATGACAAGACCGATCATACAGGAGATCAAGATAAACAACGGGTACACGGCATTTAATCCATCCGGACGGATGAAAACCGAAACGTAATCCGCATACATCGGGACAAAATAGAGTACACCGGACAATAGACCTTGAATGAGATTGATCAAGTAACTTTTCGAACGCATCAGTGGAACGACTCCCACTGTTCCATGAGCTCGAGTAAGTCGACATCAATCTGGTCGCGCTCCGCCGACAGGGCAGTCGCTTTCGGAATGTCATTAAAGACTTCCGGTTCGCACAACAGCTGTTCGATTTCGACCGACCGGTTCTCCAACCGTTCAATCTCTTGTTCCAGCTGTTCGAGTTGCTGTTTCTTTTTGCGTGCTTCTTTTTGGGCTTCCTTATCAATCGTCTTCGTCGATGCGACTTTGATTGCTTTCGCTTCTTCCGCTTCGAGGCGGGCGATTTCTTCCTTCTCGGCTTTTTTCTCCATGTAGTACGAGTAGTCGCCGAGGTAATCGGTCACACCATCCACACTCATCTCGATGACGCGGGTCGCGACCCGGTCGATGAAGTAACGGTCGTGGGAGACGAACAGTAACGTCCCTTCGTAATCGACGAGGGCATTCTCAAGCACCATTTTGGAGTCGAGATCCAAGTGGTTCGTCGGCTCATCGAGGACAAGGAGATTCGTTTTCCGTAATTTCAGCTTCGCCAGCGCCAATCGTCCGCGTTCGCCGCCGGATAATTCATGGACGAGCTTAAAGACGTCGTCTCCGCTGAAGAGGAATTGTCCGAGAACGGACCGGACTTCCTGTTCCCGCATCAACGGCCATTCGTTCCAAATCTCGTCGATGACCCGGTTGCGGTCGTTCAGTTCCGCCTGCTCCTGATCGTAGTAGCCGATCGAAACGCCGGTGCCGAAACGATAGTCACCGAACAGCGGTTTCAGACGACCGACGAGGACTTTCAGTAACGTTGATTTGCCGATTCCATTTGGACCGACGAGTGCCAGCGACTCGGCACGTTGGAGCCGGAATGTGATGTTTTTCGAGACGGCTTCTTCATAACCGACAGCAAGTTGGTTCACCTGCAGCACGTCATTGCCGCTTTGCTTTTCAATCGGGAACGACAGGACCGTACTGCGTTCGTCGCCGTCCGGTCGATCGATCCGGTCGACCTTCTCAAGACGTTTGCGGACGCTTTGCGCCCGTTTCGTCGTCGTCGCGCGGGCGATGTTACGCTGGATGAAGTCCTGCATCTTCGCGATGTCTTCCTGCTGCTGTTCAAACTGTTTCATTTCCTGTTCGTACAACGCCGCTTTTTGTTCGAGATACTTCGTATAGTTGCCGGTAAACTTCCGGGAGACGTTGCGGGACAATTCATAAACGACATTGACGACTTGATCAAGGAAATACCGGTCATGGGAGACGATCAGGACGGCGCCGCGGTAACCGGATAAGTAACTTTCGAGCCAAGACAGGGTATCGATGTCGAGGTGATTGGTCGGCTCATCGAGAATCAACAGTTCCGGTGCCTGCAGCAACATCTTCGCCAGGGCGAGACGGGTCCGTTGACCACCGGAAAGTGTTTGAATCCGGCGGGAATAATCGTCCGGATAAAAGCGCATCCCGTGTAAGACGGAGCGGATGTTGGCTTCAAACTGATAGCCGCCGGCTTCCGAGAAGTCGTGTTGTGCCTGATCGTAGGTTTTGAGCAACCGATCGTAGGCGACCGGATCATTCAAGATGTGCTCCATGCCCATCTCGATTTCCATCCGGCGTAACGCCCGTTCTTGATCCTGCAGGTGTTCGAAGACGGTCAGCATCTCGTTCCAAATCGATTCGTTGGACTCCAGTCCGCTGTCCTGAGCGAGGTAACCGATCCGGACTTCCTTGCTCTTCATGATTTCCCCGGAATCATGTGACAGCTCACCGGCGATGATTTTTAAAAGTGTCGATTTTCCGGCACCATTTCGACCGACGAGGGCAATCCGGTCCCGTTCCTGTACTTCGAGTTTAATATTGTCTAAAATCGGCTCAACACCGAATGATTTTGAGAGTTGGTTTACTTGTAAGAGAATCATATCCATCCATCCTTCCACCCTTTAGTCTATCACGAAAAATCCTGCCGAATATAATATTTGTTACTCTATGTGAAGTGGTTTACAATCAAGGAGAGTAGAATTCTTTGCATTGATTTGGGTGCCACGTCAGAACGTGGCCGAAGGGGGAACTGCAGTATGAATGGGCCAGACACAAAAATACCACAAGCAACGGCGAAACGACTGCCGTTATATTATCGTTTCATCCAGAGTCTTTACAACTCCGGCAAGCTGCGCGTCTCGTCAGCAGAGCTCAGTGAAGCGGTCAAAGTCGACTCGGCGACGATCCGTCGTGATTTTTCCTACTTTGGGGCGTTAGGGAAAAAGGGGTACGGTTACAATGTTCAACATTTGTTAACATTTTTCCGAAAGACACTTAACCAAGACGAGGTCACGAATGTCGCCTTAATCGGGGTCGGACACCTCGGGACAGCGTTTGCAAATTATAACTTTTTAAAGAATAATAGTACTCGTATCGTCATCGCGTTTGACGCGGATGAGGAGAAGGTCGGAACGACGACACAAGACGTTCCGATTTACCACGTGTCAGATATGAAAGAACAAATCAAAGCGAACCATGTCGACGTCGCCATCTTGACGGTACCGTCCCAGTTCGCACAGTCAGTAGCGGACGAGTTAGTTGAGTATGGTGTGACCGGCATTCTGAACTTTACACCGGCACGATTAAACGTACCGGCCCATGTTCGGGTCCATCACATCGATCTGTCGATTGAGTTGCAGTCGCTTGTTTATTTCATGAAGCATTATTCGCAATCAGCTGAAGGAGTGAAATCATAATGGAAAACCTTATTCCGTTAACAGTAGGATTTATGGGACCAGGGAGTATTGCCTTAATCGGTGTCGTCGCCTTAATCATCTTCGGACCGAAGAAATTACCGGAACTCGGCCGCGCTGCCGGTCAGACGTTAAAAGAGTTCAAGAGTGCGACAAACGGCATCATGGACGATGATAAAGACAAAAAGGACGAAACGAAAGAGAAGTGAGTGAATCATGGCGATCGATCAAGAGCAGAGTATGACGACGCACTTAGATGAACTCCGGAAGCGGATTGTCTGGTCGCTCATCATCGTGGTGGTCATGTTCGCTGCAGCTTTTCCGCTTGTCCGTCCGCTTGTGCGTTTTCTGCAGGCTGACTTAAAGGAGCTTGGAATTGGTCTGAACGCTTTTAACGTGGCTGATCCACTGATGTTATATCTGAATCTTGCGTTCATCATCGCAATCGTCTTGGCGTCACCGTTTTGGATGTACCAGCTTTGGGCGTTCATCCGTCCCGGTCTGCATGACCAAGAACAAAAAGCGACGTTGACGTATATTCCAGTAACGTTCTTCTTATTTTTAGCTGGTGTTTCATTTTCTTACTTTTGGTTGTTACCGTTTTTACTTGAAGTATCGACAGAGCTCGGACAAGAGCTCGGCATCGAACAAGTCATCGGCGTCGAGAACTATTTCAGCTTTTTGATCCGCTTGACGATCCCGTTTGGAATACTGTTCCAACTGCCGGTCGTGACGATGTTTTTGACACGGCTTGGACTCGTGACGCCGTTCTTCATGCGGAAGAATCGGAAGTATGCCTACTTTGCGTTATTCGTCGTCGCGGCGTTGATCTCACCGCCGGACGTCACCTCGCATTTAATGATCTCTGTCCCGTTGTTCGTCTTATATGAAATCAGCATCATGATTTCAGCGCGGACGTATAAAAAAGTACTGATCTTGGAGCAACAAGCAGAACTGGAGCGACAGGCGGATTTGATGCGTGACTTAAATAAATAACGACCGAAACTCTCCTTGTCGAGGCGGCAAGGAGAGTTTTTTTGTAAGCGGTCTAATTTTATATTGAAAAAATGAACAGCAATGGTTATACTCTTAATAGAAACACACGGGGGCTTAGCTCAGCTGGGAGAGCGTTTGGCTGGCAGCCAAAAGGTCGTCGGTTCGAGCCCGATAGTCTCCATTCCGTTTGTTCAAAAACCCTTGGGAAACCAAGGGTTTTTTTGTGTTTTCCTATAAGAAATCTTCTTATTAAAATAAGGGGAATATAGGGAGTTTCATGCTTTTGATGACATAAACCAACAAATATTTTTAAAAAGAACCAAATTTGAATTGTATATTAAGAGAAACTTAATTAAACTAAAAATACAGAATTTTCGTTTAATATGTTTTTTAGGGTCACATTACATCTTTCAGAAAAGGGGAAAAACGAATGAAGAAGAAGATTGCATTGGTGGCAGCCGCCATCATGACATCTTCCAGCCTGGTTCATGCTGAGGGAAGTCTGTCATCTCAAGGGAAAGCAGACGTACAAAAGCCACAAGCACTCTCACTCAAGAAAACGGGGCAGGAAAAGTCATACAGTCAAAATGAGAAGGTCCGGATTGTCGTTGAACTGGATCAAAAAGCCGCAATCGAGCACGCGCAAGCTCAGAATAAACGTTACAGCGCGTTAAGCAACACGGAAAAAACGATTCTCAAGAATCAAATCGTCAACAAACAGAAGGAAGTCAAAGCTGCGATTGCACAACAAGACATCGCGGTTGCCTATAAGGAAAGCTTCACGACCGTATTGAACGGGTTCAGCGGGGAAGTCAAATATGGTGAAATCAAGGAACTGAAGAAATTAAGCGGGGTCAAGAACGTACATATCGCACACGAATATGCGCGTCCGGAAGTCGAAAAGGGCGCAACGCCAAACATGTTACATAGTAAAGACATGGTTAATGCGAAGCAGACGTGGCAGGACTACGGGTATAAAGGGGAAGGCACGATCGTTGCCGTCATCGATACGGGAATCGATCCGACGCACAAGGACATGGTCCTCAGCCCGGAAACAAAAGTCGATTTGACGTCATCAAAAGTCGAAGGCTTTAAATCGTCAAAAGGACTAAAAGGAAACTACTTCACGGAAAAAGTACCGTATGGCTATAACTATGCGGATCATGACAGCGAAATCCGCGATCTCGGTCCGGGTGCTTCGATGCACGGGATGCACGTTGCCGGTACAGTCGGTGCCAACGGCGATGAAGCGAACGGTGGAATCAAAGGGGTTGCACCTGAGACACAACTTCTCGCGATGAAAGTATTCGGAAACGATCCGGGAATGCCGTCGACATTCAGTGACATCTACATCAAAGCGATCGATGATGCGATTGCGCTTGGCGCAGACGTCATCAACATGAGTCTCGGCTCAACGGCATCATTCGTCCAAAAAGATGATCCGGAACAAAAAGCAATCGTCAATGCGATGAACAACGGCATTTTGTGTGCGATTTCAGCCGGAAACTCGGCATTTGCCGGAAGTGGCGCCGGAAACCCGTACGCGTCGAATCCAGACGTCGGTGTCGTCGGTTCACCGGGTTTGATCAGCGAGTCACTGCAAGTTGCGTCGGTTGAGAACACACAATTGACACTCGAAGGAATGGCATTGACGGTTGACGGGCAGGACGCTGGTTATCTCGCGTATCAAAAACAAGATTCACCGAACCCGATTGCGGTCTTCGATAAAGAGAAGATGGATGTCGTTTATGTCGGTGACGGCAGTGAAGCGAACTATGCCGATAAAGACGTCAAAGATAAAGTCGTCTTCGTCGTTCGGAACGGCAGTTTTAACTATGCGATGATTCAAGCGGAAGCCGAAAAACAAGGCGCAGCCGGTGTCATCGTCCGCGGCCGGGTCGAGCACGGCGATTACGTCAGCATGGCGCTTAATAAACCAACGATTCCGCTCGTCTCGTTAAGCATTGCCGACGGAAACGAACTCGAAGCAAAAGCCAAAGACGGCAAGGCGTTGACGGTGACGTTCGACGGCAAAGCGGTCTCCAGTCCGAATCCGGTTGCCGGCGAAATGTCCGACTTCACGTCATGGGGCGTTACACCGAACCTGGACTTCAAGCCGGAGATCACGGCACCAGGCGGAAAAATCTATTCGACGCTCAACGACAACGAATACGGCGTCATGAGCGGTACATCGATGGCAGCACCACACGTCGCCGGTGGAACAGCGCTTGTCATGCAACGGATCGACAAGGACTTTAAGGTCAGCGGTGCGACACGTGTCAAACTTGCGAAAACGATCCTGATGAACACGTCACGTCCGCAACTCGATAAAGGGAAGTACAATGCGGAAGCGAAAACCGGCAACTATTACTCGCCGCGTCGTGAAGGAGCGGGCCTGATGGACTTGCGTGCGGCGATGAAAACACCGGTCGTCGTGACGGAAACGAAATCGGGCGAAGGAAAAGCAGCCTTAAAACAAGTCGGTGACAAGTTCACCTTCACGTTAGATTTGAAGAACTACAGCAATGAGAAGTTAACGTACAAACTGGCCGGTACCGTTCAATCGGATCTTGCAGTTGAAGGTCAGAACCTCCTCGAGGCAAACGGTATCTTCAAAAAAGGAACCGTTGATGCAGTCGATGCCAACAAAGGCACGTTCCCGATCTCGTTCACGGTCGGTTCGAAGAAAGCAAGCTCGGTCGCGATCAATGCGAAGAGCACAACAAAAGTGAACGTCACAGTCGACTTAAAAGACACGGTGGATTGGGCGAACGGTGCACCACTCGACACGATCTTCGAAAACGGCTACTTCGTCGAAGGATTCGTCCGTCTCGTCGATGCCAACAGCAAAAAACCAGAGTTGACGGTTCCGTATGTCGGCTTTAAAGGGGCATGGGACAAAGCACCGATCGTGGATGCGCCGCTCTATGACGGCAACACATTCTACGGCATCACGGGTCTTGCGACAGAAGTGAAGGATGACTTCAACTTCCTCGGTACGAATGCGCTCGGTAAAGTCGTCAAAGAAAAAGTTTCGTTCTCTCCGAACGGAGACGGCAGCGCGGATGAGGCGTTCCCGGTTCTGTCGTTCTTGCGGAATGCGAAGAAAGTCGAGTATTCGATTCTCGACCGCAACCAGTCACCACTCCGTAAACTCGAAACTCAGTCGGATGTCGTCAAGAACTACTACGATGGTGGAGCGGAACCAGGCTTTACGCCGGTGACGAACGCTGCGTGGGATGGAACGATCAACGGTTCAAAAGTCAAAGACGGTCTGTACTACTACCAAGTGAAATCAGTCGTCGATTACCCGAATGCGAAATGGCAGACAGCAACATTCCCAATCTATGTCGATACGAAAGTACCGGCTGCGACAGTCAAATGGGATGCTGACAAGAAGGCCGTCTCATGGACAGCCGGTGATCAAGGAACAGGTATCGCTTCATTTGATATCCTCGTTGACGGCAAAAGTGTCTTGAAACAGCCGCTTGCTCCGTCTGCTAAAAATTACACGCTGACGGATCTTCCGAGCCGCGCGAAAGTCACGTTCGTCGTCTCTGATTACGCGGGCAACATCGTCAAGAAAAACGTCAACACATCAGGCGTCGACAAAGCGGTGCCGAGTGTCCAGATCGACACACCGGAAGCACTTGCCTTAACGACGTCGCAACAAGTGACTGTAACAGGTAACGTTGCGGATGAGTCAGGCGTGAAGTCATTCAAAATCAACGGCAAATCCGTGAAATTACGCTGGGATGCCGCGCAACAGCACTATGCGTTCAGCCAGAACATCACGTATACGACAGACGGCGTGAAATCGTTTAAAGTCGAAGCGTATGATGGAAAAGGCAATCGTGTCGCCTTCAGCCGTCAAGTCATCATCGATTCGGAACGTCCGACGATCCGCGTGACGGCACCAACAACCGTTTCAAGCAAAACCAAAACAGCGAAGATGACAATCGTCCTGCGCGACAACTACGATGAGTTACGCTTTGATCTGAACGGCAATGCCGAATACCGCCGTTCGTTCAAAGAACCATACGAGATGCGTGCATTCAAGAAGACAATCAACAAAACCGTCACCTTGAAAAAAGGTCAAAACGTCTACAACCTGAAACTGACTGACTTAGGCGGCCATGTCGTCGAGAAGAAAGTTGTCATTACGAAGAAGTAATCCTTTTACGAAACAGTGCTTGGCAGGATGGAATTCCGTCCTGTCCGGCACTTTTTTTGCGTTTAGACACAAAACGTTTCCGTCTGAACTGCTGAGACGACGCTTTGTGTGTTTATCAAGTTCCGGGAATGGGAAATTTCTTAATAGGTTATTTTTGAGGGGGAACTACTATGAATCCATTCACAACGTTAATCGCCTTCATCGTCGGCTGTCTTGTTCTGTATCTTGGAATTCGTGATAAGAACGGTTGGTTGATCGGTGTCGCGATGATTCCGTTAGCAATCGTTGCCTATAGCGTCATTTACCTGATCATCCAAGTATCGGCCTAGAAACTTCTTTTATAGAAGTTTCTTTTTTTTTGAAACATAACTGGTAAACTGTAAGTATATGACAGTATAGAACAACGAAAAGAAACGTGTGGCAGTTCGCTTGTGACACGGCCGGTATCACTAGCTACACTAGCGAAACAGGACTTCAAGGAGGAAAGACGGATGCAAACGGCAAAGGACGAACGATTACATGAACTGACGCTTGCCTATATCGACAAGAGTCAGCTGCAAAAAAACGGCTGGCTGATGGCTGCCGTGGCGGCGACGCTCGGCATCTTTTCGGAAACGATGGATTCCGCACTTTACTTCGGTTTGTTGCCGCTTGTGTATCTGATTTTTGATCTTCCGTTTCAGCTGGAAAAACGCAGGATTTTAGAACGGTATCTTTCAAAAGATCAGATCATGACACAATCGATGCTGTGGCTTGGAATTCAGATCGTATTATACGGCTCGTTGCTCATGATCGTGCTCGAAACGAGCGATCTGTCCTTATGGAAGATGACTTTTTGGATCATCCTGATTCTTGCGTCGCTTTATTTTGCGACCGACTGGCTGTTTAAGAAAATGGCACGTTCAGGCGATCCCGATTTCGTCAGTGATCAGGAAGTGTATAAGCACGTGAAGTATCTGGAAGAATGACAGGGTTAGTTAAAGGAGAGAACATCATGCGTACGGCACGGGACGAACGGTTACACGAATTGACGCTGGCTTATATGGATAAGAATACCTTAGGGACAAAAATGATTTGGAGCATTTTACTATTCATCGGCGTCGGGATCCTGACAACATTGTTTGACTCGAGTTTAATGGTATTACTGATCCCGGCAACTTACTTTTTGTTCGATTACCGGTATCAAGTCGAAAAGCGCCGGATTCTTGAATCCTATGTCGGAGAAGAATTGGCAACCAAACAATGGCGTTTTTGGATCATTTATCAAGTTATCCTGTACACGATCTTCGTCATCCTGATGGTAGCGACGATGGATCGTCCGTTTTGGCAGATGTGGTTGGCGCTTATGATCATCCTCATTCCACTCTATGCGATCTGTGAACGCGTGTATAAAAAAATCCAACTGCGTGATGATCCGGATTTCGTCAGTGATCAGGAAGTTCATAAAAACGTATAAAAAAGTAGGAGAGAAAATTAAATGAATACATTGCTTGAAAAAAATGCACGGTTAAATCTGCTCGGACCGCCGTTGAAAAAAATCCAACATTTGATTCCGATTCCTGTTTTAGTGCTGGCAGTCATCGGTTGGTTCATTCCCGATTTTTGGGAAACGGGACTGTTTACGTTATTTGCGATTACGGTACTTTGTCTCGGAGGCGTCATCCGTGAAATCATGCGTTTGCGGATTTTAAAACGACGTCTGCCGGCTGAATTGTATCAAGAGACCGTCTTGAAGGTCAGCCGGGCTTCAATGATCGGCTATTTTGTGCCTGTGTTGTTGTTCTACACGGGCGATCTCTTCCCGCAGTATTCAGGTGTCGCGTTTGCAATGATTCTGATCTGGGTGCTGGTGATTACGTTGTTTGTTTCCAAACTAAATGCGACGGCGAAACAATTGGATCCCGCTTTTGTGACGATGCGGGAGATTGAACAGTACCGGAAACCGGGAAATTAATTTAGCGGTAAGGGGGAGGTCAGGGAATGGGTGAAATCAAACGGCAACGCACACTTGATTATCTGCGCTTCACGAAACGTGCCCGGCATGTTCAGACGGTATTTTTTCTGCTCGTTTTGGTCGTCTTTTTGTTTCTGGCAGATGATTTAAACTTTTCCGAAGCCTCGATGCATTACTTTTTACTGGTCCCGGTCCTCGGCTACCAGTGGACCGTCCGCTTGTTGAAGTATCGTTACTTTACGAAACGATTTGACCGGATGGAAGTCTGGGACCATTTGGGGTTACCGTACGTCCTGATCACGATCACCGAGCTGTTAATCGTCGTGGGCGCGCAGTTTTTGATTCCGTACGTGCCGCGACCAACATTGATCGGACCAGTTCTTGTCTTTTTGCTGTCGGTCTTGTCACTCGATCGTCTCGTCGATTCGCGGATCAAAAGACTGGATCCGACGCATCTGTCAGAACGCGAGCTGATTGAAGCAGAACGGGAAGCACGGCGCGTTAAATATTAAATAATAATGAACCGATACGTAAAAAAACAACAGCGGCGAGAGGAAGTTAAAATTCCTCTCGCCGCTGTTGTTTTTTAGAAATGATTTGATTTACGAGACTCCTGCAGGAAGAAGCGCAAGGCAACTTGCGCTGTCAGAGACAAACAAGAAATCATTTCTTGTTGGTTGATCAGTTTTCTTACTTTTTCAGAAGCAGATAAATAAAGTACGGTGCACCAATCAGTGCGACGACGATACCGGCAGGAACACCTTCCGGATCAGCAATGTTTCGTCCGATCGTATCGGCCAAGACGAGTAACCAGCCGCCGATCAACAGCGCAATCGGCAAGAACCATTGATGACGCGGACCGACCAGGGCACGGGCGATATGCGGTGCCATCAAGCCGATGAAGGAAATCCCACCGGTGACGGAGACGGCGGATGCCGCGAGTGCGACTGCTGTCAGCAACAGTTGAATCCGTTCCTTCTCAATCGAGACCCCGACACCAATCGCAACCGGTTCGTTTAAAGCGAGCAGATTGAGTTTATTGGCTTTATACAGCGTAAACGGAATCAAGACAATCAGCCAGGGCAACAAGGCGTAGACGAATGTCCAGTCCGTGCCCCAGATGTTACCGGCGAGCCATTTGGCGATGAAGTCGACTTTCTCACGCTTCGTCGATGAAATCAAGATGACCATGATACCGGACAAGGCCATCGAGAAACCGACGCCGGTCAAAATCAGGCGAATCGGTTGCAAGCCGCGATTCCGGTCGTAAGAAAGCGCGTAAATGGCTACGGCCGTCACTAAAGCACCTAAGAAGGCAGCAACCGGTAATCCGTAGATAAATGAGCCGACATCAACCGGGAAATAGAGGAAGAAAATCGCCACCGCAACACCGGCTCCCGTATTGATCCCGATAATACCGGGATCGGCCAGTTCATTCCGAGTGATACCTTGCAAAATCGAACCGGACAAGGCGAGTGCCATTCCCGCAAGTAATGTAATGATAATTCGTGGCAGACGGAGCGAGAACAGGACAAAATCTTCTTTGAACGTCCCTTGACCGAACAACGTCGGCAACAGACGGTCGTACGAGACGGATGCCGGACCAAGACCGATACTGATAACGATCGTGCCGAGCAGTAACACACTTAAAATGAAAAAGATCAAGCGTTGACGGCGGCGTAAACGAGTTTCCATCATGAGAATGCGTGACCTCCTTTACGGACAATCAATAAGAAGAACGGTAAACCGAGCATTGAGACGATCGCGACGACCGGTGTCTCGTACGGTGCAAACAGCGTCCGACCGATCGTATCGGCAAGCAGCATGAACGTCGCTCCGAATACAGCCGTCATCGGCAGGATGTAACGGTAATCAGTCCCGACGATTGCCCGGACGATATGGGGAATCATCAATCCGATGAACGCCATGTTGCCGACTAAGGCGACGGCAGCACCGGCAAGCAGGATGACGACGACGTACAAGACGGCTTTGATCCGGGTGATGTTTTGACCAAGACCAAGTGCGACTTCTTCCGACAGACTGAGGATCGTCAACTGACGCGAGAAAATCATCGCAATCACCGTCCCGATGACGATGACCGGCGTGATCGCCTGCAGTTGTCCCCACGTCGTGCCGACGAGTCCGCCTGACGTCCACTGAGAGACGTCCTGGGCAATCTTGAAGTAGATCCCGATTCCTTCCGCAATCGCGTACAAAAAGGCGGAAATCGCCGATCCGGCGAGGACGATCCGGAGCGGGGAGAAGCCGCCTTGGCGGGAAGCACCGATTCCGAAGACGAGTGCGGCGCCGAGGGCGGCACCGATGAAACAGGCGAGCATGATGCCGTAATAGTTGATGCCGGGAATGAAGACGATTGCTAAGGCAAGCGCCGCATTGGCACCGGCTGTTAGACCGAGCAGACCGGGATCCGCCAGAGGATTACGTGTCATCGCCTGCATGATGGCACCCGAGACGCCGAGTGCCGCACCGACGAGAATCGCGGCGAGTTCCCGGGGGAGACGAATTTCTTGAATGATTTTGGCTTTATCGTTGAGCGGACCAAACGTCAAGGCGTTCCAGACTTCACGGATTGACGTATCAGCAGCACCAAACGTCATCGAAATCCAAAACATGACGACGAAGAGGACCAGTCCGAATGAAATTTTTAATCCAAAGGGTAGTCGAGCGGATGACACAGGTATCGCCTCCAGTTTGTATGAATCCAAAAAAGGAGGGAGCATTGAGGCTCCCTCCTTTAGTATACGTTACGCGCCAAGGAAACTTTTCTTGAAGAACTCCAGTTGACGTTCCAATGTGAGTGGATCGTTGAAGTAAAATTCTTTTGAATCCACTTCGTAGACTTGCTTGTTCTTAACGGCAGGGATATTTTTGTATGTGTCCGTTTCTGTGAACGAGTTATCCGCTTCTGCTGTCTTGCTGAAGATCAGGTAATCGCCTGCATATTCAGGTAAGACTTCCGGTGATAACGCGTAGTAGCCATCTTTTAACGCCATCTCTGTGACTTTTTTCGGCATTTTCAATTTCATCTCTTGGTAGAGGATTTCTGTACCGCGGCCCCAGTTGTCGCCGAAGACGTAGAGTTGTTTGTCGAAGCTTTCGATGACAGAAACTGTCGCATCTTCACCGATTTTAGCTTTGATTTCTGTTCCAGCGTCTGCTGCACGTGTTTTGAAGTCTTTGACCCAGTCGCGTGCTTCTTGTTCTTTGTTGAGCAATTTACCGATTTCGATGTGTTGCGTCAAGTAGTCGACTTTGCCGTATGTGTACGTGACAGTTGGTGCGATTTCTTTGAATTTATCGATATTTTTTGTCGTATCGTATCCGATGATGAGATCCGGCTCGAGTTCGATGACTTTTTCGACGTTTTCTTCTGAGATTTCTTGGACGTCTTTCAGGTCAAACTTCGGATTCGATTTTGACCACGAGTCGACACCGACGAGAGGTACGTCGAGTGCCATGACGTTGCCGGCGAAACCAGCCAGGACGACGACACGTTTTGGATCAGCCGGGACTTCGACGTCCCCTTTTTCGGATTTATAGGTAATCGTTTCTTTTTTTGTATCAGCAGACGAGGTCTCTTCTTTTTTCTCCGTGTTGCCACAAGCAGCAATCACAAGCGTTAACAATAAAAGAACCGGTAATAAAAGCTTTTTCATGATTCAGTCTCCCTTAATTAAGTTGTAGGTGACACACATCGGTTTGTTCGTGCGCGGATCACGACCGATTTCGGCATCGATATGGAATACATCTTTGAGGACGTCTTTTGAGATGACTTCCTCACACGTTCCGGCTTTGACGACTTCACCATGCTTCATGGCGATGATGTAATCGGCGAAACGTGCCGCTTGATTTAAATCGTGTAACACCATCACGATTGTCCGACCTTCTGTCCGGTTGAGTTGTTCGAGTAACTCCAGGACTTCGAGTTGGTGGGCGAGGTCAAGGTAGGTCGTCGGTTCATCGAGGAAGATGATGTCCGTTTCCTGCGCAAGGGCCATCGCAATCCAGACCCGTTGCCGTTGACCACCGGATAAGGCGTCGACCGGACGATGCTTAAACGCCATCGTGTCCGTCGCTTCCAGTGCCCAATCGATGATCTCGTAATCGTGTTTCGTTAAACGACCAAATCCTTTTTGATAAGGAAAGCGACCGTATGAGACAAGCTCTGCGACCGTCAGACCACTTGCGCTTTCCGGTGTCTGGGGCAGGATAGCCATTTTCCGGGCAAGCAGTTTTGTACTTTCCTTGGCAATATCGAGACCATCAAGTAACGCGCGTCCCGATTGATGGGGAATGATCCGGGTCATCGCCTTCAGTAAAGTCGATTTGCCGCATCCGTTCGCACCGATGATCGTCGTGATTTTCCGATCAGGAATCTGAACCGTCAATTCCTTGACGATGGTACGATCTCCGTAACCAATACTGATTTCTTCTGTAGCTAGACGTACCATAGACAGAGGCTCCTTCTCGTTTAAAGCTGTTATCATTGATAATGATTATCACTATCGTCCACCTAACCATAACAGTTACATAAAAACGCTGTCAACATTTTTTCTTGTCTTCAAGAGATGTTCACGTTATCATTGGAAATGAGAATGATAATCAGTCGTATCAAATCGTGAGGGAGTGAGCGAGATGGAGCAGCAGGAATTGTTCGATGTAACGGTAATTGGTGGAGGCCCGGCCGGGTTATACTCTACTTTCTATAGTGGACTACGCGGAATGAAGACGAAATTGATTGAATATCAGGCAGAACTGGGTGGAAAGATTCACGTCTATCCGGAAAAAATGATTTGGGACGTCGGGGGTCAGCCACCCATTACCGGTGCAAAGCTGATGGAACAGCTGGTCGAACAAGGCTTGACGTTTAATCCAAGCGTTCATTTAAACGAAAAAATCATCTCGATCACGAAAGACGTGTTCGGCAACTTCGTTCTGGAAGCGGAATCGGGGACGATTCATTATTCGAAGACGGTAATCGTTGCGGTTGGCGGCGGCATCCTCAATCCGCAGAAATTAAAGATCGAGGGCGCGGAACGGTACGAGGTGTCGAACTTGAACTACACCGTCAAATCGATTGAACGATTTAAGGACAAAACCGTCATTATTTCCGGCGGCGGCAACTCGGCAATCGACTGGGCGAATGAACTGGAACCGGTCGCGAAAAAAGTCTATGTCACATACCGAAAAGACTGTTTCACGGGGCACGAAGCGCAAGTGGAGCAACTCGTGAACAGCTCTGCCGTTTGTCTCTTGAATACGACGATCCATAAATTAATTGCCAGTGACGACCATCACCGGATTGCCTCGGTCGAACTGATTGATTGTGCGACAAGCGAGACGGTGGCCTTGGAAATTGACGAGGTCATCATTAACCACGGCTACGAACAGGATGCCGAGTTACTTTCGAACTGCGATCTCGATTTGCAACAGGTCGACGATTTTTATATCGCCGGAACAGCGTCGAGTGAATCGAGTGTGCCCGGCTTGTATGCAGCAGGTGATATCTTGTCCCACGACGGGAAAGTCCACCTCATCTCCGGGGCGTTCCAGGATGCGGCGAATGCCGTCAACCGGGCGAAAAAATTCATCGAACCGGACGCACCGAAAGTCGCGATGGTTTCTTCCCATAATGAAGTCTTTAAAAAACGGAACCGTGAACTGATTCAGGAAATGGTCAATCAAAACCATTAATATAAGATAAATATGAGATGGGTGGCTTCTGTTCTTCGGACGGAAGCCACCTCTTTTTTTGTATTGTGCTATAACAGATGGGTTTGACAACGCTCTGTCTTTAGGACAAAATGCTCTTATGTGTTTTTTTTAATTGCAAGATGTAGGAGGAATAATTATGGCAACAACAAAACGCAAGCCCATTGGTCTTGCTTGGCAGATTTTAATCGGATTGATTCTCGGGATCACTGTCGGCGGTGTCTTTTACGGGAATCCACACGTTGCGGAGTGGCTGAAGCCAATCGGTGACATCTTTATCCGAATGATGAAAATGATCGTTGTCCCGATCGTCTTTACGACAATCGTCCTCGGTGTTTCATCGGTCGGCAGCCCAAAAAGTCTCGGACGCCTCGGCGTCAAGACGCTCGGTTACTTTACGATCGTGACGATGATTGCAATCTTTACCGGCTTGTTTGCAGCGAATCTCGTCGAGCCGGGTGCCGGCATCAATATGGCGACACTCGACAAGACAGACATCTTGGACGCGATGGTACGCGGGGATATGCTCGCGATCATCTTCTTCTCCGTTCTGTTTGGGCTCGGCGTCGGATTTGCCGGTGAAAAAGGTTTACCGGTCGTCCGCTTCTTCGAAGGGGTCGCGGCTGCGATGTTCAACTTGGTCAACATCGTCATGAAGTTTGCGCCAATCGGTGTCTTCGCCCTGATTGGTGTCACGGTCTCGACGTTCGGGATCGAATCACTCGGTTCATTGTTCAAATTGATCGGGACGTTGTACGTGACGGCACTGCTGTTCATGGTCATCGTCTTTGGTTCCATCATGAAATGGGTCGGCATCCGCGTGTCGGATTTCGTCCGTGTCTTCAAAGATGAATTGCTCCTGACGTATTCGACGGCATCGTCGGAAACGGTCTTACCACGCGTCATGGAGAAGCTGGAGAAGATGGGTGTTCCAAAATCAATCGTCAGTTTCGTCGTTCCGACGGGTTATTCGTTTAACCTCGACGGTTCTGCACTTTATCAAGCCATGGCGGCCTTGTTCATCGCGCAGATGTACGATATCAATTTATCGATCGGCACACAGTTGACACTCGTTTTCGTCTTGATGCTGACGTCAAAAGGGATGGCAGCTGTACCTGGCGTTTCGTTCGTCGTCTTACTGGCAACGCTCGGGACAGTCGGGATTCCGCCTGAAGGTCTGGCCTTCATCGCCGGAATCGACCGAATCATGGATATGATGCGTTCTGTCGTCAACGTAACAGGCAATACGCTCGCGTCACTCGTCATCGCGAAATGGGAAGGGGTCCTCGACTCCGATCAACTCGATGCGTTCATGTCGACGGAAGGTAAGAAGGATCAAATCAAGAGTGCCTAATAGAGGACAGCAGACCAGATGAATCGTCATCTGGTCTTTTTTGTTGTTTTGGAAATGGGAGGACATGATCTATTAGTGCTGGACGCGGTATCGTGTTTGTCACGCCCGCTTTTCTCGGGCGGAACGCAAGCTGCGGTCGTCTCTGACGACCGGGTCTCGCCTGTTCCTGACGGAAGCAGAGCTTCCTTTTCCCGTAGAAGTCGGGCGGAACACACGCTACCTCTGTTGAATGGGTTGAATATCAGATTGTAAAAATATATCAAATCACATCGTTTATGAATAAAGTAATGAATTTATCACGATTGTTTAAAATAAGTTGAATAATGTTTAAATAAAAATTAATATTATTAATATAGAACGGTGGATAGACAACAAAAGGAGGAAAACAAGTGGATATATTTATTTCGGGAATGATCACGATTGGATTATTTGGAGGACAGTTTTATCTCGCAAGAAAAAGTAATTGGCTCGGAGTGATTCTGCCTGTACTTGCCTTAGTGGGAGGAGCATACATATACTTTTATACAGGAGAGCATTCCGATGACCGTGAATCGTTGATTCGGGTTGGCACGCTCATGCTGACGTCAACCTTAGTCAGTATATCAGTGGAGGGAAACAACTCGCGCAAGAAAAAACTGCAACGCGAAAAGGATCGTCTCGATATTCAAGATTTGTAAGAGAGAAGTGAGGGAAAACGATGGAACGACAGGATGTACCTGCTTGGGTACTGGCTTTAGAACAAGAACATCTCGAATTCATCCGGAAGTTCGTCTTGAACTCCGGTTCGCTAAAAGACATGGCAACTTCTTATCAAGTGTCGTATCCGACCGTCCGGACGAAGTTGAACCAATTGATTGAACGAATCGAGTCCGTGCAACAAGAGGACGTCGAATTCATCAACATGATCAAGAATCTCGTCCTCGACGAACGGTTGAATCTTGATATTGCGAAAGTGATCATCGACTCCTATCGAAAAGATCAGACAAAGTGAAGGAAAACAAAAATGAGATCACCGATTCCTCGGCGATCTCATTTTGCATTATTTCTTGTCGTCCTTTTTTTCCTGTTCTTTCTTGATCATCTTCTTGGCTGCCATCCGGAAGCGGAAGATGAGGTAGAGACGGTAAAAGTCGACGGCTGCGAACAGCGTCAAGAGGATCGTCCAGAAGTTGAAGACGGTTCCTGCCTCGATTGAGTTGCTGTACGCGAGGTACATGAACAGAATACCGAAGATGGCATAGAAAAATGCCATGAAGTTTGAACCTTGTCGCATGAAAACACTACCTTTCGTTAATTAAGTCGTTGCGTAGAGTGCAAGTACGACGATGCCGTTGTTAAAGACATGGATCGCGATTGGAGCGATGATGCGGCGTGTCTTGACGAAGACGAGCGAGAAGACGAAACTCATCGCGACGTAAATCAAGAATTTGTTGTCGCCGTGGATCAGACCGAAGATGATTCCACTGAGAACGAAGCTGAAGATGAAGTTCAGTTTCGTCGACAAGTTTCCGAACATGATGTGGCGGAACAGAAACTCTTCCATGATCGGACCAAGCAGGACGACCATCACCTGGAGAATCGGAATGACTTGGATTGCTTTCATGATGTCATCCGTATTTTGTGATTTCGCGATGTTTTCAATTCCGCCGGACAACCAGGCATCAATCAAGTTGACGCTGATTAAAGAGACATACAGTAAGACGATCCCGATTCCGATCCACTTTAATGTATCCATCGTATCGGTTTGATTGCCCTCTGCTTTCCACTTCTGCCAGTCAGGACGCAGACAATAGAAGGAAACGATGACGGCTAAGGTAAAACCGATCGCGAGCCACCAGCCGAGAACACCCGGAATTTGGCTTTTTGACAGGAAACTCGGAAAGGTTGCTGGTACAAGTTGCACGATTAAATAAATCACAATCGGAATGATGTGACGGATTTGCCACTTCTCTGCCATGTTGAACGGCAGATTGACGGAATTTTTCATCGGTCGGGAAACAACTCCTTTGTAATGAAGGTACTGTCCCGATTGTAACAAACAAACCGACCGGGCGCACGAATGGTGATGGTTCAAAGATGTCGATTTCGGGAAAACGGATAAGGGTTCGTGCTTGAATTCCAACTGGAAACCGTTTAAGATAAAAATATGTTAGCACTCCAATTAAGTGAGTGCTAAAAAACAGTCATGTTCAAGGAGGATGTTTCGCATGTTAAAACCACTTGGTGATCGCATCGTGATCGAAGTCGTTAAAAAAGAAGAAACAACACTCGGAGGAATCGTTCTTCCTGGGTCAGCGAAAGAAAAGCCGCAAGAGGGTAAAGTCGTCGCTGTCGGTACAGGCCGTGTGACGGAGCAGGGTGTCCGTGTACCACTTGAAGTGAATGTCGGGGACCACGTCATCTATGCGCAATACGCAGGGTCAGAAGTGAAAGTCGATGGCAACGAATACTTAATCTTACGCGAAAGCGATATTTTAGCAGTAGCAAACTAATCAAAGGGGGATTTCAGTCATGGCAAAAGATATCTTATTCAGTGAAGAGGCACGCCGGGCGATGCTTCGTGGAGTAGACGCATTAGCGGACGCAGTCAAGGTGACGATCGGACCAAAAGGACGGAACGTCGTCCTCGAACGTAAATTCGGTTCACCACTCATCACGAATGATGGTGTGACGATTGCAAAAGAAATCGAACTCGAAGATCACTTCGAAAACATGGGCGCGAAGCTTGTGGCAGAAGTCGCATCGAAAACGAATGAAATCGCAGGGGATGGTACAACAACAGCGACAGTCCTCGCACAAGCGATGATCCGTGAAGGACTTAAAAACGTCACAGCGGGTGCGAACCCGATGGTCATCCGTAAAGGGATCGAAAAAGCAGTCCGCCGCGCCGTCGAAGAACTGCACGCGATTGCGAAACCAATCGAAGGCAAAGAAGCGATCGCACAAGTGGCGGCGATTTCGGCAGCTGACGAAGAAGTTGGTCAATTGATTGCCGAAGCGATGGAACGTGTTGGTCAGGACGGTGTCATCACAATCGAAGAATCACGCGGCTTCACGACGGAACTTGATGTCGTCGAAGGCATGCAGTTTGATCGTGGCTATGCATCACCATACATGATCACGGATTCCGATAAAATGGAAGCGGTCCTTGAGAACCCGTACATCCTGATTACGGACAAAAAGATTTCGAACATCCAGGAAATCCTGCCGGTTCTTGAGCAAGTCGTCCAACAAAACAAACCACTCTTGATCATCGCGGAAGACGTCGAAGGCGAAGCACTCGCGACACTCGTCGTCAACAAACTCCGTGGAACGTTCAACGCCGTTGCGGTTAAAGCACCTGGTTTCGGAGACCGTCGTAAGGCGATGCTCGAAGACATCTCGATCGTCACCGGCGCAGAACTGATCACAGAAGAACTTGGTCTTGATCTGAAAGAAACACAAATCACGCAACTCGGCCGCGCGTCGAAAGTCGTCGTCTCAAAAGACAACACGACAATCGTCGAAGGAAACGGACACAGTGATTCAATCACAGCCCGTGTCGGTACGATCCGTTCACAAATCGAAGAAACGACAAGCGACTTCGATCGTGAAAAACTCCAAGAGCGTCTTGCGAAACTCGCAGGCGGCGTAGCCGTCGTCAAAGTCGGCGCCGCAACCGAAACAGAACTGAAAGAACGGAAACTCCGGATCGAAGATGCCCTCAACGCGACACGTGCAGCCGTCGAAGAAGGAATCGTTGCCGGTGGGGGAACAGCCTTCATCCACGTCACGAAAGCCGTTGAATCGATTTTGGCTGTCACAACAGGCGATGAAGCGACAGGTGTCAACATCGTCCTTCGTGCGCTCGAAGCACCGCTCCGTCAAATCGCGGAAAATGCCGGTCAAGAAGGTTCCGTCATCGTCGAGCGTCTCAAACATGAAGCACAAGGCATGGGTTATAACGCTGCGACAGACGAGTATGTCGACATGATCGAAACAGGAATCGTCGATCCAGCGAAAGTGACGCGTTCAGCACTTCAAAACGCAGCATCTGTTTCAGCGATGTTCTTGACGACAGAAGCCGTCATCGCCGATAAACCAGAACCAGCCGGATCTGCTCCTGCAATGCCTGATATGGGCGGCATGGGTGGAATGGGCGGAATGATGTAACAAGATTTTATGAACCTAAATTATATTTGTTGCTAAAATTCTTAGTAGTGAAAAATGACAAAAATTTAACTTAGAGACTTTCCATTAATTTTTTGATTTTTGGAAAGTTTCTTTTTTATCTATCGATTTTTCTGAAAAGATTTATTAAAAAATAGCTAACATTATAAATAATATACACAAGATAATTTTCCGGGGAAACTAAAAAGATATTTCATGGAGATTTATAGCAATATAGGAGGAAAATAAATGACATATATACAAGGTAGAGGAAATCTCAGGCTTGAAGAAGCAGAAGAAGTAATTGAAGTAGAAAGTGATTTTAACTTAAATTTTAATATTAATAATGTATGGGATAAAAATAGGAATGATATCTCTGTTAGCACTAATAGTGTTTTAATGTGTAGAGAATTACCCGTCTATCCTTGGAATTTTGAAGGAGTGACAACTGATGGGAAAACGTTCAGTGCAAAAAAAATAGTTTTGGTTAACCAAAATGAAAATTGTACTCAAGCGGATATAGATATCAATTTGAAATTTGATATCGGTGAGATAGTAATCGGGAATAATTTAGAATGTGAGATGTTAGAGTATTATATTCCAAACTTTGTTATAGGTTTTGATGAAATGACAGAATCTTTTGGGATAATCACAAGAAATAAAACCCAGTTTTCTTTATCATACAATCAAGAAACGATATCGGTAGAAATACTTGAAAATAATAATCTTGTTACTCGGATGACTGAAATTGAAAGGCAAAATGAAGATGTTTTTACGGTTAAAATTGTACTAAGAAAAGAAAGTGGTAGATTAAACTTGGATGAAGGAAATGAGTTGATGGACTTGATTCTTGACCTTTGTTCAATTGCTTATGGCGGAAAAGTTAGGTGGGGAACTGTTAAAGGATATTCTAATAATGCTGAATTATTTCGTATAATACGTAATGGCTCGTTTGCTCCTTTAAAACCTCACAGACAATTAATTGAGGTCAAATACCCACGGGGATTATCTAGATTTGTTCAAAGTTGTTTTCCTACCTATGTAAGTTTAACTACAGAATCTAGAAGTTCACTCAAAAAAATTTCGGCAGGTATACAATTATCAGCTTCAAATTTGATTTTTCCAATTCCTTATATTGTATTAGGATCTGTTATTGAAGAGTTTGTAAGTGAAGAGTTAGAAGAAACTGTTTCTGGTTATTTAGGTAGAGCACAGAGAAGAGGAATTTATTCTGAATTCAAGTTATTTTTGGAAGAAAATGTTATTCCGTTAATTGGACTAGAGGATGTAAATGACTTTGACGATTCTGGAATGAAGCAAAAGTGGAACGGATTACTTACTAGAAATCTTCGTTCTAGAATTATAAATCTACTAGATACATTTGAAGTTGAGTATGACGCGGAAAAAGTTCGGTCCTTCGTGAGAAATAGAAATAATGCTGCCCATGGTAATTATGAATATGGTTCAAATGATTACTTGGTGTGGTCACAAATGGTTGCTTTATTAGAACAAGTTATTATGAAAAAATTAGATTATAGAGGATCTTATTATGATTGGTCTGTCAGTCCACCAAATCTATAACGTCAGTAAACTAATAAATAAACAAATCAATCAAGCAAGTTAATCTTTCTACCTTGTTACTTATTTTAATAGTAATTTTCTCGTCTCATAATTCACGTGAAACTTTTCAACTTTGATAAATTAATGATTGTCGATACAACATCAATTTACCCGCCATTTTCATCAATGAGTCGACCCATGCCATCCGCTGGTAGATTCTTTGATGAAAAACAGCACGTATATCGTTAGAATTAGAAGATAACAACAGTAGGCGTGACGTCTGCTATTTTAATCTTAATTTGTCAAACCACAAAGCATTGCCATTTTATGTTCAAAATGATTACAGACGAGTAGGTGGATATAATCTAAACCAGGAGTTGTCAATGCAAAAAAATGTAACGCGTTAGCGTGTTCGGTACTTCAAAATACTACTTTAGTTTCATCTATATTATTGAAAATAGAAGTCGTCATCGCGGACAAAAAAGAACTGACTAGAGTTGCTTCTACAATTACTGTGATATGGACGGCATAAGCGGAATGGTGTAATTAATAGCCTCTAAAAATCTATAACTAATTTTAATTTAAACTTAAATGACAAGATAGTTTAATCTTATCGTTTAAGTTTTTTCAATGAGAAATAATTATTCGGAAAATTGTTATTAAGCTAAAAATATCATATAGATATTATAAGGATATACATTTGTTGTAAAGAAATAAAAGTATATATACAATGGATTTATTGAAATTGTCAAAAAATTATTTAAATCACAGTTACCATTTTGATATTGATAAAAAAATATACAATGGATTGGAGACGAAAATGAATATTACATTTTTAATCGGTAATGGTTTCGATATTAATATTGGTTTAAAAACTAGTTATGCGGATTTTTATAAGTACCTAAAGAATCAGAACTACGAAAAAAAAGAGAATAAACTTATTAAAAATATAATAAATGATTATTTCCAAAAGGAAATATTAGGGGATTATGAAGGGGATATTGAAAAAATAGATTGGTCTGATTTTGAAATTGCAATAGGATCATATACGGAAAAAATTAAAACTGAAGATGATATCGAGGAATTCATCAAAAATTATGAGGAATTTATCGATTATTTTACTGAGTATATTGAACGCAATCTAGATGTTAATATACAAGAATTTTTAGTAGAAGAAAATTTGAGTAATTTTGAAAGTTCTATCAGGTTTCCTATTAATACTTACGAGAGAGATCAACGGAATCTAGATGAAAAATATTCGCATTATAAAAATACGGTTAAAAATTTAAATTATATTATTTTTAATTATACTGAGATTTTTGACTTATTCCATAAAAATTGGATAGAGCATTATTCTCAGGGAGGAATAAATTCTAATTCACCAATCCATATACACGGGTATTGTCAAGAACAAATACTTTTGGGAGTTAATGACGAATCACAAATAGATAGTAAACTTTCATCAAACGAAGATTTACAGATGATGATGATTAAAACAATATCAAATCAATATGCACTTAGTACAAGAATGGAAAGAACGACTAGCGTAATTAAAGAAAGTAATTTAATCATTATTTACGGCATGTCGATGGGTGAATCTGATAAATATTGGTGGGAAATGGTGCTTAATGTTTTAAGAGAAGATTTTAATAAGAGCGTACTAATTTATGCATATGAGACTGATCAAAGAGGATTAATGAAACATCATAGAAGAATGATGAGCAAACAGAAAGAATGGAAAGACAAATTACTAAAATACGCTTTGGAAGAAGAGAAAGAAAATTTAAGTAGACAAATTTTTATTCAATTTGATACTTTAAAAATTTTTAACTTCAGTAAATTAAACCCCGTGGTCTTAAAGGAATTAACGAATTAAATCAATTTATTCATCTATAAGTGAGTGAAAGCGATGCTTAAGCGAAAGCGACAGATTCAAAGCGACGAAATCTTGCTAGCATTCCGTTTTTTAAATCGCTATCGACACTCGGACAAGACGATTTCGGAGTTGTTTGACTGGATCATCATGAAAAGATGGAATGTCCTGTTCGACGAGGAACAGCAGTGGTTGAATGAATATCGGACAGCTCACTAAATGATCCGTTCAAGACGGATGGACTAAAGTACATAAAAGGAGGAGCCGGATGCTGAGTCCGGCTCCTCCTTTAGTGTTGCAACGATCATTTGATTCGGATGATTGGTTCAGTCTTGCTCTAATCCATTCTTTTCGATAATCGCATCCGACAGCCGCAAATCTTTTCGTACTTGTTTCGTTTGCGACTGGCACATGTCACGGTCGATCTGTTTTTTCGTCGAGACGTCATAACAGATGCCGTTGCCAGCTTTTTCCGTCAGGTTCGCTTCGTAATAGTAGTCCTTGTAACGGAACGAACCGTCGCGGAAAGCGGTCAGATTCGGTTCGTCATCAAGCAGGGAGTTGCCCATCATATACGGGGACTCGAGATTGAGTAAATCAACGATCGTCGGGGCGATATCGATTTGTCCGCCGTTCTCTTGAATGACTTGTCCTGTGTTTTGATTTGGTTTTTTGATGAACAACGGCACTTGGCGGTCGAGTTCAAAGGCGTCGACGGCATTGTCGATCTGCGCTTTTTGTTGCATCTCACTGCCTTCGTTCGTCAAGCCGCTGTCATGATCCCCGTAAAAGATGACGAGTGTCTCGTCCCACATGTCTTTTGCCTTCAACTCCTTGACCATCTGTCCGACGGCCTCGTCGACATAATGGACGGTCTGGTAATAACGTTTCAACATCGGATCCTCATAGCCGGACAAATCGAGCTCCCGTTTGTCTTTTGGAATCTCGTACGGGGTATGACTCGTCAGGGCAACGAGGAACGAGAAGTACGGTTCCTTGAGTGTTTCCATATGCTCGATCGATGTCGTCAAAAACTGTTTATCGTTTAACGCCATCCCGATTTCTTGTTGATCGGGATAATCCTTTTGGCTGAAGAAGTGATCGAAGCCCAGATTTTGATACACTTGATCCCGATTCCAGAATCCTTTTTCATAGGCATGCATGGCAGCGGTGTCGTAGCCGTTGTTACGCAACAATTCAGGCAACGCCCCGAATTCATTGTCCGGGAATCGGGTGTAGACCGAACCCGACTTCAATGGATAGAGCGACGTGTTCGTGATGAATTCCGCGTCCGAGGTCCGCCCTTCATGGGTCTGGTGGTAAAACGACGGGAAGTACAGCGATTCTTGTTTCAACTTATTCAGGTTCGGTGTCAACGTTTGTCCGTTCACGGTTTGGTCGATGACCGATTCCTGGAACGATTCCAATTGGACGAGAATGATGTTCGGTTTTTTCGTGGCGCCGTCTGCGGCTGAAATCGAGTTGTCCTCGATTCGTTGACGCTCAGACGCGGTCAAGCTTTCTTCTGAGCCGATTGCCCCTTGGATGCCGCGGAACAGATCGAGTCCGTGGTACCCCCAGAAACCGAGCTGATAATAGTCCCGCATGTCAGAGACCGACTGGCTGAGCCGTTGATCTTCTTTGACGACGCTGTAGGTGACTGGCGCAGCAAACAGGATCACACCTGCGAGGAAAACGAGACTTGCTGCCTTTTGGCGTTTGCTTTTCGTGACGGCAAACGTCTTGTTGCGTGTAAAGAAGAGAATCGCTAAGAAAATCAGGCTGTCCGCAAACAACAGGAAGTCGGACGGCAGGATCAGGGCGGCGAAACCGCTGCTGACATCACCCATCTGCAACATCTGCGACATCAACGAGACTGACAGGAAATCTTCGAAGTAGCGGTAGTACCACAAATCGGAAATCAAGAGGAAGCTGTGGGCAATTAAAAGACCGAGCCAAATCCAGCGGCGTTTGTTCCACTGGATCAACAGTGTCCAACTCGACAGCACGAACATCCCGCCAAGGTTCATTAAAAAGAGATCAACCGGAAAAGCGGTGTTGGTATAAAAGCTGAACAGCACGAATTTTAACGTGCCTAACAATAAGTAGAGGGCGTAACCAAATACGATCATAATATTCTCCTAACGTTCATCATTGTTGTGAAGTAGTCTATACCCTAAACTAAATGAGAACGAACGTTTGAATCGGTTGCGATATGTTTGTCATTGACCTGATGTATCAAAAAACATCTGAATAGAAAAAATAAATGGAATAAAATAGAATTAATCACTGCATTTTGAAAGGATGTTCTACATAGATGAACTGGAAACATTGGATGGGGAGTGCCGCACTGGTCTGCGGAACCTGGTTGACGCTGACGACACTGACTGAAGCTGCCCCGTATGACATTAAAAAGAATGATCAGGCGATCATCGGATTTTATGATTTGGAAACGAAACAAACGACGCCGTATCCAAGTGGTGTATCACCGTATGTGTTCCTCCGGGCAGAATCTGCTGACAAGACATTATTCTTGTTCCAAGACGATTATTTTGACGAAAACTTTCAGCCGTATTATTTCATGAACGCTAAAACCGGGACATCGGAAGAAGTGGAGCTCCCTGAAAATCTGGAGTATTTACGGGTTCTTGACCAAGATCATCTCGTGGCACGGGGAGGCTGGGATACGTTTCATGTACTGGAGCGACAGGGAAACCAATTCGTCATCCGTGATACGGTGAAGGATGGACGTACTCCGTCCGTTCAGTGGATTGGTCCGAACCGTTTCTCCTTGATTCGGGACGGCGTCGCGGACTGGTATGATGTGCAGGCAGATGGAACGTTTGCAAAAGTTCAGTCCATCGACGTAAATGAATTTTATCCGCTGACAGGGGACTGGATTCTTGATGTCAGCAAGATAGCCGTGATCCGGAATGTAGAAACCAATCAGACGTATGCCTTACCGAATAAACGGACGGATCAATTTGTCCGTGGAGCCTATGAGACGGCAGACGGTTTGTATATGCAACTAACGGAAGAAGATGAGACGAAAGACGATAACCGTTCAACTTCCTTGTATTATCTGGACAAGCAAACAGGACAAATCAAGACACTGGTCGACTATTCCGATGAGTTAGCACAAGAAGTCTTGACCGATGGACGTGCCATTTACCGGGCGAACGGACAAACGACGCTGCTCGACTTTAAAGAGTACTTACGCGAACCAATCGCGATTGATGATCGGACAAAAGCGGACACTGTGTTTCTGGAGAAGACGCCGTTGACGCCGGATATTCAGCTGACACGAATCGACGGGACGACGGAACCGCTTGCGCTTCAGAAGGTTACGTTTACGGGAGACGTTGATCAGGAGAACGGTGTCCGGATTCCGACAAGTCAAAAGCGGATTTATAATACGGAGTATACCGTTGCTTATACGACAGAAACAGGTGTCGTATTGAAAGATACGACTCGTTATCAACACAAACGATACCTGACGGCGACACTCGATCAACTGAAAGAAGTCAAAGAAGGTCTCTATACGTACCGGATTGATCTTGGGCAGGCCGATGTGCCGGTCAGTGTCTTCCGCAAGGACGGAACACGCATCAACGGTGCGGTATCGGATGAGAACGGGATGCTGACCCTTCCACTTGGTACGACGGGACTGCTCGGGCAACCAATCTCGTTTACAATCGGTGGCGGCAATGTATTTGATAAGGAAACGACGGTACAGCGGACGGTCGTCGGATACGAAGTACCGCGTGTGACCCAGTCGACAAATACGAATTTCAAAACCTTCACGTACCGTTTGGAGAGTAAAACTGACGGCGGAACGTATACTGTCTACTACGGAAAGAAAAAAATCGCAACCGTGCCAGCAATCAAGAAGACCGAAGTGACGATTCCCTATACAGATCAACTGGCTGAGTACCGGATTGTCCGTTCCGGCAGTTATGTCTCGAAATCACTCTCGTTAAAAGACAGCGTGATGATGTCCAGTGTATTACATCAGCCGTTAAATGACGAACAGACGACGATTGACGGTGCGCTCGATTGGGATGCTTCTTACGGAAAACTCTACATCGATGGCAAGTACACGGCGTATATCGACCGGAAGAAAACACGGGTGTTCGCCATCCCGACAAAACCGTTGAAAGCGGGTCAAGTCGTCAAATTGGTGGCGCGCAAAGGAACACAACTCCAAGTTTCCGAACAACGGGTCGTCGCTGCCGGCAATCCAACGCTGAAATCATACACGACGGCGTTAAATTCAGCGAGCACGGCATGGAAAGTCAAAGCGACTAAAGGCAAGACGATTGTCGTGACGATCAACAAGAAACGGTACACGAAAATCGCGACCGGTAAAACACAGACGATGACGTTCCCGAAACAAAAACGGGGGACACGCGTGACGGTCCATGCGGAATCGATCAAACTACGCAAGAGTAAAACGTTTACGTTAACCGTGAAATAAGCTACATGTAAACACGACCCTTCGTTATCAGAAGAGTCGTGTTTGTTGTGGTCGGTGATCAAAGAAACACAAAAGTAATTACTATTGTTATGGATTTTATTAGTATTTTACTTTAGGATGAATTGGTGCGTGTTTAATGTTGGAGGAATTTTTTTCAATTCCATTCGTCTCGTCGTGAGAAAAATAGTATAGGAGCTAATGTAAAATGAATCAACTGAATCACAAAGAAGTCCACCCTCAAAAACTCATCAATACCAAAAGTCAGTTTCGACCGGAAATCGAAGGGTTACGTGTCGTCGCGGCGTTACTCGTCGCGGTTTATCATATCTGGTTCAATCGTGTCTCCGGCGGCGTCGATGTGTTCTTCGTCATCTCCGGTTTCCTAATTACGACATCGATCATCTCAACGATCAACCGGACCGGTGAGTTTCGTTTCTTACCGTATGTCACGAAGTTGATCAAACGGCTGTTGCCGTCGGTCTTGTTCATTTTGGCCGTCGTGCTGGTTTTAAGTTCGTTTTTATTACCGCAATCGATTTTAGAGAAGACGATTCGTGAAGTCGTCGCCTCGATGTTCTTCTATCAAAACTGGCAACTGGCGATTTCGAGTACCGATTACTTGGATGCGAGCCAAATGAAGTCGCCGGTTGAACATTTCTGGGCCTTGTCGATTCAAGGGCAGTTCTACATGATTTGGTTTGTCTTGTTTGCCTTCATCCTCTGGATGGTCAAAAAGTATGCGATCAAGAACGTCAAACCGATGATCAATACGATTTTAGGTGTCTTGTTCGTGTCTTCTCTCGCCTATTCGATTTATCTGACGTCAGTCAATCAGCCGTGGGCGTACTTCATCACGATGACACGCGTCTGGGAATTCGCCTTAGGAAGTCTGCTGTGTATCAACCTGTCGTCGATCCGTGTTCCGAAATGGATTGCAACCGTGATCGGTTGGCTCGGATTGATCGGGTTGATCCTAACCGGGATCATCTTCAACGTCTCGGAAATGTTCCCGGGCTACATCGCCTTATGGCCGATGACGTGTGCCTTGTTCATCGTCTTGTCGGGAACACGTGAGACGACGTTCGGGATCAAACGTTTCTTAGGTTCAAAACCGATGGTCAAACTCGGTGGAATCGCGTTCGGGATTTATCTCTGGCACTGGGTCCTGCTTGAGTTTTACCGCTACAACGTCCAGCAAACACCAGGTTTCTGGATGGGGACGTTGATCATCCTGTCGTCAATTCTGTTGTCTTACTTGATGACGGAATACATCGAAAAACCGATCCGCAGCTCAAAAGTCGACCGCTCGTCCTTCAAGAAGCTCGGCATCATGGCGAGCATCAACGTCTTGTTGATCGGTTCGTTGCTCGGTCTGAAGTATTTTGAAGAAAAAGAATTGACGGACGGCGTCAGCACCGGCGATTATCCGGGGGCGATGGCAGTCAAGAATCCGGACCAGACACCGGACCGTGAGCCATTCCCGTCGTACGCCAACGTCTTTGATGACCTGCCGCTCGTTCACACCGACGGCAGTAACCAAGTATTGAGCAAAAGTGACGTCAAAGTCGGCGAGTATGGCGAAACGAAAGACTACATCGCAACGATTGCACTCGTCGGCAGCTCGCACTCGGAGCAATGGTTCGGAGCGATTCACGAAGCTGCAAAAGGTGAAAAGTACCGGGTCTTGAACATCACCCGTTCCGGGACACGCTTCTCGACCGGCTATGACGATAACGTCTTAAAAGGTATCTGGAACCAAAATGTCCTCGATTACTTGAAGGATGCCGACGTCGATCTCATCATTTCGCACGTCACGGCAGCAAATGCGACGAAGGATAAGATTCATCAACAAATGGTCGATCAGATGCAGTACGTCAAAGACGAGTACGGCATCGACGGTCTGGCACTGCGGGATAATCCGCGTTACAGCTTTAACGTTCTTGAGTCGCTCGAGACGACGAGCATCGAAGAGACGACGAAGAAAATGAATGCGGAAGTCAACCAGCGCGATGAAGCGTATTGGAAAAACTTCGAGCAAACGAACAAGTCGCTCTACAAACTCGATTTGACGGATTACTTCCGCGTCGATGGAGAATTCCGTCCGGTCATCGGAAATGTCGTCATCTACCGCGACGTCAGTCATATGACGAATTCGTACGCGGAAAGTTTCGGACCGGTCTTCAAACAAAAACTGAATGAAGTCGTAACGGATATTCTTAAGAAAAAACAAGCTGATTAATCGTCAGACGAACTCTTCCCCTGTTACAGGCGGAAGAGTTTTTTTGATGTCGGAAACAGGTTTTTGGAATAATTTAGGGAATATAAGGTTGGGTAACGAAAAAAGGGGGGAACGATTCGTGACACAAGCAGAAATCGCACAACGCTTCCAGATTTTCGCGGAACGAGAGTGCCGGGACTCGAGTCCGTTTTATGAATATCTATCGGAGGAAATTGCACAAACTCCGGCAATTCTTGAACTGTGCCGACACGCGCGCGACGGGCAACCGATTCCGAATCTCCTGTTTGGTGCCGTCCACTATCTGTTGCTGAAAGGGATTGATCATCCGCTCGCCGCGTACTATCCGAGCGTGACGGAACAGCCAAAACCTTTTGCGGAGTCCTTCGCAGATTTCGAATCCTTTTGTCAGACTTACGAAGCGGATCTAATTCCGCTGCTGGCACAACGTCTTGTCCAAACGAACGAGGTCCGACGCTGTACGTATCTGTATCCGGTGTTTGGTCAGATTCATCAACAGACGAACCAACCGCTCGCTCTGCTCGAAATCGGAACGAGTGCCGGATTGCAACTGTTGTTTGATCAATATGCCTATGATTACGGGGCAGGGGAGACGGTCGGCAATCCGGCATCCCGTCTGCATCTAACCTCCGTCATCGAGGGAACGGTAACACCGACGCTTCCAAAAACACCACCACCCGTCACGATGCGGACCGGACTCGATTTAAATATCGTCGATCTGACCGATGCCGATGAACAGTTGTGGCTGAAAGCACTGATTTGGACGGAGCACCGGGAACGGCTTGAGATGTTCGAGGCGGCAGCGCGTTACGTGGAAGAGTCCGCGCTGGAACTCGTCGAAGGGGACGGAATTCAATTATTGAAGCGGTACGCAACGCAGACACCGGACGACAGTATCCTCTGTATTTTCCACACACATGTCGCAAACCAGATGCCGCTGGCTGTGAAAAAGGAATTGCTCCAAGTCGTCGAGGAAATCGGACAGACGCGGAACCTCTACCACCTGTACAACAACGTCCAGGACCGGTACTTGCATCTTGATGCGTACATCGATGGAGTCTTGACGGAACAGACGATTGCCGAGACAGACGGCCACGGTCGCTGGTTCAAGTGGTTGGTTCCACAAGAAGTATAAAAATCCCTTGGATTCAAAGTAAAGGCGTTACTTTATCCAAAAAGCGGGAAAAGATGACATGTACATCCATTGTCCGTCACTGTTTTTGAAAAAAGGAGCGAAGTTATGTCTAATGTGAAACTGGCTGTCATCTATTACAGTTCGACCGGAACGAATCACCAACTCGCCACGTGGGCGAAAGAAGCAGGGGAAGCGGCTGGAGCCGAAGTGCGTCTTTCGAAAATCAAGGAGACGGCACCAGCAGAAGCGATTGCCTCCAACCCACTCTGGCAAAAACATACCGATGCCACGCGTGAAATCGAAGAAGCGACACCCGACCTGCTCGACTGGGCGGACGCAATCATCTTCAGTGTCCCGACCCGTTACGGACATGTCCCGGGACAATTCCAACAGTTCCTCGATACGACAGGTGGTCTCTGGGGTCAGGGGAAACTTGTCAATAAAGTCGTCAGCGCGATGTCATCGGCTCAAAATCCGCACGGCGGACAAGAAGCGACTGTCCTTGCTGTGTATACATCGATGTTCCACTGGGGTGCGATCGTCGCAGCACCAGGCTACTCGGATCCGGTCCTGTTTGCAGCAGGCGGTAATCCATACGGGACGACGGTGACCGTCGATCAAGACGGCAACATGGTCGAGTCCGTTGAACCGGCTGTTCGTCACCAAGCGAAGCGTACGGTGGACATTGCAAGTCGTATTAAAGGCTGATTAAAAAAATATAATCAAAAAAACCGCGCCAGTTCCTTTTCGGAACAGCGCGGTTTGCTTATGCATCAGGTTGTGTTAACGGCAAGTCGACGGTGAACGTCGAGCCTTGTCCTTCGATCGATTCGACGTGGATTTCACCATCATGGGCACGAGCAATCTCGCGACAGATGGATAAGCCAAGCCCCGTTCCACCGATTTTTCGGGTATCGGAATTATCGACCCGGTAAAACTTCTGGAACAGTTCGCTCATGGCGGAAGCTGGTATACCGATACCATGATCGGTAATCGCAACCTGCAGCCGTTCATTGTGCTCGGTCACACGGATTTCAATGGCACCACCGGCTGGGGAGTACTTGATGGCATTGTTGATCAAGTTTCCGAACAACTGACGGATTTTCTTCGCATCGGCCTCAATCAAGAGAGGCGACACGTCAGATGAGACACGAATTTGATGACTAGACGAAGACAGACTATGCAGTTGTTTTAAGTCCTTCATCATCGCAAGTAAATCAAACGGTTCGAACGTGTACTCTTGTTTATTGGCCTCCATCCGTTGCAAATCAAGGAAGTCATTGATCAACAGGGACAGCCGCTCCGTTTCTGAGTGGACCGCGTTCAAGTATTTTTTTTGCCGATGTGACGGAAGATCCCGCTGGATCATCAGCTCGGTAAAGCCGTAAATTGAGGAGAGCGGTGTCCGTAACTCATGGGAAATCGTCGAGACGAGTTCATTTTTAATCCGATCGATTTCGACTTCGTTCGTCACATCACGGAGAACAAGCAGGATACCCCGGAACTTCCCACCGTAATGGATTTCTTCCGAGTAGGTCTTGATGAACCGTCGTTCGTGGTTAATCGAAAACGTGATGCCTTCTCCTGTTTCCCGGTTGACGAAGGTTTGACGTAAGTACCGTTCGAACTCAGGCAGTTGATCGACCTGGTATTTCAAATGGGTGATCGAATCATCGATTTCAATCAACCATTCGGCCTTGGACTCAACGGCGGATGGATGATCAAATAATTCGAGCAACGGTCGGTTGATCAATTGAATCGGTCCGTCCGGTTCGATGTAGACGATCGATTCGCGGATCGAGTTCAACAAGCGGGCTGTTTTTTCCCGTTCTTGATCAATCTCGTCGAAAGAGCGCATCCGGAGGAGTGACAACGCGAGTTGACGGGCAAAGGCGGCTAGTTCTTCCTGCTCTTGCCGATCAAACGGGCGGTGCAGGCGCATCAGATAGATGTAGGCGATGATTTCATCGGTACTGGCATCAAGGACCGGTGTCACCGCAAAAGCGCGTTCTTCGAATTGAGCCGTATGCGGAACTTTGTCTGTCCGTGCTTTTCGAATGACCGGTTCAATCGTCGCAATCAACTGATCCTGCTCGTGTTCCGACATGGCGTGAGACACGATGTTCGTTACCGTCGTCCCTTCTTTGAAAATCAACGAACCATTCGTGGAGTCGGTAATCTCGACCATCTTTTCGATGACAGCTGGATAAGCTGTCACGGTATCGCGGTCGGCAAGTGTTTCGGTCAACTGATTCCGGATTTTGAGATGGGCTTCATTGCGCAACGTCAATTGCAGTGCTTGTTCCAGATTATCGTTGGACGACATCAACCGATGTTTGTTGTCGGTCAGTGCCGTCGCCATTTGATGAAATGACTTGCTGAGCTCACCGATCTCATCGGTCCGATTCATCGGAATCAACGGTGCCGTGTGAAGTCCTTGAGCAAGCAGCTTACTTTCTTTACTGAGCAGTTGAATCTGACGTGTCGTCCGTTCGATGAAGGGACGAATGATCAACAGAATGACGAGAAATAAGACAAGCAGATTCACAAGCCAAATCCATTCTGCGTATTTTGTTTGTGTAATCAGTTTGTCCTTTGCCATCGTCTCTTTGGCCTGCAGACTTGTCCGGTAATTGGTGAAAACACTCTCCATCGTGTTGACACTTTTACGCATCGTTTCACTGTCGGACGCATTCATCTTGAACTTTCGGTTCGGATCCCGTTTGACTTCCGGCATCATCGATTTCAGACTCGGCATCTGCAGAAAACTTTCATCGACAGTCCCGTCTTGTTTGGCTTGGACATACTTGATCAAGCTCGGCATCACGAACGTCGTGTAGGACGTGTAAAGCGAACGGACATCGGAGGCATAGATTTGATCAGCCTCATAAGTTCCGTTTTTCTCGAACCACTGGGTTTGTTCCTCCAGCGATTGTGTTTTTTCGTCGACGGTCTCTAATACAGCGTCGTCTCCAAACACGATATATCCCCGCATCTCATATTGGAGCGACTGCCAGTCGTCCCATAAGGACGTCGCCCGTTCCTGACGCTCGCTGATGGCATCGAGACTGGTTTTGGCACTCATGACTTGATGGTTCGTATAAAAGTAAGCAGCAATCGAAGAAACAGAAAGCGTAATTAGTATGAGGTAAAAAGCGGACATGATTTGTCGGCTGATTTTTTGATTGAACCATTTTTTCATAAAGTATATGGATGCCCCTTTGCGTCAGCTTTCCGATTCAATAATAGATGTAACTACTATACCTATTTCTTACCGTAATCGTACATTTTTTAGACTCAAAAATATAGTGTTATTAGAAAATTATCTTAAATACAAGAAATTCATACCAAAAAGTGCTCGAGACGTTTTGGGACATTCACAATCGAGCCGATGCATGCGTGCTTTAAAATCAGGGAAAGATGAAAAGTACGGTGGATGTTTCTGAGAAGAAAGGGGGACTTCAGATGAACTATCGCTTTTTAGCTGTGTTGTTCGCCGCCGATGCGGCGATTTTAATCGTTGGCGGGATGCTGTTGCGCGATACGTTTTCATACGCACCGATCATCGGCTGGGCAGGAGGACTGTTGTCGTTATTTGCGGCGATCGTCTTTTCCGTGAAGCGGCAAAAGAGCAGATGATACAAAAAAGGGGCTGACTCAAAAGTCAGTTTTTACAAAGATCAGAGTGGCAGAATGATAATCTGCCACCCTGATCTCGCAAAAAAATCACTCGCTACACGCAACTCCTACAGGAAAAAGCGCATTTTTGCGCTGTCTGAACTACTCCCCGTCAAGTAGACAGGTAAAATAATATAAAATTTTTAAACGGCTTGAGCCCTGAATTCCAGCGGACTTAAGCCGTTTAATCGTTTTTGATACCGTAGCTCATT
>NZ_JACSMS010000015.1:0-46876 GCF_018618795.1 Exiguobacterium sp. s192 | reverse complement strand
AGGTGCGTCTGTTCATGAATAGTTCTCCCGTCTAAATTGAATAGGTACAGTATATCGATTTCTTTAAACACAAAAAACCCCGAATGGGGTCTTTTATCAAGTGTCCACCATTCAGGGTTCAGTTCAATCACTTGTCATCAAATGGCTTTTTGATTAGGAACTTACTGACTATGTCTGTAGATATTTCGTAGAAAATATGATTTCAATCTGAATTGAACAATATCAGTTATCCACCCTGTTAATACCCTACTATTTATTTTAAGGTCTTGTTGAATAAATAATGTTCTTTGGTCTTTAGTTGTTTCAAACGGATACCCGATCTTCGGAAACGGCTGTTGCTTCAGCAATGCCACTATTTTGGATTCATTGTATCCATTTTCAAATGCCCTTCCTTGCGCATCCTTTACTTCCCTATACTTCTCCGCATGCAAATATTCATAAAAGAACGGCGCAACTTCCTCTGCGGTAATCGGTTCCATCCATCGTTCTTCTCCACGCTCGAGCATTGCCAGCAAGACAACCATCTTGTAGCTCCGGTTCATGACCGTCTTTTCGACCTGTTCAATCAGTTCACGGGTAGCATCGTAAGTCTCGATTTCTTCACCTGTCAATTTACCTTGTTCTTTCAGGAAACCGACGTAGGAGCCCCACTCTTGCTTATAGCCTGTCGGTACAGCTGTTAATTGACCGATTTCAACGTAAGTCGGACGACGTCCGAGATCGAGCTTCAGTTGTTCATAGCTCTCAATCAATCGGAGTTTACGCTGATTCGGCTGACGCATCCGATGAATGATATTCAATGCTTCTGTATCAAACTCGATAATGCATCCCTTTGGTGGCGTAATCGGCTCCGTATCGCCACGCTTGAGTTTGTCTTTTACTATTCCAAGCAACATCAGCTTCGTTTCGACGTTTTTATAGTTGCCGATCAAATCGATGATGACACAATGTGATTTCTCATTCGCTAAACGTAAGCCCCGTCCGATTTGCTGCGTGTAGATTGCAATCGATTCCGTCGGACGACAAAACAGTAACGTATCGACTTTTGGAATGTCGACTCCTTCATTAAATAAATCGACCGTAAAGACGATCTCTAACGCCCCCTGCTCAAACTCTTGAATCCGTTCCCGTCGATTGACGGTCTGTCCGGTCAAGGCAATCGCCTGATGGCCCATTTCTCGGAACGTCTGCGCTAAGTACTCGGCTTGACGGATCGACGAACAAAAGCCGATCGTCTTCGTCTGCCGGTGCTTCGACCAGGCGGCATAGATGTTTTCTGAGACTGCCCGATCAATCTGCGCCTGTTCCAGTTCCATCGCATCATATTTCCGTCCCATCCGCCGCAATTGCGAATAGTCGATGACGTCATGAATCCCGTAATAATGGAACGGTGTCAGGAATCCTTCATTGATCGCTGACGTGAAGTGCATTTGAAAGGCAACGTTATTGTCGCAAAGTGCATAGACGTCCGCTCCGTCCATCCGGTCCGGCGTCGCTGTCAGTCCCAGCAAAAAACGCGGTTCAAAATGCGCCAGCACTTTTTGATAACTTTTAGCTGCTGCATGGTGAAACTCATCGATGATGATCAAATCAAAATGGTCTTTTGCAAACCGTTCGAGATGCCGGTTTTGGGATAACGTTTGGACTGATCCAAACAGCACGTCCGTCTGTTCATCGTTCGTGCGGTCTGATCCGATATACAAAGCCGTCTGCCAATTGGGCTCGACCTTTTTAAACGAACGTTCCGCTTGTTCCAGCAACTCGCGTTGATGTGCGAGGAACAGTACCCGCTTAAAATCACGCGCAAAAAATGCACTGAGATACGTTTTCCCAAGTCCGGTCGCAAGCACAGTCAAAGCACGTGTCCTTCCTTCTTCTATTGTTTCCTGGAGTGCACGTAATGCTTCCTCCTGCACCCGGTGCGGCAGAACTTCATCGGACGTGACGAGCTGTTGCTCCGCATAATCAACTTCCGGTTCCGCAACATATTGCCGTGCGTCATGTTCTTGCCGGTACACTTCCAGGACAATCGGATTCAGGTCTTGAGCTGCTTCACTTAAATAAAGATCCATGAATGCCTCAATCGCATCATCCAAGATATGCGGTGCGACAGCTTGCGGCAAATGGAGATTCCACTCGACACCGGTCCGAAACGCGCTTTTGGAGATATTCGATGAGCCGACAATCGACAGCCCCGTCTCTGCATTACGGAACAAATAGGCTTTCGGATGAAACGCCCGTCCGCCGGAGCGATAAAACCGGATCGACAGACCATCCAGTTTCAATAATTCTGCCAATGCCTCCGGGTCCGTAATATGTAAGTAGTCGCCAACCAAAAAATGAACATCAGCGCCCCGTTCGATGGCGCGACGTAACGCCGGTAACAACAGTTCAACACCCGAGCGTTGGGCGAAGGCGGCGACGATATAGACTTCATCGGCTTGGTCAATGGCATCGACCAACGACGTATACAAATCGTGTGTCGTCAGTTTTGCTGCCGGAATCAATCTTCGACCTCAATCAGATACAACTTGTCATCAAAGCCGCCCCGCTTATCGTGTTTCGTCAGCCGGATTGCTTCCAGTTGTTCCGGTGTCGTCCCGTGCGTCCGAGCCAGCGCGTGAACCAGCTCCAATAAGTCGGCCAATTCTTCGACCAATTCTTCGGTCTCCGTTGCTTCTTCATATTCGGCTACTTCTTCATGCAATTTCCGTTTCGCTTCGACGAGGAATTCTTCCTCGTTAAGTGTCCGGAACGTTGCTTTTTTTCCGTTCCGAGCAATGATAGTTGGAATCTGATCCCGGACTAATTTATGATAAAGAGGCATTAGATTCACTCCTTGTAAGTATGGTGATGGTGTTGTAAAAATTATCCTATAGTTCAAGGCAGATAGCACGTTATACATACGATTTATTTTAGATTAGAGGAGGAGTTTTCATGAGTTCATTCCAGAAAATCGAAACAACCAACGCTCCCGCTGCGATTGGTCCCTATTCGCAAGGTTTCATCGCTAACGGTACGTTATATGCCTCAGGTCAAATCCCGATCAATCCGGCGACGGGTGAAATGGTAGCCGGTAGTATTACAGAACAGACGGAGCAGGTTATGAAAAACGTTGATGCCATCTTAAAAGAAGCGGGTCTGACACCGGATCGTGTCGTCAAAACGACGTGTTACTTAACGAGCATGGATCATTTCGCTGCGTTTAATGATATTTACTCCGATTACTTTGCTCCACATAACCACTTCCCCGCACGATCTTGCATCGCCGTCAAAGAGTTACCGAAAGGTGCTTTGGTCGAGGTTGAGATTTTAGGGTTAGTCTAATACTCTGGAACACGTCACTTTTGGTGGCGTGTTTTTTTACCTCCGTAATCCCCAACGTCCTGTCCCTTTTCCGGTCTCACTGTAGAACAAGTCCTGAGTTCCTTCATATAATTCACACTCACTTGCATGAAGATAAATCAATTTTCGAATGCGTGCGTCTAATCCCGCTTCCGTCGAAAAACGAGAAATATCCAAATCACTCCGCTCTCGTACACGCTGATAAAGCTCTGTCAAATCCAATTGTAGTCCAGTCCCTAAAATCTCGATAATCGCTTCTAAAAGTGCTTCACTACTTTCATTCATATGTTCCCCTCCACTTATTAGGTCGTCTGCTTCTTCATCCGTTGTTTCGCTTCACGTGACATCGCAACTACAACTGCAATCCACTGCGGAATGACCATCAACAGACTGACAAGCAAAATGAGTTGTTCCGCCGTCAACGGTTTGAAGTAACCGTCCCAACCGAAATCGCTCATCTGTTTCGCAAAATAAAGCGATACGAAATACGAGACGATATTACCGACAACGACAAACAGCAGATGACTAAACCGCTGCCCAATAAAGGCAAGTATCGTAAACATCCCAAGTAAAGCGACATAGCCGAGTAACGTGCTGGTCTTGAAGTCTTCTAATAATGCAAAGTACACGAACGGGATGGAATATCCCATTAAGACAATGAGTCCGATCCACCATTTTTTCATTTGTTGTCCTCCCCGTTTTTTACAAACTGTCCATACAACCAGTCCCGAAGAAGCTCCCACTTGTCCGGAAAAGCATTACTGCCTCGAGACGTCCCCTCTCCATTTGGACCACTCCACCTGATCTCCCAGTCCGTGCCGTCGAGAATCAGGCACTCCGTCGTATAAACCGGTTGCCAGTGCATAAGATCGACGTGTAGCAACAATTGCTCGAGTTCCAGTTGTTCGTGCTCGGATAATAGATGAACGTCTTCCGAGACGTTTCCTTCTTCATCTTCTAACCGTAATTCCCGTGTTGCTTTCGTCCACGTGAACGTTTGACCTTTCCCCATGCCTGATTCCCGGTATGTTATCTGATTGATGTGCTTTTTCATCATTTCACTTAACCCTTTCGTTTTCTCCCTAGTATTACCATTGTAATTCATTTTCCGTTTTCTACCTATCCCAAAAAAGAGTCAGGTACCCTTGTTTTCGATTTTCTTTTATTCTAAGAGAATAGTTTGAGTAAGGAGGCAGCAGTCATGGTCAATCAACACCTCTTTTTATTTGGCGGTAGTCCCCCGTTTACGCCGAATTTGTGTCAAACGTTTGTCTCGTGTTTGAACGGGACAGGTCCCGTCGCTTTCCTGTATGTGCCGCGTCCCGGTTCCTCCTGGTCCGATTACGCGCCGATCTATACGAAGATGTTAACTGCTTGCGGCGCAACAGCATTTTTCCACTTGCCGTTGTCCGCCAGTCCAACAGACGACCAACTCGAGCAGCTGAGTGCCTGCGCCGGCATCATCATCTCGGGTGGGGAAACGGAACTGTATCAACAATTCATCGTGCAGACGCCAATCGGAGCGCTCATTCAAGAACGGTTTCAGCACGGTGTTCCGGTCGCCGGTTTTTCCGCCGGCGCCTTACTGACACCGGACGCGTGCCGGATTCCCGCGATCGATCAACGGGCGGGCAAGGCGCTCGTCCTTGAAGGACTCGGTCTAATGGACGCCGTGATTTCCGTCCACTATGATACGTGGCAGGAAGAGACGAGCTTGTTGCAGGCGTTTGAAGCAACACAAAGTCGCTTCGGCTACGGCTTACCCGAGCAAACCGGTATTTACCTGCAAGACGGTCAGTTGATTCAACAAGAAGGACCGAAAGCAGTTGTACTGAAGCGAAAGGAGGAAATGACATGTCGACCATCGTAACAGCCGTCAAAGGGATCGTGCGGCACGACAACCGGATTTTAATCGTTCAGTGTGCTGCTGCCGACTCCGGTGGCGGAACGTGGGAATGTCCGGGTGGAAAAATCGATTTTGGGGAGCAACCGGAAGACAGTCTGATTCGTGAAATCCGGGAAGAAACGGGGTTGACGGTGACCGTCGACAAAATCGCTTATGCCTCAAGCATTCTGACACATCCCGATCGCCAGGTCATCTTGTTGGTCTACTTCTGTACAGCCGTGACCAGCAGTGTAACGTTATCGGAAGAGCATGACGCCTACTCATGGGCCGATGAACAGCTGATTCGGCAACAGATTGCGCCAAGCATCTTAACTGCTTTTGAACAGCATCAGATTTTTCAACAACTTGCCTTCGTTTGAAGAAGAGGTGCATTATGAGGCATAAGATTCTTCTCACGTCACGTATCGTGGCGTGTTTTTTATGGCGATTTCTCCGAAAGGTGTCTTACGATATATTGAAATTAGTTAGATATTAAAAATCACCTTGTATTCGGACTGGAAGATTTCTACAATGGACAAGTATGTCATGACACGCGAGGAGTCCACTGATGAAATCATCCTTTACTTATTTTGCTTTACCGTTAGCCGCCCTGCTTTTGACAGGTTGTGCTGCGGAAGAATCATCTGCGCCGACACCAAAGGTCGACCCACCGGTGTCTCAAGAAACGTCTGCCGCAGAGAAGACCGAAGAAAAACAGCAAGAGACAACACCTGCTGATACCGCTTCCGCAGAAACTGCCGAGGCAGAAGCAACGGAATCGGTTCAGGAAAACAAGTCGACCGTCTCTTCCGAGAACGAGTCGTTCCCCGGCTATACACCCATTGAAGTCGATGGCGGCGACCTGTCCGGCGACCGGGAACCCAATGTCGTCGTGAACATCGGTTTTGGCGAACGCGAGTACTGGGCCTTCACGAATGAACACGCACAACTCGTTAAAGTCACCGCTAAAAAAATCACGCTCCAGCAGGAGACGGAAGACGTGACATCATCCGGTCGCTATTATTCGGACGAAGCGAAGGTTCCGGGTGTCGAAAGTCCTCA
This sequence comes from Exiguobacterium sp. s192, assembly GCF_018618795.1. Lineage (NCBI taxonomy): Bacteria > Bacillati > Bacillota > Bacilli > Caryophanales > Exiguobacterium > Exiguobacterium sp. s192. Next base: position 40,584 of record NZ_JACSMS010000015.1, on the reverse strand, counting down.
GTTAGACGAAGGACATGTCATTGCCGATTCGCTCGGTGGTGTCTCGAACGCCTACAACATCACGCCGCAGGACAGCACGCTCAACCGCCACGGCGATCAAGCCTATATGGAGAACAGTATCCGCCAGGCCGGCGAGGTGACGGATTTTGAGGCGATCATCACCTACCCCGATACCAAGACGCAAATTCCGTCCCATTATCAGTACACGTACACGTTAAAGGGCAATGTCATCGTCGATGACTTCGACAATGTGAATCCGGATGAAGTCAATGCCGCACTCGGTTTGACAGAAGACGAGGATGAGACAGCAGAAGACGCTGTTGAAACGGCGCCTGCTCCGGACACGGGTGATGTCTCAACTGTCGACACCGACGGCAACGGACAAGTCACGATCCAAGAGGCGAAGGACGCCGGTTTCGCTATGCCGATCACGGATGACCATTGGCTCTATCCCCATATGCGGGACAATGACCATGACGGGATGGTCGGGGAATAAATTTTACGTGCAACATGAAACAGGCGGACTCCGAGGAGCCCGCCTGTTGGTGTTGGATTATTCATCACTGTAACCGACGACCTTGTTCCGACCCGTCTGTTTCGCTTGATAAAGGGACTGATCGGCCTTTTGGACGACTTCAAACGATGTCTCGCCTTGATCCGACGAGGCCGCCCCGATTGATAACGTGACATGAAATGCCGGATACGTACTGAAGACAAAATGTTGATCGGCGCAGGCCAGGCGAATCGTCTCCCCGAGCCGGACGGCTTCTTTAAGCGGCATGTCCGGCAACAAGACAACAAACTCTTCCCCGCCATACCGCCCAACGAGTGCTTCATCGGGACTACAGTGTTGCAACAGATGACTCAATTGACGTAAGACGACGTCACCGCCGTCATGGCCGTATGTATCATTGACCGATTTGAAGAAATCGATATCGACGATCAGGACGGAGAACGCATAACCGTGTTGGTCGTAATGCGCCAACGTCTCGTCGAGCTTCCGTCGATTGGCGAGATTCGTCAGTCCGTCGGTCAACGCCAGTTCCTGTTGCGTCTGGACGAACTGGAAATGTTTCCGCAACTCCTGCAGGAAGCGGTACGTGACGTAGCCGCCAAGCAGAATGAAGATGATGTAGACAAGTGAGATCTCAAGAAACCGGGTGAACGTTTCCGTCAATAAATAGAGTGCCGGTAAACTATATCCGATGCCGATGCCAATCAAAATCAAGTAATCCTTGAGCGTATGCGACGCAAACCGACGGTAAATACTGGCAGTAACGAGTAACGCCATACAAATTAATGTCGTCAAAATTAATCCGTCATAGGCGCCGGGTGGTGTAATGATGAAGCGGGCACCAATGATCGCGACTGTCGTGATACCGCCACTGACCCAGCCGCCATAATAAAACGCCGTCACAAGCGCAACGAGTCGTAAATCAATTTTTGCCCCGTCATAAGTAATACTGTTCAGGACTAATAATCCACCAATCAAACCGGCAATCACACCAACAATTAACCGGATCCGAAGTGGGGATGCCGGTGAAATCCGTTCCGTATGCCGAAGCGGTAAAAACGCAAACAAGAGCGATGTAATCAACAATGAAAAATTCAACAGAAACTGATTAAACTGACTCAACATGGCACCCTGACACCCCTTCGACTGACAAACTTCATACTCTGTACAGTTCTCTATCGGATGATTTAAGTCCTTTTTCAAGCAACCAAAGGTTTCCATTTCTGCAACGAGGGAAACATTCCATACAGGCTTTGCTTATTTTGGATAAGGGGGATTATTGTTATGGATATGAAAGAAGAAAAACGTAAAAGTAAGATGCCGTTTTTTGTTGTTCTCGTCATCATCATCTTTGTTGCCGTCGCCGCTGCCCTGATTATTTATGTCACATCCGAACCAAAAGAAGAAACACAACAGCTGCTCCAAATGACGACCAGTTTCGTCTCGACTTACCTGCCGCATGCCGGCTGACAGCGGACATCCTCGGATGTCCTTTTTTTGTGGGCTGAACCTTTACAAGAACACTACATGTCCTTCATAAAATCTACCGCCCCACTTCCCGATAGGAAGCATGGAGGCGATAAAACGAATGAAGCAACCTACACAGAAAAAAAGATTATTGGCCCAACAATTAAACAACTGGCTGATCCCAATCGTCGCGATGGGACTGTTACTGATCAGTGCCTTAAGCGTTGAAGAACTCTACCGCGCGTCGACAAAGTCCGTCAGCGAACGGCTCGAACGCGAAATGACGATGCTCGATGCAAATATCCGCTCCATCTACTTAGCGTATCCGGAAGACGAACAGGAACGGACACGCGCCATCAAACGTTTAAAAAATCAACAGCTCGCTGATATGGCACGGGACGAGTACGATGCAGCGATTCAGTCGCTTGCAACCAAAAACGTAGCCCTTCAACCGTTGACGTTGACGGCGCAACAGAAAAAAGACGTGACGCAACAATTAAAGCAAGCACGCGTGACGACATTTACGAGCAACGACCGGTTCGTTCTCGCGATGTCGATTCCCGAAGTGAACGATGTCCTGTTTTTATCGGTCGATCAGGAACGGTTGGTCGCCCCTGCCAAGGCACTGGCGATGAAGTTAGGTATCCTTGGGATTGTTGTCCTCTGTTTTGTCAGTCTGCTGATCCGGGCCCGTATCAAAAAACAACTGGCTCCGCTGTCCGTCTTGTCCTTAAAGATTGAAGAGGCCTATGCACGACGCACCTATCAGCCGATCAGCATCAAGACGACGACGTTTGAATTACAGCAATTGACGCACCAATACAACCAACTGATGCAACAAGTCGGCAGTCTGACACAAGAAATCGCCATTGCGAGTGAACGACTGGAGGCGACTCAACCCGGTTTTTCGTCCCAACTCGCCTCGATTGATGAATCCGTCCTCGCCGTCCATCAAGTGGCGACGTCATTGACGGACCAGTCGACGCAGATGGAACAGATCATCAGCGAATCGGGTCAACTGTTGACGACCTCGATCGACGCACTCGCGACGATGGACGGATCAATCCAGACGAGCCATCAACGGGTCAGCGCCTTTACTGAAGAAGCGACAACGAGTCATCGGATTCTCGAGTCGTTGCAACAGGATACGACGCTGTTGCGGACACTGTCCGTCCATACATCCCAGTCACTGGACGAGGCGACGGAACGCAATCAACAAATGCACGCCTCAATCCGCTACATCCAACAGGTGGCGGAAGCGACACGCCGCTTATCGCTGAATGCCTTGATCGAAGCTACGCGGGCAGGCGAAGAAGGCCGCGGTTTCGTCATCGTCGCCAAGGAGGTCGAGTCACTTGCGCTCGACATCAAACGGAGCATCAATCACATCAACCAGGCAAACCGGGATTTGACGGACAGCATCGGGCAGATTGAACAAGATGTTGTCGAGATGACGAATCAGATCGAGACGACACACGAACAGCTTGAACAGAGCACCCGACGGATTGCTTCCGTTTTGGATAACGCGGAACAGATTGAAGCCGCGCTCGTCCAGGTCGAGACGGATCGGTCGCTCGTCTATTCGGTCCAACCGCGGATTCGGGAACACTTCCAACTGATTGAAACGATTCTGTTTGAACTGACCCACTACAGTCAATCCCTTGAAGCAAACATGCAAGCCAACAGTGCCCGCCAACAGGAATTGAAACAGCATGGTCACATCATCGGCGAACAAATCGAGTCCCTCAACCAGACAATCGGTGGTCCGTCTCATTAAAGACAAACAGACCCCGTGCCTCAAGCACAGAGTCTGTTTGTTGTTTAACTAATATACTGGGCTTCCTTTTTGTCGATGATGTTGCGAATCCGGTTTTCCGTCACCTGATACGTCAACGCCAACCGGCGAATCGAAAGCCCGGTTTGATAGCGACTCCGAATCTCCCGAATCTGTCGAGGCGATAATTCAACATGTTGCGTCAATAACAAGTCGAACTCGTCAAGGAGCGACGCGTACGCTTGACTCGTCGACGGTTTGACGGTCAGATTATCAATCTGATCGTTTACGCGATCACCGTCCGCCCGGATAATCCGGTCGTGCGTGGCCTCGGAATCGAGAAACGCCTTAGCGACAAGCTCGGCAATATAAAACCGTTCCCCCCGTCCTTGTTTGTACAACGTCACTTTCCGGTAACCTTCTTGATTGATTCGCGGGCGCAACACGACACCTTGCCGCCGTTGTTTAACACCACGACTCGTCTCGATGATCCGGTCGAGCGACCGGACGTTCCCTGATGTTGAGACTTGATACATGCCTGCATAGCCCTGTACTGCCTTCCAATGTTCCATATAATCAACGACCTCCATTCGGTCCTAAAACGACAACATTCCCTACTGCCATTATACCATTTAACGAACAAACGTTCTAATATGGACACTCTGTTTTTCTGTGCTAGTATTAACAAAAAAAGGAAGAGGTGTCAGGATGAAGTTTGTACTATTACTTGGTCCGCAAGCGGTCGGCAAAATGACGATTGGTCAGGAACTCGAACAAAAAACGGGCATGAAATTATTCCACAACCATCAGACGATCGACCTGTTGCATCCGTATTTTGATTTCACGAAACCGGCGCATCATAAACTGAAGGACTTGATCCGGCGGGAAATGTTCAAGGAAATGGCGGTCAGTGATCTCGAAGGGGTGATTTTTACGTTTTTATGCTTGTTTGGCGTCGAAGACGGCGGCATCGAATTCATCGAAGAGACCGTTCAACTGTTTGAAGAAGCCGGTGCCGAAGTCTTCATCGTTGAACTGGAAGCCGAACTGTCGACCCGTCTGGCCCGAAACCAGACCGAGAACCGTTTACTCCACAAGTTCACAAAACGGGACATCGCTGCGTCGGAAGCCAACTTACTTGAAACCGCTGAACAGTACCGGACGCATTCGCTTCCGGGAGAACTGCCGTATCCGAACTACTTACGGCTTGATACCGAGGGCCGTTCAGCCGGCGAAAGTGCCGAGACGATTTGTCGACACTTTAACTGGTCAACGAATCTGGTCGAACGATGAACCAATCCAAGCAGACGTATTTTCCAGTCTTCTTGACGCTCGGTTTGCTGCTGTTTAATATGTTGACGTCCTATTTACTGAGCGGACGGTTTTTCCCGAATCTCAGCCTGTGGGTACCGATCGGTCTCAACATCTTGGTCGGACTCGGGTATATCGTTTCGCTGGTGCTTGGTCTCCGGTCGACCAATAACTACGTCAAATGGTTCAGTGTCTTCGCGAACATTGCCTTTTTGCTGTCGTTATCGGTCATCACCTTTTTGTTGTTGCTCGCAAACGGCATCTCAGAACCGTAATCCGGACACGAAAAACCGTCTCTTCAGAAGCACGTTTTCTGAAGAGACGGTTTTATTTTTGTTTATTCAAAAGAATCGTCGACTCCACTCGACTTCTACAGGAAAAGGAAGCGTGCTTCCGTCAGGAACAGGCGAGACCCGGTCGTCCGAGGACGACCGCGGCTTGCGTTCCGCCTGAGAAAAGCGAGTGGAGGAAAGACGATTTTTTTATCATTCAATGCATCAAGTCACGCCGAAAGACCGGTCCGTCCGCATGAAACCCATTTCGGAGCCAAACCGTTGCTTCTCCGTCCTGTCCGATTACGAACGGCAATAACAACGTCCGGGCGAGATACGCGACGATAACCGTCAACGCTTCTTCGATATAGCCTGCTCGATCGGTCGGATCAATTGCGTCATAACTGAGTTGCTGACCGCTGAACTGAATCGTCGCAATCTGTTGTCTCTCCCGTGTCTGCAGTGTCCAGACACAACCGTCTGTCGTATCTGCTGCTTCAATGTGCAGGCGGGACGTCGTAAAGTCCGGATGGCGACCGTTCATTCTGTTTCCTCCTCTACGTCAAAAGCTGCCGTCGCGTAGGCTTCACCGTTAATCAGAATCGTCAGCTGGTGCGTACCCGGATAATGGACCCGCGTCGTCAAGTTCCGGAACGACTGCCGTTTCGTAAACGTCTCCCGTCCAATCACTTGCCGTTCACTGATCCGAAAGACCTTTTGACTCGTCCCCCGCTTTTTGACATAGTCGATCGCATATTCAATTCGCAGGACTTGCGGTTCGGTTGTCGCAAGGGCAAAGGTAAACGTCAGCCCCCCGCCAATCGGTAATGTGGGTGTCACCGTCAGTTCGTCGACCGTCACCGTTCCCCGCGTGACGAGACCAAACGCCTTCAAGACGTCCGGATGTCCCTGTTTCAGGAGTGTCCGTGAGGCATGCCGTAAAATCCAGTCCGTATGCGGATGAGTCCCAAGCTGTTCCAACCGTTCGATGACGAGTTCCGGATGGGTCTTCGCGATATCGTTTAAATGATTGGCGACACTTTTGCGGACGTAAAGCGCCTCGTCCTGCAACAAATCATCTAAAATCGGCAGGACCGGACGCGGATCAGCAATCAATGCCGGTATCCGTTGTCCCCACGGCAGGCGCGGACGGGTTCCTTCTGACGCCAGGCGCCGGACGTGCTCGTCACTCGACTGACTCCACCGGACGGCGAGTTTTAAAAACCGCTCTTGATCTTCGAGCAGGAACCGCCGGACGGCAAACTCCGACGTCGAGTGCCGGGTCAACCGTTCCAGTGCTACCATTGCCCGGTCCCAGGCATCACTCGGCGCATAAACTTCGATATAGTCCGGAAAAACGATGCCCGGCAGTCCCGGAAACTCCGGCGCAATCGTTTCAAGGTGCGTCGCTGCTTGCTCAAAATCAGCCGGCAAATAACGGTTAAGCTCAGTTGCAATCCGGCGGACCCGTTGCTTAAACGCCAGCTCCTCCCAGTCTCCTTGTTGCACGATATCTCTAAAGTCCGGTGCCTGCACTGCCTCCCCTAATCGGTGCAACCAGTCTGGTGTAAACACATCTTTAATCAAACTCATATGTGATTCAATCCTCTCTTCGTCCGTTCTAATTTTAATAAGGCCGCCTTTCGTGCCAAGCCGCCGGCATATCCGCCGAGATCGCCCGTCAAGCGGATGACCCGGTGACACGGAATGATCAGTGCCAGTTGATTGGCGCCGTTTGCCCGGGCGACAGCACGGACGGCTGCCGGATTCCCGATGCGGACGGCCAGTTCCTGATAGGAAATCGTCTCACCCGCAGGAATCTGTTGCAACTGTTCCCAGACCTGTCTTTGGAACGGTGTCCCGTACAGAACGAGCGGAACTTCGAACCGGTCAAGCATTCCCGCAAAGTACGCGTCCAGTTCAGCCGTCACCTGCTCAAACACCGGTGTCTCACCGGGAATGATGACGGCACGGGCTGCGAGCCGCAACCGTTCCACTTCCCGTTCGAGTCCGCGACGATCGACAAACTCGAGTAAGTGCAGTCCTTGTTCGTCGGCAATCGCCAACATCGGTCCGAGCGGCGTATCGAGCCACTTCGCTTGAAGGTATGTTCCGTCCCATCGTTTCGGTGTCTCGCCCATGATGCGGGCAAACGCATCGCGAAAACCGCTGCTCGATTCATAGCCGCTCGCCAGTTGCGCCTCGATGACCGGTTGCCCCTTCCGGATTTCTTTCATCGCAAGGCCCATTCGACGGGACCGGGCGTATTCGACGAACGTCATCCCGAACCGTTTCTTGAACTGCCGCCGGGCGGTCGAGGCATCGAGCCCCAGTTCCCGGAAGTCGGCATCTTTGAACCGTTTCTCAGGACTCGCTTCGACGGCGGCAACCAAGCGGCTGATGACCTCACTGTCACCGGGATAGGCCAGTGGTTTACAGCGTAAACACGGACGGTAGGAGGCAAGTAGCGCCTCTTTTGCCGTCTCAAAAAATTCGCAATTCTCCTGCTTCGGCTTCCGCGCCGGACAGGTCGGCCGGCAAAAGATTCCCGTCGTCTTGACTCCGACAAAAAACGTCCCTTCGTACGAGCTGTCGCGGCGGACGAGTGCTGCATAATAATCCGTTTCCGGTAAGGTATTCATCTCATGCCCTCCCCTTCTTTTCCTCAGTATACCGAGTTTACCACCCTGCATGTCGCCGAAAATCAGGCATGGATTTTTTCTTAAGACAAACTTAAGAAAACTCTCCTGTTTGTGAAAGATATGCCCTGTATCATCGATGGTATACTCAAGAAGAAAGTAGGTTTCGCATGTTTGATTTTTTGAAAGAAGCCATCCAATCCCCGAAAACAATCGGCGCGATTGCCCCAAGCAGTTCCCGGTTAGCGAACATGATGGCGCAGCGGGCGGTCGCTGACCGGCCAGCCGTCATCGTCGAAGTCGGTGCCGGTGACGGGGCGATTACCCAAGCCTTATTGCGCGCGCGACACCCGGAAACGACTTTATTGATTTGTGAACAAAATCCGGTGTTTCAAGAAGCCTTGGCGAAGCTGTTAGCTGATGAGACAAACGTCGAACTGTTCATCGGCGACATTCAAAACTGTCCGGAAGAGTGGCATCATCAGGCCGGTGTCCTGGTCAGCGGCTTACCGTTCGCTTCGTTCCCGCTTCCGTTACGCCATGACTTGCTCGAAACCTTCCAGACCCTGTTGCAACCAGGCGGTCATTTCATCGCCTTTCAATATACCAAACTCCATTTCAAGACATTCCGCCGGTATTTCTTTGAGCACAGTTATTCTTACACACTGCAAAACATGCCGCCCGCCTATGTCTTCGAAGGTGTCCAAAAGGAGGATCCCCCGTGCCCACAATCTTAATCGTCGATGATGAAGCCGATATCCGGCAATTGTTGCGACTGTATCTGCAAAACGAAAATTATCTGATTCTCGAAGCCGCCAACGGCGAAGAGGCCCTTGCACTTGTTCAGCAACAGCCGATCGATCTGATGGTGCTTGATGTCATGATGCCGGTCCGGGACGGCTTTTCGACCGTCCAAGCCATCCGGCAAGCGAACTATACCTTCCCGGTCCTGATGCTGACGGCAAAACAGGAGGATCTCGATAAAATCCAAGGGCTGACGTTCGGTGCCGATGACTACATCGGGAAACCGTTTAATCCGCTCGAAGTCATCGCCCGGATCAAGGCGATGCTCCGCCGGGTCGCCCAGTATCAAGTCCCGCTATCGGCAAGCAGCCTGCAAGTCGGTCCCTTCACCTTACGTCAGGAGGAGCGGGTCATCTTAAAAGAAACGATTCCCTTAGCGTTGACACGCCGGGAGTTTGACTGCCTGGCGCTTTTACTGAACCATCCGCGCCGCGTTTTTTCAGCCGATGAATTGTACGAACGGATTTGGCAGGAGGAAGCGCTCGGTTCTGCGACCAATGCCGTTATGGTTCTGATTCATAAGTTACGAGAAAAAATCGAGGACGTGCCGAAAGAGCCGCGTCACCTCCAAACCGTTTGGGGCGTCGGCTACAAGGTCGAGCCATGAGACGCTTCCGCTTCAAACTGACTTCCTGGATGACGGTTCTGTTGTTGGCCGCAGCGTTTCTGAGTACGGCATTGGCCTGGTTGATTGCGAGTCAACTCCCGCTCGGAACAAAAAACGTCCCCCGTTATTATTATCCGACGGAACAGGACATCACGCAGCGGGTCGAACGCGATATCAAACGCTACGAATCCGGTCAGACTCCGAACGGTGATTATGAGTGGGCCGTCTATCGGTCCAACGGGACACGGGTCGACGCCTCACCCGACTTTCCGCGGACGATGACCCCGAGTCGCTTATTAGCCGCGCAAACGCCGGGTGAACGGGACCCATCTGACGAATCGGACGTGCGGACGTTGCATCATATGCAGGCGATTAACCTCGGTGAAAGCTCACCCGGTTATTTTCTTTCCATCGAAACGGTCACGCCCCGCCTGAATCAATACCAGGTCGGCAATTCAACAGCGTTTTTCTTTCTACAATTAGGTTTGTTCATCTTATTTTTATTTGGCATGACCCGCTGGATCGCCGGTCTGTTCCGCCAACTCGAGACACGGCTCGAACGGCTCGTCGAACCGGACCACGCCGTCAGTCCGCTGCGTCCGGTCAAAGGACCACGTGAGTTCAAAACCTTTGCCCATTCGATTGAACGGGTTGGCGATGAACTGGATGTCCTCCGACGAAACGAGCAGGAACGTTTTACGGAACAACTCCGCCTGATTACCAGTCTGTCACACGATCTGCGAACCCCCCTGACATCGATTCAAGGATTCGTTCAGTGGTTGTCTGAACATCACACGACATTATCCGATCAGGAACGGACCGATGTGCTGGCAATCGTCAGCCGGCAATCGGAGACGCTCGCCTCACGAATCGATGAGCTGTTCATGCTCGCAAAATTGTCGAATAAAGATTATCCGGTGCACATGACGTCACTGGATTTCGTGACGCTCCTGCATCAGGTCGCTGAACAACATCCGGAAACGACCTATCAATACGCGGGACCGGCTCATCTGACTGTTCAGGCTGATCCCAACCTGTTGCGGCGCTTGATTGAAAATCTTGTGCGGAATGCGACGCTTCACGGAACGGGTGATCTATCTTTTGAAGTGCTTCAAGAAAACGGTCACTTGACCTTCCGTTGCTCCAATGCTATCGCGGAGACCTTAACGCCACATCAACTCACGGAGCTGGCAACCCCTTTCGTCACGTCCGACATGTCACGGTCCAATGGTGGATCCGGCATTGGCCTGTCGATCATCGAACAAATCGTTGCCCGGCACAACGGGACGATGCAACTAACGTCGGAACAAAACCGGTTTATCGTCTCGATTGTCTTGCCGGATGCTTATAAAGAGTGATGACGGTACAGGATGAACTCACAAAAGTTGAGTTCATCTTTTTTGGTTGTTACTGGTTCGACACTCCTTCGGAAATGGAATTCGATACACTAGAGAATGTCATTCTTTAGGCACAGCTATGAAGGAGTTCCTTACTTATGAAATCATTCAATCGTTCGACCACATATATGCCCGGACTCGATGGTCTGCGCGCGTTCGCCGTTATCGCTGTCATTTTATACCATCTTTCGGTACCGATGCTGACCGGCGGATTTCTCGGCGTGGATGTGTTTTTTGTCCTGTCGGGTTACTTGATTACCGGCTTGTTGCTCAGTGAGTGGCAACAGACAGGTCGCATCGACTTAAAACGGTTTTGGGTGCACCGGTTCCGCCGGTTGTTCCCGCCTCTGTTCGTCCTGCTTGTGCTTGTCCTCAGTTATGTCACGTTGTTTGAACGGGACTTGTTGCATTCGCTTCGCCAGGACAGCGTGGCGGCTCTGTTGTATACGACGAACTGGTGGTATATCATCCATGACGTCTCTTATTTCGAATCGTTCGGCAAACCGTCGCCGATTCAAAACCTGTGGTCGCTTGCGATCGAGGAACAGTTTTACTTGATATTTCCGATCGTGCTCAGTTTTGGACTCGGATCAAAACGGCTGTTGCTCCGGGGAATCGGACTCCTTGCCCTGCTGTCCGCACTCCTGATGGCGATTCTGTTTACGCCGGGTGCGGATCCAAGCCGTGTTTACTACGGGACCGATACCCGGTTGTTTGCCTTGTTGATCGGCAGTCTGCTTGCCTTCGCCTGGCGACCGGAACGGTTTAAGAAAGAGATTCCGTCACGGGGTGTCCGGTTATTGAACATGACCGGTGCCGTGATTGTTCCGCTGCTTGTTGTGCTGATGCTCGTGACAAGCGAGTACGGTCGTTTTCTGTATTATGGCGGGTTTGTATTCGTCGCTGTCCTTGCAGCGTTACTGATCGCCGTCGTTGCTCATCCGGCGTCTTTTTGGAGCCGGTTGTTCGCAGCCCAGTGGCTGATTGCCGTCGGTAAACGGTCGTATGGTCTATATCTGTGGCATTTCCCGCTGATCACCTTGTTGACGCCCGTTGAACAAATCGGAACATTTTCCTGGCTCCGGAGTCTCGGGATTCTCATAATCCTGATCGTCGTGACAGAACTGTCCTATCAGTTCATCGAACGTCCGGTCCGCCGGCTTGGTCTGCTTGGATACATCCGGCAATTTCAGATTCATCCGCGGACCTTCCGGCAGTTTTCCCGGACGAAGTGGGTCTCTGTTTCCCTTGCCAGTCTGCTTCTCCTCAGCTTCATCGGGAATTTATCGATTCTTGCCGTATCGGAAGAATCGGCTCAACAATCGATTCCGACAGTCGCGGCGCCGCATTCGAAACCGGCACTTGTCAAAAAGCCGGCAAACCCGGTGTCGGAGAAACGTACACGGTCGATGTGCCGGCCGACGCTTGCGATCGGCGACTCGGTGCTGCTCGGGGTTGAAGATTACCTCGGCAGTACGCTTCAGCAAGTGACGATTAACGCCAAGCTCGGACGTCAGCTCCGGGAAGCCATTCCGCTCAGCACGAAGTATGCGGCGTACAATCACACCGACCATCGAGTCCTCCTCCACCTCGGGACAAACGGCAGTTTCCGTCCCGAACAGTTAGAGGAATTACTCGACCGGTTCGCCAATGCCGATCAGGTGTACCTGGTGACGACACGGGTGCCGCGTCCGTGGGAGCAAGAGGTCAACACGATGCTGAAGCAAGCCGCTGAACGCAAACGGGTGACGCTCATTGATTGGCATGCCGTTGCCGTCAAACATCCGTCCTACTTCGAACAGGACGGCGTCCACTTGAACATCAAAGGTGCCCGCGCCTACTCGAAGCTGCTCGCGAAAGCGACCGGGTGTGCGACTACAACAAAATGACACAACACAGCCACCATTCTCCGTCAGTCGAGAAGGTGGCTGTTTTAGAGCGTATAAACGAGTCCGATGTAGAGCAGACTGACACCGAGCAGACTGAACAGGCAGCCGAGCACCAGCGGTAAACGTTTTTGGTACGTGAACACCAACAGAAAGACAGAGCTGATTCCAAGAGCAAGGACAAGCCCGTTTGACCACAACCACGTTTCCGCTTCAATCAGTGGTAAGACCGGCTGCTCTAAATTACTGAGTGTTGCACTTGCCAAAAATACGCCGAAAATCATGACACTTTCGAAGCGCAGACCGAGCCGCGGATCAAACGGTTCTGTTTTCTGAAGACGTCGCTTGACGAGCGTTCCGTTGATAAAGGCATAACCGAGCAACGGGATGAGCAAGAGGTGTTTCAGCAATAGCGCTTGCCCGTACGGCAGATTCCATACATTGCGGTATTCGCTGATTGGTATGCTCGGACGCATCAAAAAGAAGCCCGTCACGACAACACCGACAAAGAGCACTTGCGCCAATGGACTGAACCAGCGTAAAAAGGCCGACCAATTTGCCGCATCCCGGGCACCCCATCCCACAACGAGCACCACGCCAATCCAAAGCGCCATCAGACTAAAATGACCGGTCTGCAGCATCAGACCCGGTACGCCGTGTTTGGCTGCCGCATGACTGGTGCCGGCAATTCCGAAAAACAACGGAATCGTTAAGCCAACAAGCAGCCATCGTTTGATGAAAACAAGTCGTTTTATACACACGATGATGATTGCCATCAGCACTGAAAAATAAACCAGTAAAAAATAGTGCCCGATCCGGACGTCAAACAGACTGGCGCGCAAGGCGTCTCGCACCGGCAAGTCGAGCTCGTGACGGAAATAGTCAAACACCCGTCCGAGCGGCAGACTGGTTCCGATGACGATGCTGATCAAGGCAACGAGTACCAGTCCGTCGAGTGCACCCAGGGATGGTTTTTTATCCGGTGCGACAAATAGAAACACGAGTCGTCCCGCCCACAGCGCCCCGCCGAGGTAGACGAGCAGTTCGCTGACGATGCCGATCATGACCGTTTGCGGCGACGGAGTAATAACAGGGTCGCGACGATTGCCAGGACGAGTCCTGCAACGACCCACGGTAAGACGGTCGGAACGAGACCCGGTTTGACGGATTCCGTCGATTCCGTTGATTCCGTCGGGACGATGCTCGCCTGTTCGGTGTCGACGGTTGGTTCGGCTTCTTCCGGTTGAACGGTTTCTTCCGTCGCCGGCTTCGCTTCAAAACGAATCGTTCCTTCGACCGGATGACCATCTTCGGAAATCAACTTCCAGGTAATCAAGTAGGTGCCTTGCTCAAGTTCCTGCTTCAAGACAGCACTTAATTCATTCCCGATGATCAACGGTTTTTCCAGGGGAACGGTTCCTCCTTCGGCTGTCTTCAGTTCGAGTGTGCTTGTTTTTTCAATCGGTGCATCAAAGGTCAGGCGGATCCGTTCCACGTTTTCTTTTAAGACGGCTCCCTCTTCCGGATTGGAATTCGTTAGACTCGTGTGAGCTGAAACCGAAAACGGTTGAACGACGAACACGATGAGAACGAGCAACATCAACCATTTGATCTTCATCCTAAACTCCTCCTTTACAGAAAATGTGTAGAAAAAGACCCGCTGTTTCCAGCGGGTTCGGTTGTCCGATTAGTGTTGTGAACGACGTCCACGAAGTCCGAAGAATCCGAGGATGGACGCAGCCGCGATTCCGAGTAATGACCAGAGGATGCCGGCTGAAGATTGTGCTTCAGCTGCTCCACCAAGACCCGTATTCGGCATACCGGCTGGTGCGCCTTTGAATTTATCCGGGAACTGATCGACGATTGCGGTTGCTGTGCCTTCACCGACACCGTACATATGACCGTAGGCTTCACGGATCGCCGGGTACGTTTTGTCGTAATCTTTTTCATTGTAGCTGTTGAACGCCAGTAACAGTTGATCGATGTGAACCTTGAGTCCTTCTTCCAAGTCTTTCGACTTCAGGCGTCCTTCTGTTGCTGCATCCAAGAAGGCGGCTTGTTCGACGCGGTACTCATCCAGTTCCTGAACGGCCATGTCGCGTGCTTCCTCGTCTTTTGCACCGGTCGCTTTGACATAATCGACGAAGTAACCGATGTGGCTCGACCAAATTTTCTTGAACTCTTGTGCCGCTTCGCTGCCGTAGACGGAACCGATCGATGCTGTCAGATCGTCCGTGTTCTCACCAAGCGCTCCTGCTGCTGCGTCGAAGTCTTTTGCTCCGTCTATCCCTTTTTGCATTGCCAGAACGGCCAGTGCGGCGTGTTCCGAGAAGTTTCGGTTTAAGCCGGCACGAAGGTCAGCCGCTGGTGTATCGACTTTCGTATTTTTGAATTTGTCCGGGTATTGATCGACGATGGCACCGGATAAGCCTTCTCCCACCATGTACATATGCTCGATGGCGATGCGGAGATTGCTGTAGGCGGCGTCATAATCACCGGCGACATAGCTGTCAAACGATGTCAGCAATTGCGTGATGTGAACTTTTAATCCACCTTCTAAATCCGCTGCTTTCAGGCGGCCTTCCGTTGCCTTGTCGAGGAAAGCGGCTTGTTCGACGCGGTATTCATCAAGTTCTTTTAACGCTTTTTGTTTAGCGTCTTCATCCTTGGCACCAGTCGCTTTGACGTAATCGACGAAGTAACCGATGTGGCTCGACCAAATTTCTTTGAAGGCTTCGCCTGCCTCATCCCCATAGACGGATCCGACAGCGGCGGATAAGTCATCCGTGTTTTGGTTTAAGGCACCTGCTGCTTGTTCGAAGTCTTCTTTTCCGTCGATGCCTTTTTGCATCGCGACGACCGCTAAAAACGCGTGTTCAGATAAAAGCTGATCAAGCGTCGCTCGCAAATCCGATGCGGGAGAAGAGACATCCAGAGACACTTTACCTGAGCTGTGCGACATCTTACTGTGATCTTCATGACCATGGGCACTGACGCCTGCTGCTGGAATCAATAATGCGGCACTGAGTGGGACGGCGAGATACGACTTTTTCATCTTCATCTTGTGAACACCCCTTTATTTTTTTGGACTACACACAGATAACGTAAGAAGTTCACAAATAGTTTTCTTTTTTTACATTTTTTATTAAAAATATTTTTAATCCCAAACTATTCACGAATTCCAACTAAAAAAACACCTTTCTGCATGAGCGCAGAAAGATGCTTTTTCCTTAGTGATGATGACCGCTGTTCCCGTTTTCCGGTTGCACGCCGTCTTGTAACATTTTAAGGTCTGCCTTCGAAAGTTCACCGATGATAAACTGTTTTGTCGGCATGATCATCGTACTGTCAACACCCGCATGAACCTTCACATAATACAGTCCTGATTTCGGCAACGCTTTTTGAATGGAGTAAACCCCGTTTTTTTCTGTTTCAGCCGGTTCCATACTGTATGTCAGCGTCCCGTCCGCCTTCCAAATCTCGAAGTGAACAAAGTCGACCTGACTGAGTTGTTTTTCATTTTGCCAGACCGTCGCTTTGAATGTGTGACTTTCCCCTTCTTGATCCGGCTGCTTGTTTTTCGGCAGTTCTAGCTGTACCGAAAGCGGCTCAGCGACCGCGTACTGATCTGCCGCATCCGGTGCCACCGTACATCCGGCTAAAGCACTGCCCGATACGATACTGATGAATACGCCCAGTCCAATTACGTGTTTACGCATTTAAAAACCTCCTGACAGCCGGAATCCGTCGAATGATCAGGAAATCAACCAACCAAACGATAATCAACGACAGACCGACGAGCGGGAACAGAATGCCCAGCAGAATCAACACGAGGATAAACCACTTGACCGATTTCGCCGGTGGTCCTTTGGGTGCTCCTGTTCCCTTACTTGGTTTACGTTTCAACCATAAATAAAATCCACTGACAGCTACCAAAATAATCCCGAGACAAATCAACAAACTGATCAACTGATTGATCAAACCAAATTCCGTTCCTTTATGCAAAGTAATTCCGAGCGCAACGGCTTTGCCGACAAGACCGTAGTTGTCAAAACGATAGTCTGCCAAGACAGCACCTGAGTATTGATCGAGATGGATCGTCGCTTCGTCCTCCGCTTTCGCCGGATAAGCCGACAATGTATACACCCCTGTCGGATCGTTTGGAATACTGATGGCATAGCTCGGATCCATGCCTTGTTGTTTCGCAATCGACACGATGTCGTCAATCGACGCCGGAACCAACCCTTCGACGTTTGATTTCGGCACATCGAGCGTCTCCGCCGCCCAAGGAACTTCCGCCACATCTTTCGTTTGAACGGCTGACACCGGTGCCTCGCCTCCCCAGATCGATGGCGGATAACCGAGCCCTTGGTTGGTCGCAAGCGACTGGAAGTTAGTACCCCAAAAGCCGGACCATGGAAGACCCGTCAAGATCAGAAACAGCATTCCGGCCGTAATCCAAAACGCCGGGACGGCATGCAAGTCGCGCCGGAATATCTTTTTCCCTTGCCGCACGCGTGGAATGAAGACACCTGACCAACCGGTTGTTTTCTTGCGCGGGAACCACAAGAACAATCCTGTCACGATCAAGACGATTGCCCAACACGCGACCAGTTCGACGATGCGGTCACCAATCGTTCCGGCCATCAACTCACCATGAATCTCTTCCACCTTATTCATGATCCGGTCGTCATCCGCCAATTCGCCGATGATTCTCCCAGTATAGGGGTTGACGAACACGGTTGCTGACGCATCAGCTGTCGCAATCTTCACTTCACTGGACCGTTCGTCAGATTCTCCCGGCCGATATGTTGTGATGCTTGCGTCCGGATAATTCGCTTTGACGGCATTGATTTGTTCTGTCGCCGATATCCGTTCGTCTTGCGGTGTGACCTCATAATAGTGTTGATATAAGTTCTGTTCGATTTGCGGTTTGAATAAATAAATCGATCCGGTCACAGCCAGCATGACAAGGAACGGTGCAATTATAATCCCGGCATAGAAATGCCACCGCCAAACCGTTCGGTAGAAAGAAGACGCTGTCTGTTTCGCCGACTTGGCTTGCGTCGATGATTCCGTAGGTTCCATTTGATTCATGTACTTTCCTCGATTCCTGACATTAATATTTCAGTAACTTACCTAGTTTAGCGCACGCGATGACGAAACAAAAGAACATGAGGCGGTAGTTCCGCCCCATGTTGCTTTTTAATGATGATCTGCACCATGTCCGTCATGCGTTGCCGGTGCCTGCGACTGATACATCGCTTGTGCCTGCTCAAGCTCTGCTTCTGAAACGTCTCCCACCTGAACGAGTGACTTCGGTGTATAGACTTTTTCACCCACATGGACCATCCCGTTCACGACGTAGACACCTGACTTTTTAAACGGAATGCTGCTTACGTAATGCCCCTCTTTATTTTCCGTTTCAAACGTCTCCGTGTCCTCACTTCCAATCGGCGTGACCTGTACGTGGACGACATCAATGTCCTGCGGATTTTCAATTTCAACAGCGACCGTCGTGCGTTTATCGGCTGCAATTTTTTCAGGTGCGTACAGCCCAACCTTCATCATCGGCGGTGCTGCTTTCGTTTCAAACTGACATCCGGCAAGTAAAAGGACACTGCTGACCAATGCTCCTGTCATAAACAGTCGTTTCATGCAGCTACCCCCTGACTTTTGTTGCGACGACGGCTAAAGATCAGCAGATCGAGTACAATGATGGCAATGACCGACAAGGCGGCAAGCGGCATCGTCAAGCTGATCAGTAAAATTAAACCGGCCACGATTTTTTTGACACGTTGGTCGACGGCACGTTTCGGAGCGGTTAACTTTCCGGCTCCGTTCCGGCGTTTCCACCACAAGACGACTGAACTGACGACGATGAAAATCAAGCCGAGACAAAGCGCCAGCCCCACCAGTTGATTCAACAGACCAAACAGCTTTCCTTCATGGAAACCGATTCCCATCGAAATCATTTTCGCAAGCAGTCCATAATCAGCAAACGTCACGCTCGATAACACCGTCCCTGAATATTGATCCAGATGCATCGTCTTCTCGTTCATCGGATTACTGTGTAAAGATGAGATCGTATACACGCCTTGTTCCCCTTGCGGGAGCGTGATTTGATACGGTTTGACGATGCCCAGTTGTTTCGCCTCGACATCGGCTTCCGATACGCTCATCGTCAGGGGCTTCGCCGGTCCCGAAGTCGGTACGACATCATTTTGCGTCGCCCATGGTATGTCTGTCGCAATATCTTTTGTGACGATTTGTGACGTCAAGGTCTCATCCGGTCCAAATGCATATTGCGGGAAGTTCGAATTGGTTTTCGTCGCGACCGTATTGATCCATTCTCCGGCAACACCCGACCAAGCGAGACCCGAACCGATGATGAGGACAAGACCAAACGTCGACCAGACGGCAACCGAACCGTGAAGACCTTTCCAAAAATTACGCGATCCGTCCTTCTTTTTGAAAGACGGGAAAAACACCCGTTTGAAGCTTCCCTGTTCGCCGCGCGGCCAAAAGAGATATGTACCGGTAATCAATAAAATGATGGCCCAACTTGCTGCGAGCTCGACGAGCAGATTGCCGACTTTCCCGGCAAACAACTCACCATGAATTGTTTTGATGAAGCCAAGCGGACCTTCACCCACCCGCTTACCCGTTACTTCTGCCGTATACGGATCCACATACACGAATCCGGATTCTTCACCAAACATTGCCCCCATCCGTGTTGTCCGGTCAGCTTCTTCAAATTGCCCGATGGACGAAACCGTTGCTTCCGGATACTTCTCTGTCACCGCCTGCACTTGTTTTTCTAAAGCAACACGTTCCCCGGACTCTTCGGTAAATACCATTTCGCTGTAAAGCCTGTCTTCAATCTGTGGTTTAAATAAGTAAATCGACCCTGTGACGGCAAGAATAATAAAAATAGGTGCAAAAATAATGCCTGCATAAAAATGCCACCGCCACATTGATTGGTACCAACTCCGCTGTTGTTTCGGAGTTCGATTCCGTCCTTTCATCATGAATCCCCCTTATCCCCTAAAAAATATGTCCACCCTGTGAACACAGGATAAGTATAAGCGTTTACATAACCTTTAGACCGTTGACACTATGGCGATTTTTTGCCAATCCGGTGATATCTCTGCGTATTAATTAAGTGAGATTATGAGGTCTTTCTCCACAATTACTTCATAGCTTCTATATGATAGTACTTACTTTTTCTACAAGTTCTCTAAATGATTTTGAAATCTTTTCATATTTTTTAATCTTTTTTAAATCCAAACGAAATCCGGGTGCGTATGCTGTTCAGAACGATGAGGAAATGAATTACCAAATTGGTTAAAATACACACCCAAATTTGAGAGGATGAGACAAAATGAAAAACACGAAAAAATTCGCAGCAACAGCAATGGCAGCAGCACTCGTATTACCAGGAACAGCGGCATTCGCTTCTGGTGGCGGAGATGAGATGAAACATGAGGATGGCGCGAAAAATGTCACGGTCAAAACAAAAGCCGCTGATCTTCGTGCAACACTTGATCAACTACTCTCTGAGCACTTCGTGCTTGCCGTCATGGACATGAAAAAACAATATGACGGATCAAAAGACGCAGAATATTACGAAGCGGCTCTCAAACAGAACGCACTCGACATGACGCCAGCGATCGCATCGGTCTACGGTGAAGAAGGCGCGAAACAGTTCGAGAAAATCTTCGTCGACCATAACAAATACACAACCGATCTCGTCAAAGCCGTCAAAGCGGACGACCAAGACGGCATCAACGCTTCAAAAGCGGAAACAGAAGAGTTCGTCCAAGATCTCTCGAGCTTCCTTGATACAGCAACAGAAGGTAAACTGCCGAAGGCAGCAGCGGAAGAAGTTCTCCGTGCCCATGAAGCGGACGTCTATAAAACATTCCAACAATATGCAGCCGGTGACTACGAAGGATCGTACAACACGTTCCGCGAAGGATACAGCCGCATGTATGACATCTCGAAAGCACTCTCAGTCGCGATCACAACACAGATGCCTGAGAAGTTCGACAACACAAAAGCGGATACAAAAGCAGCTGACCTCCGGTCAACACTCAACAGTCTGGCAGCAGAGCACGTCGCACTGGCTAACATCAGCATGACAGCAGGCGTCGATCAAGCGAAAGACTACGATGCAGCAAACTGGGCAGAAGACATGCACACAGCTGACTTCAAAGCGGCCATGAAATCGGTTTACGGTCAAGCAGGCGCGGACCAGTTCGAGCAAGTTTGGACGAAAAACCACATCGAAGCACAAGCCAACCTTGTCACAGCAGCCATCAATGACGACAAGAAATTGATGGGTGACGCTCAAGAGATGCTTAAAATGTTCTCAAATGACTTCGGTGCGTTCCTTGGCGCAGCAACGGAAGAAAACCTTCCGACAAAAGCAGCACAAGAAGCCGTATCTGGCCACGAAACGTATATCCAAGATACATTCATGCAGTACACGGAAGGCGACTACAAAGGATCAGTTGATACGTTCCGTGAGTCTTACGCTTACATGTACGGCGTGGGAGCAAACCTCGGTGACGCAATCGTCAAACAATCACCAGAGAAGTTCATGGACGGTACACCAGGCTCAATGCCAAACACTGGTAACGGCGGCATGAGCGACAACAACACAGCAGCAACGACTGGTGCGATCGCACTCTTCGGTCTCGCACTTGGTGCAGCCGGAATCGTCCTCGCTCGCAAACGTCAAAATGCATAAGATTAATGGATGAACAAAGCCCCCCTTCAGAATTCGTTTCTGAAGGGGGGCTTTTTATGTAAAAAAGACAACCTGTCCACTTCTCAGTGTTCAGTTGTCTTATTCCGTCACGTAACTTTCTTCTTTTTTAATGCGTTGCCGACGTTTCGCATGTACGAGACTTGAAACAACTACCGTTAGCAGGACAGCTAAGATCAGCATCACCATACTCGGGTTTTGAATTAACCACATCCAAAGCTCCGACCATGTGACCGCCTCTCCGATTCGAACAATCAAAAACGTCCATAACCCGGTGTAGAGACCTGCCGCAGCGAATGTCATCGCCAAATAGCGCGGTAACGGATAACCGAGCAACCCGGCAACGTAATGAATCGGGTGCCGCACACCCGGTAAAAAGAACGATAAACCGATTGCCCACAACCCACGGCGTTCCAAAATCGACTCGGCCTGCTCCAGAAATTTAGATTTCATGAAACGTTTCACGAGCGGAATCTCCCGGAAAAAACGTGCGAGCAGATAAAACCAAGTAAACGCAATAAAAAAGACCGGCCATGCCGCAAGCCAAATCAAAATCGGATGAATGCCTTCCCGTAACCGTAATGCAACGTGTCCCATCATCAGCACATCATCCGATAAAGGGGTAAACATAATGCCGCCCGCTAACCGAACCAACGCCATAAAATCCATGATTCTTTCACTTCCCTCTTTTTTCTCTCTATAGTTCAAGTATGCCCTTTTTTTCTATAGTTGAGCCCTTTTCTTTTCTTAACTAGTTCTTATATTTTCACGATGTCCTAAAAATATGATTTTAAATCCGTACATTGTTTCGATTAGAAGTGGCTGTACTAAAGTACTGAAGCATTTTTTCGGGAAACCCTGCAATCGGTTTCTGTTTTCGAAATAATTGGAATGATTCAAACACGGTGGTAATACCATTTTGAATGTGCGAAAATAGCACCTATTCAGCTTTACTACTCTTTTGAGAAAGGATGATTGGTTTGAAGTTTAACATCGGTCTACTGGGACGTATCGTGATCGCCATCGCATTTGGAATTATAGTAGGTAGTCTCGTCACCGAACGCTTCGATTGGATCGTCCGTTCTTTTGTAACGTTTAACGGCATATTTGGTCAATTCTTATCGTTCGCCATCCCACTCATCATCCTCGGCTTTATCGTTCCCGGGATCGGAGAACTTGGTAAAGGTGCCGGAAAGCTGGTTGGCATCACTGCCCTCATCGCTTACCTGTCAACGGTTACCGCCGGACTCCTCGCTTATGGAACGGCCGTCAGCCTCTTCCCTAAAATGTTGAGCGGCTCATTCGGCAAGATGGAAAACCCAGAAGAAGCGTTGCTGAAAGGCTTCATGGAAATCGAAATCCCGCCGGTCTTCGGCGTCATGACAGCTCTTGTCATGGCATTCGTGTTCGGCATCGGGATCGCTGCCGTCAAGAGTGATCGACTGTTGGAACTGGCGGTTGATTTCCGCAGCATCATTGAACTCGTAATTGCGAAAGTCATCATTCCGTTACTTCCATTCCATATCGCGGGAATTTTCATGAACATGACGTATGCCGGTCAAGTCGCAGAAATCCTTTCTGTGTTTGCCCTTGTCTTCGTCGTCATCATCATCTTGCATTTTGTCATGCTGACACTTCAATATGTCATCGCAGGCATCGTCAATAAAGAAAATCCGTTCCGCCTCCTCAAGACGATGATGCCGGCTTACTTCACTGCCATCGGGACACAATCTTCGGCAGCAACGATTCCGGTTACGCTGCGTCAAACGAAGGCGAACGATACCGATGAGGAAGTCGCCAATTTCGTCGTCCCGCTCTGTGCGACGATTCACCTCGCCGGCTCAACGATTACATTGACCTCTGTAGTCATTGCGATTCTTTACTTGAACAATCTGCCGGTGACATTTGGTCAAATCTTCCCGTTCATTCTCGCTCTCGGCGTCACGATGATTGCTGCACCGGGCGTTCCGGGTGGAGCTGTCATGGCTGCAACCGGACTGTTTGTGTCGATGCTCGGATTTGATCAAACGATGGTCAGTCTGGCGATTGCCCTGTATATCGCGCAGGACAGCTTCGGTACAGCCGCTAACGTTGCAGGTGATGGTGCCATCGCGAAAATGGTACATGCCGTCAAACGCAACACATCGATTCTCGATGAAAAAAAGCCGCGTGAAATTGCTTGATGCGGATCTCAGCGGTGCCTTCTGAAACGATTCATTGAACGGCACATTCCAAACGACTTCGCATGACGCGAAGTCGTTTTTTCGTGAACGGATTCCGGGGAAAAGCAGGGATTTCGTTTCGCGTACGAGAAGGTAGTCTAAGAACATAACTGCTGAAACGATAGAGGAGGAATTTCCATGTTACATCGCCGGAAGACCTATACGATTCGCCCGGAACGACTGCAGGAATTTACCGAGTTCTTTCACACGTATCTCTACCCGTTACAAATCAGCCATGGCGCCCGTCTTGTGGGTCGCTGGGTAAACGAAGCAGAAGATGAAGTCATTGCGATCTGGGAATACCGTGATCGTGAACATTACGAACAAGTCGACCGGGACGTCCGTGGCAGCACGTTGCGCCGCGAAGCGATGAAAAAACGCGCCCGACTCGGAAAAAACCTTTATATTAAATCAACGGAAGACTTTTTGACGGCGACCGGTGTTTATGCGCCGCCGCGTGCCATCGTCAGCGTCACCGCTTATATCACGAACGAAGCCGGGGAAGTCCTGCTTGTCCGCAATCTCCATCGTGGGGACACGTATGAGATGCCGGGCGGTCAGGTCGAAAATCATGAATCGATTCTTGATGCCATCAAGCGTGAAGTCAAAGAAGAAACCGGCGCTGATGTCACAATCGACGGCATCACGGGGATTTATCAAAATATCTCGAGCCACGTGCTCTGCGTTGCTTTCCGCGGTACGTACACAAGCGGAGAACTTCGTCCGCAGGAAGGGGAAACGGCGGAAGTCGGCTTCTTCCCGCTGACGCGCGACACTATCGACACGTATATCAAGCGGGAACACTTCCAGTTGCGGACGCTTGACGCGATGGATCCACATTACTTCCCGCATGCCTTATATAAAGTCAGACCGTATGAACTGATCAGCCGTTATGACGGAAATGCAACGTCATCTTTCCGTTAATTAACGTATAATTCATCCGTACTCAACAAAAAAATCCAGTAGTAGACTCTATACGTCTACTGCTGGATTTTTGAATTCAGGTTCATACATGCATTCTGTTAGAGGGAGAGTGCAATCAGGTCGACAATCACGTGCGCAATCCAGGAACCCCAAATACTACGACCTGTTTTAATATAGAGGTAGTTGAAGATCACTCGAGCCACACCTTGCAGAAGAAGAACATGCAAGAGTGTCGATACGAATGAACCATCCCAGTATGACGGAATATGCATGAGACCGAAGACGACAGCACTTAACAGCGTACTCGTCCACATTGATAATCCTTTACTCCGTGCGCCTTCAAGAATACCGATCCCGAGCAATTCTTCACCCATCAGCATGAACGGCATGATAAAAATGATTTGTCCCAGATGACCGGATGCCGGATTAGCCGCCCATTCCATTCCTGCCATACCCGATAATAACCCAATCAGCAGACCCACGACAAAGTAAAGGATGACGCTAAGGGGAATCATCCAAATTTTCTTCGGAAATGAAAGTACTTGAAGACTATCCTTTTTAAAAGCTACTGCCCATGCGACAAGCCCACAAACAAATAGTGCTGACCATGCTGACTCCCACTGTACTAACGCTCCAAAACCAATTAATAATAAAATTGCTCCTATTACTAAGCCACTGTTTGTCGTCCGCATCGTTTTCATGACATGTTCCTCCTTGAGTAGTTACACGATGTCTAAATCGTGTTTGATTTGATACTTGAAGTATAAGACGTATATTCGGGAATAATTCCAATAGTCTCCTATTTAGTACCTGTCCTTTTTAGGAACGTTTATTCTTTTGTCTCGTTCTTTTCTCATTAGGAAGTAGCAGTCCATTGACTATGAATACAGGAGGGATTTTTATCTTATCTCACGGAGAATTACTGAGGGAACTGCGGATCAAAAAAGGCGTCACACAAAAAGAACTGTACAGCGATGTCATGTCCAAATCCTATGCGATCCGATTTGAACAGGGAAAACATGAGATCTCGTTTCATCTCATCCAATTACTCCTCGAACGGCTCGGTATAGAACTTGATGAATTCCTGTACATTCAACATGAATACAAGGAATCGCTCGTCGAACAATTTTATGATGAGTATGGATTAAAGGGCAATGCGAATGATATTAAAGGATTGATGACGTTACGGGAGACCTATCGCGACTTTCCTGATTCCTACCAAAATGATTTACGGATTGCCGAATTAGATGCTCGTATCGAGCAACTTTCCTATTTCAATCAATACGGTGTGCTGTCGAAAGAAGCGGTCTCACAAGAGACTCGTGATACGATTCACGACTACTTGGACCAGATTCAAACCTGGACGATTGGCGAACTACGTTTTTTTGCGAACACACTTGATTTCATTGACTATGAGCGGAAAACAGAGTACTTCCGTAGCATCCTCCCCTCCCTGCATCGTTACAAGCACTTTAAGCGCGGACGGACCGTCATCTGTACTTTGCTGATTAATGAAATCCATGAATTGATCATGAGCTCTGAGTTGAATATGGCGCAAACTTTACTCATCCAACTCGATGAATTTTCGCAAGGGATCGAAACGATGTTTTATCGAAATACTCATCTCTTTTATACAGGACTCCTCCTGATTGCCAAAGGTGAGCACAACACTGGGAAACAGGACGTCGAGCAGACGTTGATGATCTACAACGTACTCGGTTATCACCATCAAGAAGAACTCTCCCGCTCTTTTTATGTCACCCTTCTCGAAGAAGAAGGACCGGATTCGGATATCAAATAAGTGACTTTTTACATTCGTTCCTCTTGATATCGATAAAGTAAAGCTATATCAAATAAGAGGACGGTGACTTTTTTGAAAAAAACACGTTATTCGGGAACGATGCTGCTAGAACGAGTTTTGATTTCCATTGTTTTATTTTGGCTTGCTTACATGTACATGCAGACGCATTTATTCGGATCGAAGCTAATGATACCGTTAACCGGGTTCCTATCGGTGCAACTGTTTTTGCTTTAAAATCATGTAAGTATCCATTTACTTTTCAACCCAAACATCCCCTGCCACACGACATCGTCATGTGGCAGGGGATGTTGTTTTATCTGCATTTTCGATCAGACAGACGGAGCCAGAGCCAATCGAACGGTAATGCCGGCGTCATCTGTCACGTAAATAACGTCGTCCGTACGTTTCATCTCATACGACGTCTGTTCGATTGCCGAAACTGCTGCTTCACGTGACGCTTCAGTCGGATAAATCAGTGTCCAGTACGAAAGTCCAACGGCGTCCGACGGTGTTTCCGGCGCATCAACACCTGCCCAGACGTTTGTTCCGATATGGTGATGATAACCACCGGCAGCAAGGAACAATGCCCGCATTCTCGAAGCATCCGCCGCCACATCAAAGCCGAGCGTCTCGACATAAAACTTCCGCGCCGCTTCCAGCGATTTGACGTGGAAATGGACGTGTCCCATGACCGTATCCGCCGGCATTCCGTACCACTCTTCCTCACCCGCTTCAACGAGCATGCTTTGCCAGTCAACCGGATCGGTCGTCATCTTGACGTCACCGTTCGCTTCGTAGGTCCACGTCTCGCGTGGACGATCGGCATAAATTTCAATGCCGTTCCCGTCCGGATCCGACAAATAGAACGCTTCGCTGACGAGATGATCGCCTTGTCCGAGTTCAACCCCTTGGGCAATCAGATTACGGATGACAAATCCGAGCTCTTTTCGGTTCGGCAATAAAATTGCAAAATGATACAAGCCGGCCACCGAATTGTTCGGCAGTTGTTTTGCCGTACTGTGCTGGTCGAGCACCACGAGCGGTGTCGTTTTGGCACCGAGTGTGGCCGTCTGTTCGTCTTGTGCCAAGACAGTCAAGCCGAGTGAATCACGGTAAAAGGTAATCGATTGTGCTAAATTCGTAATCCGTAAACGGACGGGTCCGAGTGTAATGTTTGGGTCAATGTTCATCTTTTTTTCCTCCTCATGGGTTCGCTTCGTGTGTTCATTATCCATCAGGAGCGACCGGAACGGAAGTAGGCACTAAAAGGTGGTATAGTATCCTAAACGATACCACGAAGGAGGCACCACGATGGAACAGACACCCAGCTGTCGCGTCGAGACCGCACTCGAAATTCTGACCGGAAAATGGAAACCGTCGATTTTGCTCGAATTAATTACCCATGACACCCTTCGCTTCAGCGAGCTGAAACGGCATCTGCCGAACATCACGCAAAAAATGCTGACGGCACAGCTCCGGGAACTGGAACTGAACGATATTGTCCACCGGGAAATCTATCAAGTTGTCCCGCCCCGTGTCGAGTATTCACTGACCGATTATGGCAAGACGTTAATCCCCGTTCTCAACGCCATCAACGCGTGGGGCGAAAAACACGTCGAACATTTGGCGCAGAAAGAAAAATCACATGATGTGTCCATCTCCACCCCGTAAGTTTTTACTATGCTTGTTTAGATGAATCAGATGATTGAGCTGTCCTGACTTGATCTAAATATTTCGTGAAATCGGACTCATCTGAGTAAGACAGGTATAAATATTCTTTCGCTCGCGTCATGCCGATGTACATTAAAGAAACTTCACGTTCGACATCTTTTTCCAGAGGAAACGGTATTAAGTCCACCTTAATCATGAAAACAGCTTGAAAGTCCAGTCCTTTACTGCTGTCGATTGTACTCAGCTTAACGCTGTTTGATTCCGGGTTATAGGAACGTTTGGATGCTTCATTCTCAGATATCCATTGATACGAAATGCCGTATCGAGTTAAGCTCCGACGCAGGGCATCAACGACATCATGTTTATGCGTTCGCTTTACCCGATATAGGATCAGCATCTCTGAGAAGGGCACCTGCTTCGTCTGATTTAGCCGTAAGATTTGCCTTGCGACTAAATCCACTTCCTTCGCAAAATGGTCAACCTTCATTAGAGCTACTTCCGGTCCTTTTCGCCGGGTACTTAACGGTGAAATCAATTCGAAACTTTCAGTTTGTCCCGATACAACTTTATTTTTTAGCACAGAATGATTTTGGAAAAACTCCCATGCAAACTTAACGATTTGTGACGTGTTTCGATAATTGATGTTCAGGATCTTTGAGCGTCCTCTAAAATCGAGTCCCGTTTCTTTTACGTAACTTCCTTTTTTCTTATAGATTGACTGCGCACGATCCTCTACAAGTAAAAGAGATTGTGTCTCAGGATTTAAACACAGGCTGACAAGATGCAACCAAGACATTTGAAAATCTTGTCCTTCATCGATTAATATCGCATCGTATTTGGGAACAATCGCTTCTTTTTTTTCAAGCGACTCAATCAATCCATCAATCCGCTGTTCTGATGTTTTGAGACTTTGCTTTAACCATTGGTGAAAATTCAAAATATGGAGATTTTCAGGTATCTTACCTGTTACTGCGTCTCCCTGTTCGTAGGCATAATCAAATAAATCTTCCGGCTGGGCATACATCGCTTGCACCATATGTTTGATGTTTTGTGACAGTGAGATGTTGTAACAAAGGATAAGAATTTTCCAATCCGGATGCTGTTTTGCCAGCATTTTAGCACGACTCGCTAAAATAAGCGTTTTTCCGCTTCCCGCTACACCTCGAATCATCCGATGACGATCCCCGATCTGTTTTGCCAGATTTTCTTGATGCAAATCCATTGTTTTGATGTCATACAATGACAACAGTAATTGATCTTGATGAGGAATTGTTTTTTGAAATTCTGCACCTAATCGTACTTCCGGAAACAGATAGTAGCGGATGGTATTAATCTCTTCATACGTCAACGGCTCTTTTAATCTGAAGTTCACTTTAAACATTCCAATCAAGCGTTCAATAAGTTGTTCTTCCGAAAAAAGATCATCTTCCGGATTAATGGACTCACGCGCTAGCATCGATTCCATATCGATTACATGATACAACTGATTTTTGACAATCTGCTGTTCTGACAGACGGGTGAATACGACGCCGTAACCGTAAGGGAACTTAAGCTGAAATTGATATTTCCCGCTGCCTTGAATCAAATTTTTGTCTTTTTTTAATACGTCGACCACTTTAAAAGCATATTCTCTCGCTTGGACCAATGGACTTTTAACTGTATGTAAATTCCCGCTCGTCGATTGAATGGTCCACTGATCTTGATTTAATTGGTATAACGTATTGCTTGTATAATCTTTAACTTCTAACACCAGCAAACCAATATCAGGTCCGATAATGACAAAATCAGGGCGTACTCCTTTGATTTCCGGTTCAAAATAAACGATATAGTCATCCGGTAGATATTCTTTTAGTGTTCGAAACAACAGACGTTCTCCCGTTGTTGCCGATGTTCGAATCGTTTCCGGCACAGTCGTCGCCATTTCGCTCATCTCCTCTTGATTTTTAAGAATATTTTAACATTTACAATTGCCATTTAGTATCCATTTAAGTAAACTGACGGAATAGACTACGTAAGGGAGCGAAACCAATGCGTCAACTTTATGCGATTGAACAGTTGCTTGAAAGCTTAAAACAAGATCCTGCCGTCGAAGCCGTCTTTCTGAAAGGATCATTTGGCCGTGGAGAGGAAGATGTCTATTCAGATATTGACCTCTATTGCCTGGTCGCCGGTGACACATTGCCCGATTTTTTGACACGCCGGATGGATCATCTGTCTGCTTACCGCCCCATCATCTGGAAAGACGACATCTTCATCGTCGCCCCGCAGTTGATTGCCGTCTATGACGACCTCTTACATATTGATTTGTTTACGGTGACACTCGATTCCTTGAATCACCACGATACGATCCGTGTTCTGTACGATCCGGCCGGACAACTCGATCGTTATACCGACACGTCTTCTCTGGCACTGAGTACACAAGAAGCAGAAGACGAAGCGATTGATGCGATCTGGTTCCTGTTCCAGTACCAAAAAGCAGCCGGACGCGGCAATGCCTTATGGGCGGTTGAAATGTTGCGGAGTGCCTTGACGAAATTCGCCAAAGTGTTGCTGCACCGTTACGTCCCCGACCGGGCCCAACTCGGTTTAAAGACGATTCCTGATTATTTACCGGACGCTCCACGCCTGCGCCTGGAAGCGATTTATGCGGTCCTCGTTCCGGCCACGCATGGCGAAGCAGCTCGTCTCTACCGGGAATTTCTGCAGGCAGAATTACCACATCTGCAACAGATGCTGATCCGTCAGCCGGATACGTTACAGTTACTCGATCGACTGTTGGCATCCGAACAAGTCTATTGAGACCATAAAATCCAGCTTCGTGCAAAAAGCCGATCCCTCCTCTTAAAAAAAGAAGGAATCGGCTTTCTTGTGTGATTTTCAGGAGATTACTAGAGAAGCAGGCAAGACGAAGACTCCTACGGGAAAAGTGGAACCGGTGAGACCCCGCAAGTCGCGCAGGCGACGAGGAGGCTCACGTTTCGCCCGAGGAAAGCGAAGTCTTGCCTGTGTATCTCATGGATTACGTAAGGATATTGACTTTCGTCTATTTGAGAGCGCGTTCTGTTTTCTTGCTCACTTCACTTTAATGACGATTTTCCCTTTGGCATGTCCTTCTTCGCCGTAATCATGCGCTTCTTTAATCTGGTCTAAATCAAAGATCCGGTCGACGACCGGTTTTAACTCTCCCCGTTCAACGGCCTGGGCGATATGTTGCAGCCGCTCGCCTGTCGGTTGCATGAAGACATAGGCGACGCGTGCCTGCGCTTCCTTCGCCTGATCTTCATCGGGTGGTGTCGAAATCGAGACGAGCATTCCGTTTGGTTTAAGCATGTGGTACAACTTCGCTTGTCCGTCGCCGCCCATCGTATCAAACACAAAATCAAGATCACGGACACGATCCGCCGGGTCTTCCTGTTTATAGTCGATGACTTCGTCTGCTCCGAGCGCTTTGACCCAGTCGACGTTTTTTGTACTTGTTGACGTAATGACGTGTAATCCGTGCGCTTTCGCGAGTTGAATCGCGACTGTTCCGACGCCGCCTGAACCGGCACCGATAAAGATTTTGTCCCCTGCTTTCGCGTCCATCACTTCAAACATGACCTGCCATGCCGTGTGGGCGACGAGCGGGAGTGACGCTGCCTCTTCGAACGTCAGCGCTTCCGGTTTCTTGACGACAAGATGAGCATCGACCGCGACATACTCGGCATAAGTTCCTTGACGGGCGATATCCGGACGGCTGAACACTTCGTCGCCGACCTTCAAGTCCGTGACATTCGCCCCGACTTCTTCGATAATACCGGACACATCCCAACCGATGACGAGCGGCATATCGTAACTGAGCATTTCTTTTAAGTATCCTTCACGCAACTTCCAATCAACCGGATTGACACTTGCTGCATGCACTGCAATCAAGACGTCATCGGCTCCGATACCCGGACGGTCGAGTTCCCCCACTTTAAATTGCTCCGAACCACCGTACTGTTCAATATAGGCTGCTTTCATGTCATTTCCTCCTCTGATTGTTGTACCTTCTAGTTGTTCCCGTTCACCACTTGCGACAAACGAAAAAAGTGTACCGACTCGTCAGAATCGGTACACGTGTGTCAGGCATGAGCTGTCTGTTGCAGTGTTAATGCCGTGGCATTTAACGTATGGATGGCCTGCTGTAAATCAGCGATTTGTTCGACTTGCGACCGTGTCAATCCGGACAGTTGATCACTGCTCGTCAGTAACAGATCCATGAAGGCGTCGAGCTGTTCCGTCGCCTGTGCGATGTTCGTCAGACTGTTTGTGATCGTCACGAATTGTTGTTGTGCGCCGCTGATCGCTTGCACGGAATCGTTCGAATCGGTTGCAATCGTCTGCAACGCGGTTTGACTCCGTTGCATCCGCGCTTCCTGCTCCCGTAGCAAATTGGTGCTGGCATCAATTGAGTTTCCGGTATGCATGACATCACGATCGACCCGTTCGATGATCTGATTGATTTCCGTCGAAGCCGCAGCCGTCTGCGCGGACAGATTCCGGATTTCCTGAGCGACGACGGTAAACCCTTTCCCGAACTCACCGGCACGTGCCGCTTCGATTGAGGCATTTAAGCTCAAGAGATTGGTTTGTGTCGCAATCGCATTGATGCTCGAAGTGATACTGACGATCTCTTTGAAACGTCCTGCAAGCTGTCCAAAGGCGGTGACCGATTCATCCATGCTTTCGGTTAATTGTTGTAACGACTCGCCGGCTTCGCTGATCGTAGCCTGACTTTGCTCAGCCGTGACTTTTGATGATGAACTGAGAGCAAGTGCCCGATCGACGGCTGTTGCCACATCTGCCATCAACTCGACGTTATCAGTGTTCATCCGTTTAATCTGTCGGACGGATTGGACATTTTTCGAAGAATTATCAGCCAGCATCTGCATCGCTTGATCAATTTTCTCGAACGAGGCTTTTGCCGTATCGACCGTTTCACTCATCTCTTCCGTGAACGTCGTGACATCCGTTGCGGTCGCCGCTGACTGACGAAGCGTCAGTTGAGACGTCTCCGCATAATGTTCGGCTTTTTCTTGTTGGCGCTTCACTTCCCGCATGACGTTTCGCCCAAATACGGCGACGAATGTCGCTGCCGAAAAGACCATCAAGTAGATGACGAAAGCGACGATCATGTCAAACGTGTTCGTAAAGACGATGGTTCCAAGCATCGTAAAGAGAACCAGTTCAAACAATCCGAGGACACCTGCGAGCACGACCAGGTGCGGGATAAGATAGACGATCGAGATTGTCAGATAGAGATAAGCAATCGTCCAGATGCTTTGGGACGGTAAGGTGATAAGCACCAGTGCCAGGACGAGGTACGTCAAGACGATTTGAATGTATTTCCCGCTCGGCTTTTCACCGAAAAACTGATTTCCGGCAAGCAATGCGACTGTTAGTAACAGTCCGCCGGCTAAAAACTGATAAAAGACACTCATCGGGACATAGCCGATTTGGGCAAAAATAAAAATCAAGGGATGGGCAATTGTAATCAATACAGGGATCAGACGAGAGAGTATTTTTGTACTCAATCGTTCAAGCGGTGAGACCATCTGCAAAACTCCTTCTGTTGGATTCGTACACTTTCTTATCGTCCAATTTTGAGATGACGTTTAGTCTCCATAAAAATTTTCATGACTTGACGCTTGATTTCTGAAAAGCGTATGGTAAATACAAAATGAGTGAAAGAAGGCTCTCTATGCTCTATCTATTAGTCGGGCTCGCCGGTATACTCGGTGCCTCTGCCCGGTATGGTCTTGGTCTTCTCATCGGACACGTTGCGGTGGGTGCGTTCCCGTGGGCGACGTTAAGCATCAATTTAATCGGTTGCTTCGTACTCGGCTACGCGACACATTTTTTATTTAAGACAACCTTGCTGCATCAGTATGCGATGACGGCACTTGGAACCGGTTTTGTCGGTTCCTTCACGACCTTCTCGACGTTCAGTGTCGAATCGGTTGAATTGTTGCGGGCTGGTGTGTACAGTTATGCGTTCGCCTATATCAGTCTCAGTTTGTTTGGCGGCCTGTTGTTGTCTTACGTGGGTTACCTCCTCGGATCACGCCGGTTACGCCGCTTTCAAAAGGAGGAGGTCTCATGAATTTCCTCGCTCTTGCGACCGGTGCCTTTTTTGGGGCAATCAGCCGCTTCGCCTTAAGCCAGTGGATGAAAACGGTGTGGAAACAGGATTTTCCGTTGGCGACATTCCTCATCAATGTGCTCGGTTCGTTTTTACTCGGCCTTGTCATCGGCTCACACCTCGATTCGACCTGGACGTTGTTGCTCGGGACCGGATTCCTCGGCTCATTTACGACGTTTTCGACTTTTAAGCTAGAAACGCTACAACTCGTTCAGAATCAAAATCGAAAGACATTGGTGCTGTATCTCGGACTCAGTTACCTTTGCGGAATTGGTGCCGCTTTTTTAGGAATTATTCTTGCCTGATCGACATGAAAAAACCAGAATCAATTCCCTGCCTCAAGGAATCGATTCTGGTTTTTCGCTGTTTTTTAGTCATTCAGCCAGAACAAGCCGACTGTTTCTGCTCCGGCGTGTGTTCCGATTGCCGGACCGAACGTCCCGTCGAGCACCGTCAGTTCCGGGAATTTTGCTGCGACTTGTGTCCTTAAATCAGCCGCCATCTCTGGTGCCATCGTCGTTGCGACATAAATCCGGTTTTTATAAAACGTCTGCTGACGCATCGCTTCTTCGACCTGTTTAATGATTTCGATGTACGCCTTTTTCAGCGACCGCGCTTTTTTAAACGGGACGATTTTTCCGGATTCGTCCGTCGTGATGATCGGTTTGATGCTGAGCAGGTTGGCCAGGAACAAATCACCGGATGAGACACGTCCGCCCCGGCGCATCGTCTCCATGTTTCCGACAATCATGTAGAAATGCGTTTTCTTCGCCAGTGCATGCAAGGCTGCCGTAATTTCTTCGACTGACTTGCCTGCTGCTTCGAGCTCCATGCCGTAACGGATGAATTCCTGTTGGTTTTCAAACGCCGTATGGGAATCAATGATATGGACCGGGAAGCTGGCTGCTTCCGCTGCCGATGCTGAACTTTGCACCGTACTCGACAAACCGTTCGTACAGTGGACAGCGATCGCACAGTCATATCCTTCTTCTTTTAATCGTTCATACGTCCCGACGAATTCCCCAAAAATCGGTTGCGAGGTTTTGGCGACCAACTTCTTGTCTGCCTCAAGCGCGCGGAATAACCGTTCGACGGTAATCGTATCTTCGTTATATGCTGTCTCACCGAGCAAGATTTGAATCGGTACGACATTGACGCCGATTGCTTCTGCCTCTTCCTTTTTGAAATAGGCCATACTATCGGTCACCCATGCTATTTTAGTCATTTTCCTATGCCTCCGTTAGATTCTTCTCGCTTTATCCTACCATACTCGCTTAGGATGTTAGCAAAAAAACGTTACTGCATCCGACTAAATTGGAAGGTCGTCCGTTTTTCATAGACCTCACCGGCCCGCAAGACGACAGACGGAAAATCCGGCTGATTGATGGCATCCGGCAACCCTTGGGTCTCAAGACAAATTCCAAGATACGGTGTTGCGCGACGTCCGGCGATGGTAAAGTCGCCCGCCAGATGATTGCCCGTATAGACGACGACGCCCGGTTGATCGGTTTCGACACGCAGTGTCCGGCCGCTGACCGGCTCTTCCAATACGATTTCCCCGCCTTCTTTTAATAAAAACGGGTGGTCGACACCGCTGCCGGCCTGACGCAATGCTTCATCACTCGCATGTGTCACTTCATACAGAGAACGCGCTGTCCGGAAGTCAAAGACGGTCTCATTGACGGATAAAATCTCACCCGTCGGAACCGACTCCTCATTTAACGGAATATAAAACGGTGCATCCATTCGCAAACGGTGCTGCTCAATCGTCGTTTTCGCATTTCCCGTCAAATTGAAATACGTGTGGTTCGTCGGACTGAACGGTGTCGAAGCCGTCGTCGTCGCGTGGTACGTTAAAATCAACGCATCGTCATCGGTCCAGTCAATCGTCAACCGGACATCAAGTTGTCCCGGATAACCGTTTTCGCCATCCGGACTCGTCAACAACAGGTGGAGCGTGTCGCCGTCGATTTCATGTTCAAAAAATCGGTTCGACCAGTTGACGCTGCCGCCATGCAGATGATGCTCCCCTTCGTTTTGTTCGAGGATATAGTTCATCCCTTCAAGCGCAAATGCTCCGTTGGCAATCCGACCGCCGACCCGTCCGATCGTCGCCCCTAAATGATGGGGATCTTCTAAATATTCTTCAATATCATCAAAGGCCAAGACGACATTTTCGACCGTTCCCTGTTGATCCGGAACGCGGATTGCCGTGATTTTCCCGCCTAAATTGAGTAGCTCTACGCTGTGTCCGCTGCGATTCATCAATGTAAAAGCGATGATCGGTTGCTCGCTGGAATACCCGACTTCTTTTGTTGTAATCATGCGCCTTATCCTCCTGTATCAATCTGCTCTTGCTTTCATTTTTACCCAGGATCAGCTAAAAAAAAACAATCGCCTGATTCCAACGCGCGGAATCAAACGATTGTCAGGTCCAGTCACTTTCCATCGGCAGGACGATTTTGATCAGCGTCCCGTTCCCGGGTCGTGAATGGATCGTACACTGAGCGGTCGTTCCATATCGCCGCATCAAGGCCCGGCGCAACAAAAAGAGATTACTCGTTTCAGGCTTTTTGTCCTGCTCCCATCGTTTCAAGAAGTCTCCCGGCAGTCCCGTTCCATTGTCCGTCACTTCCAGTACCCAATGGGCTTCCTCCTGAAATGCCCGGACATCGATCCGGTGATGGGGTCCACTTTGCGGAAAGGCATGCCGTAACGCATTGTCGACCAGTTGTGTCACGAGCAGCGGAAAGACAAAATGTTCTTCGACAGCCGTCTCGATGTCGAGATCAATCGTGACAGCAGCAGATGTCAACGGATGATGCCGGCGTATCCCTTCGAGCGATAAATACGACTTCAGCGTCAACAACTCTTCGCGTAGCGGATAGAGATCAATCCGACGAGCCGTCGTCAACAGTTGCCGTAACGCACCCAGCTGATGTTTGACCGGTGTATCCGGATCCGCCGTTTGATGAATTTCATCGACGATGCCAAGCAGATAATTGATACTCAAAATCGGTTTGATCGTTTGGTTCGGGGACTGCTCGAGTTGCTCGTCTTGATAAAGCACCAGTTCCCGCGCCAGCAGTCCGACCAGTTGTTCCATTGTCTGTTCCATCGTATCGTCAAATAAATTAGCCGGGAACCAACAGACGATGCCGGCTTTTTTTCCTTCGATCTGTAGCGGGTGAAAGGAGACGATTTGATGCGTCAGTGCATCCTCCGATCGGTGGACTACTCCGGCTTCCACCCACTCGAGAATCGTCTGATGTTGAAACAAATCGGCGGTATCGTGTCCCGTTCGGACATCCGCCAGAATCCCGTCTGCGCCGAGCAACACCACACGGTTGATCTTCGTCTCGGCCAAAATCGTCGTGCCGATCTGACGGGCAACATCGACTGTCAATCCATGTTTACGTAACGGACGGATGGCATCAAGCAGGCGATATGCGCGTGCTGACTCCCGGACAAACAATTCATGTTCAAGCTTTAACTGGGCTCGCAGAATTGCAATGAACACACTGATTCCGACAGCATTGACGAACAACATCGGAAAGACGGCCTGGCGGGTCAATTCCAGGACAAGGGCTTCGTCTGAAGCTAACAGCAGGGCAATCCCGATATCAAGAATGACGGCACTCAAGACAATCCCGATCGGTTGGAGCAAGGCATACTGATCCTTCATCCGCCAGTGCCGGCTGTACAATCCGCTTAACAATCCCGCTAAAACGGCGATGATCCAACCGGATTCCGCACCAAACGATCCGAGCCAAAAGCGATGAAAGCCTACGAGCAAACCGGTCACTCCGCCAACAAGCGGTCCGCCGAGCAGACCACTCGTCACGATAATCGTCAGTCGGGTATCGACAACCCATTGATCGGGCGAGACTGCAAGTCCAAGCAACGGATCAATTGTCTGGTCCGCCGACAACCCGATGCCGGCATAATTCATCAGGATGCCGGACACAACAAACACGCTTAACAACACCAGGTGATGGGCACGTCGCGAAGACGTCTGGAACAGGTGCCGTGACGTCCGCCACTGCGATAATAAAAAGGCCAGTAAAGCCAACATGCCTAAACGGCTGAGTAAAAACGGAATTTGCTCAAGCACCGGAAACCTCCCTTCTCATGAACCCCCTATTTTGTCTTGTTACCTCTTTCCCGGTCGCTTCACCGTTTCCCTACCAACTGAAATATTCTTTACACATTCGCCGTGAATTTCAATTTCCGACTGATCTTTTCCCGAAAAAAAGCGCCTTCCGCACAAGGCGAAAGACGCAACAGGTTATTCCGCTTGTTCAAGCGGGTGCAACCATAATTTAATTTGATTGATCTGATAGTTTTCCATCTCAATCACTTCGACTGAGAAGGCTTCCGTATCAATGTGTTCTCCCGGTTGTAAATCGATGTTGTGCATCTGAATCCAACCACCGATCGTATCGACGTCCTCATCGTTCGTAAACGTCAAGCCGAATCGGTTTTCAAGATCTTCCAGCAATACAGTACCGGCAATCAGATACTCATTGTTCGGCAACTCTTGGATTTCTTCGACTTCATCCGTGTCAAACTCGTCACGGATTTCACCGACGATCTCTTCGAGCAGGTCTTCCATCGCGACGATTCCGGCTGTTCCGCCGTATTCGTCGACGACCAATACGATGTGCGAGCGCGTTTTCTTCATCTTCCGCAACGTGTCTTGGAGCGATGTGACTTCCGAGACGACCGGTAAATCTTTCACGTAATGTGTGACCGGATGGTTATTCCCGTTGGCGAAGTCCGTCAGCATCTCTTTGACGTTGATGTAGCCGAGAATCCGGTCTTTATCGTTTTCTTCCGTCACCGGATAACGTGTAAACGGATTATCCATGAAGATTTCCATCAATTCGTCTTTTGACAACCGTTCTGAGATCGTCGCCATCCGCATCCGCGGAACCATCAAATCTTTTACGACATGTTCGTCAAACGCAAAGACGTTCTGCATGAGCGCAAGTTCCGTCTGATTGATTTCACCGCTTTGAAAACTTTGTGCCATGATGATTTTCAACTCATCTTCTGAGTGGGCTTGTTCGTGTCCAGCCGGTTTGACACCGAATAATCCAAGGAACAGTCGGGCCGAACCATTCAGCAACCAAATGAACGGGTACATGATTTTCCCGAAAATATACAATGGACGGGCAAACAATAAGGTCATTTTTTCCGCATACTGAATCGCAAGTGTCTTCGGTGCCAATTCTCCGATAACGACGTGTAAAAACGTCACGGAAATAAAGGCAATCCCGAATGACAATAAGGTC
This sequence comes from Exiguobacterium sp. s192, assembly GCF_018618795.1. NCBI lineage: Bacteria > Bacillati > Bacillota > Bacilli > Caryophanales > Exiguobacterium > Exiguobacterium sp. s192. Next base: position 1,062 of record NZ_JACSMS010000015.1, on the reverse strand, counting down.
GAGACGGCAGCCGACACACCAAATTCATCAAACACAGGGTGCAAGATTTTTTCGACGGTCGGTTCACCGAGTGCCCCAAGACCAAGTGCCGTTACCGTGATTCCAAGCTGACAGGCAGACAAGTAATAATCCAGGTCGCCGGCAATCTTTTTCGCCAAGATGGCACTTTTGTTTCCTTCCTGAATCATTTGATCCAGACGCGACATCCGTACCTTAACGACAGCAAACTCTGATCCGACGAAAAACGCGGTCAACGCGATCAATAACACCACTAAAAATAAATTGATAAATAATATAGTATCCAAAATCCCCTAAACAGGGGTCACCTCCATTTTTTTGTTACAGCTGAGCAATCAACGAAGCAATCAATGTTAACCGACGCGACAATTCAAGCCGAATTTCCTGTTTTTCAAAATCCGTCGCCTGCATCAAACGCTGTTCGAGTCCCGTGACCGTGTTTTGAAGCTGCTGTACTTCCTGATAAATGGCGTCACCCGTTTTGACTTCACGCTCCGTGAAGAAAGCAAGAATCTCTTGCAGGGACAGCCGTTGTGTTTTTAAATACTCAATCTTTTGAATATGTTGAATGACATCTTCCGTATACAAACGATAGCCGGATGCGGTGCGCTCTGTTGTTAATAAACCGAGCGATGTATAGTAGTCGATCGTCCGTTTTGATAAGCCGGTGGCCTCCGCGACCTGACCGATTTTAAGCAACGCCTTCCCAAAGATCCTCACCTCCTATTCCGTTAGATAATGTTTTTATCATACCACGGTTAAACCGTACACAACAACGTTATGCTTATTAGGCAACAGGAAAAAGGGGCTGACTCAAAAAAAGAACCACTCGTCTTTCCACGCCCTTTCCTCAGGCGAGACACAAGCCCGTTTTCCTGCCTCATTCAGGCAGGAAAGAAGGTCTTGTTTGTCTCTGACTGAACTACTCCCCGTCAAGTAGACAGGTAAAATAATATAAAATTTTTAAACGGCTTGAGCCCTGAATTCCAGCGGACTTAAGCCGTTTAATCGTTTTTGATACCGTAGCTCATTATAAAATCGAAT
>NZ_JACSMS010000014.1:0-55068 GCF_018618795.1 Exiguobacterium sp. s192 | reverse complement strand
AAGAACTATTCGGTATTAGCTCCGATTTCTCGGAGTTATCCCAATCCTTGGGGCAGGTTCCTTACGTGTTACTCACCCGTCCGCCGCTCATTCCCTTCACTTCCCTCCGAAGAGTTCCGTGAGCTTCATGCGCTCGACTTGCATGTATTAGGCACGCCGCCAGCGTTCGTCCTGAGCCAGGATCAAACTCTCCATAAAGTGTTTGACTTGCTCGTTGTTGTGACTAGATGTCACGTTGACGAAGCTTGCGCTTCATTCATTGTTTGTATCCGAAGATACGTTTTTTGCCTCATCGTTCAGTTTTCAAAGTCCGATATGTCGTTTGACGACTTTTAAATCTTACAGTAAAGTATTAACTGGTGTCAATAACTTTTTTCATAAGTTTTTTTCGTTTCCGACGTGTCTGTGTGGCGTGTGCCTCAGCGACATGTATTAATATATCAACTCTTGTTTTTTACGTCAACTGTTTTTCTAAAAAAATATTAAAAAAAGATGGACGCCGCTCTGACCGGATCAAACGGTAGAACGGCGCCCTTTCTTTTATGCTCTTTTTTCAGACGTTGCGTTAGCTGAATTCGGTTTTTCCTGTAACCGATGTAACATCAAAATCTGATAGGCGTTACAAACGAGTAGTGTGGCGAGTGCCGCCCACAACATCCGTTTATCCTGTGTCGCCTGAAGTGCCGGCACCCATTCAATTAATGTGATGACCGTCATCAGAAACAAGGTCGGGATGAAAGCCGTGAAATTCGTTTCCCGTGCTTTCGTCCGGGCTACGAGGAAGGCGATGAACAACAGAACGACCATTTCCCCGATGTACAAGTTCGTCTTCTCAAACCCAAATGCCAGACCGCGTAAATAGATGCCGTCAAACAAGGCAAACGCAATCAAGACAATTTGGACCCGGTTCCACAATCTCGCGCCCCGGAAAATATCAAGCCCCACCCGGTGCAGGATCAGGTACGAAAAGAATCCCATCAGGCTGATGGCAGTCCATGTGCTGCTGTAAGCCAGTGCGGTGACATATCCGCTGATCGATTGGTTCCGGATATATCCTGGTTCAGCAACAAGGTTAAACACGAAGCCGGCGAGCGTCCCGATGAGGAGCGTCATCCAAAACAGCTTCAAAAATCCTCTAGTCTTCATTCATTATCCCTCTACTTTTTCGATGACACGCGTTGCGAGTTCATTATAGTGTGTTTCAAATGGATGGCCGTCACGATAAATCGACGGTGCAAAATCCGTCTCGTTCGCATACGGTTGACCAAGTGGAATCTTAGCTAGGATATCTGTTTTCAGCGCTTCTGACAACTTCTCTCCGCCACCCGAACCAAAGACATACTCTCTTTCGCCTGTCTTCTGACTTTCGAAATACGCCATGTTCTCGATAATTCCGAGCAGACGGTGGTTTGTTTTGATCGCCATCGCCCCGGCGCGTGCTGCAACAAATGCCGCAGTCGCATGCGGTGTCGTGACGATTAATTCCTGGCAACTCGGCAGCATCGAATGGATATCAAGTGCCACATCACCGGTGCCTGGAGGTAAATCAAGCAACAGATAATCCAGTTCGCCCCACTCGACGTCCGAGAAGAAGTTGTTTAACATCTTCCCGAGCATTGGACCACGCCAGATGACAGGTGCATTGTCTTCGACGAAGAAGCCCATGGAGATGACTTTGACACCAAACCGTTCAGGCGGAACGATCCGGTCATTGACGACCGTCGGACGGGTTTCGATTCCCATCATGTCCGGGACGCTGAATCCGTAGATGTCCGCGTCAATCAAACCAACCTTTTTCCCTGCCCGGGCGAGTGCCACTGCCAAGTTGACGGAAACAGTTGATTTTCCGACGCCCCCTTTACCGGAAGCAATCGCGATGAAGGTCGTACCCGACTCCGGTTTGAGAATCGACGGCGTCGTGGCCGCTTGGATCCCGTGATCACCGAGTGCCTCAAAACGTAAGCCGACCGTCTTGAATCCTTTTTCCTTTAATTCTTTGACAATCTGTTGCTGTAACGTCAACTGTTCACCGGAACCCGCTTGAGCAAGGGCGATTTTCAGACTGACATAATCCCCCTTGATGCGGACATCCCGAATCCCGTTCGTATCTGAAAGCGAGCGTTCAATCGTCGGATCGATCAATTGCCCGACCACCTCGCGAATTTCTTGTTCATTCAACATAGTGCCTTCCCCCTGAGAACGTTCGATTTAATCCATTTCAGTATAACAAAAATAAGATAGCGCTTGCACATTTCGGCTCATAAAGGATGACATTTCCTTGTCGACCCGGAAGAATCGGTCCAGCAGCTTTAAAAAAAGAGATCTCCTCCGCGCTGTCGCTAAAAGGGATCTCCCGATCTGTTAAAACATCCGATTCCAGGTTGCCGGTCCGACGACTCCGTCAACCGCTAATCCTTGGCGTGCTTGGTAGGCACGGACCTTTTCAACCGTCTCTGCATCAAATCGTTTCGTGACGGTTGCCTTGACCGCCCGCTGAATCCGCTCGATGTCCCGGCTGTTCATCTGGACGGACCCTCGATAGAGCGGTTGTCCCGGATAAGGCACCAAAACATCCGTCGTCACTTTATTTAACTCAAAGTGCGGGTAATCTTTAAATCCACTCCAGTCTCCGCCCCAGGAAAAACCTTGCCGTTTCATTGCCTGGACGATTTGTTGAAAGTTGGCATCGGTATTAAAAATCGCTTCCGTTCCGTCCATGGAGTATTGAAACAGATCAACGGCAATCCCGCGGTTATGATTCGATTGTCCTCCACGGGCATTCGTGACAATCGCTCCCGGAGTCGTTCGTCCTTGCGCATAGAGTTCCTCCTGCTCGGCATAGGAACGGAAGCCTTGGGCCACCCCGACATAAATTCCTTTGACATGGAGTTCCCGGATGACTTGGCGTGTCTTTCGGGCGACTTCCGGCGAGAGTCCGGGAACATTCAGTTTTCGATTGGCCCGTTCGAGCAACCAACTGACTGATAGTGTCATCTTTCACCACACTCCTTTCTCATCTGTTCCCGAAAACAGAATCCGGTATACTTGATGATGGACTTGTCCTCACAAAGTATTCGGAAAAAGGAGTTTTTTGATGAAAAAAATGTTAGTCTTCGCAGGCGTCTTGTCCGTTCTCTTACATATCGGTTATGCGTTCTACTTTTATACAACGTATGAAGCGAACGCGACTTATCAGCCCGCTCTCCCTGAAAACAGCACCGTGTTAAGTCAGGACACATCATTTGTCGGAAAGGTCGGTTCGCAAACTGCGTTTGATCCGGCTGCTTTTTTACAGGATCTGTTCCTGTGGAGTGTACCGCTCACGTTCGTTGGCCTGTTATTGCTTTTCTTATTGATACGCCGGATTCGTCGGCGCATATCTTAAAAATCAGTTTCTCCAAAGATAAGGGTGACAGAACGATCATCTGCCACTCTTATCTCTTAAAAAAGAATTACTCGTTACACGCAACTCCTACAGGAAAAAGCGCATTTTTGCGCTGTCAGAGACAAACAAGACCCGCTTTCCTGCCTTATTCAGGCAGGAAAACTGGCTTGTGTCTCGCCTGAGGAAAGGGCGTAAAAAGACGAGTGATTTTTTTGAGTCAGCCTCTTTTAAACAAAAAAATCTCCCACCCGTAAGGATGAGAGATAAAACGATTAACGTTTTGAGAACTGAGGTGCACGACGTGCTGCTTTAAGACCGTATTTTTTACGTTCTTTCATACGAGCATCGCGTGTGAGGAAACCTTTAGCTTTAAGTGTGCCACGGAAGTCTGGATCCGCTTGAAGAAGAGCACGTGAGATACCGTGACGGATTGCGCCTGCTTGACCAGTGAAGCCGCCGCCTTTGACCGTTACCATGATATCGTATTTGCCTTCTGTTTCTGTGAGTACAAGTGGTTCTTTTGCAGTCATGATTAAAGTTTCATAACCGAAGTATTCGCTGATATCGCGCCCGTTAACTGTGACTTTACCGTCTCCAGCAACGAGGAAAACGCGAGCTGCCGCGTGTTTACGGCGACCAGTGCCGTAGTAACGTACATCTGCCATCGTGTAGTTCCTCCTAAATTCGTATTAACCGCGAAGTTCGTAAACTTCTGGTTGTTGTGCTTCTTGCTTATGAGTATCTCCAGCGTAAACGTGGAGTTTGTTGAACATTTGACGACCGAGGCTACCTTTTGGAAGCATCCCTTTGATCGCGAGTTCAAGCATACGCTCAGGTTTGTTAGCGAGTAAGTCGCGTGCGACAGTCTGCTTCAAGCCGCCTGGATGACCAGAGTGACGGTAGTAGACCTTTTTGTCGAGTTTGTTACCAGTTAAAACGATTTTCTCAACGTTGATGAGGATAACGTGATCCCCACAGTCAACGTGTGGTGTGAACGTAGGTTTGTGCTTACCGCGGAGAAGTGAAGCCACTTCGCTCGAAAGACGACCGAGTGTTTTGCCTTCTGCGTCGATAAGGAGCCATTTGCGTTCTACATCAGTAGCTTTCGCCATGAAAGTTGTGCGCATGTAAAATACCTCCTAAGGAATTTAAAAATTTCTTTTTTGATTTTTCATTTATTCACTGTTTGAATCTATCAGAATCTTAGGTGTACGGGGCTAAGATTGTGGTTTCATAATAAATGAAATGCCAATAAACATTGTATGTTTTTTAGCGGCTAATGTCAAATGCCTTTTTTAGACTCTGGATAGAAAACTTCCCAAAGGTATAACCCGTGCGGTGGTGCCGTCACACCAGCGACGTTTCGATCCTTCGCTTCGAGCATCCGTTTGATGTCTTCCGGTGCAAAACGCCCGCGTCCGACATCAAGCAACGTGCCGACCATGATACGGATCTGATTGTAGAGAAAGCCGCTTCCCCGGAAACGGAAAATCAGTTCTTCCCCTTGTTCAATCAGCTCTGCCTCATAAATCGTCCGAACACGATTGTCCGTCTCTGTCTTCGCGACACAGAACGAACTGAAGTCATGAGTCCCGATTAAATGCGCCAGTCCCAGACGAACTTGCGCCACATCGAGCGAATACGGAATCAGCACGGATTGATGACGCCGAAACGCATCTTCCGTCTGACGCACGAAGTACCGGTATTCTTTCCCTACTACATCATACCTTGCTTCGAAGTCAGAAGCGACCTCTATACAGTCACGAATTCGAATATCGTCCGGTAATAACGTATTTAGGGCCTTCACCATGCTTGCGGGTGCAATCGACAGTTCCGTATCAAAATGGATCACCTGCCCCTGTGCGTGCACACGGGCGTCTGTACGCCCGGAACCGATAACCTTGACCGGGTGCTTATGCATCCGCTCAAGCGTCTTCTCGAGGACTTCCTGGATCGTCAGACCGTTTGGCTGCACTTGATAACCGGAATAGTCCGTTCCGTCATACTGAATCGTACATTTAAAACGTCGCATCAAAATCCTCCCCGTAAATAGACTAGAAGCAATCCGATGACGACCAGAAGTATCATCAGTCCCGTATCACGGCCTGTCCATTTTGACTCACGGAGCCGTGTCCGCCCTTCTCCGCCCCGGTATCCCCGGGCTTCCATCGCTGTTGCGAGATCCTCCGCCCGTTTAAAGGCCGAGATGAAGAGTGGGATCAGCAGCGGAATGATTGCCCGCAAACGTTCTTTGATCGGACCTGCCGACAAGTCGACGCCGCGTGCCTGCTGTGCCTTCATGATTTTTTCCGTCTCTTCTGCCAACGTCGGCAGGAAACGGAGTGAAATCGACAACATCAAGGCAATCTCGTGCGTCGGTACCCGGACAATCTTAAACGGTTTGAGTAACAACTCAATCGCGTCTGTCAGTTCAATCGGCGACGTCGTCAACGTGACGAGTGTCGTGATCGACACCAAATAGAAGAAGCGGAGCGAGACGATGATGGCGAGACGCAATCCTTCTTCGTAAATCTTGAACCAGCCCAGTTCAATCAGAACGGCCCCTTCCCGGGTAAACAGCAGCTGGATGATAAACGTGAAGACGATTAAAAATAAAATCGGCCGCAAGCCTTTTAAGACGTAACGGATTGGCAGTTTACTGCTTGCCAGTGCCAAGAATGTAAACACAAGCAAAAAGACATTCGTTGCCGTATTGTTCGCCAGAAACACAAGCGGAATGAAACAAAAGGCAAAAATGATTTTCGCGACAGCCGACGAACGGTGTAAATACGATGTACCTGGTATATGTTGACCGACGATCATCGTGTTTCCCCCCGTACATGTAAAATCCACTCAATCAGTTCAGCTTCTGTCTGAAGCGCCGGACGCGTCAGCTTCAACTGATCCGCCATTTGCCAAGCAAACGCCAAGACGTGTGGTAAATCGAGATGGAACTGGCGCAATAACGTTTCTTGACGGAATAGACCCATTGGTTCTCCATCGTAGGCGACTTGCCCATCCTCCATCACGACGACCCGGTTTGTATACTCAAGGACCTGATCCATATCATGTGTGATCAACAGCAACGTCATTCCTGCTTGGGCATGCAATTCGGCAAACAGACGCAACATCTGCTTTCGTCCTTGCGGATCGAGCCCGGCAGTTGGTTCATCGACGATCAACACGTCTGGTTGACTAGCGAGTACGCCCGCAATCGCAACACGCCTCATTTGCCCACCAGACAGGTCAAACGGCGAACGTGACCAGAATACTTCATCCAGTCCGACGGTACGTAATGCATCTTTTGCCAACCGCTCTGCTTCCGCCGGTTCATGACCGAAGTTCATCGGTCCAAACATGACATCCTTCAAGACGGTTTCTTCAAACAATTGATATTCCGGATATTGGAACACAAGACCGACCCGTTTACGTAACGCTTTTAAATCTTGTTTTCGTTTGGGTTCGATGATGATGTCATCGACCTGTACCTTCCCGGCAGTCGGCTTCAACAACCCGTTGATGTGTTGGACGAGCGTCGATTTTCCGGAACCGGTATGCCCCACAAACGCAACAAGCGCCCTTGACGGAATCTCAAGATTCACATCACGCAGCGCGACTCGTTCAAACGGACTATTGAGTTGGTACGTATAATTTAATTCCTGGATTAAGATTGGCATAAGCGGTTCACCAAGTCTCTTTCATCTAGTATCGTGTCCGCGTAAGTAAGACCACGTGCTGAAAGTTGTTCCTGCACCCGGACGACAAACGGAACATCTAGTCCAATCTGCTCAAGAAACGCGGATTGTGCAAACACCTCTTGCGGTGTTCCCTCTAATACGATTTGACCCGCATCCATGACAATCACACGACTGGCCCGTAAGACTTCGTCGAGTTCATGTGTGATGGCAACGACGGCCATCGGATGTTGTTCATATAATTCCTGGACGGTCGACATAACCTCAGATCGTGCAATCGGATCAAGCATCGATGTTGCTTCATCGAGCACGAGAACATCAGGGCGCATCGCAAGCGCCGAAGCGATTGCGACACGCTGCTTCTGTCCGCCGGATAGTTGATGGGGTTCCCGATCAACAAAATCCGTAAGGCCAACGCGCGCTAGACTGTCGTCGATACGACGAACCATTTCCTCGCGTGGCACACCCCAATTTTCAAGGGCAAATGCCACGTCGTCGCGCACGGTCGTGCCAACAAATTGATTATCCGGATTTTGAAAGACGATTCCGATTGCGCGGCGCATCTCCCACAGTTGCTCCGGCACTGCACTCGAGAATGTCTCGTTGACAGTGACCGTTCCTTGTTCAGGAAGCAACAATCCGTTAAACAACTTCGTCAGCGTTGATTTTCCAGAGCCGTTGTGTCCAACGATCGCGACCCATTCCTGCGAATGAATCGAAAGAGAGACATCGCGTAAGGCTGGTTGTTCTTGTTCCGGGTAACGGTATGTCACCTGTTCCAGCTCAATCAGCTTTGTCATGTCTGCTCCTCCTTCATCAAATCAAAATAATTTCATTTGTAACAAAAGGGCAGAAGCGAGTTACGCACTGCCCTTTTTATCCGAATCATTTAAAAATTAAACGAGTTCGATGATGACCATTTCTGCGCCGTCACCACGACGTGGTCCCATTTTCATGATACGTGTGTAACCACCTTGACGCTCAGCAAAACGTGGAGCAACATCAGCAAACAACTTTTGGATTGCATCTTGTGTTTTACCAGCTTCGTTTTGACCAGCAGCTTCGCGACGAACGAACGATGCAACTTGACGACGAGCGTGGAGATCACCGCGTTTACCTAAAGTGATGAGTTTCTCAACGACTGGACGAAGTTCCTTCGCTTTTTGTTCTGTAGTTTGGATACGCTCATTGATGATGAGATCAGTCGCAAGGTCACGCAAAAGTGCCTTACGTTGTGAGCTTGTACGGCCTAATTTCGAGTATGCCATGGATGGATTCCCTCCTTCGTGCAATTAATAGTTTTAGTCTTCTTTACGTAGGCCCAGTCCGAGTTCATCGAGTTTCGCTTGAACTTCTTCGAGTGATTTACGTCCGAGGTTACGAACTTTCATCATCTCGTCTTCGCTCTTGTTCGCGAGTTCTTGAACCGTATTGATGCCGGCACGTTTCAAACAGTTGTACGAACGAACTGAAAGATCGAGTTCTTCGATCGTCATTTCAAGTACTTTTTCTTTTTGATCTTCTTCCTTTTCGACCATGATTTCGGCATGGAGCGCTTCGTCCGTAAGACCAACAAAGATGTTTAAGTGTTCTGTCATGATTTTTGCACCGAGTGACACTGCTTCTTCAGGGCGGATTGAACCGTCCGTCCAAACATCAAGCGTCAATTTATCGAAGCTCGCATCTTGACCAACACGTGTTTTTTCAACTTGATAGTTTACACGTTGAATTGGCGTGTAAATCGAATCAATTGGGATTACACCGATTGGCATATCGTCCCGTTTGTTATCTTCAGCCTGAACGTAACCACGGCCACGACGAGCTGTCAGACGCATATGAAGTGATGCACCTTCTGCAAGTGTTGCGATGTGCAGTTCTGGGTTGAGGATTTCGACGTCGCTGTCATGCGTAATGTTCGCAGCAGTAACAACGCCAGCGCCTTGAATATCGATCTCAAGTGTTTTCTCTTCTTCCGAGTAAACTTTGAGGGCGAGTTTCTTGAGGTTCAAGATGATTTGGGTAACGTCTTCTACAACGCCATCAATCGTCGAGAACTCATGAAGAACGCCATCGATTTGGACTGCAGTGACTGCAGCACCCGGAAGTGAAGATAATAGGATACGACGCAATGAGTTACCAAGCGTTGTACCGAATCCACGCTCAAGCGGTTCTACCACGAATTTACCAAACGTAGCGTTGTCGCTTAATTCGACCGTTTCAATCTTCGGCTTTTCGATTTCGATCATCTGAACCCCTCCTTGAATATCGTCATGTTGGCCATCGCGTTCAATCGCCAACCGTCTTGTGCACGTTTCTACTGCCTTGCTTGGTCATACGATCAACAAAAGTCTACTCGAATTCCCGCTTTGCAGTACAAGACGGGTTACACGCGACGACGTTTTGGAGGGCGGCAACCGTTGTGTGGAACTGGAGTTACGTCACGGATCGCTGTTACTTCAAGACCGATTGCTTGGAGCGCACGGATTGCAGCTTCACGACCTGCACCAGGACCTTTAACGTTAACTTCTACAGTACGCATACCGTTATCCATCGCTGTTTTCGCAGCAGTTTCAGAAGCGAGTTGCGCAGCAAATGGAGTTGATTTACGTGAGCCTTTGAAGCCCATGTTTCCTGCAGTTGCCCAAGAGATTGCATTCCCTTGCATGTCAGTGATCGTAACGATTGTGTTGTTGAATGTTGAACGGATATGCACGATACCAGATTCAATATTCTTTTTGACTTTACGTTTACTACGAACATTCTGTTTACGTTTTGCCATCTTAGTTTACCCTCCCTTACTTCTTCTTGTTCGCTACTGTACGGCGTGGGCCTTTACGAGTACGCGAGTTGTTTTTAGTGTTTTGACCACGAACTGGAAGACCACGACGGTGACGAACACCACGGTAGCAACCGATTTCGATCAAACGTTTGATGTTGAGTGAGATTTCACGACGAAGGTCACCCTCAACTTTTACTTTATCTAATCCATCACGGAGTTGGTTGAGTTGTTCTTCAGTCAATTCACGAGTACGAGTATCTTCAGAGATACCAGCTTCTTTCAAGACTTTCTGAGCAGTCGTTTTACCAACACCATAGATGTAAGTGAGTGAGATAACGATGCGTTTCTCACGTGGAATATCTACACCAGCAATACGTGCCATGTGTGCACCTCCTTGTTTAATTACCCTTGTTTTTGTTTATGCTTAGGGTTTTCGCAAATAACCATTACTTTGCCTTTACGGCGGATAACTTTACACTTTTCACAGATCGGTTTAACCGAAGGTCTTACTTTCATTGTGAATACCTCCTCCTGAAAAAATCGGAGTTTTTATTTGAAACGGTATGTGATCCGTCCGCGAGTCAAGTCGTATGGTGACAACTCAACTGTTACTTTATCTCCTGGCAGGATCCGAATGAAGTGCATCCGAATTTTCCCTGAGACGTGCGCGAGGACCGTGTGGCCGTTTTCTAACTCCACCTTAAACATCGCGTTTGGAAGCGGTTCGATAACCGTACCTTCCACTTCGATTACATCTTGTTTCGCCATCAATTATACCCCTTTCTCTATAAAGTTGATTGGGAGCCCAGACGATTTGTAGCGCTTAGGGGCTTTCTACAGTAGCCGTGAGAGAATCATCGGTCACAAACACGAGTGGATAGCGGCTTATAGAAAGGTGACACCAATAACGCGCACAGCTCACTCTGCATCGACCGTTAAGATCTCGTAGCCTTCGTCTGTGATGGCGATGGTGTGCTCAAAGTGGGCGCACATGCTACCGTCCACTGTCACTACCGTCCAATTGTCCGATAGCGTGCGAACATAGCGTTTCCCGACATTCACCATTGGCTCAATCGCCAAGGTCATGCCGGTTTTCAGGCGCGGCCCTTTCCCCGGTGGTCCATAATGTGGAATTTGCGGATCTTCATGCAAATTTTGTCCCACGCCGTGGCCCACATATTCGCGGACTACAGAAAAATTCGCAGCTTCAACATGTGACTGAATCGCATGCGAAATATCTGTCAGGTGCACGCCGGCTTTGGCGCGCTCCAATCCTTTATACAGAGATTCTTCAGTTACGTCAAGTAACCGCTTCGTCTCTTCAGAGATTGTACCTACCGGATATGTCCAGGCTGAATCTCCGTGATATCCGTTATACTCCGCCCCGATATCAATCGAGATGATGTCTCCATCGTGGAGTACGCGGTCACCCGGAATACCATGGACAAGTTCTTCATTTACCGACGCACAGATGCTACCAGTAAACCCATTATAACCTTTAAACGATGGTGTTGCCCCTTGACTTCGAATATACCGTTCAGCAATCGCATCGAGTTGCCCCGTTGTGATCCCTGGACGAATATGAGCTTTCAACTCTTTATGCGTCCGGGCGACGATTTGTCCCGCCTTCCGCATAATATCGATTTCACGCGGCGCTTTCGTAATGATCATTACTGACCACCAAGAAGTGCTTGAACATCGGAATAAACTTCATTAATCGGACGATCACCGTCCAAATTACGAAGATACCCTTTTTCAGCGTAAAAGTCAATCAAAGGTTGCGCTTGTGCGACGTTGACTTCAAGACGACGGCGAACCGTTTCTTCTTGATCATCTTCACGTTGAACAAGTGCGGATCCGTCGATATCACAGACACCCTCCACTTTTGGTGGGTTGTAGATGACGTGATACGTTGCTCCACATGTCGGGCAAATCCGGCGGCCTGTCAAACGAGGGACAAGTTTCTCCGGGTTCACACCGATGTGAATGACGTGATCGATTTGTTTGTTTAGATCCGCAAGCAATGCTTCAAGAGCGTCTGCTTGTTTCACTGTGCGTGGGAAACCGTCAAGAAGAAAACCATTTGCACAGTCTTCTTTGGCGAGACGCTCACGTACGATGCCGATTGTGACTTCGTCCGGAACGAGTTCCCCTTTATCCATGTACGATTTCGCTTCCTGCCCGAGCGGTGTTTGATCTTTGATCGCCGCGCGGAACATGTCGCCTGTCGAGATGTGTGGAATGGCGTAGTCTTCGATAATTTTCGCAGCCTGCGTCCCTTTTCCAGCACCCGGCAAGCCCATCAATACAAGATTCATGTCGGTAGCCTCCACTTCTATAGACTCTATAGACACAACAGAAAGGAAAGGGATGGTCCCCTTCCTCCCGCCTTATCGGATAAAGCCTTTGTAGTGTCGTTTAACCAGTTGACTTTCAATCTGTTTCATCGTCTCAAGACCTACACCGATGACGATCAACAAGCTTGTTCCACCAATTTGCACCGAGTTCGGTAAACCAGCGAACTTAATAAAGAACGTTGGCGTTACCGCGATGACAGCAAGGAAGAGTGAACCGAAGAATGTCAGACGGTATAGGATCTTCGTGATGTATTGTTCCGTTTGCTTACCAGGACGAATACCAGGAATGTATCCGCCTTGTTTTTGAAGGTTCTCTGCCATTTGTTCCGGATTGACCTGAACGAATGTATAGAAGTACGAGAATGCGATGATGAGCGCCACATAAATCGACATACCGATTGGACTCGTATAGTCGAAAATGTCACGGATCTTCGTCGCGTTCTCCGGACTTGCAAAGAAACTTGCAACCGTTGGTGGAGTCACCATAAACGATACAGCGAAGATAACTGGGATAACACCAGCAGCGTTAAGCTTAATCGGCAAGTGTGTCGATTGGCCGCCGACTGGTGCACGGTTCACCGTACGCTTGGCGTACTGAATCGGAATCTTCCGGGCAGCTTGCTGCACATAGATGACACCGACGATGACCGCGATGATGATTAAAAGCAACAGTACGATATAAAGCACATTGACAAACAAAGCATCCCCTGCATTTTGGAGCTTTGTTTCATAGATCTGACGGAATGCGTTCGGGAAGCCCGCGACGATCCCAGCGAAGATGATCATTGATATCCCGTTACCAATGCCCTTCTCCGTGATGAGTTCACCGAGGAACATCAAGAATGCGGTACCCGCCGTCAAAACAAGTGCAATCATCACGTACGTCCAGGTGCCAAAATCTTCATTGACAAGACCTGGGTAGATACGGTTAAATCCAAGCGCGATTCCAAACGCTTGGACTAAGCCGAGTACGATCGTTCCATAGCGCGTTACCGTTGCTAACTTCTTACGGCCCGCCTCTCCTTGTTTTGCCCATTCGGCAAACTTTGGAACAACGTCCATCTGTAAGAGTTGGACAACGATCGAGGCCGTGATATACGGCATGATTCCCATCGCAAAGAGTGAGAAATTCTGCAAAGCATTCCCGCCGAAGGAGTTCAAGAAGCCAAGAATACCATTCTCGTCAATCTTGAATACTTCAGTGTTTACCATTGGGACTGGGATATGTGCACCGATACGGAACACGATAATCAGAGCCAAGGTAAAGAGAATGCGCCGACGGATGTCGGCTACGCGCCACATATTGGAGATCGCTTGAAACATTAGATCACCTCAACCGTACCGCCGGCAGCTTCGATCGCTTGCTTCGCAGCTTCGGAGAACTTGTGAGCTTTTACTGTCAGTTTCTTTTCAATCTTACCGTTAGAAAGGATCTTCACGCCATCCTTCATACCTTTGACTGCGCGAGTCTCGATAAGAAGTTCTGGTGTTACTTCCGTTCCATCTTCAAAACGGTTAAGTGTGTCAAGGTTGATAACCGCGAACTCTTTACGAGTTGGGTTGTTGAAGCCGCGTTTTGGTAAACGACGGAAAAGTGGGTTTTGTCCACCTTCGAAACCTGGACGAACACCACCGCCTGAACGAGCTTTTTGACCTTTGTGACCACGGCCAGAAGTCTTACCGTTACCAGAAGACATACCGCGACCTACACGGTTGCGTTCTGAACGTGAACCAGCAGCTGGTTTCAATTCATGGAGTTTCATAGTGGGGCACCTCCTCATAAAATTATATCGAACGTATTACTCTTGAATTTCTTTTACTGTCAATAAGTGTGACACGTGGTTAATCATCCCACGCATAGCAGCGTTGTCAGGTACGACAACAGTTTGGTGCATCTTACGGAGACCAAGCGTACGAGTAGTAACGCGTTGGTTCTCCGGACGACCGATCATGCTGCGTGTGAGGGTAACTGCGAGTTTCGCCATCTGTATTCCCTCCCTTTCTTAACCGCGAAGTTCTTCGACGGTTTTACCGCGGAGTTTCGCAACGTCTTCAGCACGTTTAAGTGAAGTGAGACCTTTAACAGTCGCACGAACCATGTTGATTGGAGTGCTTGATCCAAGTGATTTCGAAAGAATGTCGTTGATTCCCGCTAATTCGAGAACCGCACGAACTGGGCCACCAGCGATGACTCCAGTACCTTCAGAAGCAGGTTTCAAGAAGACGTGACCTGCACCGAAAATTCCGTTGATTTCGTGTGGAATTGTAGTGTTAACGATTGGAACGTTAACCATGTTTTTCTTTGCATCTTCGATTGCTTTACGGATCGCTTCAGGCACTTCCTGAGCTTTACCCGTACCGAAACCTACGTGACCATTCTTGTCACCTACGACGACGAGTGCAGCAAAACGGAAGCGACGGCCACCTTTTACTACTTTCGCGACGCGGTTTACAGTAACAACGCGTTCTTCGAGTTGATCCATGTTAATTTCTAACTGGCGCATGTAGAGGTTCCCTCCTTTTCTATTAGAATTTGAGACCAGCTTCACGAGCTGCTTCAGCTACTGCTTTAATACGTCCATGATAGAGATATCCTCCACGGTCGAAAACGACTGTTTCAATACCTTTTTCAAGAGCGCGTTCAGCTGCAAGCTTACCAACTGCTGATGCAGCGTCAGTCGTGTTGCCTTTTTCAAGGTCGAGTGATGATGCAGATGCGAGTGTTGCATGTGTTGCATCGTCAATGACTTGTACGTAAATGTTCTTGTTCGAACGGAATACATTCAAGCGTGGACGAGCTGCAGTCCCGATGATTGTACGACGTACACGACCATGACGCTTTTTACGCGTAGCATTTTTGTTTGCCTTTGAGATCATTTATGCCACTCCTTTCCGGTCAATTCGTATCAACGAATTACTTACCTGTTTTACCTTCTTTACGACGAACGACTTCATCACTGTAACGAATTCCTTTACCTTTGTACGGCTCAGGCTGACGGTACGAACGGATCAATGCAGCAACGTGTCCAACACGCTCTTTGTTGATTCCGCGGACGATGATTTGCGTATTCGTAGGAACTTCGACTTCAATGCCTTGTTCCGGAGTGTACTCGATTGGGTGTGAATAACCGAGGTTGAGTACGATTTTGTTACCTTGCTTTTGAGCACGGTAACCAACACCTTGGATATCGAGTGTCTTAGCGAAACCGTTGTTTACACCTTCGACCATGTTCGCGATAAGCGCACGAGTCGTTCCGTGGATTGTACGGTTAGCTTTCTCGTCGTTTGGACGAGTGACAGTCAATTCATTACCTTCTACGTTGATAGCCATTGTCGGGTTGAACTCACGAGTAAGTTCACCTTTAGGACCTTTTACCGTAACTGTGCTGTTTTCAACTGTTACTGTAACGCCTGCTGGGATAACGACTGGCTTTTTACCAATACGTGACATTTAAGACACCTCCGTTCTTTTTATGCGTGAATTACCAGATGTATGCGATCACTTCGCCGCCGACTTTTTGTTGGCGAGCTTCTTTGTCTGTCATAACACCTTTAGATGTTGAAACGATAGCGATTCCGAGACCACCGAGTACTTTCGGGATTTCATCAGCTTTCGCGTAAACGCGAAGACCTGGTTTCGAGATACGTTTGAGTCCAGTGATGACGCGTTCGTTGCTTGCGCCGTACTTAAGGAATACGCGGAGCGTACCTTGTTTGCTGTCCTCGAGATATTCAACATCGCGGATGAAACCTTCACGTTTGAGGATTTCAGCGACTTCACGTTTGATTGTAGAAGCTGGCATTTCCAACTTCTCATGGCGAACCATGTTTGCATTACGAATGCGTGTAAGCATATCTGCAATCGGATCTGTCATAACCATGCGATGTACCTCCTTTCACAACTTTAATGAATTACCAGCTTGCTTTTTTAACACCAGGGATTTGACCTTTATGAGCAAGATCACGGAACTTAATACGGCTGATACCGAATTTACCAATGTAACCGTGTGGACGGCCAGTGATACTGCAACGGTTGTGTAAACGAACCGCTGAAGAGTTACGTGGGAGTTTGCTCAAGCCGATGTAGTCGCCTTGTGCTTTCAATTCTGCGCGTTGTTCAGCGTAGCGCTCTACGAGTGCTTGGCGTTTTACTTCACGTGCGATCATTGATTTCTTAGCCATGTTGTCGACCTCCCTTATTTTTGGAATGGCATGCCGAGTGCAGTGAGAAGCTCACGTGACTCTTCATCCGTATTTGCAGTTGTAACGATAACGATGTCCATACCACGGACTTTCGATACGCGATCGTAGTCGATCTCTGGGAAGATCAATTGTTCCTTCACGCCTAGCGTGTAGTTACCACGGCCATCGAATGATTTCTTCGATACACCACGGAAGTCACGTACACGTGGAAGTGACACGTTGATCAACTTGTCGAGGAACTCATACATGCGCTCTCCACGAAGTGTTACCTTCGCGCCGATTGGCATACCTTCACGAAGTTTGAAACCAGCGATTGATTTCTTAGCTTTCGTGATGAGTGGCTTCTGACCAGTGAGGAGCTGAAGCTCTTCGACTGCCATGTCAAGTGCTTTCGTGTTCGTAACAGCGTCACCAACACCCATGTTGATTACGATCTTATCGACTTTCGGCGCTTGCATTACAGAAGTATAGTTGAATTTCTCCATCATTACTTTGACGATTTCGTCTTGGTATTTAGCTTTTAAACGGTTCATCAGAAAGTGGACCTCCTTTCTTTAAATCTTCTTATTTATCTAAAGCTTCGCCCGATTTTTTAGCGATACGTACTTTCTTGCCGTCAACCACAGTGAAACCAACGCGTGTTGGGTTTCCTGTCTTAGGGTCGATGAGCATAACGTTCGATACGTGAATCGGTGCTTCTTTCTCGACAATTCCGCCTTGCGGGTTGAGTTGAGAAGGTTTTGAGTGTTTTTTGATCATATTAACGCCTTCGACGATAATGCGATCTTTTTTAGGCATAGCAGTAAGGACAACACCTTGTTTGCCTTTATCTTTACCAGTCATAACCTGAACTTTATCACCTTTTTTGACATGCATCGTTAGAGCACCTCCTTGTAGGAATTCTTTGGAATTAAAGTACTTCCGGTGCCAACGAGACGATCTTCATGAAGTCTTTTTCACGAAGTTCGCGTGCGACTGGTCCGAAGATACGTGTGCCACGTGGGCTTTTATCATCTTTGATGATGACTGCTGCATTTTCGTCAAAACGGATGTACGAACCGTCTTTACGACGAACGCCACGTTTAGTACGAACGACTACTGCGCGTACAACTTCACCTTTTTTGACAACGCCACCTGGTGTTGCTTGTTTAACTGTGCAAACAATTACATCACCGATGTTAGCAGTTTTACGACCAGATCCACCGAGGACTTTGATCGTCAAGACTTCACGAGCTCCTGAGTTATCTGCTACTTTCAAGCGAGATTCTTGTTGAATCATACGATTGTACCTCCCTCCGGATGTTTATTCACCCGAACTAATTAGAGTTTAGATGATTACTGCTTTTTCGACGACTTCTACGAGACGGAAACGTTTGTCCTTAGAAAGTGGACGTGTTTCTTGAATTCGTACAACATCACCGATTTTAGCTGTGTTGCTTTCATCATGCGTTTTATACTTCTTCGAGTAGTTTACGCGTTTGCCGTAGAGCTTGTGCTTTACTTTTGTCTCAACTGAAACAACGATCGTTTTATCCATTTTGTCAGATACGACGCGTCCAGTTAATACTTTGCGGTTGTTAGTGCGTTCCATTGAGTGTTCCTCCTCTCAGAATCCGAGTGAATTATGCGTTGTTGATGCCGAGTTCGCGTTCACGAAGAACGGTTTTCGCGCGTGCAATCGACTTGCGCACTTCACGGATACGAGCAGGGTTCTCAAGCTGACCAGTCGCGAGTTGGAAACGAAGGTTGAACAACTCTTCTTTCCACGAACCGACTTTACCGTTGAGCTCTTCTGTAGTTTGCTGACGGAGATCAGTTGCTTTCATTCGTATCACCACCATTTTCTTCACGTTTTACGAACTTACATTTTACTGGAAGTTTGTGTGATGCAAGACGGAGAGCTTCGCGTGCGATCTCTTCCGATACTCCTGCGATTTCGAACATTACTTTACCCGGTTTGACGACTGCAACCCAGCCCTCCGGAGCACCTTTACCTGAACCCATTCGGACTTCAAGAGGTTTTTTAGTGTATGGTTTGTGTGGGAAGATCTTGATCCACACTTTACCACCACGTTTCATATAACGAGTCATCGCGATACGCGCTGATTCGATTTGACGGCTAGTGATCCAGCTAGCTTCTTGAGCTTGGATACCGAACTCGCCGAAGTGTACTGTAGTACCACGTTTCGCTTTACCACGCATGTTGCCGCGGTGAACACGACGATATTTTACACGTTTTGGTAACAACATGTTGTGTTGCCTCCTTCCCTAGACGGATGTGGATTATTGTTCGTTTGATGCTGCTTTTTTCGTAGGAAGCACTTCACCGTGGTGGAGCCATACTTTTACGCCAATTTTGCCGTAAGTTGTATCAGCTTCAGCAGTACCGTAATCGATGTCTGCACGGAGTGTATGAAGTGGAACTGTTCCTTCTGAATACTTCTCTGAACGAGCGATATCAGCGCCGCCAAGACGACCAGAAACTTCAGTCTTGATTCCTTTGATACCTGAACGCATAGAACGTTGGATTGATTGCTTCATTGCACGACGGAACGAAACACGACCTTCGAGTTGGCGTGCGATGTTCTCAGCGACAAGTTTAGCAACTGCATCCGGGTTTTTCACTTCAACGACGTTAACGTGAACGCGTTTGCCTTTTGCAAGGTTAGTGATGTCTGTACGAAGTGTTTCGATTTCAGAACCGCCTTTACCGATAACCATACCCGGCTTAGCAGTGTGAAGTGAAATGTTCAAGCGGTTTGCTGCGCGCTCGATTTCAATTTTAGAGACACTAGCGTCTTTAAGACGTTTTTCGATATATTCACGAACTACGTAGTCTTCATGAAGGAGATCAGCATAGTCTTTATCTGCGAACCAACGTGATTCCCAGTCTTTGATGATACCTACGCGAAGACCAGTTGGGTTAATCTTCTGACCCACGGTAATCCCTCCTTATTTTTCAGATACCACGATGTGAACGTGGCTCGTACGTTTGTTGATGCGGCTTGCGCGACCCATTGCACGTGGGCGGAAACGTTTGAGCGTTGGACCTTCGTTTACGTAAGCCTCTGTTACTACGAGGTTTTCGATGTTCATGTCGAAGTTGTGCTCAGCGTTCGCGATTGCCGATTTCAATACTTTCTCAACGATTGGCGTTGCTGCCTTGTTCGTGTAAGCAAGAATCGAAAGTGCTTCGCCGATTTGCTTCCCGCGGATTAAGTCTACTACTAGACGTGCCTTACGAGGAGCAATGCGAACCATATTAGCCGATGCTTTTGATTGCATAATGAGTACCTCCCCTCAGATTAACGTTTAGTCTTCTTATCGTTTCCAGCATGTCCTTTATAAGAACGTGTTGGCGCGAATTCACCAAGTTTGTGACCGACCATATCTTCTGTCACGTAAACCGGTACGTGTTTACGACCATCGTAGACAGCGATCGTGTGACCGATGAACTCTGGGAAGATTGTAGAGCGGCGTGACCAAGTTTTGATAACATGCTTGTCACCAGCTTCGTTGGCTTTATCAACCTTAGCGAGCAAATGGTGATCTGCAAATGGACCTTTTTTCAAGCTGCGACCCATAGTTGTACCTCCCTTTGGCATGATTCAGGAACGGTTCCTGCGAACCGTTCAGAAATCACGTAATTATTTTTTAGAACGACGGACGATATATTTATCGCTCGCTTTGTTTTTCTTACGAGTTTTGTAGCCGAGTGCCGGTTTACCCCAAGGAGTAAGTGGGCCTGAACGACCGATTGGAGCACGTCCTTCACCACCACCGTGTGGGTGATCAACTGGGTTCATTACAGAACCACGAACTGTAGGACGTTTTCCGAGCCAGCGTGAACGACCAGCTTTACCGATATTGACGAGCTCATGCTCTTCGTTACCGACAGCGCCGACTGTTGCACGGCAAGTAGCAAGGATCATACGTGTTTCGCCTGATTGAAGACGAACGATCGCGTATTTACCATCTTTACCGAGAAGCTGAGCAGAAGTACCAGCTGAACGAACGAGCTGACCACCTTTACCTGGCTTAAGTTCGATGTTGTGGATCAATGTACCAACTGGGATGTTTGAAAGTGGAAGAGCGTTACCGACTTTAATGTCAGCCTCAACTCCTGACATGACTTGCATGTCAACTTTCAATCCTTTAGGTGCGAGGATGTAGCGTTTTTCACCATCGATGTAGTGTACAAGAGCGATGTTTGCAGAGCGGTTCGGATCGTACTCGATTGTAGCGATACGGCCAGCGATGCCATCCTTGTTACGTTTGAAGTCGATGATACGGTATTTACGTTTGTGTCCGCCACCTTGGTGACGTACTGTCAAGCGACCTTGGTTGTTACGTCCGCCCTTTTTCGAAAGCTTTTCAGTTAACGATTTTTCAGGACGTGAAGCCGTAATCTCAGCAAAGTCAAGAGCAGTCATATTACGACGACCGTTAGTGGTCGGTTTAAACTTTTTAATTCCCATCGAGAGTTCCCTCCTTTTCTACAGAGTACCGATTAACCGAGGTAATCGAGTTCTTTGCTATCTGCAGTAAGCGTGACGACCGCTTTTTTGCGGCGTGCTGTGTAACCAGCGTGACGACCTACGCGTTTTGCTTTTGGTTTAGAGATAAGTGTGTTGATTTTTTCAACTTTAACGCCGAAGATCGCTTCAACTGCATCTTTGATTTGTGTCTTAGATGCCTTTACGTCTACTTCGAACGTGTACTTTTTCTCAGCCATTTGGTTCACTGAGCGTTCAGTAATTACAGGACGTTTGATAATGTCGTGTGCGTTTGCCATTATGCAAGCACCTCCTCTACTCTCGCAACTGCATCCTTCGTGAAGATGACTTTGTCGTGTGCGACAAGATCAAGGACGTTTACTCCAGCAGCGTCAACGACTGTGACACCCGGAATGTTGCGTGTTGAAAGAACGACTGTCTCGTTGTAATCAGCAGTAACGACGAGGACTTTACGTTCGATTGAAAGAGCAGCGAAGACCGAAATCATGTCTTTTGTTTTCGGAGCATCGATTGTCAATCCTTCAAGAACGATGAACTCGTTGTTAGCAACTTTCGAAGAAAGTGCTGAACGTAATGCGAGACGACGAACCTTTTTAGGAAGTTTATAAGCGTACGAACGTGGTGTTGGACCGAAGACTGTTCCACCGCCAACCCATTGTGGCGAACGGATCGAACCTTGGCGTGCACGACCAGTACCTTTTTGTTTCCATGGTTTACGGCCGCCACCGCGAACTTCCGAGCGACCTTTTGTATCATGTGTACCTTGGCGACGTGAAGCTTGTTGCATGACGATTGCATCGTATACGACTGCTTCGTTTGGCTCGATTCCGAAAACGGCATCTGCCAACTCGATGTCTCCAACTTGTGTACCTGTTTGGTTAAGCAAAGCTACTTTAGGCATTCGTTATTCCTCCTTTCCTTGCAAACAAATTAGTTGCCTTTTACCGCAGTTTTGACGACAACTTGGCTCTTACGTGCGCCTGGGATAGCACCCTTGACGAGGAGTAAGCCGCGTTCTACATCAACTTTTACGATTTCAAGGTTTTGAACAGTGACTTGCTCTCCACCCATGCGTCCTGGGAGCAATTTCCCTTTGAATACACGGTTTGGAGCGACAGGACCCATTGAACCTGGGCGACGGTGGTAACGCGAACCGTGAGCCATTGGACCACGTGATTGGTTGTGACGCTTGATTGCTCCAGCGAAACCTTTACCTTTCGACGTACCTGTTACATCAACCATTTCGCCTGCAGCGAAAGTATCTGCTTTAATCTCTTGACCGATTTCGAAATCTGTTACAGATGTACGGATTTCTTTAATGAAGCGCTTAGGTGTCGCACTAGCTTTCGCTGCGTGACCTTTTTGCGGTTTGTTTTGACGACCTTCTTTGATATCACCAAAGCCGAGTTGGACTGCTTCGTAACCGTCCACTTCCATTGTCTTCAATTGAAGAACAACGTTACCTTCTACTGAAACGACAGTAACCGGTACTACTTCGCCTGACTCGTTGAAGACTTGTGTCATACCGAGTTTAGTTCCTAAGATTCCTTTAGCCATGAGATACACCTCCTAATATTGAATGATTTTGATCTTCTGGCTAGTATCAACTATTTATAGAAGAAAAATTAAAGTTTGATTTCGATGTCAACGCCCGATGGAAGTTCAAGACGCATAAGCGCATCAACTGTTTTCGGTGTTGGGTTAACGATGTCGATCAAACGTTTGTGTGTACGCATTTCGAACTGCTCACGAGCATCTTTGTACTTGTGAACGGCACGAAGTACTGTGTAGATCGCTTTCTCCGTTGGGAGTGGGATCGGACCAGATACAGTAGCACCAGAACGTTTTGCTGTTTCGACAATCTTCTCAGCCGATTGATCAAGCACGCGGTGATCGTATGCTTTCAAACGGATCCGAATTTTTTCATTTGCCATGTTGTTTCCCTCCTTTTCGCCTATTTTGTAAATAGACATTCTCCGCGGAAATTTCCACACTAGCCATGGCAATGCCGCCTGGTGTGTCATAACCTCCCGCTTCATCGCGTTGTGTTTGTGACCAACATATTCTAGTTTACTTAATTCCAAGCAGGAAAGCAAGTAAAATAAAAATAGAATTTGTTTTCAAGTCTCTCACCACTCGCACAAACACTTTCCTCAGTATATAAGATGTCTGACCATGTTGCAAGACTGTTTTCAGCAAATCAAAAAAAAGGTCTTCCGTCACGGGAGACGGAAGACCTTTTGTCTTAAAAATTACTCAACGATTTCTGTAACTGATCCAGCGCCTACTGTACGGCCACCTTCACGGATTGAGAAACGAGTTTCTTTTTCAAGAGCGATTGGCGCGATGAGTTCAACAGTCAATTCGATGTTGTCCCCAGGCATTACCATTTCAGTTCCTTCTGGAAGTTGGCACATACCAGTTACGTCAGTTGTACGGAAGTAGAACTGTGGACGGTAGTTACCGAAGAATGGCGTGTGACGGCCACCCTCTTCTTTTGAAAGGATGTAAACTTGCGCTTTGAAAGTTTTGTGCGGTGTGATTGTGTTTGGTTTCGCGAGAACTTGTCCACGCTCGATGTCGTCACGTGATACACCACGGAGAAGTGCTCCGATGTTGTCGCCAGCTTCAGCATAGTCAAGAAGCTTACGGAACATCTCTACACCAGTACATACTGATTTTTTAGTTTCTTCGTGAAGACCAACGATTTCAACTTCGTCGTTGACTTTAAGAACTCCACGCTCAACGCGGCCAGTAGCAACTGTACCACGACCAGTGATTGAGAAAACATCCTCAACTGGCATCATGAAGTCTTTTTCAGTGTCACGAGTTGGCTCAGGGATGTACTCATCAACAGCTGTCATGAGTTCCATGATTTTTTCTTCCCATTTAGCTTCGCCGTTAAGCGCGCCGAGAGCAGATCCTTGGATAACTGGGAGGTCATCGCCTGGGAAGTCGTACTCAGAAAGAAGTTCGCGGATTTCCATTTCAACGAGTTCAAGGAGCTCTTCGTCGTCAACCATGTCGACTTTGTTCATGAATACTACGATGAAAGGAACACCTACTTGACGTGAAAGCAAGATGTGCTCACGTGTTTGTGGCATTGGACCGTCAGTTGCAGAAACAACGAGGATCGCGCCGTCCATTTGTGCAGCACCAGTGATCATGTTTTTAACATAGTCAGCGTGACCTGGGCAGTCAACGTGTGCATAGTGGCGTTTTTCTGTTTCGTACTCGATGTGAGCTGTTGCGATAGTGATACCGCGCTCGCGCTCTTCTGGAGCACCATCGATTTGGTCAAACTTAGTAGCAGTTTTCCCTTGTGATTTTGCAAGTACAGCTGAGATAGCTGCTGTTAAAGTTGTTTTACCGTGGTCGACGTGGCCAATTGTACCAACGTTAACGTGCGGTTTAGAACGGTCGAATTTTTCTTTACCCATTCTGAATTCCTCCTCTATGTGTCTAATAATATTTTATAACTAGGAAGGTGAATCGTCGAATAACGTACACCTTCCTTAGCTTACACTAATCATAAAAGCGTGACAACCTGTGAAGGATTAGCCGTTTGCTTTTTTGATGATTTCTTCAGCAACTGATTTCGGTACCTCTTCATAGTGATCGAAGTGCATCGAGTACGTTCCGCGACCTTGTGTGCGTGAACGAAGACCAGTAGCGTAACCGAACATCTCTGAAAGTGGAATCATCGAACGAACGACTTGAGCGTTCCCACGAGCTTCCATACCTTCAACGCGTCCACGGCGTGATGTAACATCACCCATGATGTCTCCCATGTATTCATCTGGGATAACGATTTCAACTTTCATCATTGGCTCAAGGATAACAGCGCCGCTCTTATCTTTAAGTTGTTTGACGGCCATTGAAGCCGCGATTTTAAATGCCATCTCGTTTGAGTCGACATCGTGGTACGATCCGAAAACGAGTGCCGCTTTAACGTCAACTACTGGATAACCAGCAAGGATACCGTTTTGAAGCGCTTCTTCGATTCCGTGCTCAACCGCTGGGATGTATTCACGTGGAACAACACCACCGACGATTTTGTTGTTGAACTCAAAGCCAGCACCTTCTTCGTTTGGCTCGAATTCTACGACGACGTGACCATACTGACCACGACCACCTGATTGACGAGCAAACTTAGAATCGATTTTCGCCGCTTGGCGGATCGTTTCACGGTAAGCTACTTGTGGAGCACCAACATTTGCTTCGACTTTGAATTCGCGACGCATACGGTCAACGATGATGTCGAGGTGAAGCTCACCCATACCTGAGATGATCGTTTGACCAGTCTCTGGGTTAGTTTCAGTGCGGAATGTTGGATCCTCTTCAGCAAGCTTAGCGAGTGCTTGACCCATTTTATCTTGGTCAGCTTTCGTTTTAGGCTCGATTGCGACCGAGATAACTGGTTCTGGGAATGTCATTGATTCGAGAACGACGTTGTCTTTCTCTGAACAAAGCGTATCACCAGTAGTAGTATCTTTAAGACCTACAGCTGCTGCGATGTCACCAGCGAAGACCATTGGGATCTCCTCACGGCTGTTCGCGTGCATTTGAAGGATACGTCCAAGACGCTCACGTTTACCTTTTGTTGAGTTCTTGACGTATGATCCTGCCGAAGCTGTACCAGAGTACACACGGAAGAACGTCAATTTACCAACATACGGGTCAGTCATAACTTTGAATGCAAGTGCAGAGAATGGCGCTTCGTCAGTTGACTCACGAATAATCTCTTCATCTGTATCCATGTTAATTCCTGTGATTGCTTTTACGTCGACTGGTGATGGGAGGTAGTCAAGGACTGCGTCAAGCATAAGCTGAACACCTTTGTTCTTGAATGCCGAACCAACGAGAACTGGGTAGAAATCAACTGTAAGCGTCGCTTTACGGATACCCGCTTTAAGCTCTTCAATTGTGATTTCCTCGCCCTCGAGGTATTTCATCATCATTTCTTCTTCGTAATCTGCAACTGCTTCGATTAATGACGCACGAAGTTCTTCAGCTTCTTCTGCGAATTCTGCAGGGAAACCTTCAGTTTCTTCGATGTCAGTACCGAGGTCGTTACCGTACATGTATGTTTTCTTTTCAACGAGGTCGATGATTCCTTTGAATTCATCTTCAGCGCCGATTGGGATTTGGATTGCGTGTGCGTTCGCTTGAAGGCGGTCGCGGAGCGTTCCAACCGAGTACAGGAAGTCTGCACCGATTTTATCCATTTTGTTAACGAAAACGATACGTGGTACGCCGTAAGTTGTAGCTTGGCGCCATACTGTCTCAGTTTGTGGCTCAACACCAGACTGAGCATCAAGTACTGCTACCGCACCATCAAGTACACGGAGTGAACGTTCAACTTCAACAGTGAAGTCTACGTGTCCAGGTGTATCGATGATGTTTACGCGGTTACCTTTCCATTGTGCAGTTGTTGCTGCCGATGTAATCGTGATTCCGCGCTCTTGCTCTTGCTCCATCCAGTCCATCTGTGAAGCACCTTCGTGCGTTTCACCAATCTTGTGGATACGACCCGTGTAATAGAGGATACGCTCAGTCGTTGTTGTTTTACCAGCATCGATGTGGGCCATGATCCCGATATTACGGGTGTTCTTAAGGGAGAATTCTCTTGCCATCTTTAAACATTCTCCTTTCGCATTTTAGTTTAGTGTCCGTGTGTTGCCACACGTCATGACTATACCCGAAAGCCACCTCATATTTCCATACAAAATGGCATAGATGAGGTGGTTAATTCCGGATTTACCAGCGGTAGTGAGCAAACGCTTTGTTCGCTTCCGCCATTTTGTGCATATCTTCGCGCTTCTTAACAGAAGCACCAGTGTTGTTTGCAGCGTCCATGATTTCGTTAGCAAGACGAGCATCCATTGTTTTCTCGTTACGGAGACGTGAGTAGTTCACGAGGTAACGAAGTGCGAGTGTCGTACGGCGCTCTGGGCGGACTTCGACAGGAACTTGATAGTTAGCTCCACCTACACGGCGTGCTTTTACTTCAAGAACTGGCATGATGTTGTTCATCGCCTCTTCAAAAACTTCCATTGCATCGCGACCTGAACGTTCAGCGATAGTTTCGAAAGCTTTGTATAAGATTTGTTGAGCAGTACCTTTTTTACCATCTAACATAAGACGGTTGATAAGGCGGGTAACGAGTTTAGAGTTGTAGATCGGATCAGCCATTACATCACGGCGTTCTACTTGACCTTTACGTGGCATTCCGAGTCCCTCCTTTCATATAGTGAGGTGATATCTTCTGATATCTAGATTATTTTTTTGCTGCTTTTGGACGTTTAGTACCATATTTCGAACGACCTTGCATACGGCCGTCAACTCCAGCTGTATCGAGTGCACCACGAACGATGTGGTAACGTACCCCTGGTAAGTCTTTTACGCGACCGCCGCGAATAAGAACAACACTGTGTTCTTGCAAGTTGTGGCCGATACCTGGGATGTAAGCTGTTACTTCCATTGTGTTCGTTAAACGTACACGTGCGTACTTACGAAGAGCCGAGTTCGGTTTCTTCGGAGTCATTGTACCTACACGAGTACAAACACCACGTTTTTGTGGTGAGCTGATGTCAGTACGAGCTTTAATAAAGCTGTTGTACCCTTTGTTCAGCGCTGGCGAATCTGATTTCACAACTTTTGATTGACGTCCTTTACGGACTAATTGGTTGATAGTAGGCATCTTTGAGATCCTCCCTTCCTGAATTCATGACAAGTTTCAAAACCACCGAGCCGGGTGGTTCATCGAAAGTCATAATGAAACGTTTTGCGTGGCTCAGGCATTCCATCGCCACACAAAACGTATTATCAAACTTTCTTAATGGCAACAGCAGTTGCAGCAACGTCGATTCCACAAGCCTTACCAAGCTCAAGCTTAGAAGGAACGCTCACGACTGGAACGTTTGCTTGTTTCGCCGCGTCGAGCAATGCTTGCTTTACGTGTTCATCTGCGTCATCTGCGATGATCACTTCCGACGCCTTGCCAGATCGCAATGCTTTGAGCGTTTGCTTTTGACCGACAAACTTCAAATCTGCGCCGACTACTTTTTTGTAAGACATGAAGATATCCTCCAAAATAACACAGCCGGTTGGCAACACTATATCATAGTAGCACCGCCATACCGGCGTGTCAAGGCGTTTTATTCTACAGGAGAATCTGCTTCTACAGGTGTTTCGCCTGCTATTTCGAGACCGATTTGACGGTAACGTGTCATTCCTGTACCAGCTGGAACAAGTTTACCGATAATAACGTTCTCTTTCAAGCCGCGAAGGTAGTCGCTCTTCCCTTTAATCGCCGCATCCGTAAGGACACGAGTAGTTTCCTGGAACGAAGCAGCTGATAGGAATGAATCCGTTTCAAGCGACGCTTTTGTGATACCGAGGAGAACTGGTTTAGCCGAAGCGAGTGCTTTACCGGCACGGAGCGCTTCTTTACATGCTTCTTTAAACGTGCTGATATCGACAAGCGAACCTGGTAAGAGTGATGTCTCACCTGATTCGATGACGCGGACGCGACGGATCATCTGACGTACCATGACCTCGACGTGCTTGTCACCGATCTCAACCCCTTGCATCCGGTATACTTTTTGAACTTCTTGGAGAAGATAGTTCTGTACGCCTGATACACCTTTAACGTTCAAGAGTTCTTTCGGGTCGATTGAACCTTCTGTGAACACTTGTCCGGCTTTGACTTCTTCACCGAGTTGAACACGCAGACGCGATCCGAAAGGAATCGTGTATGTCCGTGTCTCGCTCAGACCTTGAATCGTCAACTCACGCTTGTCACGCGACTCCGTAAAGTCGATGACTTGTCCGTCGATCTCCGAGATGACCGCTTGACCTTTCGGGTTACGGGCCTCGAACAACTCCTGGATACGCGGGAGACCTTGTGTGATATCGTCTCCGGCAACCCCACCTGTGTGGAAGGTACGCATTGTAAGCTGCGTTCCTGGCTCACCGATTGATTGTGCCGCGATGATTCCGACTGCTTCGCCGACTTCGACGTCGTTACCAGTCGCAAGGTTACGTCCGTAACATTTCTTACAGACACCATGACTTGTGTTACATGTGAAGGCTGTACGAATCTCAACGTTGTCGATGCCTGCGTCCGTGATTGCACGCGCGATATCTTCGTCGATGAGTTCGTTTGTTGAAACGAGAACGGCACCTGTTTCCGGGTGAACGACTTTTTCAAACGCTGTACGGCCAACAAGACGGTCGTAGAGGTTTTCAATTTCTTCCGTTCCTTCACGAAGTGCTGTGACGCGGATACCACGATCCGTTCCACAATCATCTTCACGAATGATAACATCTTGCGCTACGTCAACGAGACGACGAGTCAGGTAACCTGAATCGGCAGTCTTCAAGGCTGTATCGGCAAGACCTTTACGCGCACCGTGCGTCGAGATGAAGTATTCCTGAACCGTCAGACCCTCACGGAACGAAGATTTGATCGGGAGCTCGATGATCCGTCCACTTGGAGCGGCCATGAGTCCACGCATCCCTGCAAGCTGCGTAAAGTTTGACGCGTTACCACGGGCACCGGAGTCACTCATCATGAAGATCGGGTTGAGACGGTTAAGGGATTTCATCAGACGAGACTGAATTTCATCCTTCGCATCATTCCACGATTTAACGACACGCTCATAGCGCTCTTCTTCTGTGATGAGACCACGACGGTACGATTTCATAACGCGGTCAACATTATCTTGTGCCTCGACCAGGATTTCCTGTTTGTCCGGAAGTACGATGATATCGGCGATACCAACCGTAATACCCGCACGTGTCGAGTGTTTGAAACCAAGGTTTTTCATTCGGTCAAGCATGCGGCTCGTTTCAGTCGTTTCAAAACGCTTGAAGACTTCCGCGATGACATTTCCGAGGAATCCTTTTTTGAATGGTTCGATGATCGGACGGCTCTTGATTTCAGCAGCGACATCCGTTCCTTTTTCAAGGAAGTACTGATCAGGCGTTGCTTCCTGCAGATTGCTCATCGATGGTTCATTCAAGTATGGGAACGTCGTTGGGAGGATCTCGTTGAAGATCAACTTACCGACCGTCGTAACCAATAATTTCTCGTTTTGCGCTTCCGTGAATGTCGGGTTTTTGAGAACGCCGGCTGGAACTGCAACACGTGTATGGAAGTGGACATACCCATTTTGGTAGGCAATCAACGCTTCGTTCACGTTCGAGAATGTTTTCCCTTCGCCGATTGCGTTTTCACGCTCAAGCGTCAGGTAGTAGTTACCGAGGACCATATCCTGCGATGGTGTAACAACAGGTTTACCGTCTTTTGGGTTCAAGATGTTTTGAGCAGCGAGCATGAGAAGACGTGCTTCTGCTTGTGCTTCTGCCGAGAGTGGTACGTGAACCGCCATTTGGTCACCATCGAAGTCGGCGTTGTATGCCGTACATACGAGTGGGTGAAGGCGAATCGCGCGACCTTCGACGAGCGTTGGTTCGAACGCCTGGATACCGAGACGGTGAAGGGTCGGGGCACGGTTCAAGAGAACCGGATGCTCACGGATGACTTCTTCTAAAACGTCCCAAATTTCAGGTTGTACACGTTCGATTTTCCGTTTTGCACTCTTGATGTTTGGTGCGATGCCACGTGAGACAAGCTCTTTCATGACAAACGGTTTGAAGAGTTCAAGGGCCATTTCTTTCGGAAGACCACACTGGTACATCTTCAGGTTTGGACCAACGACGATAACCGAACGACCAGAGTAGTCGACACGTTTACCGAGCAAGTTTTGACGGAAACGTCCTTGTTTCCCTTTCAACATATGTGAAAGAGATTTTAATGGACGGTTACCCGGTCCAGTAACAGGACGACCGCGACGACCGTTATCGATCAAGGCATCGACCGCTTCTTGCAACATCCGTTTTTCATTCTGAACGATGATGTTCGGAGCGCCAAGGTCAAGAAGACGCTTGAGACGGTTGTTACGGTTGATGACACGACGGTACAAATCGTTTAAGTCAGATGTCGCGAAACGTCCACCATCAAGCTGGACCATCGGACGGAGTTCCGGTGGGATGACTGGTAATACTTCAAGAACCATCCACTCCGGGTTGTTGCCTGAGTTACGGAAGGCATCGAGGACTTCAAGACGTTTAATCGCACGAGTACGACGTTGTCCTTGAATCATTCGAAGATCTTCACGTAAGCCAGCTACTTCTTTTTCGAGTTCAACATCGCGAAGCAATTTACGAACGGCTTCTGCACCCATTTCAGCGGTAAACGAACTACCGAATTTCTCGCGGTATGCGCGATACTCTTTTTCTGAAAGGAGTTGTTTCTTCTCGAGTGTCGATTCGCCTGGATCCGTTACGACGTACGACGCGAAGTAAATGATCTCTTCGAGTGCACGTGGTGACATATCAAGGACGAGACCCATACGACTTGGGATTCCTTTGAAGTACCAAATGTGCGAAACCGGTGCAGCAAGTTCAATGTGACCCATGCGTTCACGGCGGACTTTCGACTTCGTGACTTCAACGCCACAGCGGTCACAAATGATTCCTTTATAACGGATTCGTTTGTATTTCCCGCAGTAACATTCCCAGTCTTTCGTTGGACCAAAAATCCGTTCACAGAACAAGCCGTCTTTCTCTGGCTTGAGCGTACGATAGTTGATCGTTTCCGGCTTTTTCACTTCCCCGAAAGACCACGAACGGATCTTTTCAGGGGAAGCGAGGCCGATTTTCATATATTCAAATCTATTAACATCTACCAAGGGGTGGACCTCCCTTTCGCTTATTCCTCTTCAGTAACAACTGGTGCGACAGGCGCTTGAACTTCTTCGAGTGCTGGAGTCGCGTTCGGGATGTTGTCCTCGTCGTCGTCTTTCATTTCGATCTCTTCATCTTCGGCAGACATCATCTTAACATCCATACCCAGTGATTGAAGCTCTTTAATGAGGACTCGGAACGATTCCGGTACGCCCGGTTGTGGTACGTTTTCACCTTTAACAATCGCTTCATATGCTTTGACACGACCGATTGTATCATCCGACTTGATTGTCAGGATCTCTTGGAGCGTATAAGCGGCACCATATGCTTCCAGTGCCCATACTTCCATCTCACCGAAACGCTGTCCACCGAACTGGGCTTTACCACCGAGCGGCTGCTGCGTAACGAGTGAGTAAGGACCCGTCGAACGTGCGTGAAGTTTATCATCGACCATGTGGGCGAGTTTGATCATATACATGACACCGACCGAGATACGGTTGTCGAAGGCTTCACCAGAACGTCCATCATAGAGGATGGTTTTGGCGTCGCGATCCATACCGGCTTCTTCAATCGTTGCCCAAACATCTTCCTCACGCGCACCATCGAATACTGGTGATGCGACTTTGATTCCGAGTTGGCGTGCAGCCATACCAAGGTGAAGCTCGAGCAACTGCCCGATGTTCATCCGTGATGGTACACCAAGTGGGTTCAACATGATGTCGATTGGTGTGCCGTCTGGCATGTACGGCATGTCTTCTTCTGGCAAGATACGTGAGATAACACCTTTGTTACCGTGACGTCCTGCCATTTTATCTCCTTCGTGAATCTTACGCTTCTGAACGATGTACGCACGGATCAACTGGTTGACACCAGGTGACAGTTCGTCGCCGTTATCACGATCGAAGATTTTCACGTCAAGGATGATACCGTCGCCGCCGTGTGGTACACGGAGTGATGTATCACGGACTTCACGTGCTTTTTCACCGAAGATTGCATGAAGCAAGCGTTCTTCAGCTGTCAATTCCGTTACGCCCTTAGGTGTAACTTTACCGACCAAGATATCCCCGTCTTTAACTTCAGCACCGACACGGATGATTCCGCGGTCGTCGAGGTTTTTCAGGGCGTCGTCGCCGACGTTCGGAATGTCACGAGTGATCTCTTCCGGTCCGAGTTTTGTATCACGCGACTCACACTCATATTCCTCAATGTGGATCGACGTGTAGACATCGTCTTTCACGAGACGTTCGCTCATGATGACGGCATCCTCGTAGTTGTAACCATCCCATGTCATGAAACCGACGAGTACGTTACGACCAAGCGCAAGTTCCCCACCGTCCATCGATGGACCATCTGCAAGAATCTCGCCTTTGTCGACTGGATCGCCTGCTTTGATGATTGGTTTTTGGTTATAGCACGTTCCTTGGTTGGAACGGATGAATTTTTGAATCTTGTAACGATCGAGTTCACCTTGAACGATGTTGCCATCGACTTCCGTCGTACGACGGACAAGGATTTCACGTGCCGTTACACGCTCAGCGATACCTGAGTGTTTTGCAACAACCGCAGCACCTGAGTCTTTCGCAGACACGTACTCCATTCCTGTTCCGACAATCGGTGATTCCGGATCGAGAAGTGGGACGGCCTGACGTTGCATGTTTGCTCCCATGAGGGCACGGTTCGAGTCATCGTTCTCTAAGAACGGGATACATGCCGTCGCTGCCGAAACAACCTGTTTCGGTGATACGTCCATGTAATCGACACGAGGTGGTTCGACAGACAAGTTTTGTCCACGGAAACGTGATAAGACGTGTGTATCTTGGAACGTCTTCTCTTCCGTCAACAACATGTTTGCCTGCGCGACGACGTAGAGATCTTCTTCGTCTGCCGTCATGTAGTGGATTTCATTCGTGACGACACCCGTTTCCGGATCGACACGACGGTATGGTGCTTCAATGAAACCATACTCATTGACCTTCGCGAACGAAGACAGTGAGTTGATCAGCCCGATGTTCGGACCCTCAGGCGTTTCGATTGGACACATACGGGAATAATGCGAGTAGTGAACATCTCGGACTTCGAAGCCGGCACGCTCACGTGTAAGACCACCGGGTCCAAGTGCAGAGAGACGGCGTTTGTGCGTCAACTCGGCAAGCGGGTTCGTTTGGTCCATGAACTGTGACAACTGCGAGCTACCGAAGAACTCTTTAATCGATGCGATAACCGGACGAATGTTGATCAATGCCTGTGGCGTGATCGCGTTCTGATCCTGAATCGACATCCGCTCCTTAACGACACGCTCCATACGAGAAAGCCCGATCCGGAACTGGTTTTGGAGCAATTCACCGACTGAACGGAGACGACGGTTACCAAGATGGTCGATATCGTCTGTTGTTCCAACTTCATGCAACAAGTTGAAGAAGTAGTTGATAGCAGAAATCATGTCAGCAGGCGTAATATGCTTGATGTCACGATCGATGTTACCGTTACCGATGATATTGATGATGCGTTCACCTTCAGCATCGTCCGGTGCGAACACCTTGATCGACTGCAAGTTGAAGGCTTCGCCTTGTGTTACGCCGCCAGTTGGCGTCGCTTCGATATAACCGACAGATCCTTCAAGGAATGGCAGAACCTTATCGAGCATACGACGATCAAGGACTGTTCCTTCTTCTGCGATTACTTCACCTGTTTCCGGATCCACAAGCGTTTCCGCAAGTTTCTGTCCGAACAGACGATTCTTCAAATGAAGTTTTTTATTGATTTTATAACGACCAACGTTTGCCAAATCATAACGTTTCGGGTCAAAGAACCGTGACACGAGAAGTGCTTTCGCATTTTCGACAGTCGGTGGCTCTCCCGGACGCAGACGCTCATAAATCTCAATGAGGGCTTTTTCCGTTGTTTCTGTATTATCTTTTTCAAGGGAGTTGCGGAGGTATTCATCATCTCCAAGGAGATCGATGATTTCCTGATCCGTGCCGAAACCAAGAGCACGTAAAAGAACCGTTACTGGAATCTTACGCGTGCGGTCGATTCGGACATATACGATATCCTTCGCATCTGTCTCAAGTTCGAGCCATGCTCCACGGTTCGGGATGACCGTTGCCGAAAATCCACGTTTACCGTTCTTATCTAACTTATTGTTGTAATACACACTTGGCGAACGAACAAGCTGAGAAACGATGACTCGTTCCGCACCATTAATAATGAATGTTCCCGACTCCGTCATAAGCGGGAAGTCACCCATGAAGACTTCTTGTTCCTTCAATTCACCCGTCTCTTTGTTTTGAAGACGGACTTTTACGCGTAGTGGTGCCGAATAGGTCACATCGCGCTCTTTTGATTCATCAATCGAATACTTCGGCTCTCCGAGCGAGTAGTCGATGAATTCTAATACGAGATTTCCAGTGAAGTCGGAAATCGGCGAGATATCATGAAACATCTCACGAAGACCTTCCCGCAGGAACCATTCGTATGAATTCGTTTGAATCTCAATAAGATTTGGAAGTTCTAATACTTCGCTGATACGTGCATAGCTTCTTCTCTGACGGTGACGACCGTACTGAACAAGTTGACCAGTCAACTGATTCACCTCTCAGACCCAGTTCTTCTTCTAGAGAAGGACGGGTGTAATATCGAACATTGAAGCCATTTTTTGACCGATAAGCGCAAAAAAGCGACGTCTTGTCTACTCAATCATCTGTAGTCGAGAACGCCAGCTGCTTCAAACTGCTTATCCAAAAATCACTCCAATGGCATTTTATAATACTATCATAGACATTAGACAAGGTCAACGACAAATCACTCGATTTGTCAAGACCGAATTGATTTAAATATCGAGTACCCTTTATCCCGGGTAACGGTTTCACATGAACCAAAGACTTCTTCCATCAGTTTTTTCGCTGACGGTCCGCCTTGTTTTTTCTGAATGACGACCCATAAGGCACCGCCGATTTCCAAATGATCATACGCTTCCCGTAAAATTCGGTGAACTACAGTTTTTCCTGCGCGAATCGGTGGATTCGTCACGATCGCTGCAAACGTCTGATCAACCACGCCAGCGTATCCGTCACTTACACCGGTCGTCACGGAAACACCATTCGCACGTGCATTGTCAGCAGCAAGCTCAAGCGCCCGCTCGTTTACATCCACTAAGACTACTTCTCGTCCGGTCGTCTTCGCAAGCGAAATACCCATCGGACCGTATCCGCAACCAACATCAAGAATTGCTCCAGTTACGTCTGGTTCGACAAAAGCTTCTATCAAAAGACGTGAACCAAAATCAACGCCACCTTTTGAAAAGACACCATGATCAGATGTAAAACGGAATGTTTCACCACGTAATACAAACTCCCACGACTTCGGATCCCGTTTCGAGGAGGGATCATTTGTGTAATAATGATCGGCCATGTTTCCTTCCCCTCTCTGCATTAAAGTTGAAAACAAAAGAAGCCCGCAAAGCGAGCTTCTTTTGTTTTACGTGAAGAAGAAAATTACTTAACTTCTACGCTTGCGCCAGCTTCTTCAAGCTTAGCTTTGATTGCGTCAGCGTCTTCTTTCGAAACGCCTTCTTTAACTGGAGCTGGAGTTCCGTCAACGAGTGCTTTCGCTTCTTTAAGACCGAGGCCTGTCAATTCGCGAACTGCTTTGATGACGTTGATTTTACCAGAACCTGCGCTAGTAAGGATTACGTCGAATTCAGTTTGCTCTTCAGCTGCTGCTGCGCCTGCACCTGCTGCTGCTACTGGAGCTGCTGCTGATACGCCGAATTCTTCTTCGATTGTTTTTACGAGTTCGTTAAGTTCAAGAACAGTCATGCCCTTGAGGTCTTCGATAAATTGCTCTTTGTTGAAAGCCATTATGGTTTTCCTCCTTTGATTTAGCCCACGTTGGGGTTTGAAAAATTGTGTGTTTGCCTATCCCGCTAAGCGGACATTAAGCAGATTGTTCTTCTTTTTGCTCTGCAATTGCGTTCGTTGCCACCGCAAGACCACGGATTGGCGCTTGAAGCACGCTGAGAAGCATCGAAAGGAGACCTTCGCGTGATGGAAGTTCCGCAAGGGCTTTGACATCTTCTACTGAAGTGACTTTGCCTTCGATGATACCACCTTTAAGCTCAAGAGCTTTGTGTTCTTTCGAGAAGTTGTTTAAGATCTTAGCTGGAGCGATAACGTCTTCATTGCTGAAGGCGATCGCAGTAGGACCTGTAAAGACTTCCTCAAGACCTTCAAGATTGCTTTGAACTGCTGCACGGCGGAGGAGACCGTTTTTGTAAACTTTGAATTCAACACCCGCTTCGCGGAGTTGTTTACGAAGTTCAGTTACTTCGTCTACTGTGAGACCACGGTAGTCGACGACGATCGTTCCAGCACTCGCTTGCATTTTCTCAGCGATCTCAGATACGAGATCCGCTTTGACAGCGATAACTTTTTCGTTTGCCATTTCTGTTGCACCTCCTGGTAAATGGAATGTACCGGCGCGAGGGGCTGCTCGATTTCAAATAAAAAGCCTCCGTCTGCGAAGCAGAGGAGGCGTAATCGTCAAAAAGGATACCTGAACAAACAGGCTCTCTGAGCAAGAACACCTCGGAAGGGTTTATGCTCAATCGATGAGCACCTTCTGTCTACGGTATGTCGAATATATCAACGTTTTATACTGTAACAGCGTTCTTAGAACGTTGTCAAGTTCGTTTTAGACGAAATTATTTCGCGAAGTCAGCTGAAGATACTTTTACACCAGGACCCATTGTTGAAGCGATCGCGATGTTCTTAAGGTAGATACCTTTAGCAGTAGCAGGCTTAACTTTAACGAGTGTTTCGATGACTGTGTTGATGTTCTCAACAAGTTTCGTGTCATCAAATGATTTTTTACCGACAGGAACGTGGATGTTACCTGATTTGTCGACACGGTACTCAACTTTACCAGCTTTGATATCGTTGATTGCTTTTGTGACGTCAAATGTAACTGTTCCTGTTTTCGGGTTAGGCATGAGGCCTTTAGGTCCGAGAACACGACCGAGTTTACCAACTTCACCCATCATGTCAGGTGTCGCAACGATAACATCGAAGTCGAACCATCCTTGTTGGATTTTAGTGATGTACTCAGAATCACCAGCGAAGTCTGCTCCAGCAGCTTCCGCTTCTTTCAATTTCTCACCTTTAGCAAAGACGAGAACTTTTTGTGTTTTACCAGTACCGTGTGGCAATACGACTGCTCCACGGATTTGTTGATCTGCTTTCTTCGGATCGACTCCGAGACGAACAGCAAGTTCGATTGTTTCATCGAATTTCGCAGTTGCAGACTTTTTAGTCAAGTCTACCGCTTCAGCGAGTTCGTATGAAACCGTACGATCGATAAGTTTAGCAGCTTCTTTATACTTCTTACCCATTTTAGGTTCCTCCTTTGTGGTTGTGCGGAAAATCCTCCCACATAATGAAAGGGTAGCAAGGCTTCAAGTAACTATCCGCCTGCGACCCTCATCGTTGTTCATTGCAATCAAAAGACTCAGTCTTCGATTACGATACCCATAGAACGTGCAGTACCTTCAACCATCAACATCGCTGTTTCAACAGATGCTGCGTTGAGGTCTGGCATTTTCGTTTCAGCGATTTCGCGAACTTTGTCACGTTTGACAGTCGCTACTTTCTTACGGTTAGGCTCGCCTGAACCGCTCTCGATTCCAGCTGCTTTCTTCAAGAGAACTGCTGCTGGTGGAGTTTTAGTAATAAACGTAAATGAACGATCTTCAAAAACCGTGATGACTACAGGAATAATCAAGCCGGCTTGGTCTTGTGTACGAGCGTTGAACTCTTTACAGAAGCCCATGATGTTCACACCTGCTTGACCGAGTGCCGGTCCAACTGGTGGAGCTGGGTTTGCTTTGCCCGCAGGAATTTGAAGTTTAACTAGTTTCATAACCTTCTTCGCCACGAGACACACCTCCTTAATTCTTTAATGTGGTTTAATTGGACGTTGCGCGTCCTCCCACTCATTCTATTCGACGAGTAATTTATCGAAATAAGCACAACATCAAACAGGAAAAATTGTACCATTAAAACAAAAGTTTCGCAATAGGAAACTTAATCTATTTTCTCAACCTGTGAGAAATCAAGCTCCACTTTTGTTTCACGACCGAACATATCGACAGAAACCTTCATTTTTTCCGTTTCCGTGTCGAGCTCTTCAACCGTTCCTTCTAAGTTCTCAAACGCACCTTCTTTGATCCGAACAATTTGTCCCATTGTAAAGTCGTAACGACTCTTCATATCGACAAGTCCCATTGATCCAAGAATGTTTTCTGCTTCTTCAGGAAGAAGTGGTGTCGGCTTTGAACCGCCGCCGACCGAACCAAGGAATCCTGTGACGTTCGGCGTGTTACGGACGACATACCAAGAATCATCCGTCATGACCATTTCCACGAGGACATACCCCGGGAATATCTTGATTTCACGTTCCTTGATTTTCGTCTCGCCTTTTTTATTTGTTACTTCTTCCTGTACCGTTTCGATCGGAACGAGTACACGGAAGATTTTCTCGTCCATGTTCATAGACTCGATCCGACGCTCAAGGTTCGCCTTGACGTTGTTTTCGAATCCAGAGTACGTTTGGACAACAAACCACTGCTTATCCATGGTACGTCACCTCTTCTTTTTACTTAATCAACCAACTCATGAATGCGCTGAGCCCAGAATCGACACCAAAGATGAAGACACCCATGAAAATGACCATACCGATTACGGTCAGTGTATACTTCGTCAGTTCTTTTCGTTTTGGCCAGCTCGTCTTTTTCAGTTCATTCCATACGTCACGCAAAAATTTCATCGTACTTTCCCTCCAGGATGTATTAAATCGGGACAGATGAAGCCTTATTTCGCTTCTTTATGAATCGTATGCGCGTTACAGCGGCGACAGAACTTTTTCAGTTCCAAGCGGATGCTGACATCCTCTTTTTTCATCGTCGTGTAGTCGCGGGCACCGCAAATATCACAAGCAAGGCCTACTTTCTTAGCCATCTCAAAAGACCTCCTTCTTTGCCACTCTTTCTCTTTGCGAAAAGAAGTCTCTCTCCAAAAAAGAGCGTAAAAAAAAACGCCTATGAGCGGCGTCTCGCTAGTAAGGCGCTATTTATACAGTAGCACACCCGGATTCAGTGGTCAATCCACCTCTCGATCATACTGTCAGTTTCCGCGCCTCGAGGTACCGTTCCAGTTTCTTCTTGACGCGTTGCAACGCATTATCGATCGATTTCACATGGCGGTCTAGATCATCCGAGATTTCCTGATACGTTCTACCGTCCAAGTAAAGGGCCAGGACTTTTCGTTCCAGATCACTTAAAATCTCATCCATCTTACTTTCAATATCGGCATACTCTTCCCGGTTGACGATCAGAATTTGCGGATCAGACGGCGCCGTCGACGTGATGATATCGAGTAACGTCCGTTCCGATTCGTCATCGTAAATCGGTTTATCCAGCGAGATGTACGAATTAAGCGGAATATGTTTTTGACGTGTCGCCGTTTTGATGGCTGTGATCATCTGTCGTGTAATGCAGAGTTCGGCAAATCCTTTAAAAGAAGCTAGTTTATCGGTTCGATAATCCCGGACCGCTTTATACAGTCCGATCATTCCTTCTTGAATGATATCTTCACGGTCAGCTCCGATTAAAAAGTAGGACCGTGCCTTAGCACGTACGAAGTTGCGATACCGCTCGATCAGAAATTCGAGCGCATCACTGTTGTCAAATACCTTCGCTTGTTCCACAAGCGCCTCATCGGTCATGCACTCAAACTGGTCGAACGAAACCAAACTCATCCTTCATCCCTCCAAGCTTCTCTAGCAAACTAATCGATTGTTTCTAATTATACAATAATTTCCTATCGTACGACAATGAAAATTGGCATGACCTCTTTTTCCCTGAACGGTCAAGTGAAGTTTCAGCAGACATGACGATTAAAAAAAAGCAGGATCCACGACTGTATCGTGAACCCCGCTTGTCCGAATATTTTATGAATCTGAATTTTTACGCCGCCGGATTTCTTCCAGACGTTCGATGACATCCGCCGGCATATCGATTGTCGACCGCGGTTTTTTGCTAGTCTTCGACATCGTCGTCTGTCCCCGGATGACGACGACAGCCGCCTTCCAGTCCCGGCGTAACTCCTGTGCCGAAATCCGCAACGCACCCAGTGTGAAAATGACCCATTGCTCCGTGAAGTCGTTTGTCGCAACGGTCAGTTTAACCCGGATGTCCTGCAACCATTCCGCTGCTGTTTTTTCAATCCATTCATCCGCCGTTTCGTTTTCACGTGTATAGATGACTTCGATCCCGCTTTTCTTAATCCGGGACTCTCGTCCCGGTTGCAAGTAGGCATCAAACACAATCGTCACACTGATTCCTGTGACAGCTTGGTACTCGGCCATCGCATCGACCAATCGTTCCCGTGCTAATTCAAAATCCTGCTCCCGCAATGTCCGGAATTCCGGCCATGCGCCAATGATATTGTAGCCATCAACGATCAGACGGTCGTATTTCATCGCGAATACGGCTTTCTCGTCCGGTAGACCTCATACAACAATAACGAGGCTGCGACCGATGCATTGAGTGATGTAACGTGTCCTGCCATCGGGAGATGCACGAGGAAATCGCATTTTTCGCGGACGAGTCGACTCATCCCTTTACCTTCGCTGCCGATGACGATCCCAAGTGGCATCGTCCCGTCAAGCGTCCGGTAATCGTCACTTTCGCGTGCATCCGTTCCGACAAACCAGATGCCTTTTTTCTTCAAGTCTTCCATCGTCCGGGTCAAGTTCGTCACACGGACGACCGGAATGTGTTCGATTGCCCCTGTTGAGGCTTTGGCGACGACTTGTGTCAATCCGACCGACCGGCGTTTCGGAATGATGATCCCGTGGGCACCGACGGCGTCAGCCGTCCGGAGAATCGATCCGAGGTTATGTGGATCTTCAAGTTCGTCGAGCAAAATCATCAACGGCGTTTCGTCTTTCTTCTCTGCGAGCGCGAAGATATCATCGAGTTCCGCATATTCGTAGGCAGCAACGGCAGCAACGACACCTTGGTGGTTGTCACTGCCTGTCAGCCCGTGTAATTTCGAACGCGGAACGATTTGTGTCTGGACACCGGCTTCTTTCGCCATCGCATGGATGACGGCAAGTGGTCCCTTCTGCTGTCCTTCTTGGATAAAGAGCTTGTTCATCTCACGACCTGTCCGCAATGCTTCAAGGACCGGATTACGTCCGTATAAGAAATCCTGTCCTTCCTCAAGCGGCTCGATCACGATGGAATCTTCTTGTTTTGGTTCGACCTTCTTCTGTTTCGTTTTTTCGCCGTGCGACTTTTCGTTTTTTGGTTTCCGCGACGGGTGAACCGATTTATTTTCCGTCCGCTGCTTCGGCTTCGAGTAATTCGAACGCTTGTCCGATGAGTTCTTCAAGACGATCTCCTCCTTCTGAAAGATAGACATATCCTAACAAGGCTTCAAATGCCGTCGCATAACGGTACGTATGGACATCCGTGCTTTTAGGGACGGATCCAGACTTCGCATTTTTTCCTCGACGGACAACAGCTTGTTCTTCTTCTGTCAATGTATTTTCGTTTAACCAATGCGTCACGACAAAGGCTTGGGCTTGCGCACGAACATAACGAATGGCGGCTTGATGCAACTCACCCGGTTTGACGAATCCTTGATCAAGCAACCGTTCCCGGACATGCATCTCATAGACGACGTCGCCCATATAAGCGAGCGCCAACGCATTTAATTGTTTGTAGTTCTTCATCCGCGCTTCCACCGCATCCCTTGTGCTGTATCCTCAAGCAAGATGCCTTGATCACGCAGTTGATCACGGATCGCATCCGCCCGGGCGAAGTCACGTTCTTTTCGTGCTGTGTCACGATCACGAATCAGCTGTTCGACTTCTTCATCGAGTAATCCTTTGTCGACCGTCAACGTCACACCGAGGACCGTTGATAATTCTTGGAAGACCGCTAAGAATTGTTCGAGGACTTCCGTTGCGACTTGGTCCTCGCCAAGATAAAGGTTCGCTTCTTTTGATAAATCAAACAAATCCGTCACAGCATTGGCTGTATTGAAATCATCATCCATCGATGTAATGAAATGTTGTTTGATTTCCTCGATCCGCTTCAACCATTTTTCGTTTGCTGTTCCAAGGTTCGCGGTCATTGCCAAACGGTGTTCGACGTTTGCGACCGATTCCCGGATCCGGGCCAAACCATTTGCCGCCTGATCGATCAATTCACGGCTGTAGTTGATCGGATGACGGTATTGGACCGACAACATGAAGAAACGTAAGACCATCGGATCGACCGCTTGAATCGCTTCGTGGACCGTCAGGAAGTTACCGAGGGATTTTGACATCTTTTCATTTTCAATGTTGAGGAATCCGTTGTGCATCCAGTAATTCGCGAACTTTTGCGAATTGCAGGCCTCCGACTGGGCAATCTCATTCTCATGGTGGGGGAACTTCAAGTCCTGTCCGCCCGCGTGAATATCAATCGTGTCGCCGAGATACTTTTTCGCCATCGCCGAGCACTCGATGTGCCAGCCGGGACGCCCTTCTCCCCATGGACTTGTCCAAGCCGGTTCGCCCGGTTTCGCTGCTTTCCATAACACGAAATCAAGGGGATCTTCTTTTTTCTCGCCGACTTCAATCCGGGCACCGGACCGGAGCTCATCAATCGACTGTTGGCTCAATTGTCCGTAATCTTTGAAACTGCGTGTCCGGAAATAGACGTCTCCACTCGAGGCATAGGCATTTCCTTTTTCAACGAGCACTTCGATGAAGGCGATGATGTCGTCCATCGTTTCCGTGACAAGCGGGTGGATGTCTGCCTTTTGAACGTTCAAGGCACCTGTGTCCGCGTGGTAAGCGTCGATGAATCGTTTCGTCAAGGCATGGTAGTCTTCACCGAGTTCGTTTGCTGTGCGGATGATTTTATCATCCACATCCGTAAAGTTCGACACGTATTTGACGTCATAACCGCG
This sequence comes from Exiguobacterium sp. s192, assembly GCF_018618795.1. Taxonomy (NCBI): domain Bacteria; kingdom Bacillati; phylum Bacillota; class Bacilli; order Caryophanales; genus Exiguobacterium; species Exiguobacterium sp. s192. Next base: position 11,357 of record NZ_JACSMS010000014.1, on the reverse strand, counting down.
ATACGTGAAGTAGCGGCGGACCGTATCAAACACGATTGCCGGACGGGCATTTCCAATATGGATGTAATTGTAGACGGTCGGACCGCAGACATACATCTTGACCTTTCCCTCTTCTAACGGTTTAAATGGTTCCTTTTTTCCGGTCATGCTGTTGTACAGTTGTATCATGGCGGCGTCCTCCTTTTATTCGTTCAATTTCACGTTTTAACCGATCCAGTTCCAGCTCGATTCGTTCCTGGCATTCGCTGACGGGATCCGGGAGTTGATGATCAAGCGGGGCATTGACCTTGATGCCGTCTTGAATGACGACTCGTCCGGGAATACCGACGACTGTCGCATTCGCCGGAACATCCTTTAACACAACGGAACTCGCACCGATTTTTGAAGAGTCACCAATTGTAATATCACCCAGTACACGTGCTCCAGCAGAAACCAGCACCCCATTGCCGAGTGTCGGATGCCGTTTTCCGGTTTCTTTCCCCGTCCCTCCAAGTGTCACACCTTGAAAGATCGTCACATCGTCGCCGATGATGGCTGTTTCGCCAATGACGACTCCCATACCGTGATCGATGAAGAAACGCCGGCCGATCGTCGCACCGGGATGGATTTCGATTCCCGTGATGAAACGACTGAATTGCGACAGCATCCGGGCAGCCAGATGCAGATTCATCTTCCACATACGATGAGCCAGCCGGTGCATCCAGACCGCATGCAGTCCGGGATAGGTCAACACCACTTCCATCGCACTCCGGGCAGCTGGATCCTGCTTAAATACATTTCGGATATCTTCACGCATCCGTGTCATGTTTGTTCTCCTCTCCATAAGAAAAAGCGCCTCCGTGCATCGCTGCACAGAGACGCTAATCAGCGCGGTCCCACTCTGTTTGGATGAACGGGTCATCCCTCTCCGGTCCGTTAACGCCGGAGATACGTCTACGCCTACTCTCACTGATTTCGGGTAGCACTCAGAGGGGCATTTCGCGAACGCGTCCGTTCAAGCTCTCTCACCGTTCAAGCTTGTCTCTGTACAACAGACATCGTCACTACTTTCCTCATCTACGCTTTATTTATGCGTCCAGACGCGCAAGTACGCGGTCTTTTCCTAATAGTTGAATCGTGTTTGGAAGCTCTGGTCCGTGTGTTTGTCCGGTCGTTGCGACACGGATCGGCATGAACAGATTTTTCCCTTTTTGTCCGGTTGCTTTTTGAGTCGCTTTGATGGCGCCTTTGATGGCTTCCGGTGTCCATTCCTCAAGCGTCCGCAACTGTGCTGCGAATTCACTCAAGACAGCAGGAACCGTTTCTCCTGCCAAGACAGTGTTTGCCTCTTCATCATACACCAGTTCATCCTCAAAAAACATCTCTGAAAGCTCAACAATTTCCGCACCGTGTGTCATTTGTTCGCGGTACAGTCCAACCAAGTTTTGCGCCCAAACGAGTTCTTCTTCCGTCGGCTCACTCGAGACACGTCCTGCTTCTTGTAAGAACGGCAGGCTCGCTTCGAATACTTCTTCAAACGATTGGTGTTTCATGTATTGACCGTTGATCCACGCAAGTTTTTGTTGGTCAAAGACAGCCGGACTCTTCGATAGACGAGACGCATCAAAGATTTCGATGAACTCCTCTTTCGTAAAGATTTCCTGTTCGCCAACCGGTGACCATCCGAGCAACGTCACGAAGTTGAGTAACGCTTCCGGCAGGTAACCGAGGTCTTTGTACTGCTCGATGTATTGAATGATCGATTGATCACGTTTCGACAGTTTTTTGTGTTCTTCGTTGACGATCAATGTCATGTGACCGAATGTCGGGTACTCCCAACCAAACGCATCATAAATCATCATCTGTTTTGGTGTGTTCGAAATATGGTCGTCTCCGCGGAGAACATGACTGATCGCCATCAAGTGGTCATCGATGACAACAGCGAAGTTGTATGTCGGGATCCCGTCTTTTTTGACGATGACCCAGTCTCCGAAGTCTTTTGATTCAAACGAGACGTCTTCTTTGACGATGTCATTCCATGTATACGTGACCGCTTCCGGGACACGGATCCGAATCGATGGCGTCCGGCCTTCTGCCACAAACGCCTCTTCTTGTTCCGGTGTCAGGTTGCGGTGTGCACCCGAATAACGGGGTGCTTCGCCGCGGGCAATCTGGGCTTCCCGCTCTGCTTCGAGTTCTTCTGAAGTCATGTAGCACCGGTATGCGAGACCTTTTTCAAGCAACTCGTCCGTATACTTCTTGTACAGATCCAGTCGTTCCATTTGGAAATAAGGACCGTACTCCCCACCGCGACCCGGACCTTCGTCCCAGTCGATGCCGAGCCATTCCAGATACTTCATCTGACTTTCAACACCACCATCGATGTTTCGCTTCTGATCCGTATCCTCAATTCGTAAAATCATCTTGCCGCCTGCGTGTCGTGCAAACAGGTAGTTGAACAATGCTGTTCGTGCGTTCCCGATATGAAGGTGTCCCGTTGGACTTGGTGCATAACGTACACGTACTTCTGCCATTACCGATCCACTCCTTTAGTCTAAAATTCGCTTACCTAGTATACCTTATTCTTCGATTCGTTTCAGCAAAATCACAGCCTGACACGCGATTCCTTCTTCCCGTCCCGTAAAGCCGAGCCATTCCGTCGTCGTTGCCTTGACGTTAATCTGCTCGATATCCGCTTCAAGCAATTCCGCAATCCGGGCCCGGATTGTGTCAATGTACGGACGTAACTTCGGCGCCTGTGCGATGACGGTTGCATCGAGATTACCAAGCTCGTACCCCTCGGCTTTGACAAGCGCATAGACATGTTGCAACAACTTCGCCGAGTCCGCGTCCTTGAATTCCGGATCCGTATCCGGGAAATGTTTCCCGATGTCACCGGCTGCGATGGCCCCGAGTGCCGCGTCCGCAATCGTATGTAACAACACGTCCGCATCCGAGTGACCAAGCAATCCTTTGGTATGTGGAATCTCGATCCCACCTAAAATCAGTTTCCGATCCTCTGCAAATGCATGTACATCAAAACCTTGTCCAATTCGAATCATCATCATTTCCCTCGTTTCGTTAAAATCGCTTCACCAAACAATAAGTCGTCCGGTGTCGTCACTTTAATGTTCTCGTATTGTCCGGTGACCCAGGTCACCGTTCCTCCGTCCCATTCTATCAAACTTGCGTCATCCGTACCTAAAAATTCGGTTGCCGCTTTTTCGTGAACGGTCCGAATTACTTCCAGCTGAAAAGCTTGCGGTGTTTGGGCTGCCATCAACTCATCACGGGGTACTGTCTCGACGATCGCATCATGTTGAATCCGTTTGACTGTATCCTTGATCGGAACCGCAAGAACGGCGGCTCCCGTCGTCGCAGCAGCATGGACGACCCGCTGGATCGCATCAACCGTCACGAATGGTCGTGCCCCGTCATGAATCAAAACGATTCCCGGTTCTGTGATGACTTCCAGTCCACGCTGGACACTTTCCTGACGTTCACGTCCACCCGAAACGAGACGAATCGGTGTTTCATACTGTGCCGTCATGTCTTCAAACCAGATCTGTTCGACCGGATTGATGGCTAAAATGATTTCAAGACACGCCGGATCCTGCTCAAAGACATCGAGTGTCCATTCGATGATCGACCGGTCCCGTAATGTCAGCATCAACTTGTTTCGATCCGCTCCCATCCGTTTTCCTGCTCCGGCAGCCGGAATGACGATCCGGTATGTATGTTCTTTCATCTAGTTCCCTCTTTTCGCATAAGTAAAGACTGCCAAAACAGATTTGGCAGCCCGCTGTTTATTTTTCTTGTGGTTTCGCAAAAATCATCCGACCTGCAGACGTTTGCAAAACACTTGTCACGACGACACCAATCGTCTTCGAAATCAAATGTTTTCCCTCTTCGACGACGACCATCGTCCCGTCCTCGAGGTACGCAATTCCCTGTTTTTGCTCTTTTCCTTCTTTGATGACAAGGACCGTCATCTCTTCACCCGGAATCACCACTTGTTTGACGGCATTCGCCAAATCGTTGATGTTCAAGACCGGTACATTCCGGACTTCACAGACCTTATTTAAGTTGTAATCGTTGGTGACGACGATCCCTTTGATCAGTTCGGCAAGCTTAATCAACTTGATGTCAACTTCCGGTACATCTTCAAAATCACCGTCATAAATTTCAACTTCCATCCCGGGAATCGACTGCAATTCCTTGAGGACATCCAGCCCGCGGCGTCCACGATTCCGCTTCAGTGTATCGGATGAGTCGGCGATATACTGCAACTCACCGATGACGAATTGAGGGACAATCAATTTGCCTTCCACGAACCCGGTTTTGGCGATATCCGTGATCCGACCGTCGATGATGACACTCGTATCGAGTACTTTACTGTTCGATTTTGCAACGACGACGGGTTCTGCCGCCGCTTTTTTCTCAGCTTGATTGTTGTTGTTGCGCAAGAAGACTTTTGTCAGCTCATGACGCTTCCGGTAACCGACGGTAAATCCGAGATAGCCGAACAATACTGCGACAATCATCGTTAACACGTTACTCAGTAAAGGAATACCGACAAGTTCAATCAACATACTGACGAGAAAGGCCATGACAAGACCAATCAATAGACCAAATGTGCCGAAAAACAAATCGGCGACAGGTGCTTTCACTAATTTTTCTTCTAAAAACCGGAGAAGTCGAATCACAGAATCCGTAATGAATAATCCAATTAATAAAAATATGAGTGCACCAATCGTTCCTGTTACGTATGTGGTCATCAACCATTCCGGGAAAGCCGTCTTCGTCGCTGCTTCAATCAGTTGAAATAATTCAGGAAGCAACAAGATACCAAGCGCAAGACCTAATAACGCAAAAAAGATCCTGATGACGATTTTCAATCTTCCCACCTCCTTCTATTATTTTAAGTTCATTGTAACATGTATTTATTTGAATCACCTACGGCTTAAGATGGGGAAACTGTTTACAATTCTTTAACACCTTCCCCATCTTTTACCGCAGTTGAAACCGCTTAAAACGGAATTGTCTCACGTAAGGCTTCATCGACACTTTCAACACCGATCACCGTGATGCCGGGAGGATAGGTCCAACCCCCGAGGTTGTTTTTCGGAATGATCGCCCGTGTGAAACCGAGCTTGGCTGCTTCGGCGACACGTTGTTCAATCCGTGACACCCGTCTGACTTCTCCTGTCAAACCAACTTCGCCAATGACGACGTCAGTCGGACGTGTCGGTTTATCACGGAAACTTGAGGCGACGGCAACACAAATCGCTAAATCGATCGCCGGTTCATCCAATTTGACGCCACCCGCTGCTTTGAGATAGGCATCCTGGGTTTGAAGCAACAAGCCGGACCGTTTTTCCAGAACCGCCATCAATAAGGCGACTTTATTTTGATCGATGCCTGTCGCCATACGGCGTGGATTGCCAAATGAGGTCGGTGAAATCAACGCCTGTAACTCAACGAGGACTGTTCGGGTCCCTTCCATCGAGGCGACGATTGTCGATCCGGAAACACCGGACGTCCGTTCTTCGAGGAAAATCTCCGACGGATTCAAGACTTCTTCGAGTCCCGATTCCCGCATTTCAAAAATGCCGATCTCATTGGTTGAACCAAACCGGTTTTTGACGGCACGTAAAATCCGGAACGTATGATGACGTTCTCCTTCAAAATACAATACGGCATCAACCATGTGCTCGAGCAAACGGGGACCCGCAATCGAACCTTGTTTCGTCACATGACCGACGATAAAGATGGCGATTCCGCGGCTCTTCGCGATTTTCATCAGCATCGCTGTACATTCCCGGACTTGCGTGACGCTGCCCGGCGCCGACTGAATCTCATCGATATACACCGTCTGAATCGAGTCAATGATTAAAAAGCCCGGGTTTTCTTCATCCACGACCCGTTCGATCATGTTCATATCGGTTTCACTTAACACGAACAAATCCTGTGTCGGTAATCCAAGTCGTTCAGCTCGTAATTTCGTTTGTTTCAGTGATTCTTCTCCTGAAATATAGAGCACCTTTTCGCCCCGTTGTGCGAGACGGGCACTTGTCTGGAGTAATATCGTCGATTTCCCGATTCCGGGATCTCCTCCGACCAGTACCATCGATCCGGGAACGATTCCCCCACCGAGCACACGGTCAAACTCACTGCTTCCGGTAAAGACGCGGCTTTCTTCCTGCGAAACGATATTCGACAAACGTTCCGGTTTTAATTGCTTTGTCGTCGTATGCACAAAAGCAGAACCACGACGGGCTTTTTTCTCTTCTACGACTTCTTCGACCATCGTGTTCCATTCGCCACAGCCCGAACAACGGCCCATCCATTTTGGAGATTCCGTTCCACAACTTTGGCAGACAAATTTCGTCTTCAGTTTAGCCAATCGATTCATCCTTTCTCTTTATCAAGAAAAAAATCCAGCTTTCGCCTCATACTTGCGAAAGCTGGACCCTGTTGATCACTTATTCTCAGTCGTTGCTGGTTCAGCTTGATGACGACGGACGATAAATTCACCGTTCTCGACATCAAGTGCCACGCGTTCACCTTTTTGGATGTCTCCCGCAAGCAATGCTTCCGACAAACGATCCTCCGCTTCCCGTTGAAGCGCTCGGCGAATCGGACGGGCTCCGTATTCCGGATCGTATCCGACATCTGCGATTTTCGAGAGGGCTGCTGGTGTCAACTCGAAATGCACCTGTTGTTCAGCAAGTCGTTGTTCCAGTGTTTTCGCCATCAACTTCACGATTTCTTCGATGTGTTTTTTCTCAAGTGAGTGGAAGACGATGGTTTCGTCAATCCGGTTCAAGAATTCAGGGCGGAAAGCTTTTTTGAGCTCATCCATGACTTTGCCCTTCATGTCTTTGTACTCACGATCCGTATCATCCGAGACGGCAAATCCAACGTATTTATTGCGTTTAAGGGCACTTGCCCCGACGTTCGATGTCATGACGATGATCGTATTTCGGAAGTCGACCGTCCGACCTTTTGAATCCGTCAAACGACCGTCATCAAGCACTTGAAGTAAGATGTTGAAGACTTCAGGGTGTGCTTTTTCGATTTCATCCAGCAAGATGACAGAGTATGGTTTCCGGCGTACTTTTTCTGTTAACTGACCGCCTTCTTCATATCCGACATATCCTGGAGGAGAACCGACCAAACGGCTTGTTGCATGTTTCTCCATGTACTCGGACATATCGATTCGGATGATGGCATCCTCGTCACCAAACATGGCTTCTGCGACTGCTCGTGCCAGTTCCGTCTTACCAACACCAGTTGGACCGAGGAAGATGAACGAACCGATCGGACGTTTTGGATCTTTTAGTCCTGCCCGCGCACGGCGGATGGCTTTTGAAATCGATTTGACGGCTTCGTCTTGACCGATGACACGTCCATGCAGAATTTCTTCGAGACGTAATAAACGATCCGTTTCTTCTTCTGCGATTTTCGTGACCGGAACACCTGTCCAGTTGGCGACGACTTGTGCGATATCATCTTTTGTCACTTCTAGTTTTTCATTGCCTTGCTTGTTCTGCCATTCTTCTTTCAAACGTTCCAATTCATCCCGTAATTTTTGTTCCGTATCACGGAGACTGGCTGCTTTTTCGAATTCCTGGCTTTGAACCGCTTCATCTTTGTCTTTACGAATGCCTTCAAGCTTCGCTTCGACTTCTTTTAAGTTTGGTGGTGCCGTGTAAGAACGTAAACGGACTTTTGAAGCCGCTTCGTCGATCAAATCGATCGCTTTATCCGGTAGGAAACGATCTGAGATATAACGGTCCGAAAGTGTTACAGCTTCTTGGATCGCTTCATCTGTGATGGTAACACGGTGGTGGGCTTCATAACGGTCACGAAGACCAAACAAGATTTGTGTTGCTTCATCCGTTGTCGGCTCAGCGACTTGGATCGGTTGGAAACGACGTTCGAGTGCCGCATCTTTTTCGATGTATTTCCGGTACTCATCCAGTGTCGTTGCCCCGATACATTGGAGTTCACCACGAGCAAGTGACGGCTTGAGGATGTTCGAGGCATCAATCGCCCCTTCCGCTCCACCGGCACCGATTAACGTGTGCAACTCATCGATGAAGAGAATGATGTTTCCAGCCTGGCGAATCTCGTCCATGACTTTTTTCAAACGATCTTCAAACTCACCACGGTACTTCGTTCCCGCAACGAGTGTCCCCATATCGAGTACCATGACGCGTTTATTCCGTAACGTCTCCGGCACTTCGTTATTGATGATTTGTTGGGCAAGCCCTTCAACGACTGCTGTTTTACCAACACCCGGTTCCCCGATTAACACGGGATTGTTTTTTGTCCGACGACTTAAGACTTCAATGACCCGTTGGATTTCTTTGGCACGACCGATGACTGGGTCAAGACGTGTCTCACGTGCTTGTTGCGTCAAATCACGCGCCAGACCATCAAGCGTTGGAGTTGCGACACCTGAGCCGGCTTGTGAAGCGTTTGCTGTCGTTTCGCTGTTCCCAAGCAACTGAAGTACTTGTTGACGGGCTTTTGAAAGGCTGATCCCGAGGTTATTCAAGACACGTGCTGCGACACCTTCTCCTTCACGGATCAAACCGAGTAAGAGGTGTTCGGTTCCGACGTAAGAGTGACCGAGTTTACGGGCCTCATCCATCGAAAGTTCGATGACTTTTTTCGCACGTGGTGTATAGTGAATCGTTGTCGCGCCATCTTGGCCGCGACCAATTAAAGCTTCGACTTCCATTTGAATCTTATCTGAACTGAGTCCGAGTGCTGTTAAGGCTTTTGCCGCAATCCCGTCTCCTTCACGTACAAGTCCGAGTAAAATATGTTCTGTCCCGATATTATGGTGACCAAGACGTACCGCTTCTTCTTGTGCAAGTGCGAGTACGCGTTGAGCACGTTCTGTGAATCGTCCAAACATCATTACGCAAAACCTCCTTGTGTGTGATCCCTGTTTGTCTGTTCGGTTAACATCTCACGAATGACTGTCGCTCGTTCGATGTCCCGTTCTCTTGATGTTAATTGTTTCCCGAAATGCTTTTGTAGAAAACCTGTTTGTAGTGATACAAGTAAATGATGGAACAAGTTTGGCGGCAAAGTGACGGCCAACCCTAGGCTGTCTGCCAGACGGACATCGGATAAGCGTTCGGTTGCTTCCCGTGCCGTAATCAAACGTGCCGATTTTAAGATACCGTACGACCGATAAAGTCGGTCTTCTAGTTCTTCTTGATACATCTCCAATAATCCTTTTCTTGCAGCCTGTTCTGCTTCAATTAATGCTTCGACGGCAAATTGATAATCAGTAATCAGCATGTCTTCACTGGCTCCAAGCGTCCGTTGATTCGACAGTTGGAACATTCTTCCCGAGGCGTCGCTTCCTTCGCCATACCGTCCACGAATCGCAAAACCCAGTTGCCGCAGGTGTTTGATATACCCTTGGATCTGATTCGTCAGGACAAGTCCAGGTAGATGTAACATCACAGAAGCCCGCAAGCCTGTCCCGACGTTACTCGGGCACGTCGTCAGATAACCGAGTGTATCGTCAAAGGCGATTTTAAACCGTTCACTGATTAAACGATCCACTTGTTTGGCCACGCGGAATGCTTCTTCTAATTGCAATCCCGGTAAAAGCGTCTGAATCCGGAAATGATCTTCCTCATTCACCATGACACTGATCTGTTCATCTTCACTGACGAAAAGGCCGGTCCGTGGATGTGTCGCAAGAGCAGGACTGATTAAATGCTTTTCTACTAAAGCAGTTCTTGTCAACGCATCGACTTGATCGACCCGTCCGAACTGAAATCCTTTTAAACCGGACAATTGACGTTCCGTTTCGTTGATCAAAGCATTGGCTTGATCTTCTGTCATTCGGGTCGAGAACGGATAATGGGTGACGTTTCGCGCCAATCGAATCCGTGTTGAGACGACGATATCATCGTACGGAGCTTGTTGATCCATCTTTTCACTGAGAGGCCGCGTCAATAATTGTTCAAACATGGCGCAAATCCTCCTCGACGTTCAAAATTTGCTGTTTGATGAGTTCGGCTTCCTCATAGTCTTCCGATAAAATCTTGCGGTTCAACTGTTCTTTGAGTCGACTTAACTGCTGGGATAAGCGTCTTTCAACCGACTCTTCTTCCGGACGTGATCCATAATGCTTTGTATGACCGTGTTGAAACTGACGAATCATCCCATCTACTTCTTCTTTAAAAAACGAATAGCATGTCGCACACCCAACTTTTCGGACATGTAAAACTTGTTGACGTGTCATTCCACACGAAGGACAAGCGGTTTCTTGATAGGCTTTTGCCAACTCTTTTACGCATACGGAACAGAGTATCTGTTCCGTTCCCTCTTGATCTTGTGGAAGTTTGACACGGACGACGGCTTCTCGTTCACCACACCGTTGACAACGCATACTCATTCCTCCCGCGTCAAAGTCGCTTAATGGTTTGCAGGACTGTCTGCATCAAGTGAGCCCGCATTCGACGTTGGTCTTCAAGCGCCATCGGCAAACTTTCCTTTTGTAACAACGATTGAATGACAATGGCTTCTCGTCGTGTTAAAAGTTGTTCATTCACCAATCGAATCAGATAATCTTCTGCTGCTTGTTGCGTCAAATCATTTCCAATCCATCGGCTCATCTCATCGAGCAGATCGTGGCTATCCAGAATCACAATCTTTTGAATCCGGATATACCCACCTCCACCACGCTTACTTTCGACGAAATATCCTTTTTCAATCGTAAAGCGGGTATTGATGACATAATTGATTTGTGAGGGTACACAATCAAAACGTTCAGCAATCTCTTGACGTTTGATTTCAATTTTTTTCTGGTCATGTAAAATCTGCTTTAAATAGGCTTCGATGATATCTGTGATGTTTTGCATGGGCACCACCTCTCTGACCATCTTTGACTATTATTTGATTTAATAGTAATCATCTTAAAAGTGAATTGCAAACATTTCGCCTTTTCATCCGGAGTACACAAAAAAACCGATCTGCAGATGCAGATCGGCTTTTTCAGTTGCCTGGCAACGTCCTATCCTCACAGGGGGAAGCCCCCAACTACTTTCGGCGTTCAAGTGCTTAACTTCCGTGTTCGGCATGGGAACGGGTGTGACCACTTGGCTATCGTCACCAGACGACAGGGCTCGCGCCCTCAAAACTGAAGTCATCAACAAGATCATCTGCTAGAACAAAGCCTCGACCGATTAGTATCACTCAGCTCCGCATGTCACCATGCTTCCACCCGTGACCTATCTACCTCATCGTCTCTGAGGGGTCTTTCTTGATTACTCAAAGGGAAATCTCATCTTGGAGGGGGCTTCATGCTTAGATGCTTTCAGCATTTATCCCGTCCGCAC
>NZ_JACSMS010000013.1:0-55796 GCF_018618795.1 Exiguobacterium sp. s192 | reverse complement strand
GAACGAAGACAATGGAAACTACAAAAGATGACTCCGGTACAATACCGAAGCCATCTCATAGCATCTTAAAACGTTAAGGGTGCTTTTATTAAACTGTCCAAACTCTAGGGCTCAGTTCATGTAAGGAACAAAAGGTGTTAGCGGCGTTTTTTTCGTTTCTTTTTTGTTCTAAACAAGCTGCTCGAATGATCGAGAACGATATGGATCGTACTGGCGACCATAATCCCGATGACAAAAGCAGGAATGGATTCAAACCAGAGATCGACCGTACTTGGATCGATGATCTCGACGTAAAGGGCCAGAAACAAAAGGGGAATCAAAAAGGCTGCGCTGTACAGCAAGCGAATGATATCACCGATGATCAAGCCGTGGGACCAGATGGATCGGTGCGGCATGATTTTGACGTAGGGCATCCAGAGCACCCGGAATGGTCCGAGCCGGTAGTAAGGTTCCGACTTCAGATCGAGGTCGGGGGAGAGCCAAAGGGTGCCGACGGCGAGTCCGATTGCGGTCGGCAACCAATCCGTCTGCTGTGTTGCGACCGAATACGCAACATAACCCGTCAAGGCAACGGTATTAACCGTATCATGAACATTTCCAGAAGGCATAAAAAAAGACCAGCTGAGCTGGTCCCTCGCTTAGTGGATCGTCCGATATACGCCGATGACCTTGCCGAGAATCGAGACATTGTCGAAATACATCGGGTCCATCGAATCGTTTTCGGGTTGAAGACGTACTTGTTGATCTTCTAAGAAGAACCGTTTTACCGTCGCTTCGCTATCTTCGGTCATAGCAACGACGATTTCACCGTTTTCTGCTGTGTTTTGTTGCCGTACGATGACACGATCACCGTCAAGAATTCCTGCATTGATCATCGATTCACCATCGATCGTCAACATGAAGACGTTTTCGTTTCCAACGTAATGAGCCGGAAGCGGGAAATGTTCTTCGATGTTTTCAATCGCCGTGATTGGAAAACCAGCCGTTACTTTCCCCATGACAGGGATGTGCACGATTGCTTCGTGATCATCTTCAGGTTTATCAAGCAATATCTCAATCGCACGTGGTTTTGTCGGGTCACGGCGAATCAGTCCGCGTTTTTCTAGACGATCCAAATGACCGTGTACCGTTGAGCTTGAAGCAAGACCAACAGCTTCGCCGATTTCACGAACTGAAGGTGGATACCCTTTCAGTTTCACTTGAGCGACGATATAGTCAAGAATTTCTTGTTGTCGTTTTGACATTTTCCGCATATGAATTGCCACCTCTTTTCGGAATGGTTTTTTTGAAGGTTATAGGAATACATGTTTCTAAATTCACTATAACATAGAACAAATGAGCGTACAAACAATTGTTCGACATTTTGTGTTGACCGAACACTGGTTCTTGGTTTATGATGAGTTATGCGAACAATTGTTCCGAGAACATCTATTCTAAATCATTTCAAATTGGAGGGATTCATCATGATGCATACGATCCGTACCCATGCCTTTTCCATTGTCTTTTATACGCTTAGCCTTGCTTTCATTCTTTTCCTCTTAACGCCCCGACCGGATGAAAAGGTCGAACAACTCCTGACGGCTTCTGTTACGGTCGATCAAAATGCGACAGTCGAACAAGTCGCTGAAGTCTACAATGACGGTTCGATGACCGATCAAGAATACGTCGAATGGTTGATTGAGAACAATGAACTGAAGACGACTCATGTCATTTCGAAAAACAAAATCGTTGTACCAATCGCGCAACAATGACAAACTGTAAAAGTTGTCAATGAACGAACAGGGGTGTGAAGTACGATGAAAGTAGTAATCTACTGTCGCGTCTCGACGGAAAAAGAAGCACAGGATAGCTCGCTTGAGCGGCAAAGATCAGAACTGTCGGGACTCGCTGTAACAAAAGGGTTTGAAATCGTGGATATCATCACGGAAAAGGAAAGTGGTTATGATGTCGATCGGGAGGGCATGTTGTCCGTCCTCGATTACGTCACACGTCAGGCAGTGGATGCCATCCTTGTGACGGATGATACCCGTATCGGGCGTGGAAATGCCAAAATCGCGATTTTACACACGTTTCAAAAACATCAGGTCCAACTGATGACGATGGAATCAGACGGCGAATATAAATTGGCTGATGCCGAGGCGATGGTCCTTGAAATCGTCTCGCTCGTCGAGGAGTACCAGCGGAAATTGCATAATGCAAAAATTGCCCGCGGTATGCGACGTGCAGTTGAAAATGGTTTCCGTCCCGAACAGAACCTTAACCGGCAAGGTGAGAATGCAGGTCGGAGCCGAAAAGAAGTCCCGATTGAAGAAATCGTCCGATTACGTGACTTGGGTCTGACATTTGCTGATATCGCCGTTACCTTAAGAGGGATGGGACACGATATTTCAAAGGCGACCGTCAACCGTCGTTATCTCGAATATAAGGAAGTCATCAATACGTATGAAACATGAAGCAGGTGGGTGTGCGAGAAGCGCGCCACACTTGCTTTTTCTGTTCGTGTCTTTTAAAGTAAGGTTACTATTGAAAGCTCGATGTCGAGTCAACAGAAAGAGGGATATCATGTTATCACAAGAACAACTAGACCGAATTAATGAATTAGCCAATAAATCAAAAGTCGAGCCGTTGACGGATGCGGAAACAGCGGAACAAAAAGAATTAAGAACAGCGTATTTGGAAGCCTTCCGCGGTTCATTCAAAAATCAGATGATGGGGATCAAAATCGTCGATGAAGAAGGAACGGACGTTACACCGGAAAAATTAAAGCAAGCGCAGGAAGAAGAACGCAACAAACAATAACCGGAAAAGCTATGTCACTCAATGGATGAGTGGGGTAGCTTTTTTTGATGAAAAGTTCGTAATGTGTATCACAAAAGTGTTAAGAAAACGGCAATAGAGAGCGCATTCATTTCAATGTGACATACTATTTAGAAAAGTTGTATCACATTTCCGGGTGTGCTAAAATGATAAAGAATTTGTGAAAAAGAGAGAGGATGATTGTTTTGACGAACATGACAACAGTAGAACTATTAGCAGTAAATACGATTCGTACATTATCAATTGATGCAGTACAAAAAGCGAACTCGGGTCACCCGGGAATGCCGATGGGTGCAGCACCGATGGCATTTACATTATGGGCGGATCATATGAACCACAACCCTAAAAATCCAGAATGGTTCAACCGTGACCGTTTTGTACTTTCAGCAGGACACGGTTCAATGCTTCTCTACTCACTCCTCCATTTATCAGGCTATGATCTTGCGATGGATGACTTGAAGTCATTCCGTCAATGGAATTCAAAAACACCGGGTCATCCGGAATACCGTCACACGGCAGGTGTTGATGCGACGACTGGTCCACTCGGACAAGGCATCGCGATGGCTGTCGGGATGGCGATGGCAGAACGTCACTTGGAAGCGAAATACAACCGTGACGAGTTAAACGTCGTTGATCACTTCACATACGGCATTTGCGGAGACGGCGACTTAATGGAAGGTGTTTCAGCAGAAGCGGCATCACTTGCAGGACATTTAGGTCTTGGTAAACTGGTCGTTCTGTATGATTCAAATGACATCTCACTCGACGGTGATCTCGATAAATCATTCTCTGAAAACGTCCAACAACGTTTTGAAGCATACAACTGGCAAGTCATTCGCGTTGAAGACGGAACGGATCTTGATTCGATTTCAAAAGCGATCGAAGCAGCGAAAGCTGAAACGACAAAACCAACGTTGATCGAAGTCAAAACGGTCATCGGATTTGGTTCACCAAACAAATCAGGAAAATCGGCTTCGCACGGTGCACCACTCGGAGATGCAGAAATCAAGTTGACGAAAGCAAGCTACGTCTGGGATCACGAAGAATTCTACGTACCGGACGAAGTCAAAGAATTGTTCGAAGAGCGGATCGTTAAACGTGGCGCTGACACGGAAGCAGCATGGGCTGACAAGATGGAGCAATACAAAGCAGCACATCCGGAATTGCATGAAGAACTCGTCCGCGCCATCGCAAACGAACTTCCAAGCAACTGGGAAGCAGACCTGCCGACATACGATTTGACATCGAAAAAAGCAACACGTCAAACAAGTGGAGAAGTCTTGAACGCACTTGCGAAAAACGTCCCGACGATCTTCGGTGGATCGGCTGACTTAGCAGGTTCAAACAACACGATGCTCAAAGGGGAAGCAGACTTCGATATCGATCCAAGCGGTCGTAACATCTGGTTTGGTGTCCGTGAGTTCGCGATGGCAGCAGCTGTTAACGGTATGGCGTTACACGGTGGTGTCATTCCTTACGGTGCGACATTCTTCGTCTTCTCGGATTACTTGCGTCCAGCTGTCCGTTTAGCAGCGTTGATGGGAATCCAGTCAATCTTCGTCTTGACACATGACTCAATCGCAGTCGGTGAAGATGGTCCGACACACGAGCCGGTTGAGCATTTGATGAGTTTCCGCGCAATGCCGAACTTGACGGTCTATCGTCCAGCAGACGGAAAAGAGACAATCGCAGCATGGAAAACAGCGGTTCAATCGAAAAACAAACCGACACTTCTCGTTATGACACGCCAAGGGTTGCCTGAACTCGAAGGCACAACAGTCGAAGGTGCTGAAAAAGGCGGATACGTCATCGCGGGTAACATCGAAACAGCGGATACGATTTTAATGGGAACAGGTTCTGAAGTGCATCTGTTAGTCGAAGCACAAAAAGAACTCGGCGAAACGGCAGCTGTCGTCTCACTTCCATCATGGGAATTGTTCGAAGCCCAATCAGCTGAGTACAAAGAATCGGTCTTGCCAAAACGCATCACGAAGCGTCTTGCGATTGAAGCCGGTGCTTCACTCGGATGGTACAAATATGTAGGAACAGAAGGTCAAGTCATCGGAATCGATCGTTTTGGTGCTTCTGCTCCTGGAGATCTTCTCTTAAAAGAGTACGGCATGTCTGTTGAAAACGTCTTGAACACAGTCAAGCAACTCGGTTAATGAAGAAAGGTGCGCAAACGCGCGCACCTTTTTTTTGCATTATCTATGCAAAGGCTTTAAATTATAGTATAGTAAAAAGCGACGTTTGAAGTTAGAGGAGGAAGCAACTTGGCTACATGGATTTGGATTTTAATTGCCCTTCTTTGCTTGGTAGCTGGTGTCGCCCTTGGTTTCTATATCGCTCGCCGATACATGATGAACTATTTGGAGCAAAACCCACCAATCAACGAAGATATGATTAAGACATTGATGATGCAAATGGGTCAAAAGCCATCACAAAAGAAAGTCAACCAAGTGATGCGTTCAATGAGTGGTTCAATGAAATCACCGAAAAAATAATGACTTGTAAAAGGAGACCATTTTGGTCTCCTTTTGTTTGCTATTTTTTAGGAAGATGGCTAATCTAAAATGTGAGACTATTAGAAATACTCAATCGATTTAAAAAAGGGGGGACTTGTATGGGAGTCTTCAGGAAACTGAGTTGGTTTTTCCGACTCGAATGGAAAGCGTACAGCCTAGGAATCATTGCGTTGATTTTTGTAGCCGGACTGGAACTGATTCCACCAAAAGTGATTGGTGAAACGGTGAATGGACTGAGTGAAGGCAGTTTGACGAGGGACGATTTGATGCGACTCGTCGGCACCTTGTTGTTAATTGGTGTCTCCACGTATGTGATTCGCTATTTTTGGCGGTTCTTTATCTTCGGGGCATCGATTCGCCTCGGACGACTGTTACGCAGTCAATTGTATGGTCATTTCTCCGATTTGGATCAGTCCTTCTATAAAAAGTATCGAAGCGGGGACTTGATGGCACACGCGACGAATGATGTGCAAGCCGTCTCGATGACGGCAGGAGCGGGTATTTTGACGCTTGTCGATTCGGTGACGATGGGGAGCTTCGTCATCATTACGATGGTCACGACAATCAGTTGGAAACTGACACTTGTTTCGTTGTTGCCGATGCCGTTGATGGTCTATTTGACCTCACGCTACGGGAAGATGTTACATTCGCGGTTCCATGATGCGCAAGAAGCCTTTTCTGATTTGAACGATAAGGTTGCGGAAAGTGTCAGCGGGGTCCGGGTCTTAAAAGCAACGGGGGAAGTTGAATCCGATGTCGGGACATTTACCTCATTATCGGATGATGTCGTTCAAAAAAACCGCCGGGTCGCAAAAATCGATGCGTTGTTTGATCCGACAATCTTCGGATTGGTCGGATTGTCATACATCATCGCGGTCGGATACGGTGCCTATTTACTGCAACAGGGCGAAATCCGGATCGGGGATATTGTTTCATTCACTACATACTTAGGCTTACTGACATGGCCGATGCTTGCGTTCGGATGGTTGTTCAACATCGTCGAACGGGGACGGGCATCATACGACCGGATCGAACGGATGCTGGCGGTTGAGCCGGAAATCAAGGATGCGAAGGAAGCGGCGACGACGGTCACGTCATCCGATCTTCACGTCGCGATTGACCGTTTCATCTATGACACGCAACCGGTCTTACAAGATATCGATGTGACGTTACGACCGGGTCAGACGCTCGGAATCGTCGGTCGAACCGGGGCGGGGAAATCGACGTTCGTCCGGTTGTTGTCACGGGAATACGATGTCAAATACGGCTCGGTTTCGATTGGCGGTCAAGACATCAAACAATTGATGCGGGAGACCGTCCGAAAACAAGTCGCGATTGTTCCGCAGGACCACTTCCTGTTTTCCGCCTCGATTGCCGACAATATTGCCTTTGCAAAACCGGATGCTTCGATGGATCAGATCATGGAAGCCGCACGGGTCGCTGCGGTTCATGAGGACATTCTCGGCTTTACGGAAGGATATGCGACGATGGTCGGGGAGCGGGGGGTGACGTTGTCCGGTGGTCAGAAACAACGGATTTCGATTGCTCGCGCGTTGCTGGCCGATTGTCCGATTCTTGTCCTCGATGATGCCTTGTCCGCAGTAGATGCCAAGACGGAAGAAGCAATCATCGAACACTTCCGCACAGCTGATAACGAGCAGTCACAAATCATCGTCGCGCACCGCTTGTCTGCCGTGTCGCATACGGATGAAATCATCGTCCTCGACGCCGGACGGATCATCGAACGCGGAACGCACGACGAACTGCTCCGTCGAGACGGCTGGTACAAGGAGACGTATGACCGGCAACAGCTGGAGTCACTCGTCGAACAGGGAGGTGGAGCGTTTGAATCATGATATCAATGAAAAAGCGGTCCTGAAACGATTGCTCGGATTCGTCAAACCGTTTAAAAAACAAGTGATGGTCGCCTTTTTCCTGTTACTCGTAACGACCGGAGCGAAGCTTGGTGGACCATATCTCGTCAAAATCTTCATCGATGACTATGTCTCGGTCGGGAACTATCCGGTTCAGGAAGTCGCCTTATTGTTCGGTGTTTATCTTGTGCTGCATACGACCGGAATCGTCGTCGATTATTTACAAGCCTTTGAGTTTCAAAAGATTGCCTTAAAGGTCATTCAGCGTCTTCGGATTGATGTATTTCGTCACGTCATGCATCTGAGACTTGGTTACTTCGACCGGACACCGGCCGGCGTACTCGTCTCGCGGATCACAAATGATACGGAAGCCATCAAAGAACTGTATATCGGCGTCTTGTCGACCTTTGTTCAAAGCGGGGTTCAGTTGATCGGGACGTATTTATTCCTCTACCTGCTGGAACCGCGTCTTGCGACGATTGCCTTAGTGTTGTTGCCGCTGTTTTATTTCATTATCTGGATTTACCGCCGTTATTCGACAAAATATTATGCCGAAGTCCGGGATTTATTGTCGAAGATTAACGGTCAATTGAATGAGTCGATCAACGGAATGGCGATCATTCAACAGTTCCGCCAAGAAAAACGATTGATGGCGGAATTTGAGGAAACGAATATCGCCCACCAGAACGGTCGTTATAAGAACTTGAAACTCGACAGTTGGTTACTGCGGCCGATCATTGAGTTGATGCTCGCCTTGACGATCGCTTCCTTGATCACCTATTTTGGAATCTTGTCGTTCTCACAAACGGTCCAAGTCGGGGTCGTCTATGCGTTCATCAGTTATATGGAACGGATCTTTCAGCCGGTTCAACAAATCATGCAACGGTTGTCGGAGTTCCAACAGGCGGTCGTTTCCGCAGACCGCGTCTTTAAAGTCCTTGATACCGATGAGCCGGAACCTTCAAAAACACTGCCAGGGGAAGCATCTGTATCCGAAGGCCATATCGTCTTTGAGAATGTCCGCTTTAGTTACGACGGAGAAAAAGAAGTCCTGAAAGGGATTTCGTTTGAAGCGAAAAAAGGACAGACGGTTGCTTTAGTCGGTCAGACCGGCAGCGGGAAAAGTTCGATCATCAACATCTTGATGCGGTTTTATTCGTATCAGTCCGGTCGAATCTTGATCGACGGACAACCGCTGGAACAGTTGCCGGAAGATGAGTTGCGCCGTCATGTCGGTCTGGTGTTACAGGATTCGTTCCTCTTTACGGGGAGTGTCGCTGATAATATCCGACTGTTTGATCCGTCGATTCCATTCCAAAAGGTCGAAGAGGCAGCACGATTCGTTCAGGCGGACGGCTTCATCAATCAGTTGGATGATCGGTACGACAGTCCGGTCGCCGAGCGGGGAGCGACGTTCTCTGCCGGAGAGCGTCAGCTCGTCTCATTCGCCCGAACGATGGCTCGTGACCCGAAAGTCTTGATTCTTGATGAAGCAACGAGTTCGATTGATACGGAAACCGAAGAAAAAGTTCAAGTCGCCTTAAAACGAATGCGGCAGGGACGGACGACGATTGCGATTGCCCACCGGTTGTCGACCATCCAAGATGCCGATTTGATTTTGGTTCTGCATCAAGGAGAAGTCGTCGAACAAGGAAATCATCAGACGTTGATTGAAAAGAACGGTCTGTATAAAAAGATGTATGAATTACAGTCAGGACATGTCTCATCCGTTTCGTGACACAAAAAAGCCTGCCAGGCGATCTCGCCCGGCAGGTTATTTCTACTTGCTTTTTAAATTAGTAGACAGTTACAGTGACGTTTTGACGTCCCCAGTTGAGTGCTTCTTGTTGTGAACCAACGAGAAGGTCAAGTTTGTTACCTTGGATTGCGCCGCCACGGTCAAGAACGATTGCTTCACCGATACCTGAGATGTGCATGCGCGTACCGATTGGGTATTGTGCTGATGCTGCTACGATACGCATACCATTGTACGTGATCGTATTTGTTACATCATAACCGCTGGCAGTTAATGCACGTCCGTTGTAAAGACGGCTACCGTTGTTTGATGGATCGTTCGTGTACGCTGTAACGTTCATCGTTACTTTTGTACCTGATTTTGCTGCAGTTGTTTGTTTTGTTGCTGTAGCAGGCTTAGCTGCTGGTTTTGGAGCCGGTTTTACAACAGGAGCTGTCGCTTTAGCTGCTGGAGCTTTAGCTGTTGAACCTGCTAATGTTGTATAATCGCTGTGTACGTAACGTGTTTTCCCGTCGATTGTTGTTTTGATCCAAGCACCGACTTTGCTTTCTACGTTAACGGACTGGCCTTTATACAAGTTGCCAACGTCTTTAGAGTTTGTAGTTGGTTGCGTACGAACGTTTAATACTGCCGTAGTGACTGTAGCTTTTTTAAAGTCGAACGAAGAACCGGCTGATGTATAAGCGCCGTGTACATAACGTTTTTGGCCATTGATGTTTGTTTGAATCCATGCGCCAGAACGTCCTTCGACATTTAATTTTTGACCTTTATATACGTTACCTACATCCGCTGATGCCGTCGTAGGTGCTGTGCGTACATTTAATACTTCTGTATTTACTGTTACCGTCTCTGAGGCAGCCTCTGTCTCTTGGGCGAATCCTACTGATAGAGCCGTTGCTGCAAGACCTGCAGCGAAAACTGCTTTTTTCATTATTGATGTCCTCCTGACATATGCTGTGTTTACTGTTCCTACTTTACACGGCAATTCAGGGTTGTGCGTTTACAGGTCGGAGTCATTCAAGTTACAAACCGCTCCAGTGTGACAAACAGATTTCAGAAATGCATGTTTTGTCACGCCTAGGTCATAATGCTTGGAAAAACGATGGTAAAATAGGACTTTCGGCATAGTATAGCGGAAATATTCTAACTATTCCCCGAACTTAAGGCTCAAGGAAAGACCAAAAAGAGAGTAGCTCGACGAAAGTAAAGTATTTTTTCAATGAATCGCATGTAAAGCTCGATTTAAAAAGATGAAATAACTGCATTATATAGAAGAAACACGAAAAAGCCGTCGACGGATTGATCCGTCAACGGCTTTTTTTCAGTTGTATCTATGATTTGCAGATTTCATCCGAGTTAGCCTAAAACAGATTCGTTTGAAGATGGATAGGTATACTTTTGGACAAATCGTGAGTATTCAAGGAGTAATAAATCAAGTTCATGACTGAGCTTTAAAACATGCGGGGAGGTGAAACTAGAACGATCGGCTTGATGATAGAGTTCACTTCGCTTTGCTTCAATCGCTAAAGTCAATAGATGCTGGCTTGTCATAGGATCCTCCCTTACATTGGTGTCATATCCATATTCTAGCAAGTGCATTTGACGAGCGCAACGACATTTCGGGTGAATTGAGTAAATGTAATTTTTTTGTAATTTCATTCGTCACGAAACTTTTTAATCTTTCGGAAGATAATAGGTGCTAAATGTTGATTAGTTTGGCAAAATAGAGAAGGAACTTCTTCTTATTAGAAAGGAGCTGCTGAAATGGAGCTCTCGCTTTGGTTAGCGTTTGGTGCAGGGCTGTTATCGTTCGTCTCTCCCTGTACGCTTCCGTTATACCCGGTCTTCTTGTCGTACATTACCGGTGTCTCTGTAACGGACTTAAAGGAAAAAGGGGTCAGAGAAAAACGTTCATTGTTGCATACATTAGCGTTTTTGGTTGGTTTTGCGATGGTGTTCGCTGTTCTAGGATTGTCGACTTCGTTGTTAGCAGACGTCTTCATCACGTACCGCGATACGTTGCGGATGATCGGCGCGCTTGTCATCTTTGTATTTGGTGTCGTCTTACTTGGTTTATGGCAACCGACATTTTTGATGCGCGAAAAAAAGCTCAACTTAGGTGAACGCAAGGGCGGTTACATCGGTACAGTCCTCGTTGGGATCGGTTTTGCTGCCGGATGGACGCCGTGTACCGGTCCGATTTTGGCAGGTGTGATTGGACTCGCGGCGACAAACCCGAGCCAGGGAATGTTGTACATGCTGTTTTACGTCTTAGGATTTTCGATTCCGTTTTTATTGATGGCATTTTTCGTCGGTCGTTCGAGACTATTCGTGCAATACAGCTTGAAAATGACGAAATTCGGTGGAGCCTTGATGATGTTGTTCGGAATCGTCCTCTATTTTGATGGAATCAGTACGTTTGCGGCATGGATGAGTGACATCGTTGGATTCACCGGATTTTAACAAGGAAGTGATGGGATGATTTGGGTATCAACAGGGGTGGCACTCGTCATGGGGTTGCTGATCAGCTTTATTCGTGTCAAAGCGTCAGCAAAACCGACGAATGCTAAAAAGATTTTGATTCCGCCGTTTGCGATGTCGACGGGGATGCTGCAGTTTTTATACCCGGCGTCACGTTTGACCTGGACGGAAGTGGCGGAAGCGTTATTGATCGGGATGATCTTCAGTATTTTTTTGATCAAGACATCAAACTTTTATGAAGCACAAGGACAGATTTATCTGCAACGTTCAAAAGCATTTTTTATCGTCTTATTCGGAATTTTGATCGTCCGGACAGTCGCGAAGTTCATCATCGGTGGTCAGATCGATATCTTCGAGACCGGCGGGATTTTCTATCTCGTTGCTTTCGGAATGATCGTTCCGTGGCGAATTGCGATGTATCTGAAGTACAAACAAGTCAAGTCGGGGATCGTTCATGTCGAACATTTACCGCAAAACTAAACGGAAGGATTCTCAATTGAGAGTCCTTCCGTTTAGCTTTGGAAATAAAATTCGTAATCGCGCCAGTCGATGGCGTGTTCACGGAGCGCTTTTTTCAAAAATTTATGATCGCGTTTTGGTGTCGCGGAGATATACCCTTTAACGACTAGCTCAGACGTCATCTTCGACGCCCGTTCTTCCAGGGCAAACTGTCCGATCCGTCCGGCGATTTTTCGACGTGCCACATCCCGAAAAGCTGCCGGGACAGGCATGACCAGTGCGTTTAATAAATCAAGTGTTTCATCCGTCCATAAATGGCGGGTCTGATCGATGTATTCATCTTCCCAGTCCATCATCGATTTGCCGTCTTCTTTCGGAAGCTTCTTTAGGAACTTCCGGAACATGAAGAAACCGCCGATCGCCATCAGTGTGATCATGATAAAGCCCCAGAGCAAAATTCCGTTCATGAACCATGCCATCCGTGACTCATCCCCCTTTCAACATCACTTATAGATTAGCATAATTTTTTTGGTCATGCTATGATAAATGACGGAGAAAGCGAGGCGGAACGATGTTACAACCTTATGTACAATTGGATGAATCCGGGCGGCCGCAAAAAGGTCTGTTACCGGAGACGGCGGACGGTCGTGTCGTCGAATTTTATTATGATACGAGCGGAACGGACATCACCGTCGTGTTCGTGACGATTCCGTCTCAAGATGCCAGCCGGAAGCGGGCATTCACCGTCGGGAAGACGTTTAAGACGATCTCGACGCTTGAAGACTTTACGTTGTTGCGGTACGACTTGACGGATCACACCATTTTCGCAACCCTTGAAATGTTTGCGGATGGATCGAAGCGTCAAATTGATGCTTCGAGATTGCTCGACTATTAAAAAGAAGGAGGTGCGGATCGCCGCGACTCCTTCTTTTTTTAATGACTGATTGAGATGATACCGTCCTCGATTTTGGCCTGACCGCCAATCGGAAACGTAAACAGCGGCATCGTATGACCAAAGTCTGCACCGGCAATGACCGGAATGGACATTAGCGAAGGATACAACTGCACCAAATACCGTAACTGCTCCTCGGTCATCTGTGTCGCGAGTTGGAAACGACCGAAGACGATCCCGCGGATGGCGTCCGCACCGGGCTGTGCCATCAAGGAGGCAAAGTCGCGGGCGAACGTCGCCGGATGGACTTCGTAATCATCTTCAAGAAACAGGATGCTGTCGCGCAAGTCCGGGAAATAAGCAGTTCCTTGCAGGAGATTGAGCGTACACAGGTTACCGCCGAGCAGGCGTCCTTGTCCAGAACCCGATGACAAGATAACCTGTCCGGGGTTCGGAAGCGTAACGGACTTGCCGTCCTGCGTATCATGCCAATTGCTGCTCGACTGAATCGTTAACGGATCATCCGTGAACAGCATCTGTTTGAACGCTTGGAGCGTATAGGCATCACGCGCGGCCAGTCCACGCAACATCGGTCCGGAATAGGTGACAAGACCACTTTTCGTAAAGATCGCTTGACTGAGTGCCGTGATGTCTGAAAACCCGCAGAGGATTTTCGGATTTTGACGAATCAACGCGTAATCCAATCCGTCGAGTAACTCGTTCGAGCTGAACCCACCACGGACACACAGGATCGCATCGATGGAAGGATCGCTGAATGCCGTATGCAAGTCATCAATCCGACAAGCAGGATCACTTGACCCAAACGGATTGACGGCGCGGGCATGCTGGCTGATCGAGACCCGCAGACCCAATGATTCGAGCACGGTAATCGCACGATCAATCGTCTTGACGTCAACTGTCGCTAGACTTGATGCCGGAGCAAGCAGGCGGACGTGTGAACCGTCCGACAGCCGTTTCGGAACGATTGGTGTCAGTTGTTGTTCAATACACTCGATCCGGTTACCAAACGGATCCGCCGTGAAAAAACGGCGCCGGGGAGCGAGACGATCATCAAACTGAATTGGATAACCGGCTGCTCCTAAACGTGCTGCCACGTCGTCCAGATGCGAGAATGTCAGACCCGGGTGCGCTTTTTGAGCGGGTTGGAACGGTTCTTCGATGCCGAGGTGAAGCGCAGCGCCGTGATCTTCGAACCAGACTCCGCCACTCGCTTGGACACCGCTTGGTTTTTCGACTTCCTTCATATGTAAAAGCCCGGTATAAAACGACCGAGCTTGTGATTCTGAACCTGTTGGGGCAGCAAGCTGTACATGATCTAACATCGGCACACATCCTCTCAAGAATTAAACGATGAATTCAGTGACCCGTTTGAGTTCCCGTTCGACGAAATTCAAGTAAAAATGTCCGTCGATCCGGCGGTCCAGTTCTTGTGCGACTTCATAGATATTCGAGCGCAGTACACCGAGATAGGCGACTTCCGCATGGCGGGCGGCGCGGTACGATGCAGCATAATGTGCGAGCAGGAATTGAAGGTAACCGCGGTCCGTCAGTAACGGAATCAATTGTTTTTTCTCTTCCATTGACCAGACATAGTTCGGGTCATAGTACATCTCCGCGTAAAGATGGTACGGTTCGTCACCGCCTGTAAAGAGCGGTTTGACGCGTTTGACTTCCTGAGTCAACTGGTCCGTCCAATCAAACCGGTCTTTCTTCCGGCTGATGAATAACGGTAAGATGTAAGGATGGGCTTGATCCGGCATCCGGGAACAACCCCGTTCATGGCGGATGGCTGCATAGAGCAGGAGGGCCCGGTCTTCAAATCCGCGTTCGATGGCATACGTCATCCGGCTGAAGCCTTCACAAGACGGGCAGTCGCTCAGTTCGTCCGGTGGAGCGTCGACCCATTCGGCGAGGTAATGATCCGCCTGCTCTTCATCACCCAGTTTGCTGTAAAGCATGAAACCGATGTAGTCGCGTGTCCGGGAAAACCCATGGGTGTCACAAAAATCAACGAAACGGTCAAAATCTTCTTCAAGTAAAGCAACCGGCATATCTTCTTGTTCTGCCGCGTAGATTAAATAAGATTTATAATTCCAGTACAGGTCAAGTTCCTGTTTTGGGGTCAAATTCAATTCATCTTTTCGGATCCAATCCATCAATAAAGAAAATGAAACCAAAAAGGAGCGGAAGTGACCCAGGTCGAATTGGTTTTGAGAGAAGGTCCACAAGGCAAGGGGACGGAGTGTTGCGTCGGTCGTATCTTCGAAAATCGTCCACAGGGATTCGCCGCGTTCAAGTGACGGATCGGCTTCTTTAAGACGAAGGTATAAACTGTTTAACTCTTCATGAGGGTTCATCTGTACCCCTCCTTTCTTATACAAGTATACCACGCACATCATCAGAAGGCGTCGATGAGGTCGGCGAACAAAAAAATGATTCCGCCCACGATTAATCGCGGCTCGGAATCATTTCAAGGATCTGTCGGTGTGTTGCGTTTGTTGGATGAAGTAAATCGCTTATCGTGTAGCTATTCAGGACTTGATGGAACGCGGCAATCGCGTCATCAAAAGCTTCACGTGCGGGATCAAGCGAGGGCAGCTCTGCTGCACCTTCAAGTGGATCTAAAAAATGAATCGTTGGTTCAAATAGCTGCACAACGTCACCGATATAAATTTCATCCGGCGGACTCGCTAAACGAAATCCACCACCGCGACCACGAACAGAATGGATCAAACCACTTTGTCCTAAACGATAGACGACTTTCATCAGATGATTTTTTGAGATGTCGTAACAATCCGCTACTTCCTGAATTCGGACAAGTCGATCAGAGTGTGCCCCGGCAAACAACAGGGATCTGATTGCATAATCCGTATAACGTGTCATGCGCATTTTCATCACCTACTTAACCACCATCCTAGAGAAGTATTTCTGGAAGTACAAGTTTGAATGTGTTAAATCAAAGATGCATTTTAGAGATTGAATTTAAAAGGCGATTTTGCCATAATAAGCGATGAAAGGTAGGTCATGTCATGCATTTCGACCAGGCGTTACACCTGTTACAAACAGTCGGACCGGAAATGGAACAAAAGGGATTGCGGATTGCCAGCCGTTTCTATAAACAATTGGAAGACAACTATAGCGCAGAATTACAGGGATTTGAAAGTCATACGACTGCGACACAAAGTTTGGAGTTACGGATTCTGCGACTCGGACAGCTGTTAAAGCACGTGACGAATCAGGATGAGTCCAGTGAACTGTTTAAATTGATCTTATTGAACGAAATCAATCAGACAAAATCGTTTATCATGACCTATCCGGAAATCGTCAGTACAGAACTTCTCTTGGCGATTCGGACGGAACTGGAATTGGCACCGACGGATCCGGTGATGGAAGCCTGGGAAGTCGTCCATCATCAACTCGTCGAGACGTGCCGTCATTTTTACAAATTCAAGAATCAAGGCGATTGGGCGCGGCTTGACGTCTTGTTGGTCGCGGAACATCATCACCTTGGAGCCGTCATCGACGAAGCACGGTATGCGCTGATGAGTGGACGGAAAACAACGATTCTCCATGTCCGCAATAAAAAGCCATCTTCGAAGAAGCTGGCGACAGCGCTGAATGTCCTGACGAAACAAGGGTTGATTTTCCACAGTATGCAGACAGAAGAATGGGACGAACAACTCGAGCAGTTCCTGGGATTGATCTCGATTGGTGACCCGATTACCTTTGCGAGTGGATCCAGCCGGTTCATCACAGAAGTACAACGGACATTGGAACCGTTACCGGTCATATTCAGTCCGTTCGTCGCGGACGGGGTTTTGCCATCTTGACGGAGCTCAAATAGTGAGATGACTTCAGAAGAACGCAGAAGTCCTGTTTGTCGTGAACGTATCCTTAATGGTAAAATAATGGATATTTCACGATTGAGGAAAAGAGGGATAATGGATGCCAATGATCTATTTGACCCGTCACGGTGAGACGGAATGGAATATCGAAAACAGGTTGCAAGGGTGGAAAAACTCTCCGTTAACTGCCAAAGGGCAACTGTATGCCGAAAAATTAGGGCGACATCTGCAAGACATCCCGTTTCAAGCCGTCTACTCGAGTCCGAGTGAACGTGCACTTCAAACGGCGCAATTGATTTGTGACGGACGAACGACACCGATTCAGACCGATGCCCGGTTAAAAGAAATTCACATGGGCGAATGGGAAGGCAAGACACATGATTTCTTAAAACAGAATGACCTGGAAGCCTATACGGCGTTTTGGGAGACACCTCATCTGTATACTTCAAAAACAGGAGAGAGTTTTGATGTATTAAAGAATCGTCTCCTTGAATTTTTAAAAGCGATACAAGTGAAACATCAAGAAGAAACGATTTTAATTGTCACACACGGCATCGCGATTAAAGTGCTGTTATCTCATTTCAAAGGGACTGCCCTAGAGCACTTGTGGACGTCGTCCTTTATTCACGGGACCAGTCGAGTCAACGGATCAGGGAGACGTGGTTCTGCTTGAAGGCGATATGACACACGCGAAGCAGGAAGTGTGATCTTCATTCTGTACATACAAAACCCCCGGACCGGACACTTACATCGAGTGTCTGATCCGGGGGTTTATTTGATATGAGTCTCGCACTGTCAAGCGGATTGTGATAACCGTTTTGCCCGCCGGATTGATCGGTCGAGTGCCAGGTAAACGAGGCCGGACAAGCAACAGGCGACCCCGACACCGGCGAGCGCATATTGTCCGTTTCCGGAATCAAGGAACAGGGATCCGAGCAGCGGCGCCGTGACACCGCCGATCAACCATTGGATGCTGGCAGCACCATTATAGGTTCCGCGCAAGTGTTCCGGTGCAATCAAGGCGATAAACGTCATTTGGACCGGGGACATGATCATCTCACCGAGGGTATAGAGGGCGTAGATGACGAGTAACACCGTCACGAGCACCAGATACTCCGTTCCGAGTGAGAAAAGATACGACGGAATGAAGGCGAGTAAAATCATGCCGATTCCAAAAATACAGGCTCCGAGCAGCATAACCTTTCCGAATGCTTTGCCGGACAAGCGGGCGGCGATCGGGAACTGGAACAAGACGACCATGATCCCGTTTAAGCCCATCAAGTACGGGAACGGGTTTTTGTCGTTCGGCAGACCCGGTAAGGCTTCTTTCAGGAAAACCGGTAACATGCTTTCGACGAGGGCAAAGCCCATTGAGATGAAGACACCGGCTGCGATGAAAATTAAGAAGACATTGTCTTTGCGCAGGACGGTGAAGGCGGATAACTTCGGTTCGTCACCGGTATGTTCGATCTGATCCGGTTTTGTTTCTTGGATGAAGATCAACAAGACGAGTGCATACACGAAAAAGACGGCGGCGGCAGCGTAGAAAATCAGCGATCGATCGACGAATAAAACGGCACTTCCGATCAACGGACCAAACGCAGCACCGACATTATGCCCCATCCGCAGGAGCCCAAACGATTCATTGAGCCGTTCTGGCGGCGTGACATCGGCGACCATCGCACTTGCTGCCGGGTGGAACAAGGAGTTCGTCAGACCGAGTAAGGCATTCATTAACAATAACGGCCAAAACGAATCAGCGAATGAGAAACCGATCAAAGCGACGACATCGCCGACAATCGAGATGACCATGAGCGGTTTACGGCCATACAAGTCGGCGAGATACCCGCCGAGGAAGGAACCGAACAATGAGGTGATCGGTCCGGTCGCCATGATGAGACCAACCAAAAAGTACGAATCGAGTTGTTCGGAATAATACAGAACAAGAAATGGTGCAATCATGAACATCATGACTCCGGTAATCGTTTCCCCGACGAACCGGATCCAGATGTTGCGGTCAAGCTGTTTTAATGCAGTAAACATAAACAAAACCCCTTATACTTCCGTTTTTAGACCATAAAAAAGACGGATACGCACAAATATGGGCATACCCGTCCTGATATAAGAGGGCAGCATGTACGTATACGCATACGTACACCCTGCTTAATTAAAAATTAAACGATTGGGTGACGTACAGTTGTAGCCAATACGTAAATCGATGGTTGCTGATTAAATGATTGTGACATTGTACGTCTCCTCCTTCTTGTCATAGTAACTTCCTCGTCATCGTATAGAAGATCGAGCGGAGTTGTCAACTTGAAATCTGAAAATTAAGTCAACAAAGTGAAATGGACGAGACTGCGAAAATTCGGTATGATAGACTAGTTGCGAAAATGAGCGAGGTAACCACTTTTTAAGAAGATTTTTAATATATAGGTGAAAGGAATTACCCTACATGACAAAATTACTCCAAACCGAAGTCGAGAAACGCCGGATCTTCGGAATTATTTCCCACCCGGATGCCGGGAAAACGACATTAACTGAAAAATTCTTACTCCACGGTGGCGCGATTCGTGAAGCCGGATCGGTCAAAGCGCGGAAAAACTCGAAATTTGCGAAATCCGACTGGATGGAGATCGAAAAACAACGGGGAATCTCCGTTACATCATCCGTCATGCAGTTTGAGTATGACAAAAAAATCGTCTCGATCATGGATACACCGGGTCACTCCGATTTCGGGGAAGATACGTACCGGATCCTGACAGCCGTCGACTCGGCGATCATGGTCATCGATGCCGCAAAAGGGATCGAGTCGCAAACGAAAAAACTATTCCAAGTCTGTCGGATGCGCGGGATTCCGATCTTTACGTTCATCAACAAGATGGACCGTCAAGCGCGTGATCCACTTGAATTGATGGAAGAACTCGAGGAAGTCCTCGGCATTCCATCAGTCGCTGTCACATGGCCGGCCGGATCGGGTCAACAGTTTGAAGGCGTCTATGACCGCGTCAACGAGAAGTTCCATTGCTTCAAGAACGACCGTCTGACGATTAATCTCGGTGAAGAAGGACTCGCGAACGACCAGTTGGCGTCAACGATCAACAACGAGATGTACGATACATTGGTGGATGAAGTCGATCTGCTCGACGGAGCGGGAAATGCGTATGACGAAGAGTTGATTGCGAAAGGTGAATTGACACCGGTCTTCTTCGGTTCTGCCCTGGTTGACTTCGGAATCACACCGTTGCTTGAGCATTACCTCAACTTGTCACCGTCGCCGACACCACGTGAGTCGAACAAAGGACAAATCGAGCCGGCACAAGAATTCTTCAGCGGCTTTGTCTTCAAGATTCAAGCGAACATGAACCCGAATCACCGTGACCGGATTGCCTTCGTGCGGATCTGTACCGGAAAATTCGACCGCGGGATGGAAGTCGTCCTGACGCGGACCGGCAAAAAAATGAAGTTATCCCAATCGACGCAGTTCATGGCAGACGAGCGGGAAACGGTCAATGAAGCGTTTGCGGGAGATGTCATCGGTCTGTATGATTCCGGCAACTATCAAATCGGCGACACGATCACGAACGGTGATCCAAGTCTTCAGTACGAAGCATTGCCGACATTTGCACCGGAATTGTTCCTCAAAGTCTTTACGAAAAACGCACTGAAATCAAAACAGTTCCAAAAAGGTGTGGAACAGCTCGCCCAAGAGGGAGCGATTCAGGTCTACAAGACCGAATACAACGAGATCATCCTCGGCGCGATCGGACAACTTCAATTTGAAGTCTTCGAACACCGCCTTAAAGGGGAGTACGGCGTTGATATCTTAAAAGATGCGGCGAACTTCCAAGTCGCGAAGTGGGTCAAGGTGACGGAAATCAGTGAAGTCAAGAAGTTGACGGATTCACGGACCGTCCTTGTCTACGACCGTTGGGAAAATCCGGTTCTGTTGTTTGCCAACGACTTCGTTTACGAACGATTTGTTCAGAAAAATGACGGTGTCATCACGCTTGTTGATTCACCACAGTTACTCAAAGATTAATCGAAGTGAGACGTGTTTTTCCGATTCAGCGGAAGACACGTCTTTTTTTCGTTTTGAGATGACGAAACAAGGGTAAAAATTGAAGTCTGTAGATTCATATCTCTTTGAGAGGAATGGTGTTGACGATGGCAAAGAAATTTATCGGAATTTTT
The DNA here is from genome assembly GCF_018618795.1 of Exiguobacterium sp. s192. NCBI lineage: Bacteria > Bacillati > Bacillota > Bacilli > Caryophanales > Exiguobacterium > Exiguobacterium sp. s192. The sequence continues at coordinate 34,932 of NZ_JACSMS010000013.1, read as the reverse complement.
CATGATGAGTCGAGCTTACATCAGAAAATGCAAGCGTTAAAAGAGCAAGGTCACAAGGACTCCGATTTTTCAGTGGTTGGACGGGACGAAGCGGCGGATGAGGCATCCGGTGCGTCATGGATCGACCAGATCAAATCAAAATTCAGTCACGAACCGCCACTGCGTGAAACATTAAAGCGGGTGGGGCATTCCGATCAAGAGACAGAACAACATTATCAAGAAGTCGAGCGGGGCGGAATCGCGCTGTTTGCAAAAGACCGACATGACGATCATGACCATGGACATAATCATGATCATTCACGCGACCATCTGCATGACGAAGGGCACCGGCATGATGGAAAAGTTGAAAATCCGGGCGTCAATGATTATGAGTCGGAACACGAATCCGATCACGATAAAAGCGATCGTTCAAAATGGAAAGCGGACGATATAGACTAAATCCTAGACGCAAAACTGAGATACTCAGTTTTGCGTCTTTTTTTAGGGAAAGTGAAGTTTGTTCATTAGCGCTTTAAAAATCGCCGATGCTATACTGGACGTATCAAAGAGGTGAAGAAAATGAAAAAAACAGTAGCAGCATTAGCCGGACTCGGTGTCCTTGGAGCGGTCTTCATGACCCGTTATCCGTTATTCGGTCGCCGTCCGTCAAAAACAGATCAACAGCAGTATACGCGTTCCCGTCAGTTTTCGAACGGAAAGTTTCAAAATGAATTACCGTTCCAACTGAAGATGGAATGGGAGACAATGAAAAGTATTTTAAAAGATTACGGTCGGGAATTACCGTCGTTAAAGCCGGTCAAGCCATTGCCGGTCGTCCCGTTTGAACGACGGACGAACGGAACGGAGCCGCGGGTGACGTGGTTCGGACATTCGGCGTTCCTGCTTGAACTCGATCAACAAACGATTTTCTTTGATCCGATGCTCGGTCGTGCGCCGTCACCGTTCCCGAAACTCGGAGGCGGACGGTTCCAAACGACGGCGCCGGTCGATCTCGATGCGTTACCGCCGATTGATCTGGTCATCTATTCGCATGACCATTACGATCACTTGGATTATCATTCGATCTTGGCGTTAAAAGACCGGGTCGGGCGATTCATCGTCCCGCTTGGTGTCGCAAGCCGCCTAAAAGGCTGGGGAGTGGATCCGGACCGGATTACGGAACTCGATTGGCACGAATCGGTCGAGACGAATGGTCTCCGATTGACGGCAACACCCGCCCGGCACTATTCGGGACGAAATGGTCTTGATCAATTTTCGACGCTTTGGGCGTCATGGGTAATTGAGGGATCGAAGAAAGTCTTCTTCAGCGGAGACAGTGGCTACGGTCCACACTTTAAGGCGATCGGGGAACAGTATGGTCCGTTTGATGTCACCATCATGGAATGTGGCCAATACGATACCCGGTGGTCGAGTTCACACATGTTGCCGGAACAGACACTCGCTGCGCATCTCGATGTTAAAGGAGACGTGCTGATTCCGGTCCACTGGTCGGCGTTTACGCTGGCATTTCATCCGTGGTACGAACCGGTCGAACGTTTGCTGAAAGAAGCCGTAAAATATGAGGTGTCGGTCGTGACACCGATGATCGGCGAAAGTGTCACCGCTGCCAGTGAAACACGCAGATGGTGGCGTGAGGTACGGTGAAGTGAAATGAAGTGAAGTGAAACTCGTCTTCCTTTCCCGTGGTAGGAGTCACGGGAAGAAGCCGGGTGTAATGGACTGCTTTCATATGATTTCAAACACAAAATCCCCACTTTGTCGCGTTTTGCGAGAAAGTGGGGATTTTACGTTGACTACAGATTAACTGGCAAGTCGTTCTGATTGAGCATCACGTCGTGAACGGAAACGTTCGATGACTTCAAACCCAAGCACAAGCATCGTGCCGATCAATAAACCGTTACTGAAGAACGGACGTAACGTCAGTGGCAGGATTTCCGCCAAAACCGTCGATTGCAACAGAATGCTGATTCCGATGACGGCACAAATCGCAAAGGCATGCTTCCGGCGACTGGTCGTCATGCTGCTTTCAGCAGACTGCCAGGCAATCAGGAACATGTGCGGTAACGTTGCGAGCAAAGCCGCACTGGCGACACTGCGCGGTAACGTCGCGATGATGCCGATGATACTCGGGAAAAACCCGACCAGAGCGATGACAAGTGAGGCAATCAAAAACGGACGGCGTTCCTTACTTCCCGTCTGGGCGATGAAACCACTTGTGATCGGCAACGGAACCGGAACGAGCGTCGAGAATGTCGCCGCGATCAAGTGAATGACCCCTTCGACCGTCAGTCCCTGATTCAAGGCCCCTTTTTTCTGAATCGTCGCTTCGACGGCGCTTAACGCGGCAATCAAGTTGACGATCAAAAGAATCGCAAACGGAATCGCAACCAGGAAGGCGCTGCCGTCAAATTGCGGCATCCCGAACGGTAACGCGGTCGGAACGGCAAAGACACCGGACGCTTCCGGTAACGACGGACGGCTGACCAACCAGCCGACGACGATGCCGATCATCAAGGCGAACGGACGGAGGCGGGTCGGACCAAATTGACTGAGTCCGAGGACAAGCAGGAATGTCAGAATGCCGGCAAGACGTGTTGCTTCGACGGCGAGAACGGCACCAAGCATGACGCCGGTCAGTTGAATACATAATAAAAGCAAAAACGTTCCGCTGACGAGCGGCGTAAAGACCGGTAATAAAAAGCGGGTCCATCCCGTCAACCCGAGGAAAATCAAGACAACGCCGGCAATGACGACAGCGGCCATCGCAATCGTGAAGGCCGTCTTTGAATCGACCGGCAACGCGGCGATGACGACAAAGATGCTGACCCATGAGCCGGCAGGACCGGACACGATCGGTAAACGGTGACCGAACAATCCATGGAGAAAACAGGCAATTCCTCCGACAAAGAAGGAGCGTTGGACAAGTGCGGCCGTCTCGACACTCGAGAGATCAAACAGGCTCGCGACGACGATTGGCAAGGCAATCGTATTGGCTAATAAGAAGATAATCCACTGGACCGTGGACGTCGTACGTTTCACAAAAATCGTCTCCTTTAAAAATCGCTGATTTCAGCATCGTATCATATGATTGATGTTATGATTCATACATATTTATGACTGAAAACATATGAAAGAGATGATGAATATGGATTTACGCCAATATCGGTATTTTTGCGCGGTCGTCGAAGAACAATCCGTCACACGGGCGGCGGAACGATTGCGGATGGCACAGCCTGCGTTGACCCAACAAATTCGGAAGATGGAAGAGTTGCTTGGTGTACGGCTGATTGAACGGGCGGGACGCGGCATCCGGATCACGGCCAGCGGCGAGCGGCTGTATGAACGCGCCGTCTCCTTGTTGCGGTATGAAGCGGAAACCCGGATTGAAGTCAGTGACATCAAGGAAGGACGGACCGGCATCTTACGGATCGGCGTCAATACGTTGTCGGCCGGTCGATTGACGGGATGGGTGCAAGAGATGAAACGACGACATCCCCGGATCACGTTGCAAATTCATCAGGGCGAGTCCGCTGCCTTGATTGATCGTTTGAAGGATCATGCGATTGACGTGGCACTCGTCCGGCTGCCGATTGAGGCACAAGGCGTCACGATCGAGTGGATGGAAGAAGAACCGTTTTATCAGATCCATCATCCTGATTTTCCTGACGCCGACGTCATCATTCCGAGTCAGGAAGGACTTGGTGTCTTTCAGACGCTCAGCCAGCAGTTCGGGGTCGTCTCGCAGGAAACTTGTTCCGACGTCTTGACCTTGATTGGACTTGTCCGCAGTGGACAAGCGGTGACACTGTTACCGGAAAGTACGCTCCGCGAGCTCGACATGACGGGACTGGTGCGGGAACGGTTACCGGACGCGACGAGTACGACGGCTCTTGTCTGGTTGACGGAAGACGGTCAATCGGCGCTGACCCAACAATGGGTCTCGATTGTCCACGAGTAAGAACGAATTGTTAAAAAAGGGATTTTATAGGATACTTGAACAAGAGACAGGAAGGTAAGGGGGAGGATGAAATGAAGACGATTCGCGGAAAGTACGGCGAAGCGAAGATTTTTACACACAATGTCGATGACACGACGATTGAACAGGTGACGGGGATGCTGAACGAAAACATTGCTGTCGACGGCAATGTCCGAATCATGCCCGATTGTCACGCCGGCAAGGGCTCGGTCATCGGCACGACGATGCGAATTCACGATAAGGTGGTTCCGAATCTCGTCGGTGTCGACATCGGCTGTGGGATGTTATGTACACAAATCAACCGTGAAGGAACAGCCGGCGTCGATTATGAGAAGTTGGATGCAACGATTCAGGCATTGATTCCGAGCGGCATGTCCGTCCGCAATCAGCCGCACCGGTTATCGGAACAGATTCCGTTTGATCAAGTATTGGCACCGTTCAACGAAACGCGGGCCCGATTGTCGATTGGTACGTTAGGCGGCGGCAATCATTTCATCGAATTGAATACAGACGAGGAAGACAATCTCTACCTCGTGATTCATTCCGGCAGCCGGAATCTCGGAAAAACGATTGCCGAGCATTATCAAAAGTTGGCGGAAGCGTCACAATTCACCGTCGATACGGCGTCGATCGTCGCATCGCTGAAAGAACAGGGACGTGAACAAGACATCCAATCGACTCTGGTCGAGTTGAAGAGTCAGTTCAATGAAACCAATAAAGATTTGGCGTACGTGTCCGGTTCCGATATGGACAACTACCTACATGACTTAAAAATCGCCCAACGCTACGCGGCACTGAACCGTCAAGCGATGACGGACGTCATTGTTGAAGCGATGGGCTGGTCGGTCACGGAACAGTTCGATACGATCCATAACTACATCGATCTCGAGCAGATGATTCTCCGGAAAGGTGCGATTTCAGCGCAAGCCGGTGAAGTCGCTATCATTCCGATGAACATGCGCGACGGTTCACTGATCGTCAAAGGAAAAGGCAATCCGGACTGGAACTATTCGGCACCACACGGGGCAGGACGGATCATGTCCCGCTCGAAAGCCTTCAAATCAGTGGACTTGAAGGAATTTGAAGCGACGATGCAGGACGTCTGGTCGAGTTCGGTCGTCGAATCGACACGTGATGAGTCACCATTCGTCTATAAGCCGATGGAGGAAATCATTCAGAACACGATGGATACGGTCGAGTTACTCAAAGTCATCAAGCCGCTCTATAACTTTAAGGCGAAGTGATTGGCGGAAGCCGGAATGAACGTTTTTAAAAAAAGTAGACATACCAAAATGCAACCTTTTGATTGGAAATGGATCAGAAGGTTGCAAGGTGTTTGCTTTCGCAAGAGGAGTCAGGGGGAAATGAACTTATACGTGTCTTCGTCATGCGTACTCTTGACGAATCCGGCTTTCAGAAGCACGGATTGCGAGGCGTTATTTTCAAGCTCGGTATAGGCGCAAATCTGTGTGACCTTCATGTCCTGCAGTCCAAACCGGGTAACTGTTTTAACGGCTTCTGTCATATAGCCATAACCCCGAAAATCCGGTTTTAATACATACCCAATTTCGGCGATGTTATGTTGATAGCCTCTGCAAAAACAGCAGTTGCCGATGAATTCGCCGGTCGACTTTAAATAGAGTCCCCATGTGATGCCGTCCCCGTTGAGGTAATCAAGGGCAATCTGACTTAAAATCCGGATGACATCCCGGCTGTTCTGTGCCTGGTGACCATCATAGACCGTAATCTCAATCATGTGGTTCGCTTCACTTAACCGGATTTCTCTTAAGAGGAGCCGTTCGCTCGTCAGTTCAGGAAAGACGTCAAAGTAGTATTTTTCTTTCACGGGGCATGCCTCCTTGAATGTGCTTCTTACCTCAAGTGTACGTTATCCGATCCGAATCGGAAGCAAAACATCATCAAAACTAAAAATCCGTTTATTCATCAGGAGGAACCCACATGCCAAAAAAAGCTTTAGTCGTCATCGATATTCAAAATGACATGACAAAAAACTACAAAGAAGTCATTGGGACGATCAATCAGTCGATTGACTGGGCAGTTGAACAAAACATGCATGTGGTCTATATCCGGCACGAGAATTTATCGGCCGGAACGAGAACGTTTAAGACCGGAACACGCGGTGCCGAGTTGGCACCTGATTTAAAGATCGTGTCGGATCACATTTTCACGAAATATAAGGGCAACGCCTTAACAAGCGAAGCGTTCGCAGCATTCATTGAGCAAAACGACATCACCGACTTTTATCTGACCGGCGGAGACGCGACGGCTTGTGTCAAATCGACCTGCTTTAACTTACGTAAACTGGATTACGACGTGACGGTGATCACGAACGGCATCACGAGTTACGATAAAAAGAAACTTCCGGAAATGATTGAATACTATGCGAAAAAGGGCAGTCACATTGTTCAATTCAATGATTTACTTTCGGTTGATTAACGTTGTTGAAGGAGGTTTTTAATATGAAAAATGTAATTAAAGTACTGATTATCTTGTCCGTCTCATTAGGTCTGATGTTGACAGGTTTTCCGTCAAACGAAGCCGTGGCGAAAACGAAAAAGGAAACACAACATGACACTTTTAAAAAGCTGAAAATGAACGCCTCGATGACCAGTGTTGCGAAAGGCATGTATGGCAAGAACTATAAAAAACACCTGTGTGACCGCCCGGAAGATGAGGTAAAAGTTAATCTTTTGTGCAGTGGTGAATTGAACGATTCCAACACATACGATAAAAGCGGAAAGCTGAAATATTTGAAGTATGAGTTTTATCTGTACCCAGATGCAAAGGTATCGAATGAATCGGACAATCCGGATGAAGTGACGTTCCAAACCGTCCGCATGTTGCTCGTATTTAAATCAAAAGAGCATAGTAAGCAGTTAAAACTCGTCGAAAAACATTGGTTTGACTCATCTGCTGTCAATTCCAAACGTGTCTATAACGATCAAAAGATTAAAAAAGGGATGACGAAAAAACAGTTGGATGGCGTGCTGACGGGAACAGGGATTGGGAAACATGAGAGAGTCGCGTATATCGACTATTCAAAAGTCGGAAAGCAAGCCGGTAAAAAACAGCCTGTTTTTCCAAAAGCGTACAAGACGTATTCGTATTCTGTCTTGAACCAGAAAGAGAATGTCCTCTATTACTTCGAAACGAAGTACAGTCGAACGAAAAAAGAGTACGTGGTTTCGTATGTCGATACGTGGACGGAAGACAATAAATGAAAAATGAGAGAACTCCCAAAGATAAGGAGTTCTCTCGTTTTTTTTGCCTGTATTCAAATATTCTTTAAAGGAAATGAAATAATCAACGAATTGTTTTTAAAGCGCCAGCCCAAGGGATGACTTGATCAAGCATTTGATTAACGGAATCTGCTTGAACCGGTGCCGCTTTTAACACAGCTCCATTCTCAAAGTCAGTGAACAGCGAGAGGGCAGGGTGGACCCGGACGTCTGCGATCAACAATTCGCCCAAAATACCGCGTAAATGTTCTGCTGCGCGTGCGCCGCCGACTGAACCGTAGGAGACGATACCGGCTGCTTTGTTGTTCCACTCGACACGGAGATAATCGAGGGCATTTTTTAAGGAAGCGGAAATCGAGTGGTTGTATTCCTGTGTGATGAACACAAATCCATCCTGAGCGGCGATCGCTTCAGACCAGGCAGCTGCACCGGATGCATCGCCGTCTTTTTCGCCGAGCAGCGGCAATTTGTAGTCGGCGATGTCAATGATCGTATAGTGGGCGTCTCCACGTTTGTCCGCCAGTTCTTTGACCCAGTTCCCGACCTGTGGGCTTAAGCGGCCTTCACGTGTTGATCCTAAGATAATCCCAATGTTTAATTTTGTCATGTTCGTTTCCTCCTCTTGTTGTGGTGTTTCCTTTGAACCAAATAATTTACTGAATAGACTCAAGTTAATTCCTCCAGATTAAAGATATTCTTTTTCGATTGTCCGCGTGCTTCGGACGGTATCAATCGGACGGACCATTTGTTCGATTTGTTGACGTTGCGATTCGAGGAACGGTGGTAACGATAATTTTTCTCCGACTGTTTCGTACGGCTCATCGCCCATGAAACCGGGACCGTCTGTTGCCCATTCGAACAGGACGCCTCGCGCCACACGTGCATACAATGATTCGAAGAAGAAACGGTCCACGTAGCCGGATGTGTTGAATTGTAAGTCTTGCATGCGGCTGATCCATTCATTTAAAGCGGCCGTATCTTCCACTCGGAAAGCGACGTGGTGAACGGTACCGAACCCTTGACGTCCACTCGGAAGGAGGAGGTTATGTTCGACGATGACCTGTGCTCCGTTACCGCCTTGACCCATTTCAAACAAATGCAGTGATCCTGCTTGATCGATCTCTCGCATCAGCATTGCTTTTTCCAAGACTTCTTTTAACCGGTCAAATTCGGCAATCCGGATGTGGATTGGACCTAAACCGGTGATGGCGAATTCTAATGGTACCGGACCGTTTTGCCACGGAGTTCCGGAGGCAATGCCTTCGTTATGCTCGTCTGAAATCAGCATATACTGCTGGTCATCGAAGTCGACGAACGAGAGGGTCTTTTTACCGAACTGTTCTTTAATGCCGCGATGCTTCACATCGTATTTATCGAATCGTTTGATCCAGTAGTGGAGTGCTTCGTCCGTCGGCACGCGGAAAGCGGTTTTAAAGATTTCATTTGTTCCGTGTGTTCCTTTTGGAATGCCCGGGAAGTCGAAGAACGTCATATCGGTACCAGCTGAACCTTTATCGTCAGCGAAGAATAAATGATAGGTCTGAATATCGTCCTGGTTAACAGTTTTCTTGACCAAACGCATGCCTAAGACATTTGTGAAGAACTCATAATTTTTCTCGGCACTGCTCGTGATGGCCGTGACGTGGTGGATTCCTTTTAATTCATTCATATAAATCGCTCCCTTAATCGTTATTATCTCGAATTCGAGATATATAGGTAAAAAAATTTAATTATTTTGGGCTTGGTAGCCTATTTTTTTAGCAGTCTTAATGAACAATTCAATTTCCGCCTGGTCAATCCCTTGGAAAACCTGATTAATGGCTTGTTCATGTTCCGGAAAAATCGTATCCATTAACGTTTGACCTTCTGTGGTGAGTTCCGCAAATGTCACGCGCCGATCCTCCGGACAGGCTTGGCGGACGACGTAGTTCTTTTTTTCGAGTTTATCGATGACATAGGTGATGCTGCCGCTGGTAATCAATACTTTTTTCCCAATCAGCTGAATCGGTTGCCTTCCTTTGTGATACAACAACTCGAGTACGGAAAAATCAGTCGGATTTAGTCCGGACTTCGCAACATCCTGTTTGATGACTTCATGAAGCGCGTCGACTGCGCGAACCATGACTGTCAGTGCTTTTAAGTTCGGATTCGGCTGTTCCATTTCGTGCACCTCTTTTTATCTTCAATTCATATATCTTTAATTCGAGATAAATATACCATCTGTTTTTTATGACGTCAATTGTTTTGATTGGTTTCTGATTACAAGAGCCGAGATTCATACAGCAGCATGAAAAAAGGCAGCCCGTATCGTACGGGTTGCCTTTAGGATGGGGGAATACTTCACCATTTCAGTTCATTTAAAAAAGTAAGAATGTCTTGGTTGATTTCGTTCATGTCTTTCCCTAACGTCATTAAATGTTTCGAATGCGCAAATCCTTTAATCGTTTTTTGATCCGAAGTTACGCTTTGGAAAATCTTCTCGGCACTCGTCTTGTACGAGGGGGCATCCATTTCCCCGTACAGGACATGAACAGGCGAGGTAATACGTGCCAACTGATCTCTCGTCTGATTAATGAGGTGTTCGAAGTGGGTCAGCGATTCAAAAGGGAGGTGATCCAGTTCAGCCATTTCAGATGCAATCTGCTGGTCCTCTTTTCCTTCGAGTTGTTTATAGCGTTTGGCGTAATAAACGATTCGTTCCTTTAGGACGGCTGCTTCCTTATCCATCGGTACGGACAGGGTAACTACACCGTTGATCTGCAACTCCTGTGCTGTTTTTAAAGCAAGAACACCACCCAGTGAGAGACCGACGACTGCTATATGTTCAAATCCTTTGTCTTTCAGTAGCTGGTAACCGCCAAGAACATCCTGCCACCAGTCGGCTGGTCCGTAGTTCAGAAGTTCTTCTGCCGGCAGACCATGTCCACTGAGTGTCGGGGCGTAGCAGGAGTACTGATTTTGTTGCAAATAGCTTCCAAGCTTTTTCATATCATTCGGATTACTGGTGAAGGAATGTAAGAGCAGAACAGCTTTTTTTCCACCTTCATAATAAAAGGATTTTGGAGGTAATAGTCTCATAGAAAAGTAAGTCCTCATTTCGTAATCTGTCTCTTTTTATGGATGTACGTTATTTCGTGTTCACTTCGTAATCAGATAAGATTTTATTTCCGACAGTAGTAAGCATCTCTGAATTAACAAAAGAGTTTACTAGAAAAAGCAAGTTATCTTTGCTGAAGACGGGGTTAATCATTTGATAATATTGTATCAATTTACCAATGGTTATCGTAGATGATGTTGAATTTTCCTGAACAGAAATGAGTTGGAGGTGTCGATTAAATGCAGTTACCTACACGATTTGGCACCGATGAGGCCGGCTATATTATTAATCAAACGAGTAGAATGAATATACAAGTGATGTTTCGTCCTGTCATTGAAGAAGTGATAGGCTTGTTGAAAAAACAGTTTGGCGAAGTACTTCACAGCGTATACGTATATGGCAGTATCGGTCGCGGCACAGCCGTTGCGGGGAAATCGGATTTAGATTTGACGGTTATTGTAAGAAAGGATGTTCAAATTGATGCTTTAAAAGAAGGAACACAAGGCTTGTTGGAGCGGCATCCTGAAATTATTAAAGTTGATTATGACATAGGCATGCTTGGTACAGTGCTCAGTCCTGAAAATCTGTATGAATGGGGCTTTTGGATACGTCATGTCTGTTCATGTATAGATGGTTTCGACTTATCTGATCAGTTTTCAGATATGAAACCGGACGTGCGGATCAGTCGTGCTTTAAACCGGGATTTATCCGTTCAGCTACGTATGGCTCATGAAAAACTAGAAGCAGGCAAGATGACTCAGACGGAAAAACGATCCCTTGTAAAACGGATGATTCGTGGCGCTTACTTGCACGTTAATGTAAAAGATCAGAGTTTTGCATTCACCATTGAGGACAGCCTGTCTATACTGCGTCTGTATTTTCCTGAGAATATACTGATCGAGGATTTAGCGAAGTCCACTGACAAGATGGAGCTTTCAGATGAATGGTTACGTGAGTTGTTGCATCGATATGCTTTAACGTTTATTTAATGTTGGTTATCTGTCACGCATAAGAATGTTTTCGGAAATAAAAAACGTCCCCGAAAAAGCGGGGACGAAACGTACACCTTATATTGTTAGTTCACACCGTCTCATCCGTAAACGTTTCACCGGTCCGGCGCACGGTCGCTCCGAGTTCAGCGGCAATCGCGTTGATCGCTTCCGAATCCTCGTTGACCTCACTGATGATGATGACGCCGTAGTGGTCAGGATTAATCTGGTTGAGTGTCCGGTTAAACAAATCAAACGAATCGCGTTCGTTTTTTTCGTCACGGTTTGCCCCGATCAGGTACCCGGCGACGGAACCGACGAGCATGCCGAACGGTCCACCGACAACGCCGACTGCCATTCCGATCATGGAGCCTTTAAACGATTGATCCTGTTGCGTGAAGTCGATCGCATCGATGAAGGAGAACCCGTCCGTCTCATTGCGTTCGGCGAGGACCATTTGTTCCATTTCAATCTCTTTAATCGCTTCGAGGTCCTTGATCATCTCAAAACCGGTTTTTGCTTTTTCCAGATCGTTGAAAATAATCGTCGTCACGACGTGTGTTGCATCCTTGTTTTTATATTGTGCCATAATTTCCGCCTCCAGAAAGTTCTGATATCGTTCTACAATTTATTAGTACCCGTAACAGAACCATTAAAAACTAGAAACGAGACAGCGTTGTAAGCATATGATTGATATAGCTTCTCAATTAGCCGATAAGTAAAACTTATCGAAGGTCTTTTGTTCTTTCAAATTGTAACGAGGCTCATATTATACTATGATAGAGCTGTACAAGTAAGCGGTATCAGGGGCTTGATGTCGTCAACACTTAAAGGGGGAATCAGCATGAAGCAAACGCAACCAACGCAAGACGTGTTTGGTGCACGCCGTTCGTTTGAAGCAAACGGTAAAAATTATAACTATTACAGCCTTGAAAAACTGGAAGAACTCGGTCTGACGGAAGTCAAACGCCTTCCATATTCCATCCGTGTGCTGCTTGAATCCGTCCTTCGTCAACAAGACGGTCGTTCGATCACACAAGAACATGTCGAAAACTTGGCGAAATGGGGAACTGCCCAAGTGTCGAATGATATCGATGTGCCGTTCAAGCCGTCACGCGTCATCTTACAAGATTTCACGGGTGTTCCGACAGTCGTCGATCTCGCGTCACTCCGTAAAGCGATGCAAGACCTCGGTGGAGACCCATCGGTCATCAACCCGGAAGTTCCGGTTGATCTCGTCGTTGACCACTCGGTTCAAGTTGATGCTTACGGATTTGCCGGCGCACTCGCTGAAAACATGGATCTTGAGTTCGAACGCAACGAAGAACGTTACAAACTGTTACGCTGGGCGACAACAGCATTCGACAACTACCGTGCTGTCCCGCCGGCAACAGGAATCGTCCACCAAGTCAACCTTGAGTACTTGGCATCGGTCGTCCTTGAAAAGGAAACGGCTGACGGTTCAGTTGACGTCTATCCGGATACACTCGTCGGAACGGATTCCCACACGACGATGATCAACGGACTCGGTGTCCTTGGTTGGGGTGTCGGTGGAATCGAAGCGGAAGCCGGCATGCTCGGACAACCGTCATTCTTCCCGGTTCCTGAAGTCATCGGTGTCCGCATCACGGGCGAAATGCATCCTGGAACAACAGCAACGGACGTTGCCCTCCGTGTCACGGAAATGCTGCGTCAAGAAAACGTTGTCGGGAAATTCGTCGAGTTCTTCGGACCATCCCTTCACCTGATGTCACTGTCTGACCGCGCGACAATCGCCAACATGGCGCCTGAATACGGTGCGACATGCGGGTTCTTCCCGGTCGATACGGAAACGTTGACGTACCTCCGTCTGACAGGACGCGAAGAAGCGTTGATCGAAAAAGTCGAAAACTACTCAAAAGCAAACGGCTTGTTCTACACGCCGCAAAACGAAGATCCAACGTTCACGAAGACGGTTGAACTTGATCTGTCGACAATCGTTCCTGCCCTTGCTGGACCAAAACGTCCACAAGACCGGATCGATTTGACGGACGTGCACACGTCGTTCCAAAAAGCGTTGACAGCACCACAAGGAAACGCCGGTTTTGGTCTTGCTGAAGAAGAAGCAAGCAAAGTCGCTGTCGTTCAATTTAAGGACGAAGCGGTTGAAATGCGTACGGGAGACCTCGCGATCGCAGCAATCACGAGCTGTACGAACACATCGAACCCATACGTCATGATCGGTGCCGGACTCGTTGCGAAAAAAGCAATCGATCTTGGATTGACGGTTCCGAAATACGTTAAGACATCACTTGCACCGGGATCAAAAGTCGTTACGGATTACCTTGAGAAATCAGGACTTCAACCGTACCTCGATCAACTCGGCTTCAACACAGTTGGTTACGGTTGTACGACATGTATCGGAAACTCGGGTCCACTTGACCTTGCCGTCGAAAACGCGATCCTCGGATCAGACCTGCTCGTCTCGTCTGTCCTCTCAGGAAACCGTAACTTCGAAGGACGGGTTCACCCGCTCGTGAAAGCCAACTACTTGGCATCACCACCACTCGTCGTCGCGTATGCGATTGCCGGAACGGTTGACGTTGACATCATGAACGCGTCCCTCGGAACAGGCAAAGACGGACAAGAAGTCTTCTTCGCGGACATCTGGCCGTCACGTGATGAGATCCAAACGATCATCAATACAGTCGTCACACCGGAAAGCTTCCGTGCGGAGTACGATTCAGTCTTCACAGGAAACGAACGTTGGAACAACCTTGATGTGCCGACAGGCGATCAGTATGACTTCGACGAAGCGTCGACATACATCCAAAACCCGCCGTTCTTCGAGAACTTGGCGAAAGAAGCCGGTCACGTCGAAGCGTTGAACAACCTCCGTGTGTTCGGTAAATTTGCGGATTCCGTCACGACGGACCACATCTCACCAGCCGGTTCGTTCTCGAAAACGACACCAGCCGGACAATACCTCGTCAACAAAGGGGTTGCACCAAAAGACTTCAACTCATACGGTTCACGCCGTGGTAACCATGAGATCATGATGCGCGGAACATTCGCGAACATCCGGATCCGTAACCAAGTCGCTCCAGGTACAGAAGGCGGCTTCACAACGTACTGGCCAACAGGCGAAACGATGGCGATGTACGATGCTGCAATGAAGTACAAGGAAGATGGCACAGGTCTTGTCATCCTCGCTGGTAAAGATTACGGAATGGGTTCATCACGTGACTGGGCAGCGAAAGGTACAAACCTTCTTGGTGTCAAAGCCGTCATCGCCGAGAGCTTTGAGCGGATTCACCGTTCGAACCTCGTCATGATGGGTGTCTTGCCACTCCAATACGCGGCCGGCACGTCTGCTGAATCGCTTGGCTTAACAGGCGAAGAAGCAATCAGCATCGCGATCGACGAGTCAGTTCGTCCACGTGACGTCGTCGAAGTCACAGCGACAGCGAATGACGGAAAAGTCACGAAGTTCGAAGCAATTGCTCGTTTCGATTCAGAAGTCGATATCGATTACTACCGTCACGGTGGAATCCTACCGATGGTTCTTCGCGAACGCTTGCAAAACTAAACCGTTTACATTAACGTTTGAGGTGGGGGCAACCCCACCTTTTTTGATGCAGAAAGGGGCGAGACCGTGAACCGCTTTAAGAAATGGTTTCAAGCAAAAGAAGAACCGCCGTTGCCCGTTCGCGATGTCACGCTCGATGAAGTCAAACGGGCGACACACGATTTTGAATTAGCGTTGCCGAAAGGAACGAACCGGACGATTTTACTTGATCAGGAACAACGGATTGATATGGCGCGACTGGCACCGCACCTGGGTGTCCGTTCGACGCAAGTCTTCTATATGTCACGCGAGACGTTTGCAATCATGGAAGCAAAGGACCGCGCGACAGTTCACGAGATGGATCATGTCCAGGTCGCCGTCGACCGGTATTTTGACAAAGAGCGCAAGTTACCCCTCAAACCGTACTCGAAGACGTTTCAAGTCGATTGTGCCAAATTGTTTGAACAAGGTTATTTACGCGAGCTGCCCCATCACACGTATTACCTTGTCGATGAATCGATGATTGTCTCACTCGAACCGAAAACAGATTAAGCTTACCGGACTGCCGTTCATCAGTAGTTCGGTTTTTGTATGCAGATAGCCAGCTTTTGAAAAAACCAAGTAATTGTTCAAAAGTCTGACGTATTTCCTCAGAAATGCGTGAATCTTGGACAAACCCTTTGTATTCTAAGCCTAAAACCGATACCATTAACATGAAACGAGACAAATTTAGGATGGTGTACATGGCATGACGAAACGAACGAGCACATGGATTGCAGTCGCAATCGTGGCAATGGCGATACTCCTTGCCTATAATTTTTACCTTTTGAATAAGACACAGACCGCTAATGAAGATAAAGCCGAACCGGTCAAACCGTTTTATACGATGTCACGCATCCAGTATGTTGAAAAGAAATTGTCGACGACGGAAGATGCACTCGAAACACGGACGTATGAAGTTGTTTTTGATGATAAAGGACGTTTCCGGACAGAAGTCATCGATGGTCCATCAAAGGGAACGATGGCGATCTGGGACGGGAAGATGTTCCGGGAATACAATGCGGACGGTAAGTTGTTGAACGAAACGGAAGCATCGAAGAGCGTCAGCGCACCGCGTCCGTTCTTGTCACGCGGATTCAACGAACAGATCCTCAAGTTCATCGAAGACGGTGACTTTGGTCAAGTCGAAGGGGAAGCGGACATCGCCGGAAATGCGGCCGACGTCTTCGTCAAAAAAGAGCCGTCAAGCACGGTGCCGAAAGAATGGATCAAGCAGTATCCATCTTTCTTCGATAAGGACGATAATGCCGAGGAAGCGACGTACTATGTCGCGTCCGACCGGTCAAAAGTACTCGGAGCCGAGTCGCGCAACAATGGAAAGCTGTTTTATTCCGTCAAGATGCAGAAACTCGAGACACTGGATACATTCGACCCGAACTGGTTAAAAGCTAAATGATGAGAAACCGACTGGAGCGTCACATCGTGACGGTCAAAGTCGGTTTTTTTCGAGAAGTAGGAGGGATTAACAAAGATGGAGACGTTCTCAAAAGAGGAGATGTTCAAACAAATCGAGGCGTGGGAAGGCGGCGCGAAAGTCGAGGAAGTCCTGGCCTTACGCTACGCGCAAAGCAGCCGTCTGTTGCAGGAAACCGGGGCACTCGTCCGGATTTTAGCCTTGCTTGTCGAGCACCGGTATATCATGACCGGACGGATTGATGCGTTGGCCGAGAGTTGGATGCAGGAAATCCGTCAACACGACCGGCTGCCGGAACGACTGGAACAGTTGTTGATTGAGCAACAGTTGCAAAGCAGTTATCAATTGCTGGTCGCCAATACATTCCCGACGATTCGGGAAACGGACAATGCCAATGCCAAACGCTCGGCGACAAAGGAATTGATCCAACAGGCGGGACAAATCCTGCATGAAACGGAGCAGGTCGTCGAACAAACGGAACGGTTGCGCCGGATGGATGCTGCACGGTGGTCGGAACTGTTTGAAGCCGGGAAAGCCTTGCTGTTGTCGAGCGCGACGCTTGAACAAATTGCGACGGAGTTTCTCGACAGCTTACAGGAACGGTTTTATTCCCGCGATGCCTTCCGGGAGATGACAGAGCTGAAGGCGACGGCAATCCAAGACCTACGCCGTGTCGTGTCCTTGTTGCCGGCAGAGATCAAACAGGTCGAACGGTCGGCGCTTGAAGAACTCGACGCGATGATCGGACTGGATGATATCAAACTGCGGGTCCATCAGATGTACCGTTTTTTGAAGTACCAACAAAAACGGACGTCGGACGGCTACCGTTCGAGTGATCAACCTTCGCTCCACATGATCTTCATGGGGAATCCCGGAACCGGGAAGACGACACTCGCCCGGTTGATGGCGAAGATTTACCACGAGCTTGGACTGCTCGAGCGTCCGGAAGTCGTTGAGACGGACCGGTCGTCGCTCGTCGGAGCGTTTGTCGGACAGACGGAAGAACAGGTCATGAGTAAAGTCCGCGAAGCCGTCGGCGGGGTCTTGTTCATCGATGAAGCGTATGCCTTAAAACGGGCCGGTCAGAGCGGCAACGATTATGGACAGGCAGCCATCGATACGCTTGTTGCCGCAATGACGAGCGGTGAATATGCAGGACGGTTCGCCGTTGTCCTCGCTGGTTATCCGGAAGAGATGCGGGACTTCTTAAAGGCCAATCCCGGCTTGCGAAGCCGGTTCCCGGAATCGAACCATTATCTGCTGGCGGACTATACCGATACGGAGTTACTTGAAATCGGACGCTCGATTGCGACTGCGAATGATTATGTCCTGACGGAGCAGGCAGAACGGGCGTTGCTGTCCCGGCTCGAACGGGAACGCGTGGATGCCAGTTTCGGAAACGGACGGGCGGTCCGAAACATCGTCCTCGACGCAATCTTTAAAAAGGGCGCGAGCCTCGGAGAGAGTGCCAGTCACGAGGATTTTGCCCTGCTTGAACAAAGCGATTTTGAACTTGTCGTCTCAGACGACAGTACGGTCGAAGAACGACTGAACCAACTCGTCGGACTTCAGCCGCTTAAAGCAGAAATCAAACAGATCCAAGCCTTGTTGTCGATGCAAAAACGCCGGCAGGAGGCGGGCTTTAAAGTCTTGCCGGTCGAACTCCATGCCGTCTTCAGCGGAAATAGCGGAACCGGAAAAACGACGGTTGCGGCGCTTTATGCAGACGTCTTGCAACAGTGCGGTTACTTGAAGCGCGGACATCTGAAAGTTGTCAGTCGCGCTGATCTCGTTTCGGGTTATGTCGGTCAAACGGCGAAACAGACGCGGGACGTGATCCGTGACGCGCTGGGCGGTGTCTTGTTCATCGATGAAGCTTATGCGCTGAACGGTGGAGCGAACGACTTCGGCAAGGAAGCGATCGATACGCTCGTCGACGAGATGACGAAACATGCCGATAATCTGGTCGTCGTCCTCGCCGGTTACGAGCAGCCGATGCAGGCGTTACTCGCCAGCAATCCCGGACTGAAGTCCCGATTTAAGCGCGAGTTCCACTTCCCGAATTACGCGAAAGACGAGCTGATCGAAATCATCATCAACTACGCTGCGCAGTATGGGTATCAGTTGACGGATGATGCGAAACAGGCGCTCGAGCAAATGATTGAGACGGTACCGAACGGAAATGCCCGCGCGGCAATTACGATCGTCGAACGGGCGATTGCCAAACAATCCGTCCGATTAATTGACAAACTTAGCTTAAGCGGTTCAGAATGGTCCTATCTTGAAAAAGAGGATTTTTAAGGGGGAAGCCACATGCACACGATTGAAATACCAGTTCGTTACGCCGAAACCGATATGATGGGGATCGTCTATCATTCCAACTATCTCGTGTATCTTGAGATTGCACGGACGGAAATGATCAAGTCGATCGGACTCGACTATAAGGAAATGGAAGAAGAGGGATATGTCTCACCCGTCACGAACGTCAACCTCGACTACAAACGGTCGTTGACATATGGCGACGTAGCACACGTCTCTGTCTGGATCGACCATTATGACGGCTTGCGGACAATTTACGGATACGAAGTGAAGAATGCCGACGGTCAACTGGCCGTGTCGGCCAAGACGACACACGTCGTCGTCAAAAAAGAAAACTTCCGGCCGATCCGTCTGCCGAAAGTCTTTCCAAACTGGCATGCCATCTATGAACAGATGCTTGCCGATGACGCCGTACTCATCTCGAATTAACCCTCAGCCCTCAGCAGGATTTCTTGCGTGAGGGCTTTTCTAATCGGTCGATTAGAGGTAACATAGAATAGCACCAAGGAAGTGGGGAAATGAAAATGAAAAAAATCGTAGCAGTCAGTACATTGGCGCTCCTCCTTGCAGGTTGTAATCCTGGGGATCAGGAAGCGGAAAAAGACACAAAAACAGAAGAACAGGCGAATCAAAACGCAGACGAAAAGGTCGCACAAGATAATGAAAAAAGTGATGCCGAAGTAGCAAAAGAAAAAGAAGCAGCCGAAGCGAAAAAAGAAGCCGAGGCACAAGCAGAAGCTGAGAAAAAAGCAGAAGAACAGGCAGCCGCTGACAAGAAAGCTGCGGAAGAAAAAGCAGCTGAGGAAAAAGCCGCTGAAGACAAAGCGGATGAATCAACAACGGAAGACAAAACCGATGAGACAGTAGAAGAGAAGAAAGACGACGGGAAAACCGACTCTGCACAGGATCCGGAACCGTCTAAACCATCAAAACCGGAGTCGGAGACACCGGACGTCGATAAATCGGATACGAAAGCCGATCTTTCCCTCGGCGAGTTAGTCGTCGTCAACAAAAAGTACAGCTTACCAATCGACTACAAGCCGTCGGATTTAGTTGTACCTGACGTCAGCTTCTCTTATTCCGGTGTGCTTGAACAAAGTTACATGCGGGCACCGGCAGCGAAACAAATGGAAAAAATGTTCGCAGACGCGAAAGCAGCCAATATCACATTGAATGCAGTCAGCGGTTTCCGCTCGGGCGCACGTCAAACGGTTCTGTACAACAACTATGTCGCACGAGACGGAAAAGAAGCAGCCGATCAGTACTCGGCCCGTCCAGGTCACAGTGAACACCAGACCGGACTTGTGTTTGACATCTCGGCTCCAAGTGTCGGCAACGGATTGACAGCAGCACTTGGTGATACAAAAGAAGGAAAATGGATTGCAAACAACGCAGCGAAGTATGGATTCATCGTCCGGTATGACCGTGGATTCCAGTCACGGACTGGATACACGTACGAACCATGGCACATCCGTTATGTTGGTGTCGGTCCAGCCACACAAATTAAAAATAATGGACAGACTCTCGAAGAATATATGAAGGTCGGTCACTAATACGTTGGAGGTTGACCATGATTGAAATCATCGGGATTTTAATTTTAGGCTATTTGCTCGGATCGATTCCGTTTGCCTTACTTGTCGGGAAGTGGGGGCATGGGATTGACATTCGCCAACACGGCAGTGGAAATCTGGGCACGACGAATACGTTTCGTGTGTTGGGGAAAAAAGCAGGGATCATTGTCTTGATCGGTGATCTCGGTAAAGGAGCAGTAGCCAGCCTCGTGCCAATCTTACTCGCTTCAGAGTTGCATCCGCTGTTTGCCGGGCTAGCGGCCGTCATCGGACACATCTATCCGGTCTTCGCCAAGTTCAAGGGCGGCAAGGCGGTTGCGACGTCAGGCGGCATGTTACTCGTGACGAGCCCGATTTTGTTCCTCTTTTTGCTCGTCTCGTTTTTGACGACGTTACGACTCAGCCGAATGGTCTCACTCAGCTCAATCGTTGCGGCAAGCATCGGCATCGTTGTTTCGATTACGATCGGCATCATCGAGCAGGACTGGATCGTACCGACATTCTTTACGATTCTTGCCCTGTTCGTCATCTTCAAGCACCGTGATAACATCAGCCGAATCCGTCAGGGGACAGAATCAAAGATCAACATGTTTGCGAAAGACAAAAAAGAAATCGATTGATGCGGACCGGTTCATGTCCTTCTTCCTGTCAGGAAGCGGGGGGATGGACCGGTTTTTTGTCGTAAACCAGGCAAACGACTCAGCGTGTAGACCCTCTTTCTGAAAAATAAACGAATTCAACAACATTTCATAGGAATTACACGTTTTTTTACACCGGATTTACAAGACCTTTACAGACGTTCGCTACACTAGAAGTAGTACTTGTCTGTGAAGGGAGTAGTTCATGTGTCGTTATTAGGAGAGGAACGAAAATCACAAATCATGCAATGGCTCGAAGAAGAAGGAAAAGTCATGACGAAGGATTTGATTGACCGTCTGGATGTCTCCGGGGAGACTGTCCGGCGTTATCTCGAGGAACTCGAGCGGGAACGACAACTGAAGCGGGTTTATGGGGGCGCAATCTACCAAGGCGGCAAACAAGAATCGCCGATTTCAAGACGGACCGATCAATTGTCCCGTCGGCTGGCGCGTTATGCGAAAGGTTGGCTGGCGGACTACTCCTGTATCTTTTTAGGCAAAGGGGAGCCGGTCGAACATCTGTTACCGTACTTGAGCGGCAGCGCAACGATTGTCACGAACTCGCTGTCGATTGCCAGTCATCTCGAACAGTGCCGGGAAACGGGACCGTTCCACGGCGAGATACGATTACTCGGCGGAACCGTCGATTCATATGGACAGACGGTTGGGGTCGAAGTCTTGCAAGCGCTTGACGCCTACGCATTTGACGCGTCTTTTTTGACGTTCGACGGAGCCGAGATCGAGCGGGGATTCGTCAGCGATGACATCGAGTCGTCGTTGATTCAAAAAGCCATCATCGGTCGGACGAAGGATGTCTATGCCTTTTTAGCGTGTGACGAATTCGAGGGCAACCGGAAATATAAGGTCGCGGAATTCCGCCGCGCTAAAATCGTTCTCAGTCCCTCGACCTATCCGCCGTCTTGGGAGATGAAGCTGTTTAATGAACGGGTGAATTGGACCGTCGTCTCATGATACACTAGGGCGGGAGGGATGTATCATGTTAGAAATCATTGCAGCAACAGTAGAAGAAGCAACAGCCGCCGAGCAGGCGGGAGCCGACCGGCTTGAACTCGTCTCGGCCTTATCAGAAGGCGGATTGACGCCGAGTTACGGATTGATCCGGCAGGTCTTGTCTTCGGTCGAGATTCCGGTCCACGTCCTCGTGCGACCGCACAGTAAATCGTTTGTCTATTCGAAAGCCGATCAGGAAACGATCATCACGGACATTGATTTGATCCGGGAACTCGGAGCAGCCGGAATCGTCGTCGGTTCATTGACGGCAGACGGACGTGTTGACGAAGGATTCCTTGGACGAATCATCAAACATAAGGGCGATTTGTCGCTGACGTTCCACCGGGCAATCGACAGCAGTCGTGACATCTTGGAAGCAGCTGAAGTATTGGCCGATTTTCCCGAGGTCGACCGGATCTTAACGTCAGGCGGACACGCGACGGCACTTGAAGGTCAAGCCGTCATCGCCCAGTTGATTGAGCAAAATCCCGACTTGATCGTCTTGCCGGGTTCCGGCATCACGGTCGAGCGGGCGGAAGAATTACTTAAAGCAACCCAGGCGACCGAATTGCACGTCGGATCAGCCGTCCTCGTTGACGGTCAAGTTGATGCTGATAAAGTCGCGGCGCTGAAACAGCTGCTTGTACGTTAATCAAATCTATCAGTTGGCGTGACAGTCAACCTTAGGAGAAAAGAGGAGCAGATTTGAATCTGTTCTTCTTTTTTGTTTTGAAGAAACCACGAATTCACGAGACTCCTACAGGAAAAAGCGCGATTTTTTGCGCTGTCAGAGACAAACAAGACCCGATTTCCTGACCCTGAGGGCAGGGAAACTGGCTTGTGTCTCGCCTGAGGAAAGCGAGTGAAGAAAAAGTGGTTTCAGTTGCATCGCTCTTTAAAGAAGAGAAAGGAATCCAATTGTCACGGCTGTCCAAAAATCGACACATCTTAAAGGAATCAAGACAGGGATTGCTATTTTTTCAAGACAGACTACGGTAAACTATAACAGGAAAGTTGAAAGGTAAAGGAGTTCATCATGACAAATCTACAGTACAAACAAGCTGCACTCGCGACGCTGAAAGGAAAGTGGCTGACAGCGCTCAGTATTTCGATCGTTTACTTCTTAATCTTTGCGCTGGCTGCCAGTCGGATGTCGTTTGACCAAGACAATCTCGACAGCATGCTCCGCTTCGTCGCCTTGAACATCGTCGTGACGATCGTCCTCGCACCGGTTACGGTTGGACGGACGATTTCCTATTTACGTCTCGTCCGTGGTGAGACGGCAGGAATCGGCACATTATTCGAAGGATTTTCATCGATCCGCTTTTATTTGAAGGTAACGGCTGCCTATACGGTTGTCACGTTGCTCGTCTACTTGGGTTCTTTTTTGATCGTACCGGCGATCTATTTTTACCTGATGTATCGACTGGTTCCGTTTTTGTTGATCGACCGACCGGATCTGTCGTTTTTCCAAGTACTCGGGGAAAGCCGACGGATGATGCATGGTCATAAGTGGCGTCTCGTGAAGCTGTACTTCAGCTTCATCATCTGGGGTATCCTCGCCTTACTCAGTACCGTCGGAGTTGTCCTGCTGACACCGTATTTCGATACGACGATGGCACATTTTTACGAGCAGTTAAAAAAAGAACAACAGACAGCGACACGTTCCGCGTAAAAAAAACGAGTCTGATCCCCCCTTCATCGGGTAGGTCAGACTCGTTTTGTCATGTCGTCGCTTAACGTGACGGTGTTTTTTCTTTTAACAGCAAGTAGAGGGCTTGTGTTCCCGATTCGGCATGGCCGGAAGCTGCCAGTTCCTCATACAAGTCTTTGACGAGGGCAAGACCCGGTGTCGAAATGCCCATCTCATCCGCACGTTCGAGTGCCAAACGCATATCCTTGATGAAATGTTTGACGAAGAAGCCGGGAGAATAGTTTTCCGCAATGACACGAGGAATCAAATTCTCGAGCGACCAGCTGCCGGCCGAGCCGCTTTTTATCGTCTCGACGAACTGTGTCGGATCGATGCCGGATTTCGTGACGAACAGCAGCATTTCTGCTGTTCCAATCATCGATCCGGCAATCGCGATCTGATTAGCGAGTTTAGCCGACTGACCTTGTCCCGGACCACCAAAGCGGGCGATTGATTTGCCCATCGCCTCGAACAGTGGTTTGACCGTATCGAAGGCTGCTTCTTCACCGCCGACGAGAATCGCGAGTGTCCCGTTTTTTGCACCGAGATCCCCACCTGTGACCGGTGCGTCGAGGGTGTGAAGTCCTTTTTGAGCAGCTTGCTCCGCAATCCGGATCGCGAGTGCGGGACTTGATGTCGTCATGTCAATGACGATCGTCCCCGGGTTTGCCGAAGCTAAAATGCCGTCTTCCGCTAAATAAATCTCTTCCACGTCCTGCGGATATCCGACGATCGAGATGACGACGTCGACATCCGTCACGGCTTCCTGAATCGTATCGACGATGACGGCGCCGTCCTGTTCGAGCGGCAGCCCTTTTTCTTTTGTCCGATTATAGCCTTT
This sequence comes from Exiguobacterium sp. s192, assembly GCF_018618795.1. Taxonomy (NCBI): domain Bacteria; kingdom Bacillati; phylum Bacillota; class Bacilli; order Caryophanales; genus Exiguobacterium; species Exiguobacterium sp. s192. The sequence continues at coordinate 10,516 of NZ_JACSMS010000013.1, read as the reverse complement.
GACGGAAAAACCGGCTTTTAATAAGTTGCGGACCATGCCTTGACCCATGACACCCAGTCCGATGAAACCAATTGTTTTTGTCATCTGTTACTCCCCCTGGTCGTTTCGGTTTGACCGATGAATTGTTGCGTTACGAGTTTATTATACAAAACATTCGACGCGACGAGGGCATCATGTGTCCCGATGCCGGAAACACGTCCTTGTTCGAGGACGACGATTTGATCGGCATGGCGGACGGTGGCAAGACGGTGGGCGATGACGAACGTCGTCCGACCTTCCATCAGCCGTTCGAGCGCTTCTTGAACGACACGTTCCGACTCGGAGTCAAGACTTGAGGTCGCTTCGTCGAGCAATAACAGCTCCGGATCACGCAGAAGGGCGCGGGCGATGGCAATCCGTTGCCGCTGACCGCCGGACAGTTTAACGCCCCGTTCGCCGATCTCGGTTTCGTATCCGTTTGCGAACGAACGGATGAATTCGTCGGCATTGGCCATCTCGGCCGCTTCCCGGATTTGTTGCTCAGTGACGTCACCCGTTAAGCCATATAACAGGTTGTCGCGGATCGTCCCGGACAAGACCGGCGAATCCTGAGCGACGTAACCGATTGAATTCCGCCAGCTCGCCAGTTCAAACTCGTTGATGGCATGTGGACCGAGTTCGATCTGACCGGCTGTCGGTTGATAAAAGCGTTCGAGCAGGGCGAACAATGTCGATTTCCCGGAGCCGCTTGGTCCGACGATTGCCGTCGTTTGACCACGTGGCAAGGAGAAGGTGACGTCGTGCAACAGTGTCGTATCATCATAACCGAACGACAGGTGATTAAAATGAACTGCTGCGAACGGGCGCTCAACCTGACGTGTGCCGTCGGTTTCCGGCTGTTCTTCGAGTAATTCGGAGATCCGCTCCGTCGCCCCGCGTGCTTTTTGCAGTTTTGAGACGAATTCGGTCATCGTCACGAGCGGAGTCATGATTTGGAACAGGTATAACGAGAAGGCGACGAGCTCACCGGCTGTAATCTGATTCGTCGAGACGCGGTAGGCACCAAAGCTGATGATGATGATCAGCATCGAGGTCAAGGCGACATTGAAGACCGGCAGCAAGATGGCTTGGACTTTCCCTTCTTTGACACCAAAACCAAATAGATTTTCAATCCGGGTCTGTCCCCGGTCCATCTCATACTCTTCCGTCGCCTGCGATTTGATCAGGCGGACTTCACCCAGCATTTCTGCAAAAAATCCGGATAATCCGGCCAGTTCTTTTTGCGTCTCACGGGCAATCTGGTGAAGCTTCCGAACGAGCGGGATGATGATCAATAACGTAATCGGCACGGCAATCACCATCACGAGCGTCATCTGCCAGTCGAGGAAAAATAAAATCGTGACGGCACCGACGATCGAGACGATCGATGTCAACAGACGAACGAGTTGCTCCGATAATAACTGTTGTAACGTCGTCGCATCATTATTGAGACGCGAGACGAGTTCACCGGATTTCGTTTCGTCGTAAAATGGAATGGGTAAAGCTAGCAGGTGTTTCCATAACATCGTCCGGAGATTCGCGACGATCCGTTGCCCCGCAATGTGCAACCAATAGATGGAGAACGCGTTGCTGATCATTTGGACGACGAAGATCACGATGAACAAGGTGATCAACCCGGGTGTCAGGCGATCGACGGAGAAGTTGTCAATCAAAGACTTCAAGAACCAAGGGATCATCAGGGCAGCGAGTGCCTGAATGATTGACACCGTCACGGCAGCCGACAGCAGTCCGATCGGTGGTTCGCTTTTCTTTAGTAACGATAAAAATGATTTAAATGTAGCAGGCTTCACTTCGGCACATCCTTTCCTGTCTATTGTCTGTTTTATGGGGAGTATGGTCAACTTCGAACGATTCACTTGACAGTCATTCCTTTCGTCACGGACACTAAAAGAAGTGAACGGAAGTAAGGAGTGACGTGATATGAAAATATGGATTGATGCCGACGGCTGTCCGGTCGTGGATTTGACGATTCGGCTCAGCCGAGGATATGAGGTTTTTTTAGTTTGTGACACGGCACATCAATTCAACCGTGCCGGCGCGACGACCATCACAATCGGTCAGGGTCATGATGCGGTTGATTTTGCCATCGTCAATCGGATGGCGCCGGGGGATATCGTCGTGACCCAGGATTATGGTCTCGCCGCACTGGCGCTGGCACGTAAAGGACAGGCGATTGATCAGAATGGACGGATTTTCACGAACGAGAATATTGATTTTCTTTTACATACCCGGCATGTCGGACAGGAAATTCGCCGGGCCGGTGGTCGAACGAAGGGACCGAAGAAACGAACACGCCAGGAGGACATGTCTTTTGAGCAGTCCTTCCGTCGTCTGTTGACCAAAACGACGGATTGAATTTTCTGTTTCAGCTATCGTCGTACATGCTATAATTTTAGACATGAATTCAGGAATCGGAAGGAGGCAACTCATTGAAAAAAGTCATGCGTTACCGTCCCGAAAAAAAAGTCAGACCGTATCGTTTAAAAACAGGTCCTTTCCCATTGAGTGAGGTGAAAGCACCGGTGACGACGGATCAACTGAGAATTGGTCAATTGACACAGGATCTCGTTGAAGTGGAGCACAAATTAAAGCATCGAAACGAGATCATGGAGGCGTTAGCGACCCAAAATGTCGAGTCGGCGTGTGAGACATTGCTTGTCAAACTGCTTCACCTCGTGGATCTGGAAGCTGGCGCCATCCTGTTGTATCGACGTGAGCAGCTGAGCCATCTCGTGACGCAAGGGGTCGAAGACATTGAATTAATTGAAAAAGATTTGGATCAATATTCGGTGCTGCGTCGTGCTTTTGTCATGCGTAAATCCGTCCAGCTTCCAGCAGCGGAAGAGATGTATGAATCAGCCATTCCCGTCCAATCTCCAAGCAACGGGGGTGTCGTCGGGATCATCTATCTTAAACATCCGTTTGAGCAGTTTAATCTGGAACAGGTCGGGGATATCCTGGACCTGTCACGAAAGCTGGGTATGACGCTTGAACGCCATTTGTTGTTCCATCAGATGGAGCACGAAAAAATCAAAACGTATCAATTACTTGATTCGATCCGCGAAGCGGTGCTCTATATTGAGAGCAGCGGCGAACAGATTTATGCCAATCAGGCGTTGCTGAACATGTTCCCGCCGAAACTGGTCAATCAGGCGCAAGGGTTCCGCCATGCCTACGAACGGGCGACCTCATTGTTTGAACATATCGATCAAGCCGATGCTCTGCACGATTACATCGGTCAGTTGATGAACGGAGAAATTCCGGGTGAAACGATTGAATTATCGGCGTTTCGGGGAAACTTACTGCTCAGCGCTTACGCAGAACGGATTGCGATTGCCAACGTCGAGTGGGGGATGATGCTGGTCCTGCGCGACGTGACGAAGGAAAAAGAGCTTGATTTAAAACAGTCCGAGTTTGTTTCCATCGTGTCGCACGAATTGCGGACACCGCTTTCCTCGATCATGGGCTTCACGGAACTGTTGATGCGCCGGACGCTCGATGGTCCGCGTCAGAAAAAATATTTGGAAACGATTCATTCCGAGACCGTGCGGTTGGCGGAGTTGATTGATGACATACTTGAGATTCAAAAGGGTGAAGACTTGACGCAAGGCACCGTCAAAAAGCGGATGGACTTAAAGAAATTGGTGTTTGAAATGCGACCGATGTTTGACTTGGCGAGCAGTAAACACCGAATTCGGGTTTCTTTTGAACCGGGTCGTTACGAACTGACGGCGAGTGAGGAAAAAATGAAACAGCTGTTCACGAACCTGATCATGAATGCGATTAAATATTCACCGGACGGTGGACAGATTCAGATCAAGGGCGTCGTGCAGGATCACTTGATCCGCTTGACGGTTGAAGATGAAGGAATCGGAATTCCGGAAAAATCGGTACCGTTTATTTTTGATAAGTTTTACCGGGCCGACAATTCAGATACCCGGAAAATCGGGGGTACCGGTCTCGGTCTTGCGATCTGCCAAATGATCGTCAAAGATCATGACGGAACGATTTCCGTCCAGTCGGAAGAAGGGATTGGCAGTACATTTACGGTGGAGTTTCCGATTGAAATGGTGACAGAGTGAGGCGAAAAGGAGGGGTGATTCGTGGATAATATGCAAATGCGGTATGAAGCGCTGCATCCGCTTGTTGAGGAGATTTTAAAAAAGTTAAGTGAAGAAATTGGCGTCAACACGTTGTTTTTTGCGTTAAACGATTTGAACAGCAACTTCATCGTTAAGGCAATCAACCAAGAAAAAGAACTGATTGGCGAAGGGACGACCCATGTCTACCAACATGTTCTGTGTAAGCTTGTCATTGACGAGACGGACGGGAAGATTCAAATCAACGAGTTGTTGGCGGATCCCCATACAAGTAACCATCCGGTCACAAAATCTCTAGGGAACGGCAGCTTTTTAGGCGTGGCCATCAAAAATGCGGAAAACGAAAAGATTGGGACATTATGCGCATTTGATGATAAACCGTATGATTTTGACGCAAAAGACATCGAGCTGGTTGAAAACTATGCCAACATTATCAGTAAATCGATCAGTGTCGAGACATACGTCATCAAGGATGCCTTGACTGACGTCTACAATGAACGCTATATGAACCGGCTGATTTCCAGCGTGACGAATCAATCGACGTTCCTGATGGTCTTAAATCTCGATAATTTTCATGCCATCAATGCGACGTACGGTTACCGGGTCGGCAATAAAGTGTTGCAGGAAATTGCCTCCCGCTTAAAATACGTACCCATCATCGACCATGTCGTCGGTCGGATGGACGGGAACGAATTCATCGTGTTGGCACCCATCGACGAAGCAGAGTTTGCGGAACACGGCAACACGTATGCGAACTGGATCATCGAGGCGATTGAACGTCCAATTGAAGGCATCAGCCACGAACCGATTCGTTTGACCGCGTCTTCCGGTGTCAGCTTATTGACCGGGGACTATATGAATCGTCAAACGCAGGTTTATGCAGCAGAAGCCTTGATGCAACAAGTCAAGCTGGACGGAAAAGCCGGAACGTTGTTCGTCACACAAAATCGTGCACTCGAGCAACATCCGTTTGAGCACGTTTTGGAAAAAGAACTCGGGCAGGCTCTTGCGCGGGGACAATTTGAATTGTATTACCAGCGGATTTTCAATGCCAAGCTCGGCCATACGGTGGCGGTTGAAGCGTTGTTACGCTGGAATCACCCGGTCCTTGGTTTCGTCAGTCCGGCGGATTTCATACCGGTCGCTGAACGAATGGGCAGCTTTGGTCAAATTGGACGATTTACGGTTTGCCAAGCCATCACGGACAGTGTTCGTCTGGAACAGGAATTGGGTCACCCGGTGACGATTTCAATCAATCTGTCGGCGAGTCAATTCCAGTCCGACGCGATGCTCGCTGACCTGTTGGCATTTGCCAATCAGCCGCCGTTCAAGCGGGACCGGATCGTCCTTGAAATCCGTGAGGAAGTCCTGCAGACGGGACGACGTCAAGCAATCGGTCGACTCGAATCGTTGCGTCAGGCCGGATACCGCTTGAGTGTCGATCATTTTGGCAGTCACTATGCGTCACTGAATTCGTTACTCCGCTTACCGGTACAATCGGTGAAACTGGATCCGATCTTCACCCGGCGATTGGCGCAAAATCAGCTCGAACAGTCGATGTTACAGTCTGTTTATGCGTTGACGCAAGCATTGAACATTGCACTCGTCATTCAAGAAGTCGAGACGGTTTCCCAATTCCGTCAGATTACATTGCTTGGGGAAAAGTTGTATGTTCAAGGACATTACCTCCATCACCCGCAACCGATTGCGAACTTAATTGCCGATTTTTCAAAAACCAGCCATACGCTCGATGTTTAAGCTGAGTGCGTGAGGGAATACTCTTAACATCACAGATTGAGGGGGACTTTTCATGGCACAGCAACACGACAAAGAAACAGATCCAATTACTTCGGGCAATCGGATGACGAACGATGAAATCGCAGGACGCGATGAGTCAAATACCGAAAAACCAAAAGCTAAACAAGATACAGACAAACATGACGACTCGAAAGAGGAGTCAACGGATACACAACAACAATCAGAGGATGTCTCGGATGAAAATCCATCAACGGATGAAGAAGCACCGGATTTATCCCATGCATCCGATGACGCATCAGATGTAACACCATCCGACGACGATAATCAAGAGCGTTAATTAAAAAAACCTTCCGCTTCTGCAGGAAGGTTTCAGATTTAAGACAAAAAACGATTTTTCTCTTAAACGAGAAAAATCGTTTTTTTATTCGCCTCGAATATTTTCCTGGGACAAGCATCGTGCCGCTGCAGGGTCGCTCCTGCTTGTTTTTCCCTAGGAAGCGATTTCGAGCGAACAAACGGAATAAAAGAAGAAGAATCCTGAAGAACACGAATCAAAGAGAGTACAACGGATTAGGAAAGTAGCTACTACGTGAATGGCAGCGTGAAAAGCAGTTCGCCTCTTCAAGCTGTCACACAGCATTTCGAAAAATATTTCGCTGTCGTCGCTTACTATAAGACAGTTCTAATCGCTCATCATCTTCTTCAGCAAGGCATTTTGCCCGTCTTCCCTTATACACGCCCCAGAGGGGGGAAAGGAATGTTTAAGACAAAGGACTTTTATCATGACGACTACTATGACTGTTATCTATACGAGAACAATCAAGTTCTTCGTTATCGAACGACGACACGTGACGAGTAGAGAGAATATGTCTCTGATTCACACATTTGTAAGACTTGTCCGTTCCTGTCGCAATGCACGAAGAGTCGTGAACACAAAAAAGTGATGTATCTTCATTTTTGACAAGATGTTATGGATGAAGTCGAGTATTTACGGCATACGAACTTAAATCGTGTATTATATCGAAAGCGTCAAGAAACAATCGAACGATTCTTTGCAGACGTGAAGGAAAAGCCTGGCATGCGTTAGACCCCCGCCATCCGGGTCTGAAAAAAAACAACGCTTCAAGCGGTGCTTACTCTCATTGCCCCGTACCTCAAAAAACTTGTCAATTGGTCCTGGGATTCTCACAGGAATCCTAGTATTCGGGATATTTCGATGGTTATATATACAACAAACCCTCATTTCTACGTAGAAATGAGGGTTTGTCTACAATCTAAAACGCCTTTTTGAAAAGACATTTTTGTTCTAAAGAATTACTATTTTGTTTAATCGTAAAAAGTGAAGTATCCGCTTTGTTCTACCTTCCCATATCCAATATGAGCAAATATCTCGGCCTTTCCGTTTGTCCCATCAACAAAGTTAGACACATCCCAAGTTAATGGATCATTTCCATGACCATATTTTTTTCCAATCAATTGCTTATTAATTTTATCGCCATCAGATTCGTATAACCATACAACGTAAGTGTTAGTACCGCTTAGTCCAGAGGGTCTTATTTGAACGTTACCACCACCTGAAGAAATGGTCTGTGTACTTTCAATTTGCTGATTGTGTAAATAAATTGATTCAGTATAGCCAACTTTATCCCACGATCCCGCTGCATATGTAACTACAGTTTTAGCTGATGCTTGTGGCGAACTGACTAAAGAAACAGCTGGAATCATACAAGCTACTAACGCAAACTTCTTCAATCCCATTAAAAATTCCCCCTTTTTCCAAATTACAACTGTATATACAATTGTAATTTACATAAAAATACTATATCATAAAAAGGTAATAAAATGACATTAAAGGAGAAAATATCATGCATAAAAAAATCACTACATTACTTTTAGCTAGTGCTTTCATTACTTTAGGATCTTCGATCCCCGTTAGTGCAGGTACGCACTGGACAGGTGATGGTGCGGTAGATGGGAAAGAAATTCGCTGGGGTACTGCTCGCGGAAAAACTGCCTACACTACAGCAAGAAACCATTCCATTACCGTTTGGGACAACATGGGATCAATTAATATCGCTGGTGACAATGCAGACGTAGTAGAAGATTTATCGTTCAGAGATATTTATGTAGCTAGCTCATTATTAGGTCGATATACGCCAATGTCAGGTGCCGACGTTATTGAATACAATACGTATAACTTCACTGATATGACATCAGGGGAACAGAAAAAAACTGCCTTACATGAAATGGGACATGCCTTAGGCTTTAACCACCACGATTCAGGAATTATGAAACAAGGGCTATTTAGCATGACAACTTTAGATTCGCACATTAAAAGTGACTACAACAGTCATTACTGAGGAGGAAAAACAATGAAAGCAAAGAAAATCACCGCTATTGTTGGTTTGGCTGGAATTTTAGGGTTAGGAACATTTTACCTCGTTGATCAAAACGAGAGTGCTTCAGGAAAACAAGTCTCTTCTATTCAAAAAGCAGATTTAAAGAAAGTTACTATGACAGGTGACTTTGCAATGGATGTTACAAAAACTACTTCTGTCGTCGGAAATTCTGAGAACGTTTTCATCGCAAAAGTAGAGAAAGAAATTAGTCATGATGAAACATTACCAAGTACACAGTTTCAAGTAACAATAGTCAAAAATGTTAAAGGTGAATTGAGCGAAGAACAAGTCGTAAATCAAAATGCAGGAATTTTTGATGATAATGGCGAAAAAGTATTATTAACATACGAAGATCAAGAAATGCTTGTACCTGGAAAAACATATTTATTTGCAACAATCCATGATGAAAAAACGGACTGGCACAACCCAGTTCCTGCTTATGGAGAAGTTCTTCTTGAAGATGGTGCGGATATTCAAACAGTAGCTGATACGTATGAAACTGCATTTGAGAATCAAACGATTTCACCAATCATGGAGAGACACGATGAACTCGAACTAGAAGAAGGATTTGTTGAGGAAGAAGCCGCTCAATAAGAACACTCAAACTTTATTTAAATTATCCTTATCAAGGGAGGATGCTTTATGGGTAAATTTAAATGGATTGGTATTTTAGTAGTATTGATTGTTCTATTTTTTGTGTTTGATCCTTTTCGTGGAGAACCACCAAGTCCAAAAGTAAATGCACAAGGAATAGATATTCCAACGGTCCAAGGATCATTTTGTTGGGATGGTCTATTGCGCAACCAATGTGTCGATAAAGTTTATGTCGATGGACTCGATATGACGAAAAAAAGCAAACCAACTGTAGTATCCTCTAATAAAAAAATTGATATTTCTTTTGAAAACGAACCGGATTCTATTGAAATTGTTCGTTGGAAAGATAAGCAAGATGCTGAAAAAGTTACTTTAACTAATGATAGCGTTACTGCACCGAAAGAAACAGGAACTTACGCATATGAAATCAAAGCAAAGTGGTCCAACGGTGACGGGCAATTCGCCTTTTTAGTTAAGGTAGACTAAGTTCCCCTCCCTTTCTCCCTCTTTTACAAATATTCATCTGACACCTTCCTGCTTATGCAGGAAGGTGTCAGATCGTAGACAAACCCTCATTTCAACGTTAAAATGAGAGTTTGTCTTATGTAATCGTATAAAGTGATGTGAAAAATAAGGATTCCCACCGGAATCCCATGACCAGTTCGCTAATTTTTTGAGGTTCAGGGCACTAAAAGTAAGCATCGCTTGTAGCGTTGTTTTTTTCAGACCACGATATCGGGCGCAACGCATGCCATGCCTATCTTTTGCATCTGCGAAGACGCGTTCGATTGTCTCCTGTCGTTTTCGATACAATGCACGATTCACGGAAGTATGCCGTAAATGCTCCACCTCATCCATTGCTTCCTGCCAGACATGACGCAGGATCATTTTTTTATTCTCTTGGCTCTTCGTGCATCTTGAAAGAAAAGAGCACGACGCACAGATTGTGGGGGCAGAGACGTATTCCTGATAGCCCTCTCGATTGGTCGTCCGATAATGAAGAACTTGATTCTTGGGACACAAATAACAGTCATAGTATTCGTCGTAATAGAAGTCTTTCGTTTTGAACATTCCTTTCACCCCTCTGGGGCGGGTATAAGGAAAAACTGGTAAGATGTTTCGTTGAAGGAAATGACGTGCGAGTTGGACGGTCTTGTAGGCAGAGTCAGCTACGACAGCGAATGGCTGACCAAAACGATGACTGACGGACTCAAGAAGAGGTTCAAGCATTTTACTATCATGTACATTGCCAGGTGTGAGGATCAGTCCAAGTACGAAGCCATTTCGATCACAGGCTGTATGGCAAGAATAAGCGAATAGTCGTTCACGTTCCCCCTTCACGTAATAACCACTCTCGGGATCTGTCGTACTTTCCTTGATTTCCCTTGTTTCAAGACGGCTCTCCTTGGGGGTGAAGGGCTTTTTTCCATGAAGTACCCGATCCTCGTTGATTTCCAGGTCGAGTTCTTCTTTATACTGTTGGATAGCGCGACGGACAATCTTTTTCTTCTTGAACTTCCGTTTGTTCGCGTTCGCCTTGATGTGTGTGGAATCCATGAATAGGACCGAAGGGTCCACGAACCCAGCATCGACAGCTTGTGAGAGGATACGATAAAAGATGGTTTC
>NZ_JACSMS010000012.1:0-82225 GCF_018618795.1 Exiguobacterium sp. s192 | reverse complement strand
GGTGCGTCTGTTCATGAATAGTTCTCCCGTCTAAATTGAATAGGTACAGTATATCGATTTCTTTAAACACAAAAAACCCCGAATGGGGTCTTTTATCAAGTGTCCACCATTCAGGGTTCAGTTCAGATATCGGATAGTCGTCAAAACTTTAACTTTAGACTGTATTTTAATTATGATGAAAGAATTACAAAAGGCAGAGTGGCAATAGTAAGAACAGTAGGAATGAAGATTGAGGACTTAAAAGTAAAAGGAAATGTAAACAAACCATTTAATGCTGTACTGATTGGTGGGCCAGAAGAAGACTCTTATTTAAAATCTTTGGAAAATGAATCTCATACTGAATTATCCTCAGATCATATAAAAGATCCGATTTTACAAAGGCAGGCAAAACGCTTTATTAATAATTTATCAAAAGAAATCAGTAAAGTTATTGAAAGTGCCATAAAAGCTAATAACCCTGCAGATGGAATGATAAATACCGAAGATATTCTTTATGTAGTAGAAACAGAGTTTAAACAAGATCTTCAATCATCTATGGGGACAGTATTAATAAACAATAAACCTGTGGTGAAATCGAAAACAACAGTTAAGAAAAAAGAGAAAAGAAATGCAAAAGAAAACATTAATAAAAATGAAAAAAAAGACCGTAAGCAAACACGTAATCCGTTAAAACTTCAAAAAAACCCGAGTGGCGAGCATGATGGTGAAAGTACAAGTAAAAAATATAGTGCCAATCCTGAAATGGTAGAACGTATTATCGTACAGGATAAAGAATATTTAAATTTTGATTTTACAAAAAGTGCTGAAATTATGAATGATCAGTCGTGTGATATCGGCTTAGCAGTAATTGATGGAATGGGAGTAGAGCATACAAACGAGTTTGACCTGGTAGGCAGCTACCTTGAGATCCGAAACCCAAATAATTTTACAAAATATGATATTGAAAACAATCTTATTAAAAATGTTGAAATCATTGAGGGGAAAGCTCAATTAGAACTTAGTTTATTGCCCCAGTACAATCGTACCTTAAAATTTGTTTACTACGTAGAGGTGCCAAATGATTTATAAAAAAAATGCGAATTTTCCCTATCCTGTACTTACAAATGACTCCCATAGCTACGCTGAAAGTAATTTTATTTTAGATGTATCGTTAGAAGAGAGCTCCAATATGTACCGCTTAAAGTATAAGTATGAATTGGATTCTCCTTTTTTGGAGAATTTACTTAAGGAGAATCGTGCACAATTACTATTAATTATTCAGTCACGTGATAACAAGTATTACCGTGTTGGAGATATTGATAAGTATGTTGACATACCTAAATCTCGTTTATCTTTAAATAAAAGAACATCGGTTCAACTACAAATTCAATCAAAAGAAGAAATTAATTTCTCGTTAAACGAAGATCTTAATGATTTTTACTTACAGTTTAAAGAAAAGTTAAACGTATCCAAGCACGCTTTATTAGCATATTCAAACGTAGTGTTATTTGAAGGAAGTACTACAAAACCGTTTGAACTGTTTGAGAAAAAAGTAAATCCGTCTTTATCATCTGACATTAAAATTGAACTTGGAACAGAGACGATAATTATCAATTATAGAAACCCTGAATATCAATTTGTTGAGTTCTCACAAAGCAACAAATTGAATAATCCATATATTTATACCGGTTTATCCAGAGCATTACATCAATTTATTATCAATAATGGAGAAGATCAGGAAACAGTGGATTTAGAAGTATGTGACCTGCCAAATAGTCTGCTCGATATAAAGTTATACCAGCTTATGACTAAAAAAATGGTAACAGAAATTTCGATCGACTCAATTGATGAAGTTATCCATAAAATTTCGGATCGTATTATTGATAAGTATATTTCTGCTATAAAGGGGCTTGCACAACATGGAGATTAAGTTGTTAGATGCATCATATAAAACAAGCGATACTTTATATAATGATTTTTTGGAAGATCAAATTATTTCGAATGAAAGTTATTTTTCAAATGACATAATAACAATAATAGATGCACCTGACTTTCCGATTTATATGGCGCAAAAAAATGAGGAAGAAAGAAATAAGCTGTTTTTTGAAGCATTTAGAGTATTGGGAGAAGTATATCTTCAAATGGATCGGGACATACATTTGGATGAGCGATTTTGGCACTCATTATTGTTAACACATAAAAGGGATTATATATTGGAACATTATCCAGAAGTGAAATCAGATGAAAAAACATTTAAAAATATAGTTCTTAAGAAATTTGATTGGGAAAATTACATTTATAAAAGTGTGTTGGCAACTCAATATGTAATTGATCATACTTCCGATTCACATGAAAAACTTCGCTATTTTAATCTTATTGTAGATAACTTAGATCTGTTTAATTACATTATAAAATACGAAATTTTCCGTAACGGTCAGTTTTTGATTAACGTTTTAGATATTATTGATGAGTTAGATTTATCAAAAGTTTTAAAAGCAAAGATTAAAAACAGAAGTGATTTAGGAAAAGATGAGCGTGTAGGGAGACGTGTCATATTTGAATTTAATAAAAGTTACCCTATTGTATTGTCTCCTATGTTAGACAAAGAAGAGTTGAAGCCGTTATTTCTTGAAAATTCAGAGAAATATATCGGGAGAGCTGAAGAGATAGATTTAACTATTGTCTAATGCATGGAATGAATAATAATATGAAAATTTACCGATACAATAAGAAAGTAGGGTGTCAAATGGTAAAACAGCTTATGATTTTCTCTATAATCTGTGAAGGGATTATTGTCGAGTCCGGTAAAATTACCGGAGAAGGAAGTACTGTTTTTGAAATGACAGAAAACGTTGCAAATAAGCTTGCTGTACAATTTAATATAGAACAGGTTGAATTTATTGATGTATCCGACAGCTGGACATTTGAGGGTGAAAAAAACCATACAGTTTTTAAGATAGAATTTTCTCCGGCAGATACTCCAGCCGATAAATTTGGTATAGATGCCGAAGTGAATTAATAAAAAATCTAAATTTTCAGATGACTACTGTCCTAAATATTGATTGTAGAATAGTGAGTGTTTTTTCTTTAGAACAAAAAAGTACCGTTGATGTCATTCGTCTTTTAGTCTTTTTGAGTCTTCTATAAAAAACATCAGCTCATCAACGACCTTTTCAAGGTCGTTTTTTATTTCATGTTCCCATATTCTTTTTATTCTCCATTTATTTTGAAGATAATATTCATTAACCTCTTTGTCACGTTCAACATTACGCGCTAACTTTTTTTTCCAAAATTCCGCATTACTTTTAGGCATGGTAGCGTGCAAAGGGCATTGGTGCCAAAAACACGAGTCTATAAAAATCACAATCTTATATTTTTGAATAGAGATATCAGGCTTTCCGAATAACTTTTTATTGTTTCTCCGATAACGGATTCCGTTTTTCCATAACTCTTTTGCAACAATTGTTTCAATTTTAGAGACTGCTTTAATTGCCCTCATATTATTCTTTCGCTGTTCCGGTGTCATTATATCAGCCATAGGTTTCACCTCTTTTTATTCATATGTTCCACTAATGCAAATTCATAAACTAAAGAGGTTGATCTTTTTGAACTAATGGATGGCTAATAAGGTGAATGGAAATTTTTAATTTTCCAGACTTAACTTTATATATAATTTAAGGTAAATTGGGATAGTCAAAATTTTGCATATCAGAAGAACGAACATTTTCATGAATAAGCGGTAAATCAGAGTCTTTATCGATGCTTTCAAATAAAGGATGTTAAGGTTCATTTTAATGTCAAAGCACGGGTAGTGATTATCCGGTTTTGACACCTTCTGCATTTAATAACTGGATCGCTCAAAGTAAAGAAGCAGGATCTCTTGAGTGGAAATAAATTGTAATTTAGAACGATCAAGTTAGACGTTTTTTGAATATAATATCTAAATAATTAAAAGGAAAAGTTGATAAATAACGATATATTTTATAATGTTTTTTAAATATGATATTCTACATATGTAGAATTTAATTCTATAAATAAGGTGGTGCAATATGTCGTTTTCCTATAATAGACTATGGAAACTCACTATCGATAAGGGAATAAATAAAACTCAATTACGTGATCGAGCTAAACTTACAAATCAAACTCTTGCACGTTTGAGCAAGAATCAAAATGTGAGTATGGATGTACTTGATAGAATTTGCGGATGCTTGAACTGCAATGTTGAAGATATTATAGAGAGAAACAAAGAAAATGGTGAAGAAAATGGAAAGAATTGAAAAGAAATCAAATGGTTTAAATGCAGTAAGTTTATTTTCGGGTATTGGAGGCATTGATTTAGGCTTTATCAATGCAGGCTTTAATATAGTCTGGGCAAATGACTTTGATAAAGATGCTGTGAAAACATACAAAGCCAACATAGATGATAATATAGTGTTAGGCGATATAAACAATCATTTAAGTGAAATACCATCACATGATATTTTATTAGCTGGTTTTCCTTGTCAACCATTTAGTATGATGGGGAGTCAAAAAGGTTTTGAAGATGAGCGAGGCACTTTATTTTTTACTATTGAGACAATTTTAAGAGAACATAAGCCTAAAGTTATAGTTTTAGAAAATGTAAGGAATATACTAACTCACAATAAGGGTAAAACATTTGAAAAAATGAAGTCGATTTTAGAAAACGATTTGAATTACACCATACATGCTAAAGTATTAAATACTAGAGATTACGGGCTTCCACAAACTAGGCGCAGAGTTTTTATTGTAGGCTTTTTAAATGAAGAGTTTGGAGAAGTTGCTCGCGAATTTCAGTATCCAGAACCATTCCATTTAGAAAAAACGACTTTTGATTTGTTAGATAAAGAAGTTGATAAAAAATATTTTTTATCGCGTAAGATATTACCGACAATACTGTCACACGGAAGTGGAAATTACAGGTCTAAATCAGAAATTAATCTTCCTATTGCAAAACCTTTGACTGCTACAATGCATAAGATGCACCGCGCAAATCAAGATAATTATTTTGAAGATTTTAAAAACAGGGAAAAATTTGAAGATACTGAACTTAAACGTATTTCTGATGTTAGAAGATTGACACCGAATGAATGCAGAAAGATTCAAGGTTTTCCATCGGATTGGAAATATGTGGTTAGTGATACGCAACTGTATCGTCAGTTTGGCAATGCCGTTACTGTAGATGTCGCATATTTTCTGGCACAATCAATAAATCAATTTATACATGAGGTAGCGAATTTAAAATGACTAATTTAGTGAATGTTTTTTCTAATAATGTATTTGATTTAAACATAATTTCAAAGAAGGAATTCATTGAGATCATTAATAATTTTAATAAGACTGTTGAATCACTTGGATATAAATCCGGAAATTCTGTTTTAGGTCAAGAAACAATCAACATGTTAAATGAGTTTGGAGTGATTTCAAAGCAGCAGTCTCTGAAAGAAATCCAAAAAATCATGGATGAAACTATGTTGAAAAATCTTATTTTGAGTTTTAATGCTTTGATAGATGCAGACATGAATGTCGAGGAAGCTATATTAAAGTATAGTAAAAAATATAGAGAATTAATGGTTGAAAATGAAAAAAAATCCAAAAAGCCAACGTTAGTAGATTTATTTTGTGGTGCTGGAGGAATGAGCCTAGGTTTTACCCAAAAAGGGTTCAGAGTAATATTTGCTAATGATATTGAGAAGGCGGCATTGCGTACTTACGCATTCAATCATCCCGAAATTGACGGTAAGCATATTACAATGGGAGGAATTGAAGATATAGCACACAATATTCATGAGTATATTTTAGAGGATGCAGATGTTTTGATAGGGGGACCACCTTGTCAAGGATTTTCGACGGCGAATCGGCAACGTATAATAGATGATCCTAGAAACGTGTTATATAAATATTATGTGGAATCGGTAAAAAATTTAAAACCGAAATTATTTGTCATGGAAAATGTTAAAGGGATGAAAAATGTTGCAAGTGAAGTAGTCGAAGACTTTAATGCAAATGTGGCTACTCATTATGATATATCATATGTCGTTTTAAATGCTCGGGATTTTGGTGTTCCACAAAACAGAGAACGTCTTATTTATATTGGTTTGCGCCAAGATATTGTTGAAAGTAGCGGATATACTGCTTCTGAAGTTATCGGAAATCTGATCAACAGTAGTAATGATACTGAACGCGTATTGTTTGATGCGATAGGCGATTTAAGGAGTTTAAGCGCATCTAGAGAGAGAAATTCGACTGAAAATGACAATGAAGAGTCAGGTTTTAAAATTGAGAATTTTGATAAAGCAAACCGAAATAACTATTTGACTGAAATAAACCCTAATACCAATGACGGTTTAATATTTAATCATAAAGCTAGATACAATAATGATAGAGATATTGAAATTTTCCAAAGAATGCTACCGGGAGATAAATCTGATAGTGAAAGAATTGCTGATATCATGCCATATAAAAGCAGGAGTCATATGTTTAAAGATAAATACTACAAATTAATTCCTAATAAACCTTGTAAGACTATTACTGCGCACATGAAATTTGACTGTAATATGTATATTCATCCATTTCAAGCTAGAGGATTGACACCTAGGGAGGCAGCAAGAGTTCAATCTTATCCGGATGATTACTTTTTTTTGGGAGCCTATACAAAAACGTATATGCAGATTGGAAACTCTGTACCGCCGTTATTAGCTAAAAAAATCGCTGGAAATTTAATATATATATTAAATAATTTAAATAGAGATTAGGAGTGGAAATAGTATGTTTGATGAATCAATAAATAAAGTGAGAAGCGCATTATTTAATATAAATGGAATTACTTTGGAGGAGGATTATGATGCTGTTTTGATTAAGAAACTTGCAACTACAAATCTGATAAAGGAAAACAGAGGAAGTTCTACAAAACAAAGCCATATAGCATTAAGTGGAGAAAATAGTCGTGATTTTTTTCCTTATGTCCATATTTCAAGTTACATTGATCAAAAAAATGACGGGTCAACAATGAAGTCTTTTTATGTTTTGCAAGTACCGATGATCTTGTCAGAAAAAAATATAGTTAGAGCCAATAATTCTGATAATAAAGTTATTTTTAATTTTTCCAATAAAAAAATTACCGGTAAAGCTTCGGTGAAATTAAGCAGACCTGGTAATAGTCCGCAAATCGAGTTAGGTAATCCAACTACTTCTGATGATATATTTTATAAATTCAGAAGTTTGTTTTATGTAAATGATATTTTAGTGATTTTAAAAAAAAGTCTGAATCTAGAGTATGAAGCATACATAATAAAAAATGATGATGCTCTTTCTTATGATTTAAAAGATACAGTTCAGTTCTCACCGCGAGGTTCAAGAAGCACAAAAGTAGATTTGAGCGAAATAACTCCTAAAAACGAGCAATCAGAACAATCAGATGTAATGAAAATTAATTATAAGACCAATGTTACTTCAGATTTTTACCACAACAGAATTGTTTTCGGTGCTCCGGGAACAGGAAAAAGCTATGATTTAAATCGGGATAGACAGATTTTATTAGAAAATGGTGGAGAATACGAGCGTGTAACTTTTCATCCAGACTATTCTTACGCCGGTTTTGTAGGTACTTATAAACCTGTAATGTTAGAATCTTCAAATGATCATTATATGAAAGATGATGAAAAAGAAATCTTATCCGTCTTGATGGGAAATAAAACTGCCCAAGAAAAATACGATGACCTTTATGAAAAATTTAAAGATAATAACTTGACTCGCTTACCTTTATTATTGGGTCTTTATGATAATGAAGAATTTAAAACTAAAAAAAGGGACGGCTCTGATTCTAGTGGAAATAATGATGTAGAACGGAACCACGGACGTGCAATTAGACCTTATGTTAATTTGTTACTTGATAAAAACTCTGAAAGCGATATTGGCTACGAGTATGTTCCGGGACCATTTATGAGAATGTATGTTAAAGCATTGAAAAATGCACAGACATTGAATGCAAAACCATTTTTGTTAATTGTTGAAGAAATCAATCGAGCTAATGTTGCGGCAGTTTTCGGAGATGTCTTTCAATTATTAGACCGTGACAAAGATAATGTTAGCGAATACTCGATTCAAGCATCTGAGGACATAAAGAAATATCTCGCTAAAGAATTAGGGGGCGACGCTCAAACGTATTCTCGAATTAAAATTCCTAATAATATGTTTATTTGGTCAACTATGAATAGTGCTGACCAAGGAGTGTTCCCTATGGATACGGCGTTCAAGAGAAGATGGGACTTTGATTATCTTGGGATAAATCATAATGAAAATGATATTAAGGGGAATATTGTTAGAGTCGGTAGTGGTGATCATCAACAGACAATAGAATGGAACGAACTCCGAAAGCAAATCAACGATACTTTGTCATCGTATAAAATTAATGAAGATAAACTTCTGGGACCTTACTTTCTGTCGAAAAAAATTGTGGTTCCATTGAAGGGAAATGAAATTGATTCTAAGAAATTTAAATCTGCATTTAAAAGTAAAGTTTTGATGTATTTATTTGACGATGCCGCAAAACAGAAAAGGTCTTCTTTGTTTGACGGATGTAAAGATACGACGAAATATTCTTCCATATGTGAAGAATTCGACAGACGTGGCATAGAAATCTTCTGCAAGGAGATTAGGGATAAGTTCCCCAGAACTATCACAGTAGTTGCTGAATCAGAAGAGGACTACAAATAATGATGTCGAAGTTTGTTAAAGAACAAAAACGTTATACGAGTGAAGAATTGCAAAAGATTTTTGAATGCACTTTTGAAAAAAAAGTAGTGATCATAAAAAAATTAAAAGAATACGGTGTACTCAAATCAGTTAAGGCAACAAAAAAGCAGATAAATATGTCTGATTTAGTTTCCGAAGATGTAGAAATAACTTCTGTTGAGAATGAAGAAAACGAATTTCTTTATGTTTTTACATTTGTAGGTATAATTATAGTCTTTGGTTGCGTGTTAAAATGCTATCCAAAATATATAAATACTATTTTGCCTAAACAAGAATTAAAGCAAATCATAAAAGTTTTAAAAAAATATGGTAGTGACAATCAAACAATTCAAATACATAACGAAAACGAAAAAATTAATTCGTTTAACATTCTCTCTTTGATGATTTATTTATTAAATGATTATAATGATAACGGTTCCTACACTAACACACAAAGTATAGTTGAAGTTAATGGGACTGGCGAAGTGATGTGGGAAAGAACAATTAATGAAACATTTGCTTACTTAAAAAACAACCGTCCATATTATATTGACGTTTTTACTCAAAAACGGATAAATGATGAATTCGATTATTTTAAAAGATTACATGAATCAATTGTCAGTTGTTGTTCAAACGAATTGAAGTCTAGTGATTTATTAGATTTTTTTGATATATCTCCAGTTGAAGTGTCGGATGAAGAATTAGATGTATTTGGAAATAAAGAAGATATACTTTATCGTATTCAGAGCGAACTAAACTTACAATTTAACACAAGAAAGCAGATTTTATTGAAAGCCTTGTACATGTATATTGCAGGTAATACTTCTCTCTCAAGTAGTGACTGTTTTACTGTGTATGGTACAAATAGTTTTAATCTGGTTTGGGAGAAAGTATGTGGAGAAGTATTCGATAATCAATTAAATGCATTGCTTGGAGCATTACCTATAGTCTTGTCAGATGAATATAATCCAATGGACTCGCTTATTTCAATTATAGAAAAGCCTAAGTGGAGTGGCTGGGATCAAAATGGTTCGAGATTTAAAAAAATGGCTAAAGATACTCTAGTTCCGGATATTATAACTATTAATAAAGTGAATAATCTGCATCAATTCATAATATTTGATGCTAAGTATTACACAATTCAACTCGATAAAGAAAAGGAGCTACGCGGACAACCGGGAATTTCTGATATTACAAAACAATATTTGTATCAACTGGCATATCGGAAATTTGTTGAGACACATAATATTCAAGAAATTAAGAATTGCTTTTTGATGCCAACTGAAGAAAAAAAAATCGTTATAAAAGGAAATGTAAGTTTAGGAATATTAGAAGCCCTATATTTAGAAGAAATACAGATTCGTCTACTGCCGGCAACCGATATATATACAAAGTATTTAAATAATGAAAAAATGGATACAGAATTATTATGCTTGTGAATTATTTTTACGAACTGAGTTTAATATCTTTCTAAAGAAGAACAGCGAAAAAGACTAGTAATGTGAAGTTTAAAAAGAAAATTTATTTTATATTGGTTTGAATGATTTTCACGCAATTTAAAAGTCGGTCTAGAACAGCTGTGATGATTCCTTGCTCGCCAAGTAATTCGCCTCAGCTGTTCTGATCGCTTAGTTGACGCTAAAATGATATAAAATTTTTTCGCAGAGTAAACTATCCACTTTTCAATTCCTGGTTTATGCCCTTATATCTATTCTGACTTAAGTATAGCAAAGAAGGATTTCGTTAGCATATTATAAGTTGTATTCATTGAAAATTGCTCAGTTAGGCGCCACGAATCATTCTCTGTCAACTATCCCTCATTTGTTTTTGCAATGTCTTGTCTCCATCTCAATAGAATTAACTCCTAGTAAGACAATCTACATTTAGCTTTTTAATGGATACTTCTCTCCATTTTTCCTAATCTTATTTACCACGATCTCCTCCACGTCTACATTCAATTCACTACATAACGTCAGCGCATAAATCAATACATCGGCAATTTCTTCTTTGATATTTTCTTGATTTTCTTCCCACGCTTCTTCGCTGGTTCGCCACTGGAAGGCTTCAAGTAACTCGGATGCCTCGATGGACAAAGAAATCGCTAAGTCTTTTGGATTATGGTGTGGTCGCCAGTTTCGTTCGTCACGGAAGTCATCGATTTTTTGTATTAACGCTTTGATTTCGTTCATAGCTGTGTCTCCTTTAGTTGTAATAAACGGGCGCGTAATTGAGGATTTGTTGCGTACAGATAAAGCCCTTTGACACCACGCTTCAGCAGGACGTTCAGGGAATTTAAAATGATTTCTTCCTTGGCACGTTCGTTTTCTGACCGACTCAAGTCTTGGCGGGAAACAAATGCTCCGGTGTCTTTGTATAAAGTCGAATCGAGCTTCAATTGTTGAGTCGTTTCATCATACTGAATCGACGGACCGAGGACGACACCGACGTAGTTTAAATCAAATCCTTGAATGGTATAAATCGATCCAACTTCTCGAATCGTTTCCGGTTGTTCTGCCCATGTTGTATGGGGATAAGTACGATTCCACGGAAGGTTGATTCCGCCTTCGTCAACAACGTAGTCGGCGCCATCTTTTTTATGCAGGTAGTCAAACGTCGAGACGATTCGGGATAGTCCGTGCTGTTCGTTTTTCGAGAAAATCGCCTGCTTAAAGACTTCCGGGTCCTCGAAGATTTGTAAATCATAATTTGAATCACTCGGAATCGGTAAGAGCTCGCGTTCCACCAGCCGATTGATCCAGTGCAATGTCTGCGGACTCGCTTGCATCCGGAATTGATTGGATAATTGCAGCGTCTTTGTCGAAAAGGTACCGACGATGTCCTGCAAGGTCGTACGTCCCCAGTGACTTTTAATCTTGAGGACTTGTTTTGGATCAAAGATCAGAATCGTGATTTTACTGCGTGTAATGATTTCATACAGTTGATTTTGTTGATGGAAATTGTTGTAGGCATCTTCTTTTGTGAGTAACAGATGGGCTTCGTCCACGAGCACGATGTCAGCAGTCCGCTTTTGTTTATCTAATGTATTCAAGAAGGGGGTTGGCTTTGAAAACTGCTTTTTCTTTAAGTTCGGTAGGCTGCCGGCAATCGATTTATACGTCTTGAGCATTTCACCATGGTTGACGAGCAGATAGTTATCCGTCTGATACAGTGAGGAATCTGCTTCTTTCGTTAAATCCTGGATCGTATTGAACAAGGAACTGAGTAACACACTTTTTCCTGTTCCGGCGTCACCTTCGACAATGAAGACATGGTGACCGGTTTCGGTGATTTTTGTTTTACAAAATTTTAAAATTTCCTCTTTGACCTCCAGTTGTTGCTCAGACAATTCACGAAACGGAGAGAGCTTGTAGACGTCTTTGTTTCGCAACTGATCGAGCGTTCCTTCCGCAATCTGCTCCTCGCGTAACTGTTGCCAGATGTTTTCAAAAACCGTCTCATTGAAAAAATCTTTTCGGAAATAGTTGTGCATCTGGCGGGAAACGGTTTGGCTGACATTTTGAAGTGTATAGCGACCATCTGCAATTAAAAAATTAATCAAATTGGATTCGATATTGTAAGTAGCCGATTGGTTAAACTGTTCATGCCCAATTAAGATCGATTCGTCGAGCTGCTTCCGACGAGGATCTTTTAAATGGGCTTTTAACCGTTGATTTTTTTGAACCGTTTGTCCGACGTAAGCTTGTGCTTTTGATCGGTTATACAACAGATAAACGATTGGATAATTGTCTATGTAGAGTGTTCGACTACGTGTTAAATCAGCATAGTTGAACCGGTACTTTTCAAAATAAATTTTCTCCAAAACAGGTGTCCATCCTTCCAGTGATGTTACAAGGTATGTAAAAAGTAATTCTTGTTAAATATAGCATGATACATGAGTAATTGTTATTTAAAGGGAATTTGATTTGGGAAAATAAAAGGAACAGCCCGTTGTGGACTATTCTTTATAAATGAAAAGAAGATTGACTATTAAAAGTTAGAAATACACCTTTTTGAAGAAAGTCATTTCGCTAATGCTTTTACTTTCACAAGGAGGTCGTCAGAATAAGCACCTTTGGAAATGGAATTGAGTAACTCCACAAATGACACAGCAGCTTGTTGGAAAGCGTGAATAAACTCCGTTGTCTCATAGACGACTTCATCTTGATCGATTCTCAGTGACAAGCTGTGACTCGAGTGCTTTTTGAACGTAACCTCTATGGGCGTGTTGGGATAATAGAAGGTGGCATAATCTTTTTTCAGGTAGCAATCTAGAGCTTCTGTATAGTACTGCCAAAGAGGTGCAAGTTCATCTGAAGCATCCATACCTTGTATTAATCCGTTTCGGTCCTGTGAGAACGCAATGATACCTTCTAGATTCAAAAATCCGTCTTCGAGCCAATCTTCTTTTTTGTTTACATAAGATTGAACCCGTTCACGTTCCTCAATACTGATATGACATTGTTCATTTTCTAAAAAAATAAGAGTTTGAATGTTCAAGCAATATCCTCCTTTTAATTAATAAGTGCAATCAATCTTGATAGAGTCCTCCTTTTTGATTATAAAAGACATTGCATACAATAATAGGTAAAATATTCCTTGAGTCGGATTAAAGAGAGGGTGGATATCTGTATATGTTCAAGGATATAGCTTTAAAAACTTCGCCAACAGCGAATCGCCTTGAAGTCCGCATGGGCGAATCTATATCTATTCAAACAAGTAGAGAAGAACAGGAACAGATTTTAGAGCATCTTCAGTCGCGAGAAAAACGAACGGGTTATCAGGAAATTCAGATTGATTTCCCGGGGAATCAATCATTGAATCTATCAGATATCGGATTTTATTTTTTAGCGCTTGATTCCTATCCGAGACTGACGGTACAAGAGCAGTTGAAATTTTTTAAGCAACTCTATCAGAGTGAGAATTCGATTGAGGAGTTGCTGGAACGGCTCCATTTGACGGAACGGGCCCGGACAAAAGGAAAAGAGTTAACCTACTCGGAACAAAAACGACTTGTACTTGGTCGTCTCCTATTACAAAATCCTCGTGTTTTCGTAATGGAAGAGCCGATTCAAAATGTCGATTGGCAGACCAAACAATTGATCCTTCGCTTCGTACAAGAAGCAGAACAAGAAGGGAAATCAGTGATGCTCCTGACGGAAAGTTTAGAAAATGCGATGTTACTATCACGGTCTGTGTATCAATGGCGAAACGGAAACCTGCAGTTTATGGAACCAGAAATCACAGTTGAACCAGAGGAAGAAACAGCTGTTCCAACTGATCTGTCTCCGGGACAACAAATGTTGCAAAAAATTGCGACGAAAGTCGATAAAAATATCGTATTACTGGATATAGCGGAGCTGGATTATTTGGAGAGTATTGCTGGCACGGTTCAAGTGAATAGCAATCACAACCAGTATCCAGGTCTGTATACCTTGCAAGAATATGAGCAACGGTTGCAAGCCTATCCTTTCTTTCGGTGTCATCGCTCTTACTTGGTTAATCTCGAAAAAGTATCAGAAGTGATGATGTGGACACGAAACAGTTATAGTTTGCTGTTGAAAAATGGCAAGGAAGTACCGTTATCGAAAAACCGTGTTGCCCTCTTAAAAGAGATATTAGGCCTTCAATGATGTTCCGTTAAGGGAGTGACAGGCGCCTGTCGACGGATCGGATGCTCCTGTCAGCTGTTTTTTAAGGTATTCATGTTCTCTAGGTTCTATGCTGAGCGTAGAACAGATGAAGGGAGTTTATAGGATGCCGATTATTGAAGTGGATCAGATTACGAAAGAGTTTTCAGGACAGGTTGCCTTAAACAAGATTAGTTTTTCGGTACAGCAAGGGGAAGTGTTTGGGTTAGTTGGACCGAGTGGAGCTGGCAAGACAACATTACTTCAATTACTGACAGGGCAAGTCAAAGCCGACAGGGGTCAGGCAAAAGTGCTCGGACATGCGACGAATCGGCTGCGGGGAGAACAGTTACAAGAAATCGGAATCATGACAGACAATAGCGGTCTGTATGATCGTTTAAGTATTTACGATAATCTTAAGCTCTATTGCCGGTTATATGGTTGTCCTTTAAAACGGATCGAAGAAGTTCTCATGCTTGTCCATCTCGGTGCAGAACAAAAGAAAAAAGTGCAGTATTTGTCGAAAGGAATGCGCCAACGCGTGTTGTTGGCTCGCGCCTTGTTACATGAACCCCGGCTTCTTTTTTTAGATGAACCGACATCGGCGCTTGATCCAATGAATACCTATTATATTCATCAAGGATTACGCGCATTAAGTCAAAAGGGAACGACTATTTTTTTGACGACACACGATATGCGGGAAGCAGAAGCACTTTGTCACCGGGTAGCATTTTTACATGAAGGGAAGTTGCCGTTAATGGGTTCACCAATCGAGTTACGTGAACAGTTTTCTGATGCAACCGTGACAGTACGTTTGACAGGGAGGGAACCAATGATTTTGCAAAATGGACCGGAGGATGCCAAAAAGATGTATGACTACTTTTGTTCAAATCAAGTCGTTACAATTCATTCAAACGAACCGACACTGGACGAAATCTTTATTCATGTCACGGGGAGGGGACTCGTATGAATCTGTCCATCCAGCGAACACTTGCAATCTTTTTGAAGGATGTTAAAGATGTAACCCGCAATCTCTTTGTCACGACCACATTATTGGTTCCGATTCTGTTAGCCATTGCCTACCGAAATCTTGGCGACATCACACTTGAGATTCATTACACCGTGATCAATCTGACGTTTTCTTCTGTCACAGCGTTTGTTCAGTGCACACTGATTGCAGAAGAAAAAGAAAAAAATACGTTACGGACACTCATGTTGTCGCCTGCGACCACAAGTGAAATCTTACTCGGGAAAAGTCTTTTGAGTTTGTTGATCACACTCATGACGATTCTGCTGTGCATTCAAATTACAGGATATGTTCCAGAACACGTTGGACTGTTTGCGCTTGCGATAATCGGATCCTGTTTGTTTTATCTTGCACTCGGAACAGTACTTGGTTTAATCACAAAGTCAGTCATGGAAGCATCGGTTGTTGTCCTCCCGATCATGTTTTTATTTGGTTTTGGCACGATGCTTGAGACATTGGCTTCAAATAACACCTACTTGAAGCTGCTTGAATATTTACCGAATTTACAGCTGTTACGATTCGCTGAGCTTTTGGAACAACAAAAGTTTACATCAATTGGACTGCCGCTTTTAGTGATTGGAATCTGGAGTTTACTAGGTGCTTTGCTGGCAGTGATGGTCTATCGGAAACAACTACAGAAACGCTGACTGGTATATCTTTTTGAAAGACAATTCAGACGACATATGAGCTTAAATAGCAGTGAAAGCAGGTAACGGAATTCATAGCGGCTATCACATATCTAAAAAAATACTCAGGGCTCCACTCGTGAAGAGAATAGAAGAAAATCCAACGTATTAAGCAAACATAGGAGGTCAAAATGGAAAAACACCAAGTTTTAGATTCAGGATGGAAACGTCAAGCGATATGGGAAGGATGTATGCTCGCCTCCATCGCTCACGCTATCTTTGTCGCGAATAATCCTGACTTTGCGTATGAACATTCCTGGGACGGTAACAATTACAGTACAAATGATGGTCAAGGTAGCAGAGGGACAGTTACATTTGGTCAAGATTTTTTTGTCGGAGGATTTAGAAACGAAGAATTCTCTGTAGAGACGACAGAAGCAAAAGAACTGTTAAGCCAGGCTCCGCAACGCGTACAAAAAATAGCTGAACAAGATACCTTTCAATACTTGTTAGATGAGGTAGATGGCGCAGCTCTTCCGATCGTCACTACTGTCTTGTGGGGGAATGATAATCAAGTTTTTTCTAGTCATCCATATGACGACATGATTGAACAGGGGGCACACCTTTTAGAAATACAGGCATCGGAGTATGAAAATGGAGTTGACTATTGGGAAGAGTATTATGAACTCAGAGAACAACAGCTGACGTTATTAAAAAACTGTATCACTTAAAATTAGCCAATCCTGCGCGAACTATCACTTTATCCGTAGAGGATATTCAAGCACTAGATGCCATTGACGTCAAAGGTATAGAAGAGAGTAAAATTTCTTTCTCTGAAATGGGTTTTGAGTGGCCAAGTAAATGAATACGCCTTGAACTACTACCACTTACTTTACGCTTAGAAATGAAGGGTTCCTGAATTATTCGATTTGTCAGCCACTCTTCCTTTTAATTTAACGCTTTTTAAAGAAAATCCGTGAAATAACGTTCGTGATTGTTCCCGCAATCAATGCTTCAAGTGTAGCAACTATAAAAATAGCGAGTATTTCTTTCCAATCCGGCGTCCCAAGGAAATTTAAAAGGTTCAATAAGAAAAATAAAATGAAAAAGATGACATAATCGATTTTACGCATAAATTTTCCTCCTTCTTTATCATCTAATAAAAATATTGGTATGTAGTGTCCTGAAGACTATTACTGTGCCGACAAAAACCTAATAGAACCTAAAATGATGAAGCAGTTTTATGAGTTTGTCATCTTACACTCTTGAAAGACAAATGAAGTTGATTTTACATAAAAAATCCTCCTCTGTTCATTTGAACAGGGGAGGTTGTGATTTAAGCCGTTACTTCACTCACTTCGTGATTGAGCTGCCACTGAACACCAAACGGATCTTCGACGATACCGTAGGCTTCACTCCAAAACGTTTTTTGGATTGGCATGATGACGTTGCCGTCTTGCGCCAGCTTATCGAATGTCTCGTGAATGACTTGGATGTCCGGCAGATGCAGGGCCAGCGTGACATTTTGTCCGAGCGTCACCGGATCATGCGGCATCGCATCGGAAAACATGACACGTGTGCCGTGAACAATTAATTGTGAATGCAGGACAAGCGATTGGACGTCTTTTTCAAACGGTTGACCGTCGGGACCATTGCCGGGACCAAACTCCATGATGTCGGGGATGTCTTGCCCAAAGACCTTGGCATAATAATGGATGGCCTCGCGGGTATTGCCGTTAAAGACCAGATAGGGATTGATCGGCATGATAATGCTCCTCTCCATTTGAACACGGCTGACTGATGCTTATAGTATACCAAACATTTGTTCTCATTTAAAGGGCTTTCGAATTAAAAATGAAAGCGATATCATTTATTTTTTAAATTCCAAAAAAAATCGCAAATAATGGTTGCGTCTTTCCAGATTCCGACCTATACTAAATTTATCGAAAGCGCTTTCGGTGAAATGGAGTGGTTACATGGGTACAATTTATGATTTAGCGAAAATAACCGGTTTTTCGATCACGACGGTCTCAAAAGCCTTAAATAATTATTCCGACGTCAGTGAGAAGACAAAAGCGAAAATCGTTCAGGCGGCAGCCGATATGGGCTACTTGCCGAACGCCCACGCCCAGTCGCTCTCGACGAAACGATCCTGGACGATCGGGGTCATGTTCTCGGAAGCAAACGAAGTCGGGATGATGCATCCATTCTTCAACGCGATTATCGAAAGTTTCCGGAAAGCAACGGAGCAGCAGGGCTATGACTTGATCTTCGCTTCGCGGAATCTCCGCAATCGGGACATGAGTTACCTCGAGCATTTCCAGCATCGGGCGGTCGACGGTATCGTCGTCATCTGTTCCGATCAAATGGACAAGCATGTCCAGGAACTGATTCAAAGTTCGATTCCAATCGTTGTCGTCGACATGGACAGCACCGATTGCAGTGTCGTCTTCTCGGATAACTTATCCGGCGGGACACTCGCCGTCAACCATCTCTACGAACTGGGACATCGTTTGATTGCCCATATCGCAGGTGATATGACGATCGATGCGGGATTGGCACGAATCGAAGGATACAAACAAGCGATGGATCGACTGGCGTTACCGATTCCGGACGGCTATCTGATCAACGGCGGATTTTTCTCGGTCGAAGAAGGAAAACAAGCGATGCAAACGTTGCTGGCTTTACCGAAACGTCCGACTGCAGTCTTCGTCGCAGGTGACCAAATGGCGATCGGGGCGATGGAAGCGATTCATGAAGCAGGCCTTCAGGTGCCGCACGACATTTCCGTCGTCGGTTACGATGATATCGAAATGTCGAAATACGTCACACCCAAGCTGACGACGGTCCGGCAAGATACGGAACGGATCGGGCAGCATGCAGCAGAACTGTTAATCGAACAAATCGTCAACAAACGACGTGTCATGACGACGGATATCATTCCAGTCGATTTGATCGTCCGTCAGTCGACAGGACCCGTAAAACCATAATCCTTTTCGGAATCGCTCTCGCAGGTTGTCTTCGAGAAAACGCGAGAGCGGTTTCGAAATACATGATATTTTTTTGTACGTTTCCGAAAGGGCTTTCGGAACTTTTTTCAGACCATTTACGAAAGCGCTTTCGATATTTTTGAATAATAAATGAGACCGCTTACTTAGGGGACTACCAACAGATGAGAAGGATGGGATGACATGAAGAAAAAGTTAGTCAGCGTATTAACAGTCGGCGCATTAACAGCAAGCGTTTTAGCAGGATGTTCAGGCGGCGAAGAGGAAAAAACGAGCGGCGGCAAGGAAGTCCTGAAAATCTGGTCGTTCACGGATGAGTTAAAAGAGCCAATCAAAAAGTTCGAAGAGAAAAACGGCGTCAAAGTCGAATTGACGATCGTCCCGATCGCTGACTATCCGACGAAGTTAAAGCCGGCACTTGAGAGCGGCGTCGGCGCACCGGATATCTTCACAGGTGAAATCGCCTTCTTGAAACAATGGGTCGATGCGGGCTACTGGGCGAACTTGTCGGAAAAACCATTTAACGCGGGTGACGTCAAAGACGACTATATCCCGTATGTCTATGACATGGGGAAAGACAAAGACGGTAACGTTCGTGCCCTTTCATGGCAAACGACACCGGGTGGCGTCTACTACAAACGAAGCATCGCGAAAAAAGTTCTCGGCACAGATGATCCAAAAGAAATCGGTGCGATGATGAACTCGATGGACGGCGTCTTCGAAGTTGCTGAGAAGATGAAAGGCAAAGGCTACAAAATGTTCCCGGATGAAGGATCGATCCGTTGGTTCGCACAAGGAAATGAGCCGGAAGCTTGGGTCAACGACAAACAGGAACTCGTCGTGACGGAAGACAAGAAAAACTACATGGATTACGCGAAAGAATTACGGACAAAACAATACACGGCACTTGCACCGGAGTGGTCACCATCATGGTTCGCCGGAATGGACAAGCCGGTTAAAGTCAAAGAAAACGGTAAAGAAACCGAAACAGAAATCTTCTCGTATGTCCTTCCGACATGGGGCTTACACAGTGTCTTAAAAGAAAATGCGAAGAAATCAGCCGGTGACTGGGCTGTCACAAGCGGACCGAGCCCATACTTCTGGGGCGGTACTTGGTTAGGTGTCTACAAAGATTCGAAGAAACAAAAGCTTGCGTATGATTTCGTTAAAATGATGACGCAAGACGAAGCGTTCTTGACAGACTGGGCGAAAGAAACAGGGGACGT
This sequence comes from Exiguobacterium sp. s192, assembly GCF_018618795.1. Taxonomy (NCBI): domain Bacteria; kingdom Bacillati; phylum Bacillota; class Bacilli; order Caryophanales; genus Exiguobacterium; species Exiguobacterium sp. s192. The sequence continues at coordinate 61,981 of NZ_JACSMS010000012.1, read as the reverse complement.
CCTGGCTTACAAACCGGTTACTGACAAAATCAAAACAGACTTCAAAGATGAGTTCCTCGGCGGACAGAACAACTACGAGTTCTTCCTCGATCAAGCAGACAAGATCACACCGGGAATCGTGACGAAGTACGACCAGCAGCTTGATACGTTATACGGTGCGTCGGTCATGGAATATGTCCAAGGTAAAAAATCAAAAGACGAAGCACTTGCTGAATTCTACAAAAAAGTCAAAAATGCGTATCCGGACGTTAAAGTACCGGAATAAGGAGTCTAGGTGGGGCGGTCCTCGCTTCACCTCTTCTTGTTTAAGAAAGGGGTTTGACCTGTGAAAAAACTTGATCGCCATGGTTATCTGTTCATCGCACCGTTTTGGATCGTCTTCTTGATCTTCAGCATCTATCCGGTTGCCTTGACGTTCTATTACAGTTTCACCAACTACACAGGCGCAGAAGGCGAACAACTCGTCGGACTCGCGAACTATACGCGTTTGCTAGGAGATACGTACTTTATTGAAGCGTTCTTCAATACGATCAAGATTTGGGGACTGAACTTCATCCTGCAAATCGGGGGAGCCTTGATGCTCGCTTTATTGTTCTCGGATTTACAGCTCAAGATGAAAGGGCTCGCATTTTTCCGCGCGACATTCTACTTGCCGAACTTGATCACAATCAGCTCGGTTGCCTTATTGTTCGGTATCCTGCTCGACTGGCAGCACGGTTCACTCAATATGATGTTACTCAAAATCGGCATCATCTCGGAGCCGATCAACTGGTTGACACAACCGGTCACAGCGCAGATTTCCGTCTCCCTCATCCTGACCTGGATGTGGCTCGGTCACTCGTTCATCGTCGTCATGGCCGGCGTATCGGGCATCTCGAAGGATTATTTCGAAGCGGCACTGATTGACGGTGCGACACGCTGGCAAATCTTCTCGCGGATCACGTTACCGCTCTTAAAACCGATCCTGCTCTACATCATGATCACGTCACTGATCGGCGGACTGCAATTGTTCGATTTACCGATGTTGATCACGGACGGTGTCGGTGCGCCGGATGGTGCCCTGAACACGATGGTTCTTTATCTCTACAACCAAGCCTTTAAATACAACAACTATGGCTACGCCGCTGCTGTCGCATACGGATTGTTTGCCATCACGCTCGTCTTTTCAATCATCGTCTTCAAAGGGATGTTCCGAAAAGAACGTTCAGCGAAAGGAGCCTGACCGATGGAACGAAATGCAGAAGCACGTCGGATCGTGCCACAAACGGAAGATCAACCGGAACGTTCAGAACGTCCACTGAAGTTGACACCACCACCGAAGCAGAAAAAAGCCTGGTTCGGGAAAAGTCTGATCTACGTCGGACTGATTGCCTTGACGATCGCTTGTATCATTCCGTTTTTGATGATGATCATCAACGCGACCCGCTCGAACGAAGAAGTGTTATCCGGTTTCTCATTGATTCCAGGGAACTCGCTCGCTGAAAACTATGCCGCCTTAAGCTCTTACGTCAACATCTGGTCCGGCTTCAAGAACAGTCTGATCATCGCCGTCCTCGTCACCGTCCTATCGGGTTACTTCTCGGCGATGACAGCGTTCGGATTTGCCTTCTACCAGTTCAAAGGAAAAAACGTCCTGTTCGTCTTCATGCTCGTCATGATGATGATCCCAGGACAACTCGGATTGATCGGGTTCTACGAACTCAGTAAGAACTTAGGTCTACTCGACAGCTTCATCCCGTTGATCGTTCCGGCGATTGCCAGTCCGTTCACGGTGTTCTTTGTCCGTCAGTACTTACAGACGGTCATGCACCCGAGTTTGATTGAAGCAGCGCGGATGGACGGCGCGAGTGAAATGCGGATCTTCCACACGATTGCCTTGCCGATGATGATGCCGGCAATTGCGACGATGTCGATCTTTACGTTCATCGGTTCATGGAACAACTACATCATGCCGCTCGTATTGCTGTTCTCACCGGAAAAGTATACGTTACCGGTCTTGATGGGCTTCCTCAAAGGATCACAAGTCGCCGAAAACCTCGGCTCGCTGTACCTCGGAATCGCGATTTCCGTCGTACCGATCATGATCGCCTTCTTGTTCCTCTCGAAATACATCGTCAGCAGCATCTCAGCTGGTGCCGTCAAAGAATAAACTGTTAAAGGAGCTTACATCTATGAAATTTGCACCGAACTTCGTCTTCGGGACGGCGACGTCCTCGTACCAAATCGAAGGCGCACACAACGAGGGTGGTCGTACGCCGTCGATCTGGGATACATTCTGCGATACGGACGGAAAAGTTTTTGAAAAACACAACGGCGATGTCGCCTGCGACCATTACCACCGGTTTGAAGAAGATATTCAACACATCAAACAACTGGGCGTCGATACGTACCGCTTCTCGATTGCCTGGCCACGGATCTTCCCGAGCAAAGGGCAGTTCAATCCGGAAGGGATGGCCTTTTATAAGACACTGGCAACACGTCTGCAGGAAGAAGGCATCAAACCGGCCGTTACCCTCTACCACTGGGATCTCCCGATGTGGGCGCATGAAGAAGGCGGTTGGGTCAACCGCGACTCGGTTGACTGGTTCCTCGACTTCGCCCGCGTCTGCTTCGAAGAGCTCGACGGTATCGTCGACTCGTGGATCACGCACAACGAACCATGGTGTGCCGGCTTCTTGAGCTATCACCTCGGGCAACATGCACCGGGACATACGGACATGAACGAAGCTGTCCGGGCTGTTCACCACATGCTGTTGTCACACGGTAAAGCCGTGGAACTGCTGAAAGGGGAATTCCAGTCCACGACGCCGATCGGCATCACGCTGAACTTGGCACCGAAGTACGCAAAAACGGATTCCGTCAACGATCAGATTGCAATGAACAATGCCGATGGTTATGCGAATCGTTGGTTCCTTGATCCGATCTTCAAAGGACAATATCCAATCGACATGATGAACCTGTTCTCGAAATATGTTCATACGTACGACTTCATCCACGCGGGAGACCTCGCGACGATTTCGACACCGTGTGATTTCTTCGGGATCAACTTCTACAGCCGAAACCTGGTTGAGTTCAGTGCCGCGAGTGACTTCTTACACAAAGACGCCTACTCGGACTACGACAAAACCGGCATGGGCTGGGATATCGCACCAAGTGAATTCAAAGACTTGATTCGTCGCCTGCGTGCCGAGTACACGGATTTACCGATCTACATCACAGAAAACGGTGCCGCCTTTGACGACCAGCTCGTCGACGGAAAAGTGCACGATCAAAACCGGATCGATTACGTCGCGCAGCATCTGCAAGCCGTGTCTGATCTGAATGAGGAAGGTATGAACATCGCCGGTTATTACCTCTGGTCGTTACTCGACAACTTCGAGTGGAGCTTCGGATACGACAAACGATTCGGCATCATCTACGTCGATTTCGATACACAAGAACGAATCTGGAAAGACAGCGCGCATTGGTATGCGAATGTCATCCAGACGCATAAGGCAGCACTTCCGCAAGAAGCGTAACGTCGTCGAACAGGCAAGGTCGAATTCATCGCCCTTGCCTGTTGTTCATTCAAAGGAGGAATTACAGATGAAGAAATGGCTCGCAATTGCCCTCGGAACTGGACTTGTCCTGTCCTATGCCGGGACCGGTCATGCCGAGAAAGCAGACAAAAAAGACAAGACGAAATGGAAGATGGTCTGGTCCGATGAATTCACGAAACAACAGCTCGACCGGACGAAGTGGACGTATGATACGGGAAACTGGATTGTCGATGCTGAAGGGAATGCGATTTCACCGGGTTGGGGCAATAATGAAAAACAATACTATACGACCAAAAAAGACAATTCTTTTATCCGGGACGGTAAACTCGTCATTCGGGCAAAAGAAGAAAAAACGACCGACTCGCTTGGATCGTACGACTATACATCAGCCAAATTAAAAACAAAAGGCTTATTCAGCAAGACATACGGACGTTATGAAATCAAAGCGAAACTGCCGACCGGCAAAGGGTTATGGCCGGCATTCTGGATGTTGCCGGAACAGGACAAATACGGGGCATGGGCCTCGTCCGGTGAAATCGATGTCATGGAAGCGTGGGGCAGTCAGCCGGACAAGGTCGCCGGGACGATCCACTACGGCGAGAACTGGCCGAACAATAAATACACCGGTAAGGACTACCACTTCCCGGACGGTGGACGGATTGACCAATGGCATACGTATGCCGTCGAGTGGGAGCCGGGCGAACTCCGCTGGTATGTCGATGGCAACCTCTATCAAACACAAAACGACTGGTACAGCAAAGGGGAAAATACGGCCACCAACTACAGTTATCCGGCACCCTTCGACCAAAACTTTTATCTCGTGATGAACCTCGCGGTCGGCGGCTGGTTTGACGGTGAAGTCGACGAGACGACGAAGTTCCCGGCCGAGATGGAAGTCGATTATGTCCGGGTCTATGATTTGAAGAACCGTGACTACCGCGAACCAGTCGAACCGGTTTATGAAGACGTGACGTTACCGGACGGGGCAAAACAACCTTTAGAAGACGGCAATCTCGTCTATGATCAAGCGTATGAAAAAGCCATCAAGACGATCACTGACGGCGCGCAAGTCCTTGACCCGACGTACTGGAACTATGTGACGTTGCCGGACTTCGGCGGCAAGGGATCGGTCGACGTGACGGAGCAGGACGGAACCCGCTTCTCCAGCGTCACGATCGACCAACCGGGGGCGCAAAACTATGCCCACCAATTGATCCAAAAGATTTCCCTCGCCCAGGGCGGACGCTATGAAGTCAGCTTTGACGCAAGCAGTGAACAGGCGCGGACGATCGTCGCCAAAGTCGGCGGCGGGGCAGAACGGGGCTACACGAAATATTCGAATGAAGAAGTCATCGATTTGACACCAACCGTCAAACGGCATACGTTCACATTCGATATGGCAGCAGAAACGGATCTCGCGGCACGACTCGAATTTAATCTGGGTCTTGCGCAAGCCGGTGTTAAAATCGGGAATGTCCGTGTCGAACAGGTGCCACGCGGTGAAATCGATGAAACGGCAACCAAACCAGCTTTACCGGACGGCAATCAGATCTACAACGGCACGTTTGACCAAGGGGCGATGGACCGCCTGACGTACTGGCAGTTTGATGCCGGTCAAACAAAAGGAACCGGATCGGTCGACCCGGTGACACGTGACTTTGCATTCAAAGCAAAAGCACAGACGAAAAAGGGACAACCGGCGACGCTGACACAACGTGGTGTCCAACTGCAGGAAAACCATCAGTATCTGCTTCGCTTCAAGGCGGACAGCAAGCGAAGCAAACAGATTCAAGTCAAGGCGACAAATACGGACGCAACAACAGCCTACTTGCCGACGCATGACGTGCCGTTGACCAAACAAACAACAACCGTCGAAATTCCGTTTACGATGACACAAGCGACGGATTTGAACAGTCAACTCCAGTTCAACTTTGGATTAGCAAAAGGTGCAGTGACACTGGATGATGTCGAGTTGATCGATGTCACACCCGTCGAAGTCGACCGGTCACCGCTGAAAAACGGTTCGTTCTCGGACGGACTGAACTTCTGGAGTTCATACGTCCATTATGACGCGCAAGCGGTCGTCTCAACGGTCAATGACGCCGCGAAGCTCGCCATCGCATCAGAAGGACAGGAACCATGGAGCGTTCTGTTGGAGCAAGGCAACTTGCAGCTCGTTAAAGGACAGACGTATCAGCTGACGTTTCAGGCAGCGTCAACGGTGGCGCGGCCACTCGAAGTCACCGTCGAAAACGCCTCATATACGCGTTACTTCAGTCAAATCGTCGAACTTGGTACAGAAGCAAAAACGTATCAGTTTGACTTTACGCTCGGACAAGATGATACAGCCGGGTTGAAGTTCTTGCTCGGCAAGGCAGCCGGTTCCCCGTTTGCCGCGCATGACGTGACGATTGATGATGTGAAACTGGAAGTGAAATAACACTAATTAAATTGTTTTATACAAAACGTCCAGAAGGACTTCCTCGCTTGTCGAAGAGGAAGAGACTTCTGGATGTTTTTATTTTCATGTAAAAAAGGAATTTAAATCCAATTCGGAGAAAGGGTATACCATGCAATTTTAGAGGAGGAACACCACCATGGTTCGTTCGACGAAACAGTATGTCGCGTTGTTTGTCGTGCTTTTGCTCACGACTATCAGTATCAATGCTTGGCCGGCGAGTCTTTATCCGGATGGTTCGATTGGTCTGCTGCAAATCGTAGCATCCTTCGTTTGGCTGATCTTTTTAATCGGTTCTGTGATACTGCTCCGCGAAGAAAAGACAATCTTGTTTGTCTTCAATTACCTGCGTCTCGGTTTCTTAGCTGGCATTATTGTCTATTTAGTCACGTTCTTTGAGCGGTACTGGTTAGGGGACCTTTGGTTTGATATTGTATCAGCTATTCAATATCCGTTTTATTATTTGTTTGCGGTCCCGCTGTTTGGCTTTAATGCATGGTTTGACGTCTTGTACGGACAGTTTGCGATGTTTGCCGGGTTTGCCTACATCCTGCTGGCGATTGGTGTAAGTGTCCGATACAAAAGACTAGAGGCGAAGCGGTTGCGGTACTGACTAGTGCATTTTCTGATTCAACCTTTTCTCTGAAATGAATAGGGATTAGATCAATACTCATTGAATTAATATTGAATAAAGAAACTGATACATTTGTCTCAAAAGGAGAAAAGCGATGTTTAGTCCAGTTAGTGAACGTGAGGAAAAAAGCGGGAAACGAAAAGCAAAGTCCCGGAAGACGATTCGATTACGCGATTCGGGTGCTTTTGCATTAGGGTTGTGGTTGACGCTTTTGATCCTCTTGGTAACCCCGTTAATCTTGATGTTTGTCGTCATGTATTTGGCAGGAACACGATAATTCAATCGGATATTCAAGAGAGGTCTGTCGCGAAGCGATAGATCTTTTTTTTGGTTCATAAAAACTTTCTGACAAATCATCCCTGTAAAAATCAAAAAGTCAAAACACATTCTAAAAAAATCCTCTATAATCAAATTATCACTAAAATTTGGAATTTTAAAATTGAGGAGGAATTGGCATGAACAAAGCAGTAAAACTCATCATGACCGGTGTCCTGAGTCTCTCATTGATCAGTGTGACATCGGGAGAAAGCCACGCCGCGACGAAAGCGAAGGCATTCAAGGACTGTAAGGAAATGCAGAAAACGTACAAGGGTGGCGTTTCGAAGAAGGCGGGACTCAAAAATCGGACCGGTTACGACAAAAACGGCAAAGCCATCTACAAAGAGACAAAATATAAAGCTTATGTCAGCTTGGCGACGTATAACCTCAATACAAAAAGGGACCGTGACAAAGACGGCATCGCCTGCGAACGCTAAAAAAAAGACCCACTTCCATTTTGGAAAGTGGGTCTTCGTTTGTTTAGTTGAAGTTTTTCTTGAGGAAGTCTGTGACTTCGTCCGGTGTTTTGGCGTTGGCACTGTGTAAGTGACCAAGCTTCTCGTTATTTTGGAAGACGAGCAGGCTTGGAATCCCCATGACGACGTTGTCCGATGCGATTTCCGGGAACTCGTCTTTGTCGATCGTATAGATCGGCAATTCTTTGAATTGTGCTTCGACATCCGGCATGAAATAATCCATCCGTTTGCAGTCCGGGCACCAGTCTGCTTCGAACTTGATGATGACCGGTGTGTCGCTTGCGATCAATTCTTTAAATGTATCTTCACTTTTAATGTAGTTACTCATGTGTTCATCCCCCTGTTAATGTGTGTATCTTTAGTCTACTGATTCCGTAGGCAAGATGCACGAATTATGATTGCACACTAAAGAAATTTTGCAAAAATGTTGGCGGGTAGTATTGTGTCAAGTATGCGCAAATTGCACAAGAAGCGCCGTGCAACAACAAAAGATGAATTGCCCTCAGGAAACACTATTGGTCTTTTGTTAATTAACTAGTTTTAAGCAAAATGATTTCTATAGACCCACTTGATTTCGACCTGTTACGATGAGGTTTGCTAATCGACAGAGCGAGTGGGGGCGACTACAAATGGATCAACAAAAATACGATAATTTAAAGCTTGGCGAGCGCGGTGCCATCATCAGCATCGTTGCCTATATTGTCTTATCCGTCATTAAATTGATTGTCGGCTATACAGCCGATTCCGCTGCCTTACGGGCAGACGGCTTGAACAATACGACCGATATCATTGCATCGATTGCCGTTTTGATCGGATTACGAATCTCAAGACGTCCGGCAGACGACGATCATAAATACGGCCACTGGAAAAGTGAGACGATTGCTTCGATGGTCGCTTCCTTCATTATGATGGCGGTTGGTCTGCAAGTCTTGATTGATACGATTTCAACGTTATTCGAAGGCAAACAGGAGTCGCCGGATTTGATTGCTGCTTATGTCGGGATTGGTTCTGCCATCGTGATGTACTTCGTTTACCGTTACAATCGGAACTTGTCGCGTAAAATCGACAGCAAGGCAGTCATGGCGGCCGCCAAGGATAACTTGTCCGATGCCTGGGTCAGTATCGGGACGACGGTCGGAATCATCGGTTCCCAGTTCGGGATGCCGTGGCTCGATGTCGTGACGGCGATCATTGTCGGGTTCTTGATCTGTAAGACTGCGTGGGACATCTTCTCGGAAGCGTCTCATGAGCTGTCAGACGGGTTTGATGAACACAAACTCAAGATGTATGAAGATGTGATTTATGATCTTGACGGCGTCAAAGGGATTAAATCGATCAAAGGTCGGAATTACGGCAACAATGAAGTCGTCGATGTCGTCATTCTCGTCAACTCCCAGTTAAACGTCCATCAAGCACACGATATCGCGACGAAGGTCGAGGATACGTTGACCGATGAGTACGGTGTGTACGACATTCATGTCCATGTCGAGCCGGAATGAATCAAACGATAAAATGAACGACCGTCAACAGACGGTCGTTCATTTTTTATTTGTAGATTTATGTCCGATGACCGCTACAGTATGGAATTGCCTTGAGACGGGACCTTCGACAAGTGTGATGTCGGTGAAACCATGTGTTTTTGCAGCGGGAATGACTTGGGTTTGTACCAAATCCTTCACGCCAGTCCAAATCTCATCATTTTTGCCATCGCAGAACGTAAGGACGAAGTGACCACCTGGTTTTAGCACTTTATAGAGATCTGATAAAGTACCCGAGATATCTTCCCAAAAATAAAGTGTGTGTATAGTGAATACTTTATCGAACTGTTCGTTTGGAAAAGCTAATTTGTTTAGGTCGCCGTATACGATATTGACTTGATTCGACTGAATGGCCTGTTTATTTCGGATTTGGGCGGAACGAATCATGGTTGAAGAGGAATCGACACCAACCATCTGTTTCGCTAATGATTGATGGACAAGTCGCTCGATGGCATAACCTGCTCCGCAGCCGAGTTCCAGAATGGTGTCATCTTTTTGGACGTTCAGCAGATTTACGGTCCACTCAGTCTCATGTTGATGTTGTCTCACCATTTTTTCCCCGATGTATGTGCCAAACCGTCCTGTAGGATGTGCATATTGCTGATCAATGAAACGTTTAATGATTGCAATGATGGTGATCCGCTCCTTCTGCTTAAAGATTTCGTTCGATTGTTAATGCCAGTGCACCAAATTGTTTCTCTGATTCTCTTGAGTATATCGTATAGGTTGCCTTTAACAAGTCATTCATCGACCAACCGATACAATCGATTTGTTCGAGAGAAACGTTTTCGTAAAGCGATTGAAAATCGTTGAATGCTTGCCGTTCAAGGACTCTGACAATCACTTGTTCATCGGTTGAGAGGTTCGTGAACTCAATCAAATCATCAACTTGGACAGCTTGCCGCTTTTCATCATTCAAACGGATTTCAATCACTTTTTTTCCGGCAACAATTGACTGAAACGGCTCTTCGTATAATCCCATCTTATGTAGCATTTCAGTCTCTCCTTCCTGACAATCCCCTTGATTTTGCAGATACTTCATTATACTTGAAACGATTAACCGCACGATGATGAATATGTGCATTTTCACATTGTTTATTCATTGACATTCTGAACTAATCGGCGTAATTTAATTTATATAGATAATCGTTCGATATGGAACGATTCGAAATGGAACATGGAGGTGGAAGGATGGAAACGGAACAACGTGAGCCGGTCCGTTCAACGGCAATGATGCAATCTTTTTGGAACGTCCAACGGCATCTCGTTCGGGCAGCTCATCAGACGGCCCAGGAAAATGGACTGAGTTTACCGCAATTTCACAGCTTAATGACGATTGCGCCAAGAAGTCCGATTACTCAAAAGGAACTTGCCGCACATACGCATTTACCGAAAAGTACGCTCAGTCAATCAATTGAAGGGCTTGTTCAATCAGGTTGGGTGATCCGGGAAACAAATCCGGACAACCGGCGCGAAGTCGTCCTGAATTTGAGTGGTCATGGAAGACAGTTTGTCGATGCAATCAAGCGGCAGGAGGCGGGGATGCAACAACGGCTTGAACAGGTCCTCGATCAGATTGATCCTGCTACCTTTGAACAGATGCTCAAGACACACGAACAAATTGCAGACGGATTAAAAGACATCTTGTCACCAGGAAACGGAGGCTGTGCAGATGATTAAGTTACTCAAAAATCTGACGACCTATAAATGGGCCGTCTTCGCCGTTTTGATTCTCGTCTTCGCCCAATCGATGTCCGATTTGTATTTACCGACCTTGATGGCGGACATCATCGATAAAGGGGTTGTGACGGGCGATACGGCGTACATTTGGAAAATCGGTGCGGTCATGCTCGGGATTACCGGACTCGGTGCACTCGCAGCGATTGCCGCCAGCTATTATTCCTCAAAAGCCGCGATGGGACTTGGGCGCGACATCCGCCGAAAAGTCTTTAACCACGTCGAACGCTTTACGCTACAAGAGTTTGATCAGGTCGGAACGGCGTCCTTGATTACCCGGACGACGAACGATATTACGCAAGTCCAGCAAGTCGTTATCATGATGTTGCGGATGGTCGTCAGTGCGCCGATCATGTTTGTCGGGGGGCTGATCATGGCCGTCTCGAAAGACGCCAAACTGTCACTCGTCATCGTCGCCGCGATGCCGGTTTTGGTCGTGTCGATTCTGTTGATCCTCTGGAAAGGGGTTCCGCTGTTTGGACAAGTCCAAAAACGGCTCGACCGTTTGAATCTCGTCTTACGGGAAAATCTGACCGGGATTCGTGTCATCCGGGCCTTTAACCGGGAATCGGAAGAAAAGGTTCGGTTAACGAAAGCGAATGCCGACTTGACGGACGTCTCGATCAAAGTCAATAAAATCATGGCCTTTTTGATGCCGGTCATGATGCTTGTCATGAACTTGACCGTCGTCGGTGTCATTTGGTTCGGCGGCATCCGGATTAACAACGGCGGGATGCAGATTGGAGATTTGATGGCCTTTATTCAATACGTCATGCAAATCATGTTTGCCCTCGTCATGGCATCCGTTATGTTCGTCATGATTCCCCGGGCAGCCGTCTCGGCGAAACGGATTAATGAAGTCCTTGAGATGGAGCCGACGATGGTCGACGCCGGAACTGCTTCCGCCGACCGCGAACGCGGCACACTGGTCTTTGACCGGGTGACGTTCAGTTATCCGGGAGCCGAAGCTCCGGTCTTATCGGACATCAGCTTTACAGCGCGTCCGGGTGAAATCACGGCCGTCATTGGCGGAACCGGCTCCGGAAAATCGACGCTCGTCAATTTGATTCCCCGGTTTTATGACGTGACGAACGGCAGTATTCAAGTCAACGGTGTCGACAGCCAAGCCGTCCCGCAAGAGGAATTACGTTCGAAAATCGGATTTGTGCCGCAAAAAGCGTTGTTGTTCACGGGAACGATCGCGGACAACATCCGCTTCGGAAAAGAGGATGCGACGGACGAAGAAATCAAACATGCGGCGCGTGTCGCCCAAGCGACGGATTTCATTGAACGGATGCCGAATCAGTATGACTCGATTATCGAACAAGGCGGATCCAACGTCTCCGGTGGTCAAAAACAACGCTTGTCGATTGCCCGGGCGCTTGTCCGCAAACCGGACATCTATGTCTTTGACGACAGTTTCTCGGCGCTTGATTTTAAAACAGATGCGACCTTACGCAAAGCTCTGAAGCAGGAAACCGAGGATGCAACCGTCTTGATCGTTGCCCAGCGTGTCAGTACAGTCATGGATGCCGATCAGATCATCGTTCTCGAAGAAGGAAAAATTGCCGGAATCGGAACACATGACGAACTGTATGAAACAAACGACGTCTATCAAGAAATCGTCAAATCCCAACTGTCAGAGGAGGAGATCGCATGAGTACAAGTACAACAAAACGTCCTGCCGGTGGTCCTCCAGGTGGACCGGGTGGTGGTCCCGGCGGCGGGAACATGATGATGATGGGCGAAAAACCGAAAAACTTCAAAGCGACGTTCCGCCGGTTGCTCGGCTATCTGAAACCGCGCCGGACGGCCTTGATTGCCGTCTTCATCGCCGCGATTCTCAGTACCATCTTTATGATTGCCGGACCAAAAATCATGGGAACGGCGATCACGGAACTGTTCGAAGGGGCCTATGCCAAGTTCCAGGGAGTACCTGGTGCGGAAATCGACTTTACGAAAATCGGACAGATTTTATTAGTACTCGCCGGACTGTATGTCATCAGCAGTCTGTTCAGTTATATCCAGCAATACATCATGTCGAGTGTCGCCCAAAAAACGGTCTATGATTTGCGCGAAGACGTCAATCAGAAACTTGAGCGGTTACCACTCAAGTATTATGACGGCCGTCCGAACGGGGAGACGCTCAGTCGGGTCACAAATGACATCGATACGATCGGCAGTACGTTGCAGCAAAGTGTGACGTCGTTCATCACATCGATCGTGACGATTGTCGGGATTTTAATCATGATGCTGACGATCAGTCCATTGCTGACATTGATTTCACTTGTCTCGTTGCCGCTTTCGATTTTTGCGATTCGTCCGATCTTGAAACGGTCACAAAAATATTTCGCTGATCAACAACGGACCCTCGGACAATTAAACGGGCACGTTGAAGAGATGTATACCGGTCATCCCGTCGTCAAGGCGTTTGGACATGAACGGAAAGCCGTTGAACAGTTTGATGCTGTCAACGACGAGTTGTATGAGGCGGGACGAAAAGCCCAGTTCATCTCCGGGATTATCATGCCGATGATGATGTTCATCGGCAACATCAGTTACGTCTTGATCAGTGTCGTCGGGGGGATTCTCGTCACTCAGCGCAGTATCTCGATCGGGGACATTCAAGCGTTTATCACCTATACACGTCAGTTCACACAACCGATCACCCAGACGGCGAACATTGCCAACATCGTTCAGTCGACGGTCGCTGCTGCCGAACGGGTCTTTGAACTGTTGGATGAAGAAGAGGAAGTCAAAGAAGTGACGACGCATCAGTTGGCGAAAGCCGACGGAGCAGTTGCGTTTGAACACGTCGACTTTGGTTACGGCGAGCAACTGTTGATCGAGGACATGAACATCGACGTTAAACCGGGTCAAACGGTTGCGATTGTTGGTCCGACCGGTGCCGGGAAAACGACGTTGATCAACCTGTTGATGCGGTTTTATGAACTCAACCACGGTGTCATCCGCATCGACGGCATCGATACGCGGAAGATGTCACGGGAAGATTTACGGACGACGTTCGGGATGGTGTTGCAAGATACGTGGCTCTTTAACGGAACAATCCGCGACAATCTCGCCTACGGAAAAACCGGTGCGACGGAAGAGGAAATCGTCGAAGCAGCAAAAACGGCTCACGCCGATCACTTCATCCGGACGTTACCGGACGGCTATGACACCGTATTAAACGAAGAAGCGTCGAACATCTCGCAAGGACAAAAACAGTTGTTGACGATTGCCCGTGCGGTCCTCGCCGATCCGCCCATCATGATTCTCGATGAAGCGACGTCAAGCGTCGATACACGGACGGAAATCTTCATTCAAAAAGCGATGAAACGATTGATGGAAGGACGGACGAGCTTTGTCATCGCCCACCGTCTCTCGACGATTAAAGATGCCGATTTGATTTTAGTAATGGATCAGGGACGCGTCATCGAGCAGGGAACACACGAAGAATTGCTTGCCGCAAACGGGTTCTATGCGGATCTTTACAACAGTCAGTTCTCGGAAAAAGAAGTGGTCTAAGGAAAAAATAGAAGAAGTGGACTCGGAACTGGCGTGTCCTTCATCAAATTTTTTCGTAAAAGTGAAACATCAGGCAGTACCCAACCCGGGTGCTGTCTTTTTTGATGCAATCTTTTTTCTTGCGCTTAAATACGGTATGGGGTATATTGTGGACATCAACTTATGTAGCAAAGGGGCAAACAACATGAACAACATGACGACAAATGAACTGGAACAAACACTGCAACAAGACGAAACGATCCAACTGATCGACGTCCGGGAAACGGATGAATACGCCGGCGGTCATATCAAACAAGCAAAAAACGTGCCGTTGTCGGAACTGACGGAGCGGACCAACGAACTGGATCCGTCACGACCGCTTCATGTCATTTGCTTATCTGGTGGACGCAGCATGAATGCCGCGATGTATTTGGAACAGGCAGGTTTTGACGTGATAAACGTTGATGGCGGCATGATGATCTGGGAAGGAAACGTCACACGCTAAGAACGGATCAATCAAGCACAACCATTCAACTAAAGGAGGAATCGTTATGTTATTACGCTATTTCTATGATGAAAAATTAGCACAAGCTTCATACATGGTAGGGTGCCAGAAGACGGGGGAAGCGATTGTCATCGATCCGGCACGAAACATCGAACCATATCTACAAGAAGCAGAAAAAGAAGGACTTCGGATTTCGGCGACGGCGGAAACACACATTCATGCTGATTTTGTCTCCGGGACACGCGAATTCGCGCAACGTCTCGGAACGACAGCTTACCTGTCCGATGAAGGCGATGCTTCTTGGAAGTATGGTTTTGCTTCAGAGATCGATGCGCGTCTCGTCAAAGATGGGGAGAAGTTCAAAGTCGGAAATGTGACACTTGAAGTCATGCATACCCCGGGTCATACGCCGGAACATATCTCGTTCGTCTTATACGATCGTGACCAAACGGTTCCAATGGGGATTTTTACAGGAGACTTCGTCTTCGTCGGCGATATCGGGCGTCCGGATCTACTCGAAGAAGCGGCCGGGATTCAAGGAACGACAGCAGTCGGAGCGAAGCAGATGTTTAACTCACTCAAACGATTCAAAGCATTACCGGACTTCGTTCAAGTCTGGCCGGGTCATGGAGCAGGCAGTGCCTGTGGGAAAGCACTGGGTGCGATTCCAACCTCGACGGTCGGCTACGAAAAAGCGACGAACTGGGCATTGCAGATGGAGGACGAGGCAGCATTCGTCAAAGAATTGACGACGGATCAGCCGGAACCACCCAACTACTTTGCGATGATGAAACGGGTCAACAAAGAGGAGATTGCTGACACGACGACGCTTTCTGCACCACGTGCCGCGGGCACTTCCGAGCTAACAGAGCTTGTTCAAACGATGCAAGTCGTCGATACACGGGACGGAAAATCATTTGCTGCCGGTCACGTACCCGGCACGCTCAATATTCCGTACAACTCGAAGTTCGTGACATGGGCAGGTTGGTTGCTTGATTTTGACCACGATATCGCCGTCATTGCAGAACCGGATCAATTTCAGATGATCCAGACGGATTTACAGTCCATTGGTCTCGATCGCTTCGTAACAGTGGTTGACGTCGCGAATCTTTCAGACGAGCAATTGACGGAACAGTATCCGGATTGGAGTGCGGAACAGGCGATGCAAGCGGCAGAAGCGGATGATGTCTTTGTTCTGGATGTCCGGAACAAAACCGAATGGGACGGCGGACATTATGCGCAAGCCAACCGGATTTTGCTTGGAAAGCTTGCAACACGTCATCAGGAAATTCCGACAGATCGACCGGTCGCGGTCCATTGTGCATCGGGCGTCCGTTCACGGATGGCGGTCAGTGTGTTGCAATCGCTTGGTATCAAAGACGTCATCAATATCGACGGCGGATATACGGCGATACAGACCGTTTTGAATCAACGCACGGCAACGAAATCATGACGGTAAAATACTGAAAATGCATAGTTTATTGTAAATGGATGGTTCTAACTAGAATCATCCATTTTTTTAAATACTATTCACAAACTCCCACATTCAGGTTAAATGTGGTTTAGTAATTTCTTTAGCGGGGGAAATTAAAGAAGTGTCGGAGATATATTAATTTATTTAGAGATGAAGGAGTGTGGCAGGATGAACAACTTTTGGAACAGTACGTCGCTTGACCTGAACGGGATTCTAGGATCCCTCGGCAACATTTTAGGAGCACTTATCGTATTCCTGATCGGATGGCTGATTGCGAAGCTGATCGCAAACGGCATTCAAAAGGCATTAGAAAAATCTGGTGTCGTCAACAAGCTGTCACCGCAAAAAGAAGGTACGCCACCACAAAAGAAAAAGTGGACACCTGAAAAAATTATCGGAACTGTCGTTTTCTGGGTCTTGATGGTATTTGTCTTAATCTTAGTCTTTAACATCTTGAACCTGAATATCATCGCAGGACCACTTGCGGATACGATGAGCACATTGCTCGCAGCAATCCCAAATATCTTGCAAGCAGCATTGATTCTTCTTCTTGCGTACGTCATTGCGGTTGTTCTCCGTATGATCATCGTTAAAGCAGGAACGAAATTGATGTCGAATGAAAAAATTCGTTCGAACAAAATGCTTCAAGGTCAAACGGATCTGTCAAACTATCCGAAGGTTGCAGGCGAAATCGTCTTCTACCTTGTCTTGTTGCTGTTCTTACCAGGTGTACTCGGTGCGCTTAACATTGAAAGTGTTTCGGAACCGTTCAGTCAATTGTTGTCATCGTTCCTTGGGTTCATCCCACGTCTGATCGCTGCAGCAGCCATCTTCTTCGTTGGATTCCTCGTTGCGAAAATCGTTCGCGATATCGTCACGAACTTCCTGCATGCTGTCGGGACAGACAAATTTGCTTCACGCTTCAACATTGGTACAAACGAACAAAAAGATACAAAATCACTTTCTTCAATCCTTGGTACAGTCGTCTTCATCCTGATCTTAATTCCGATCACGATTTCGGCACTGGATCAACTCAACATTAAAGGAATCACAGGACCAGCCATCAACATGCTAAACGATGTCCTTGGTATGATTCCAAACATCATCATCGGCGTCGTCTTGATCCTTGTTGGTCTTTACGTCGGTCGTTTCGTCAAGAAATTCGTTGCGGACCTCTTGTCACGCCTCGGATTCAACAACTTAACACGTCACTTGAAAATCGGTAGCTGGGATGCGAACAATGCTTCGACATCACCGTCATCGATCGTTGGATCACTTGTTGAAATCGTCATCGTCGTCTTGTTCGTCGTTGAAGCATTCAACCTGATTGGTCTCGACTTCATGGTTGACCTGGGTCGCGCAGTTCTTGCTTTCCTTCCAAGTGTCTTGACGGCAATCGTCATCTTGGCAATCGGTATCATCATCAGCAACTTGGTGAAACGTACAATGGACAGCCTGTTCGCAAACTCAGACTTAAAAGTTCTTTCAAGCGTCGCGAAATATGCCATCCTTGCTCTTGCTGTCTTCATGGCACTTGATCAGCTTGGTGTAGCAGCAACAATCGTTAACTCAGCGTTCATCTTGATCCTCGGTGCTGTCGCACTTGCTTTCGGACTGGCGTTTGGTTTAGGTGGTCGTGATAACGCATCACGTTACCTCGATCGTCTCCAGAAAAAAGCAGAAAATGCAGACATCGACACATCGAACCTGCCATCAAACAACACATCGTCTGCTTCAACGAAGCCGAGCTTAAAAGAAGCAGCAAAAGGTGCAGCATCAAAAGCAGCAGATGATGTGACACCAGATCAAGCACCAAAAGCCTCTAAACCATCATCTTCTACGAACGTGAACCCGACACATGGTACGCCAAAGGGTGCACTTCCTGAAAATGATTTAGCACAACAAGACGATTATCCGATCGATCCGGATGCTAACCGCGGTCCGAACTTAGATCACCCAAATGATCGTCCGTAATCAAAGCAAAACTCCTTCACCCATCGGTGGAGGAGTTTTTTAGTGCGTTAATGCATATCTACATATTCGTGTTGTAGTAAAACAACAAAACTGGTTTGACCAATTTGTGAAAAAACACAGAAACTTATGCTTATAAAAGCTGACATCCTTTGTTATGATGAAAAGGTCAATCAGAAAAATGATTTGAATATTCAGAAAAAAGAGAAAGTTCGGAGGGTGTTTTATGAGTTTGCTTCGTAAGAAAGACGTCAGTGTCATGATGGATCAAAAAAGTCATTCCAAATTGGCACGGCATTTATCGGGCTTTGATCTTGTCTTACTCGGTATTGGTGCCATTATCGGGACGGGAATCTTTGTCCTAACAGGAACAGGAGCGCTGTATGCAGGACCAGCTTTACCGGTTGCATTTATTATTTCTGCTATTGTCTGTGCATTAGCCGCCCTCTGTTACGCGGAATTTTCATCGATGATTCCTGTGTCGGGTAGTGTCTACACCTACACGTACGCAACGATTGGGGAACTCGTTGCCTGGATTATCGGTTGGTGTCTCATATTAGAATACGGTTTAGCGTCGAGTGCGGTCGCAACAGGCTGGTCCGGTTATTTCCAGTCGTTATTATCCGGATTTGGTATCAGTTTACCGACTGCTTTAACCGCTGCACCAGGAGCAGTACCCGGCAGCGAAACGTTCTTCAACTTGCCGGCCTTCTTGATCTTAATGGTCATCACGTTCTTATTATCGATGGGCATCAAGGAAACAAAACGCGTCAACAATATCATGGTTCTTGTCAAAGTCGCCGTCGTCATCTTGTTCATCGTCGTCGGGATCTGGTACGTTGAGCCAGGCAACTACGCACCGTTCGCACCGTTCGGTATCAGTGGTGTGTTACAAGCTTCCGCCATCGCCTTCTTTGCGTATCTTGGTTTTGATGCCGTTACATCGGCAGCAGAAGAAGTGAAAGATCCGGGCCGTAACTTGCCGATCGGGATCTTAGGATCACTTGGAATCGTTACCGTATTGTACGTTGTCGTATCCGCCATCATGGTCGGAATCGTTCCGTTCAAACAATTTGAAGGGGTCGACAGCCCGGTTTCACTTGCGTTAAAAGTAGCCGGTCAAGACTGGGTCGCAGGATTCGTTGACTTAGGTGCGATCGTCGGGATGACAACGGTTATCCTCGTCATGACATTTGGTCTTGTTCGTCTCTTGTTCGCAATGAGCCGTGATGGCTTGTTGCCAAAAGTCTTCTCGGACGTGAACGAAAAATCGCATACACCGGTGAAAGCAACATGGATTTTAGGAACAACAGCCGGATTGATTGCCGGATTCGTCCCACTCGGTACGCTCGCAGAATTAATCAATATCGGGACACTGGCTGCCTTCTCGTTAATCTCGATCGCCGTCATCATCCTCCGGAAAACACGTCCGGATTTGAAACGGGCGTTCAAAGTGCCATTGGTTCCATTCTTGCCGATTCTTTCGGTTCTCGCCTGTATCATGTTGATGTTGAACCTTCAACCGTTCACATGGATCGCGTTCTTCATCTGGACAGGGATTGGACTTGCAGTTTACTTCCTGTACGGAAGAACACGCTCGAAATTACACCAATAAGATTCGGCCATTCAGAAGCTGTTCTGAATGGCTTTTTGTTTGGTCCTCAGCAGGAATGGCGTGCTAAAAAGGCGAACAATTGTAAAGAAAGGGGCGATCCGAGATGATTCATATTAAACGGGCACCTGATACAGAAACCGCATTTTTAGTGATGCAAGAAGGATTCAGCGATTACATAATTCCATTAGGTCTTTCACGTGAGGTGTTTCAAGAACGAATCCTGGAACGCGACTGGAATCAACTTGAGCATTCGTTTATTGCCTACCACGGCGAACGACCGGTCGCCATTTGGTTGAATGGGCTGAAGACCATCAAGAAAAAGACGGTCATGCGCTGTGGTGGACTGGCGGTTGATCCCCAATACCGACGGCTTGGGATTGCCAAAGCTCTCTATGATGCCCAACTAAGTTATGCCAAATCGTTAAAGGTCGATTGTCTGATGCTCGAAGTCATTCAAGGAAATGAGCCGGCCATTTCGCTCTATCAGAAATTCGGTTATCGCACAGTCGACGAACTCGGCTATTTTCTTCGGGAAGAACCCGGCCAGACGGAGCCGCTTATCGAGATTGACGCCGTTGCATTTGAACGCCGTTACGTACAGCAAGGGGAATACATCTGGCAACAAGACCAGACGGTAATGAAGCAGGCGCAAGCACAGTACTATGAACTCGACGGTGCGTTCATTGCGACCGCCAATGAGTCGATTTTTGCGATTATAACGGAAGAGAAAGACGTAGCGCGGATCGCGACAGAAGCGACACGCCGTTTGACGGGAACCCGTTATCAGTTGCAGTCGACCAATCCACAAGTGTGGGAAGACTTACGGCAAGCCGGCTGGAAGCAGCGGGACTTGAAGCAATTCGTCATGAGTCAAACCATCTGATATCAAAAAAGCCATGATGTGTGGAAGTCCCCTGGAGGAACGCCACACATCACGGCTTTTTGTCAGGTCCATAAACTGATCATGACGATAATGGCAAAAATCACAAACAGGATTCCCGTGCCACCGAGCATGATCAGCATGATTTTGTTCATCATAGAACAACCTCAAATCTTTAGAAAACTACGATTTTCTTCTAGCCTACCATTAAAAAATATAAAACCAAAATCGCTTCGCTTTCGTTTACTAAAAAGAACAAGCCCGTTATGGCGTGATTGCTCCATGTTGAAGGCGTAAGTAGTCTTCAATCATCACACGATGCGAGCCGACGATGTTGTCCGGTAATTCCGTTAGCGGGAAATAGGTCAACGCAAAACTTTCCTCGCTGATCCGTAACGTACCGGACGTTTCAGTTGTCACGTAAGCAAGGGTCACGCTTTGAAAGACATCACCGTTTGCAAGCGTCGTGACGTAATTTTTTCCGGAATAGACATCAAGCAATGCCAGCTGTTCCGCGACGAGACCGGTCTCTTCCAAGAGCTCACGACGGGCCGTTTCTTCCGTTGATTCGGCCCATTCCATTAATCCGCCGGGCAGTCCGAACCGTGCCTGCGATTCATTCCGTTGTTCGAGCAGGATGTACCCGTCGTTGATGACAAGTACGACAGCACCGACCAAGATCAACGGCGTTTGTCCGACTTGATCCCGGAGCGTCTTGACGTAATTCATCGGGAGACCTCCTGATGGAATGGACAACCGGTGGGGGCAGTTATTTTTTCGACCGGAGCAACACCGGGAAAGAAGTTAGGCCGTTTAATTGTCGGATCAAAGTCTTTATGGAACAGGTGTGTCGCGGCACCGCTCATCGGCGGTACAAGCCAGGACCAGTCGCCGGTGACATCCCGTTCACACGCGGCTTCATTTTTTTCGAATCGGGCAAACTGTTTGGCAGCCGTATGGTGATCGACAATGGTTACACCGGCCCGTTCAAACGAATCGAGAACGGCCAGATTCAACTCGACGAGGGCGCGGTCTTTCCATAAGGAACGTTCCCGTGATGTATTCAGTCCGAGTTGTCTCGCAACAAGCGGCAAGAGGTCATAACGATCGGTATCCGCTAAATTACGGGCACCGATTTCCGTTCCCATGTACCAGCCGTTAAACGGCGCACACGGATAGGAGATGCCGCCGATTTCGAGACGCATATCGGAAATCATCGGCACGGCGTACCATTTGATGGTTTGATCGCCGAATATGTCGTAGTCGGGATGGGTGATCGTTACTTCGAGGACCAGGTCGTCCGGAAGCGGATGCAGGCTGACTTTTCCATCAAGTTCAATCAACAACGGCAAGACATCAAAGGCGGTTCCTTGACCGGACCAACCGAGTGACTGGCACTGTTTGGTAAAGGCAACGGAGTTCGGGTCCCCGGTGATGCCCTCCGTGGTCTCATATCCAGCATAACGAATCAACTGATGATTCAAGACGCGGACGCGGTCCAGGTGAAAAATCGTAATCGTCGAACGGACACGACCATCATTTGTCGCATACTCGATATGCTCAAATAAGGCATCACGAATCGTCTCGATGGTTAAAGCATCCCGTGCGTCGATGACGTGGAGCTGATCCCAAAAGAGGCGCCCGATACAGCGGTTGCTGTTGCGCCAGGCGAGCTTTGCCCCGTACGCTATCTCTTGGAACGTTTGTTTATATGTCCCTGTCCGTGAAATTTCATTCCGGACTTCATGCAGGCGATTACTGTCCTGCGGGTATTGTTCTATATAGTCAGTTAAGAAGCGTTCGGCTTCGGCAAGTAAAGTAGGCACGGCGTAGAATCCTTTCTTTTATCCAACACGACGATTGTTCTTGTTTCAGTGTACCGCCTGCTTCAGCTTTCTGCCAATCGATAATCGTTAAACGCTTACTTACGAGTTCAAAAGACTACAAAAGTTTAAAAGTAGCACCGAAAGGGGGATAGAGAAAGGAATCATTCGAAAGTGAGGAAATAGTTATGTCATTATTAAAACCTGTATTTGCCCGTTTTTTCGGCGAAGCCTTCTTTGATAAGTCGGCGCAACTCGCCTATTATCTGATGTTGTCCTTATTCCCGTTTTTATTATTTGTTGTAGGACTGGTGTCCTTTTTACCGTTTACGTCCGGAGACGTGCTCGATTTAATCCGTCCGTTTGCACCGGCAGAGACGTATGAGTTGATTCGGAGAAATGTCGTCGGAATTTTTGATGACGGTGGATTAAAACTCGCCTCGATCAGTTTCCTGGCCGCCTTTTGGCTTGCTTCGATGTCGATCCAATCACTGGTCCGTTCGTTAAATGATGCGCTCGAAGTGACACGAAAAGTGCCGTTTTGGAGAGGGTTGTTGCAGGACTTTGGTTTTACGATCGGAATGATGGTCATCTTACCGATGTCACTCCTCGTTCCGGTGGCGGAAAAGCTGACGCGCCGCTTCATCACGCATTTTGCCCTCGTCAATGACTTTGTCACCAACTATTCGTGGGTCTGGTTTCTGTTCCGCTGGGGACTCGGTTCGTTGTTCCTGTTGATGTTCTTCATCCTGCTCTACCGCGTGTTGCCGAGTGTCCGGCTGACTGTACGCCAAGTGTTACCGGGGGCCGTTTTTGCAACGATCGCCTGGCAGGCGGTATCGGAATTCTTCTCGTACTATGCAGAATTCGGCAGTTATGACCGTCTGTACGGACAACTCGCCGGGATCATCGTCTTGATGACATGGTTTTATCTTTCGTCGGTCGTCTTGATGCTCGGCGGCTTGATGAATGCTGAACGGATGCGTCAAAAGAAGGAAGCCAAAGTTTTAAAACCCGAAAAAATCAAACAAGAGACTGTCCGTTAAGGGCAGTCTCATACTGAAGACAAAGGAGTGGTTTTTCTCTTGATCGAGAAGAACCGCTTTTTTGTTCGCTTCGAATCGTTTTCCTGGGACAAGCATCGCGCCGCATCGCTTCGCTGCTGGGTCGCTCCTGCTTGTTTTTCCCTAGGAAGCGATTTCGAGTGAACAACCGCTTTTTTTCACGCTTTTGGGTGTAAGACCAGCATAGATATTCAAAAGAAGAGGAATCATTATGATGGGAAAAAGAGATCAACATCATCGTTCTGAGACTGTCCGTTAAGGGCAGTCTTTTGTTTGACGTTGAACGGTTTTTTGATAGACGAACAGACCAATCAATCCGGTCGTAAACAAAGCGAGCAGGAGCAGAGAAAGTTGTTCATGGTGTGTCGTTTTCAAGAAAACACTCGTGGCGA
Organism: Exiguobacterium sp. s192; assembly: GCF_018618795.1. NCBI lineage: Bacteria > Bacillati > Bacillota > Bacilli > Caryophanales > Exiguobacterium > Exiguobacterium sp. s192. The sequence continues at coordinate 38,050 of NZ_JACSMS010000012.1, read as the reverse complement.
CAGCTGCATAAAAACTGCCCAAACTCTTTTTGACAAAGTGTGTGCTGAAGAGGTTGAGAAAGGAAGCACCGAGTGGTGAGCCGATCAGTGCCCCGATAATCAAAACCACTCCTAAACCGAGCGGAGCCTGTGTTCCCGAGATGAAGTAACTCGTGATCCCGCCGAGGACAATTAACGTAGCTGCCGCGATACTGGTTCCGATGGCTTGTTTAAGAGGGAAGCGCACCCATCCCATCAGCAGCGGGGTGAGTAAAAAGCCACCGCTGACGCCCATCAAAGACGACAGAATTCCGGCGGCTCCACCGATTGCGACCAATTTATAAAACGAAGCGTGCGGAACAGGCGTCTCGCGAATAATTTTTTTGGTCGGTTTTAAAAATTGAATCGCAAACAGAAGCAACAGGACGATGTACAGCGTGGAAATAATGATGTCTGCGCCACTGTGTTGTTCCATCCAAAAAACGACAGGCGTAACGGCAGCAGATCCGATGATCCCTGCCAGTCCAATCGTACCTGCATCCCGAAGATGAAAGTTGTTCTGGCGGAGGTGGGCAAAGGTGCCGGTTACCGTCGAACCAAGCGTCAACAGTAAACTTAAGACGATCGCTGTGCTGGGGGCATACCCTAAGATCAATAAAAGAGGGGTCAAAATGATGCCTCCACCGATTCCGAAAAAGCCGGAAAGAATGCCGATCGCGGCGCCGAGTAAAAGAAAAAGTAATAGTTCCAAAGGGTGTTCCTTCTTTCTGTGAGGTGATACAGATGACTCTACGGGGAAAGTCTTGATCAGGAAAATGAATTATACTGATACTAAAGATCAGAAAAATAAATGAGGTGAAGAAATGAATTTTAATGAACTGAAGACATTTGTTACGTTAGTCGAAACAAAACACTTTACGAAAACAGCTGAGCGGCTGTATATTTCACAGCCGACGGTCAGTCTTCACTTAAAGCATCTCGAAGAACATTTCGGGCAAAGTTTGATTCATCGGCATACGTTTAACAAGACGATTGAAATCTCAGAAGCCGGACGGATTGTGTATCGTCATGCCAAAGAAATTCTGCACCAGACGGTACGCTTGGAACAAGAAATGGATGAATTAGAAGGAATCACCCGAGGGACGTTAAGAATCGCCGCGACGCATACCATCTATGAAGCGATGTTAGAACAGATGATCCACGACTTTCTTGTCGCTTATCCGGACGTGTCAGTGGATGCCCGGGTGATGAACCAGGAACAAGTCGAGCAGGCATTACTTCATCACGAAATCGATTTAGGAATGGTGGAAGGACCGCATCATTCCCATCAAATCGAGGCGCTTCCTTTTGCGACCGACCGATTACGGATCATCGGTCACGAAAGCCTTGTTTTGGAGCAGGCGACGTGGATCTATCGGGAAGAAGGGTCAGCTGCCCGGTTCGCACTGGAAACATGGTTAGCCACGCAAGCGATTGTTCCAAGACGGATCATTACCGTGTATTCCAATCGGCTGATTAAACAATTGATCACGAACGGGACCGGGATCTCGATTCTCTCGGAACGTTTGGCAGGCACATTACTCGATTCGGAAAGATTTAAGACACATGATGATTCCCGAATCGACCAACGCGTTTTTCAATTCATTACGTTAAAAGGGGAGACGACCCGTCTGTCCCACAAGTGGATGAAGGAACACTCCGGATCAAATTAAAAACTTTTTCGTTGACTTATACCCCTGTAGGTATTATTGTATGGAATGTAGCCAATGGATATGACGCAGGTCACACGAAAAAAGGAGCGTGTTCTTCACATGGAAAAAGTATACGAAGACAAAATCATTCACCGGATGAACCGGATTGAAGGGCAACTTCACGCCATCACCCGGATGATGAAAGAAGAAGCATCCTGCAAAGAGGTTGTCACTCAACTGAGTGCGACACGCAGTGCGATTGATCGTGTCATTGGACTGGTCGTGAGTGAAAATCTCATCGACTGTGTGACGAATGATGACACGGCAGACAATCATGAACAAGCCGTAGCAGAAGCGGTTCAACTGTTATTGAAAAGCAGATAAAAAATTTTTAAAAGAAAATATACCCCTTAGGGTAAAATAGGTGGAGGAATTATTCAGATGTCAGAGATTAAAAAAACAACGATTGTATTGTTCAGCGGAGATTACGATAAGGTCATGGCAGCATATATCATTGCCAACGGTGCAGCAGCTTACGACCATGAAGTGACGATTTTCCATACGTTCTGGGGATTAAACGCGATGCGCAAGGACGAACCGATTCAGCCCGATAAAACGTTGCTTGAAAAAATGTTCGGGAAATTCATGCCGCGCGGAGCAGACAAGATGCCGCTCTCGAAAATGAACTTTGGTGGTGCCGGTCAAAAGATGATCAAAAACGTCATGAAAAAACACAATGCGATGCCGCTTCCCGATCTAATTGAACTGGCGAAAGAGCAAGACGTAAAACTGGTCGCATGTACGATGACGATGGACTTGCTCGGATTAAAACAAGAAGAACTGCATGACGGGATCGAATATGCCGGTGTCGCTGCATATCTTGCCGATGCCGAAAACGGAAACGTCAACCTGTTCATCTAATCTCGAGGAGGGATGATACAAATGGATATCTTGACCATCGTATTTCTAATCATCGTTGCGTTTCTTGCTTATCGGATGTTTGCGCCAACTAAAGGTGTCAACAAATGGTCGACGTCGGACTTAAAACAGAAGTTAGGCGACCGCAACCGATTTTATTTGGACGTCCGGACACCGGGTGAATTCAAAGGCAATCACATTAAAGGCTTTAAAAACATTCCGCTTCAAATATTGCCGTCACAACTCGACAAGATTCCGAAAGACAAAGAAGTCATCGTAATCTGTCAGAGCGGCATGCGCAGTAAACAGGCGGTCAAACAATTAAAAAAAGCAGGTTATGCCCAGGTTACAGAAGTGTCAGGCGGAATGAACGCTTGGCGTTAACACTAGGAGGAGGAATGACAGATGAAACGATTTACAGCAAAAGAAGTACAGGAAAAGCTTGAAAACGGGGAACAACTCAACATCATCGATGTCCGCGAAGTGGATGAAGTCAAAGAAGGCAAGATTCCGGAAGCGATTCATATTCCACTTGGTCTCGTCGAGTTTAAAATGAACGAACTCGATAAGAAAAAACAATATGTCATGGTCTGCCGTTCTGGTGCAAGAAGTGGTCGTGCCGCAACGTATCTCGAAGGACAAGGATTTGATGTCATCAACATGGATGGCGGCATGATGGCATACGAAGGTAAAACCAACTAAAAAATTTAACGTCAAACATACCCCTACAGGTAAAAAGGAGCGAATACTTTTGCAGACAATCAAAACAGATATCGTACTCGACGCACGTGGCTTAGCGTGCCCGATGCCGATCGTCCGGACAAAAAAGACGATGAAGACGCTGGAACCGGGTCAAGTCGTGGAAGTGCAGGCCACTGACAAAGGATCAACAGCCGATCTCCGTGCTTGGGCGAACAGTACCGGGAATCAATATCTTGGAACGATCGAAGAAGGAGATGTCTTGCGGCATTATGTCCGTAAATCTTCCGGTGACGAGCAAGAAGCACCGGCATTTAAATCGGTTGTTACGAACGAGACCGTTGAAGCGGTTCGCAACAATCCGGATACGCTCATTTTGGACGTCCGGGAAACGGCTGAATATGCGTTCTCCCATATCCCGAATGCCGTCAACATTCCGCTTGGTGAACTGGAGACGCGAATCGGAGAACTCGACACATCGAAAACGATTTATGTCGTCTGTCGGACAGGCAGTCGGAGTGATTTGGCCTGCCAACAACTCGATGCAAAAGGATTCAACGTTCAAAACGTGATCCCCGGCATGAGTGACTGGAAGTATGACACGAATCAAACCGTTTAATCCGTAAATTACGATCAGGAGGAATCAATCAGATGGCACACGCAATGACAACAAAAGAAGTCACGCAAAAAATCATTCACCGTGAAAAAATGTTTATCTTGGATGTCCGAAATGAAGAGGCATTTCAAGACTGGAAAATTGAAGGCGAACAGTTTTCGTATCTCAATGTTCCGTATTTCGATTTACTCGACGGTGTCGAAGAAATTTTAGATCAACTGCCGACAGATCAACCTGTTCTCGTCGTCTGTGCAAAAGAAGGGTCGTCGATTTTTGTAGCGGATTTATTGGAAGAAGCGGGACGGACCGTCTCGTATCTTTCAGGAGGCATGAAAGCCTGGAGCGAACACTTGGAGCCGATTTCACTCGGATCATTAAATGAAACCGGAGCCGATCAAGGTGAAGTCGTTCAATTCGTCCGGATCGGGAAAGGCTGTTTATCATACATGATCATCTCAGAAGGCGAAGCCGTCCTCGTGGATGCCGCGCGGATGACAGGTGTTTATCTTGATTATGCCAACGAACGTCAACTGACCATCACGCATGTCTTTGATACACACCTTCACGCCGATCACATTTCCGGCGGGCGTGAGATTGCTGAAAAAACAGGAGCAACTTACTGGTTGCCACCAAAAGACGCGACAGATGTCATGTTTGATTATGCAGCACTCGAAGACGGAAGCCGCGTTCAAGTAGGCGATACAAAAATCGATGTCCGGGCACTGTATTCCCCGGGACATACAATCGGTTCCACGTCGTTTATTGTCGACGAGCGTTACCTCTTAACGGGGGATATTTTGTTCATCGATTCGATTGGCCGTCCGGATTTAGCCGGTCTGGCAGAAGACTGGGTCGGCGACCTGCGGGAGTCGCTTTACAAGACATATCGCGACCTTGCGAAAGATCTTGTCGTCCTACCGGCCCACTTCATGCTGATTGAAGAATTAAATGAAGATGGCAGTGTCGCAGAAAAACTCGATATCTTACTCGCCAACAATCACGGCTTGAACATCGAAGATGAAGAAACATTCCGGAAGATGGTGACCGAAAATCTTCCGCCGCAACCAAATGCCTATCAAGAAATTCGCGAAACAAACATGGGGAAACAGACGCCTGATCTCGAAGCACAACGCGAGATGGAAGTCGGACCTAACCGTTGCGCCGTTCGTTAAACTAAAAAACCACTTACTTCAGGAGGAATCATAATCATGAAATCAGAACTCGTACTCGACGCAAAAGGGCTTGCCTGCCCAATGCCAATCGTCAAAACAAAAAAAGCCATTTCCGGACTCGAATCAGGTCAAATCCTTGAAGTCCATGCGACAGACAAAGGGGCAAAAAACGATTTACAAGCCTGGGCAAAATCAGGTGGCCATGAGCTTGTGAAACACGAAGAAGAAGCAAGCGTCTTAAAATTCTGGATCCAAAAAGGGTAATTCAAGTTGAAGGAGGGCTGGCGACAGTCCTCTTTTTTTAAAGGAGTGAATCAAATGGAACTCGGTTTTATCATCACAATTTTTTTAATTGGGTTTGTCGGATCATATATCTCGGGCATGGTCGGAATTGGCGGCTCGATCATCAAATATCCAATGCTACTCTACATTCCACCACTGCTCGGATTTGCTGCCTTTTCTGCACATGAAGTCGCCGGAATCAGCGCGATTCAAGTCTTTTTTGCGACGATTGGCGGTGTTTGGGCCTATCGAAAAGGCGGTTTCTTAAACAAATCGCTGATTCTGTATATGGGCGGAGCGATTCTGATTGGGAGTTTCATCGGTGCTTATGGCTCAAACGTTCTCGCGGAAGATACAATCAATCTTGTGTACGGCGTGTTGGCACTGACTGCAGCCGTGATGATGTTCATTCCGCGAAAAGGCATCGATGATATCCCGCTTGATCAAGTTCGTTTCAATAAAGGGATTGCGGCAAGTGCTGCGTTTATCGTCGGAGTGGGGGCAGGAATCGTCGGTGCGGCCGGAGCTTTTTTACTCGTTCCAATCATGCTCGTCATTCTAAAGATCCCGACCCGGATGACGATTGCTTCGTCTCTTGCGATTACCTTTATCTCGTCGATTGGTGCAACGGTCGGGAAGATTACGACAGGACAAGTCGATTGGGGTCCTGCTGCCATCATGGTCGTCGCGAGTCTGATTGCGGCACCGCTCGGCGCGCTTGCCGGAAAAAAGATGAACACGAAGATTTTACAAATCATTTTGGCGGTCCTGATTTTAGCGACAGCAATCAAAATCTGGATTGATATTCTCTAAGGAAAAGACACGCAAAAAAATAGACAGCTTCAAAAAGAAATCACTTTTTCGTTCACGTGCTTTCCTCAGGCGAGACACAAGCCAATTTTCCTGCCTAATGGAGGCAGGAAAACGGGTCTTGTCTGTCTCTGACAGCGCAAGTCGACTTGCGCTTTTTCCTGTAGGAGTCACGCGAAGCAAGTGATTCCACTTGAACGAGATGAGGGTGGCAGATTAAAATCTGTCACCCTCATCTGTGTAAAACATAACTTTTGACTACCCGCCGGTTTTACATCCGGCTTTTTTCGATGACATGAACAAGTTTTTGTTCGACATCGAGTGCGACTTGTTTCAGTTCGTCGTCTTCGACCAAACCGATCAGTGAGGTCGGGCGTGGCATTCCGATCTTCGTTTGTCCGTCTTCCGTATAAACAGCGAGTTTACACGGCAAAAAGTAGCCGGCCCGACGTTCAGTCGATAAGACACGATGAGCCTCTTTCGGGTTACAGACTTCAAGGATATGGTACTGGTCGTCAAACGGTAACTCTTTTTCTTTGAATTTCTTGGCTAAATCAAACTCCCATAAAACGCCGAATGAAATCTCGGCAAGTTCTGTTTTGAGCCGTTCGATTGTTTTCTCTATTGAATGATTGGAGTTGACGGTGTAGTCAAACATAAATGCCCCTCCCGGTTTTTTGGATTCTTTTACCTTATTCCCTGTCTGAATAAGATGAATCGTTTTTGAATGTGCCAAATGAAGGCTGACCGGGCGACAAACTGTGGGAAATCAAGGTACATTAGAAAAAAGAAATCTGCCCGCGGGTGAACGACGTAAGCTTAAAAAAGGAGGCGGAGGGAGATGAAGAAACGAATGTTGACGATTCTTTCGGTCGTAGCTTTGATTGCGATCATGATTGGCGGCTACTTTGTTTTCCAACAGCAACAGGCAAAATCGAGCGGAAGCAAAGAGCTGTCGTATACAAAAGAAGAAACGGCTATTCTCGCCGGAGGATGTTTCTGGTGTATGGAACCGCCGTTTGAAGAGTTAAAAGGTGTGAAATCAGTCATCTCCGGCTATACCGGTGGAGATGTTGAAAATCCGACCTATAACCAAGTATCGGCGGAGACGACCGGTCACCGGGAAGCAGTCCTGATCACGTTTGATCCATCGGTCATCTCGTACAAACAACTTCTGGATGTTTACTGGCGTCAAGTGGATCCGACTGATCCGAACGGTCAGTTTGTCGACCAGGGGGAATCGTATACGACGGCAATCTTCTATACGAACGTCGAGCAAAAACAGATTGCGGAACAATCGAAGAAGGATTTGGCAGCCAGCGGCATCTTTGATGAAAAAATCGTCACGCCGTTGATTGAGGCCGGTCCGTTTTATGAGGCGGAAGACTACCATCAAGATTATTACTTGAAAAGCGAAAAGAAATACAAGTTCTACCGCGCTGCGTCCGGACGTGATGACTTCATTAACCAATACTGGAATGATCAACCAAAACTTGATTTACCCAAGTATACGAAGTTAACGGACGAACAGATCAAAGCGAAATTGACGGATATTCAGTACAAAGTCACCCAAGAAGACGGGACAGAACCGGCATTTGATAATCCGTACCATGATTTGAAGGCGGACGGGATTTATGTCGATCTGATTTCCGGTGAAGCGTTATTCTCTTCGAAGGATAAATACGATTCGAAAACCGGATGGCCCAGCTTCACGCGACCTCTTGAACCCGGGAACATCATTGAAAAAAGTGACTTTGCGCTTGGGATGAAGCGGATGGAAGTCAGAAGCCGTCACGGCAATGCCCATCTTGGACATGTCTTTACGGACGGTCCTGAACCAACAGGGTTACGGTACTGTATGAACTCGGCTGCTTTACGATTCATTCCGAAAGAAGAGTTGAAACAAGAAGGGTACGAACAATATCTTTCTGAATTTAAATAATCAACCAAACAGACACTTTTCACTTTTGTGGAAGGTGTCTTTTCTTTCGAAACTGTAAGGTGAGCCGCCTAAAAAATAGCTATCCATTTTATCCAAATATTGTTTATACTATAAACAATGTAGGATTATATCTTGAGGAGGAACGTTGTGAAAAAGTTAACCATTTGGCTCATGCTGAGCTGTTTGATTCTGTCACTTGGAATCGGACCGTCAGCTACGAAGACCGCGGCAGCAAGTGCATTATCGGAAGCTGTCTTATTAAACGCAGGGCAAGAAACAGTGCTCGAAACCGGAACGGCAGAAAAGAATACATATTGGTATAAGGTCGAGCATCAAGCGGGTGTTGAAAAAACAGCAAGCCACTTTGAACTGTCGCTTGATACGGATCAACCGATTGAAGTAACGGCTTACCCAAGTCAAGAAATGGCGTCAAAGGACGAAACGTTTGATCGTTACCGCGGATACGCAGAACCAAACGACAAAGACGCAACAAAAATCGCTGTCCCGTATGCCTGGGATGGTCCATATTACGTCAAAGTCGACTATTATCCAGAAATCGAAGAAGGCAAAACACCAAAAGCGGCAAACGTCAGCTTGACATACAACAATGTCAAGCTGCCAGTCGAATATGAGCCAATCAGCGACGATATGAGCTGTATGGCGGAAGAAGCCCTCAAACAAACAACGGACGAGAAACCGTTGCTTGCGTTGATGCACGCGATTCAAAAACAGGTGTTGAGCCAGTCGGAACAAGGACGCGACTTAACATCGTTGTACTACAAAGTCTCTCCATACGTCGTCAAAACACTTCTCTTCAATAAAGACAAGCGGACACAAACGTATGAAGATTTAAAAACGTTAAAACCGGCCATGACAGCTCTTGTCAACGGAACGGCTTATACATTAACCAAAACGGATCAGACGGCAATCAATCGTTTGTATGCCCTGACACGTGATGCTTCTCCGGAAGTCATCGCAACTGAAATCAATCAAGTCGCAAAAACTGCGGGAATCGAAACGATTGGTGGTTCCGACTTGAGTGAAGCGTTCAAACCATTTGGCATTAAAGTGAAATCAGAAGCTAAGACACGTTTCATCGTGAAGTTAAAACCGGGTCACACGCAACGGACGATGAAAATCGCCGGAGCACAAGCACCGGATGTTGAAAAGTTATCGCTTGGTAAAACAGGTGAGTTTGTCATCGTTACGGAAGATCCGACGGTCAAAAACCAGTCGGCAGCTGTCCTCAAACAATCGTTGAAGAAATCAAGTGCGGTTGAGTATGTCGAGGAAGTTCAGACATACCGCGCAACAGGGGATATCAACTACGACTACCAATGGTCACTCAATCAAAAATCAAATGTCGAACAGTTCCCGAACGCCGGAATCGGCTTTGAGCAATTCGAGAAGTACCGTGCGGGTAAAACATTAGCACCCGTCACGATTGCAGTCATCGACACCGGGGTGGATTACCGTCTGAAAGACTTCCAAGGTAAAGTCGATATTGCCCAGGAAAAGAACTATGTCGATGTCAACGGCAACGGAAACGCATTAGATGACCACGGTCACGGGACGCACGTCTCGGGTGTCATCGCGGCAGCTCTTGAAAATGATTACGGCATTCGCGGAATTCACCAGTCAGCGAAGATTCTTCCGATCAAAGTCTTGAATGCCAACGGTGAAGGAGAAACCGATGCGATTGCACTCGGAATCAAATATGCGGTTGATCATGGTGCCAAAATCATTAACATGAGTCTTGGCGGCGGTGAAAGCCGGACGATGGCGTACATGATGAAATACGCAGCTGATCACGGCGTGACAGTCGTTGCAGCATCAGGGAACGAATATGATATGTCAGTCGGTTTCCCGGCCAGCTCGGAATATGCGATTTCTGTCGGCGCAACAAACCCGCTCGGCATGGTCGCGGACTACTCGAACTATGGCATTGGACTGGATGTCGTTGCACCGGGTTCAAAAATTGCGAGTCTCGTTCCGGACGGTAACACGGTCTACATGGACGGAACAAGCATGGCATCACCACACGTCGCAGCAGTTGCTGGAATTCTCGCGTCACTTGATTCGAAGTTGACGCCGAAACAAATCGAAGCAATTTTACGGACGAGCGCAGAACCACTCGCTTTCGAAAATCCGAATGATTGGTACGATGAAGACGAAGAGATGGAAGATGAGTACCCACCTGGATATGAGAAGGACAGCACACCGGAATTCCCGGCATATGTCAGTCCGGTATCCGGATACGGAAAAGTCAACATCACGCGTGCGATTGCCCAGTTAAACCTTAAAGGAAAAGTAAACCCGGTTTATGACAACCAACTTGTTGTCAGCGGACAAGTCAAATCAGGTACGACAGTAGAAGTCTGGTCGACGAAGAAGTTGACGGATACAAAAGATACGTCTAAACGATTAGCGAAAACAACTGCAAAATCCGGTAAATACAGCGTGACGATTCCCCGTCAGGAAAAAGAAACCGTCTTGACGATTCGTTACGCCAACGGTTCTGACGTCACGTCAGAACGGACGGAAGTGTTACCAGGAAAAGCACCAGCTGCTCCGAAAGTCAATCGTGTCCTCGCCGGTGCGACAACCGTAACAGGAACAGCGATTGCCAAAGGTAAAATCACGATCAAAGACGCCAAAAACAAAGTCGTTGGTACAGCAACCGTCGACAGCAAAGGGAAGTTCGCAGTGAAGGTCAAAAAACAAGCAGCGAATGCCCGTCTTGCTGTAACCGTGAAAGACATTGCGAACCGTTCGAGTAAAGCGACAGTGATTACCGTTGTTGCTCCTCCGGCAGCACCAAAAGTTAAATCGGTCACAGCCGGTCAAACGAAAGTAACCGGGACAGGTGAGAAAAAAGCACGTGTCTATGTTCAAAACGAAAAGAAAAAAGTAATCGGTAAAGGAACGGTCACGTCAAAAGGTACGTTCACAGTCAAGATTGCCAAACAAAAAGCAGGAGCCAAGCTTTCTGTTTATGTTGAAAACAGCTTTAAACAAAAAAGTACGAGCACGGTAGTCGTCGTCAAAAAAGCTAAAAAATAAGTCTTCAAACAAGCCTTTTTCGGGTAAAACGGAAAAGGCTTGTTTTTTTTACCAGATATCTTATTTTTAAAGTATTTTTTAAAAAATTATGATACTTTTAAGTGATTACATTTATTTCAAAAATGCATCATTCTAAGTGAATGATGAGGAGGATATTTCATGATCAAATGGATTCGGAGGCGGATTGGAAGGCAGTTGTTGGCAGTCTTTTATACCGTACTCGTGTTGGTTTCAGTCACCTCGTTTTTTGTCTACGATTATATGGAAGGCAGGATCGAGTCATCGCGTAACAACCTGGAGATTATCAGCGAGCAAAACCGACGGGCAGATACGCTGTGGGATAACTGGCAGACCGTTCAATTCGGGCTTCGGGGATTCGTCATTTTCGGAGATCAAGACCGGTTTGATGAAGTCGAGGATTTACGAACCGAAATCAAGAGTGAGACCGATTGGTTTTCCCGTAAAGCCAAGACGGATGAAGAAGAAGAGTTTGCTGCACAGATGACGAACTTGTATGACCTGTATTACGGTGCCCTTTTCCCGGTCACCCAATCCTATGTCAATGGAAAAAAAGACAATACAATCAATGAAGACTTTTTGCAAGGCGACAGCTTATTTTCATTACCGGTTGCCAAGCGGCTTGTCGAACAGGGACAGTTGAAACCCTCGGCAGACGGATCGATTGATATTGCACCGGATATTGAACGGGCATCGGTGGCACTTGAGGATTACCGCGATAATTTACAAGCACAGCAGGAAAATGCCGTCATGAACCTGCGAAGTGAAGTTGCGAAAACGCAGTGGATTTGGATTTCGAGCATCTTAGTGTTGGTCGGGTTTATCCTATTGTTCGTGCATCCGTTTATCCGGAAAATGACAAAACAACTTTTGCGTCTGATTGATGACAATCAAAAGTTATCACGGAACGAACCGATTGAAATGGACTTAACTGAGCAACGGACTGACGAAATCGGAATGCTCCGGTCATCCTTTAACCAGATGGCAGTGACAACGAGCTCCCATACAGAAGCGATGCAAGGAAAAAATGAAGAATTACAGGCGCAAAGTGAAGAACTGCTTGCACAACAGGAAGAACTGCAGGCACAGCAAGAAGAATTAGAAGAAGCATACCAAACGACCAAGCAAAACGAAGAAAAGCTAAAAATGCGAAGCGAGTTGACAGAAGCACTGGCGGTCCGTGAAACCGTCGAATCGTATCCGGCGATTGTGCGGAAGATGCTTGAGATTACTTCGTCTGAGTACGGTGCCTTATTGTTGTATGAAGATGGACAGTACATTGGAGCTACGACAAACGGAATGAAGCTTCAACAGATCGAGGCATTGTTAGCAGATGAAACCTCTGTCCTCAATCGAATGATGCTTCGCAATCAAGTCGTCCAGTCAGAGAAACGGGTTTCCCGGACGGATGATGTTCCATACAGCTTCAGTACCCATGAAGTCGCACTGCCAATTTACGATCCATCGACGAATCAGTTAATGGCAGCGGTTTACATGGTCCGTTACCAGTCGACATATAAAGCGCAACAACTGGCAGACATGCGTGAGTTTTCGCAACAGATGACGTTATCATTGCTTCGGACACGTTCTTATGACGAGATGAAACAAGAGAAACAAAAAACGGAACAAGTTCTTGATTCGATTCGAGAAGCCATCATTTATCTGGAAGACGGAAATGATGAATTGTACGTGAACCGTCCCTTGTTTGAACTGGTACCGGAACTCCAGTCAGAGTTCACAAAAGACCGGACGTTATCATCCGGCAGTTATGTGATTGAAGTGATGCGTAATATCGTCGATGATGTCGATCGTTTTAATGATTATTTAGCTTTGATTCGGGCAGGAGATGTCTCTCCGGATAAAGTTCAATTTGATGTTCGAAACAACACGGCCCATTTAGAAGTCTATGCCGAGCGGATTGATATTGAGGGTGGCTGGAAAGGTGTCATTCTGGTCATTCGAGATATTACCCGGGAAACAGAGGCCGATCGATTAAAAACTGAACTGGTCTCAACCGTGTCGCATGAATTGCGCACACCGTTATCATCCATTTATGGATTTACGGAGCTGATGTTGAATCGTGAAATTGATACGATGAAGCAACGAAAGTATTTAGCGACGATTCATACGGAAACGGAACGGTTGTCTAATTTGGTGACAGATTTCTTGGACGTTCAGCGGATGCAGTCCGGAGGACAACTGTACCAAATGGCGCATCTTGATTTATGTACGATTGTCCAGCAGGTCGCTGGATTATATGATGTGTCGAATGGACAACATGACATTCGTGTCCAAATGCTAGGTACGGAACGTCCAACCATCATTGGGGATGAAGCGCGTATTAAACAATTACTAAACAACTTGGTGAATAACGCCATCAAGTATTCACCAGACGGTGGATTAATTGAAGTGAGTGTCGGTACCGATGAAGACAATGCGACGATTCGGATTACGGATCACGGCATCGGTATTCCGCATTATGCATTTGCACAACTGTTCGATAAGTTTTACCGGGTCGACAATTCGGATACCCGACGGATTGGCGGGACAGGTCTTGGTCTATCGATCTGTAAGGAAATCGTCAAGGAACATGACGGTGTGATTCATGTCGAGTCGATCGAAGGACAGGGCAGTACGTTTACCGTTCAGTTACCGTTACACGTCACCGAGAATGTCTGAAGTCAAAACAAGTACCGCCTTGCTTCACCGGTGGTGCTTGTTTTTGTTGTCTGATTCTGGAGAAATCGATTGACCCACTTCAGAGCAAAAAAACAGGACACGTTAAGAATATTTAAATATAATGAAAAGATGGTTAAAAAACAGAAAGATTTGCCGATAATCATATAGGACAAACGAACTAGACAAAAAAAGGGAAGGGCGTGAACGATGTATAAACTAATCTATGCGATCATCGGCGGATGGGTCTTGTCTCATACGTTATGGTTAGGAATCATCGGCACGTCTTCGGAACTTTCAAAAATAGGCAACAGCTTGTTTATGATTCTGGGTGCTGTCATCTCGACGGTCTTGTTAATGATTTCGGTGCGCCGTCATCCGACTCGCCCCTTTACCCAACGTCTGTTTTTGTTGTTGTTGTTCGGAAATGTATCGTTAGCCATTGGTGAGACGGCACAACTGATTGTTGAAAGGCGCAATCTGGAACGTTCGGGACCTTTTGACGGTATTGATTTAGTATTCAGCCTGCAAATCGTTTTTTATTTGCTGGCGTTTTGTTATTTTTTAATCAGTCGTCGTTCACAGGTCAATCTACGGTTCTTTTTATTTGATGAGTTGATCATCCTGATCGTAACGGGCGCGATTTCCTGGCATTATCTTGTCACCCCTTACTTGGAGCGAGCAGAATTTCTCAGTTTTGAGACGCTACTGTTGCTCCGTTATCCACTTGGAGATTTGTTGTTACTCGGCGGAATGATCATCTTATTTTTTGGCATCATGAAGCGAGGCAACAGCATTCCACTTCTGATGATTTTAGCTGGATTCCATCTGCAACTCATTGCCGATATATTATATGTTGCTTTGTATCGAACCGATTTTCCGATCTCTGTCATGTGGCTGGATCCCCTTTGGATAGCGACGGTGTTGTTGATTGGCGGGGCGGCCATCTTATTTGATGCAGACGAACGGCCCATCGGCTTAAAGATTGATCGGCAGATTTTAGAAGGAATTCGCCTCGTGACACCGTATATCTTTTTGTTGATTTTATTCGTGACAATGGCACGACAGGCGGTCAGTTGGAATGGGTTGACGATTGGTCTGATGATAGCGGTTCCGCTGTTGATTTCAAGACAGGTGCGGATTGTGATGGATAATCAACGGCTGCGTGAAAATCTCGAGGCAAAGGTCGAGGAGCGGACGGCTGCTCTCGAACAGGCGCTCGAAGAGATGGAACATATGGCCTACCACGATGCTCTGACGAATTTACCGAACCGCTACTTGTTTGCCCGGTTGTTTAAGGAAGAGTTGCGGCGTGCGGAAATTCACCAACGGTTCGTCGGGTTATATTTCATTGATATCGATCATTTTAAACAAGTGAACGATACATACGGACACCATGTCGGAGACCAACTGATCATTGATATTGCGAGCCGCCTTGAAAAACGATTACCGCATAACACGGTCATCTCACGCCAAGGCGGGGATGAATTTGTGGTGTTATTATTTGATGTAAAAGAGGAGTCGGACATCGAAGCATGCGGTCAACAGTTGATTGATTTGTTCGAGCGGCCGTTCATTCTCCAGGAGACACCGGTCTTCATGACCGCTAGCATCGGCGGTGCGATTTATCCGACCCACGCCACGTCGCGGACAGCCCTGATTGAGCAGGCAGATGTCGCGATGTATGAAGCAAAACGCCGTGGGAAAAATCAGTTTCATGTGGAAGTCTGATTCATCAAAAAAGGAGCACCGATTCAACTCGGTCCGCTCCTTTTTTTGTTGTTACTTCATTTTAGCCAATAATTTTTCAAGAGACGTAGGATCCGTCACCTGCTCATTACAATGGTCACTGTCGATACAAATGTAGTTGCCGACAGCCCGGTAGTGATCCGCGGATTGGTTCGTGCGGGCAGAAACCAGCGTGACATCGCTGTACTGATGACAGACCGTACAGATGCCTTTTTTGATCGTTGGAACATAATGACCTTCAACGCCGACCCATTCTCCTTGCAATGGATAGACAAAAAACTTCTTTTTATTACCGGTATCATTCCAGCTTAAATAGGTCGTTTTAAGAAAATCGAAGGAATGAAGCGGCGGATTCCGCAATTTCTTTGTCTTTCGAAACAGTTGCTGGAGCTGTGATTCCGTAATGGACGGGAAAGATGCGACAAACGGCTGGATTTTCTCAATGTACCGGATTAAATCCGCTTCCGATTTTACATTTCGTACGAGCATCAGCAATTCTTCTTGCTCTGACGTCAGAACCGGGATTAAATCAAAAATCTTTTGAGCGGCACTGTAGATGACGGCATCCAACACGTCCGGATCATGGACCGTCGTCAATTGTTGCGTCAACAAATCGACTTGACTCCGGATGAAATTGTATTGAAAGGGTTTAATGAATGGTTCCATACGACATCGCTCCTTTGTAGTCCTATATTCACGGAATCGCTTTTGTCGAAACGACATTTTCCTTGTTTCCACCGTTCAACAGACGGGAATTAAATACCTGAGGAGGTGTCCAGTCATGCAACCGTTAACCGCACTTCGCTTGTTGAATCTGATCAGTTTCTTATTTGTCCTTTTGGCCCGTGTCGTCTGGTATGAGGCACCGGTGGGCGAACGTCTCGCGATCATGCCGGCACCGTTCATCGATGCGATTTTCGGCGTCGTCTATACGACCTTATTGATTTGGTGTATTCGACCAGTCCAGGCTTATCCGGCCGACCGGACATTGATTCTTGATATCAGCGGCTGGTTCATGCTGACGATGATCGGCTATGGTGCCAGCAGCATCATTGGACCGCCATGGGAGCTTGTCTTGACGACGATTTCTTTTATTGCTTTATGCATCATTTATATGAAAATTCAACATCATCCGAACCGTTCCCCCTGGATGCGCTCACCGTTTTCAGTGTTTCTCGCCTGGACGAGTATTCAGATTTTAATTCTGCCGTTTCGGATTTTGCGGGACTTTCGATTTGACGATCTTTTTGGGCTGACGACGTCGGAATGGGTCACGGTGATGCTGATTCTTTTTGCACTGGGAGCCGCATTCTTTATTTTCGTTCATACCGATTGGGTGTTCGGACTCGTTATGATTTGGTATTACATCGGTCTGTTCTTTAACGGACGATTGACCGACTTTCAACAGGGCATCACGATCTTCAGTGTCATCATTGTGACTGTAGCGGTGATTGTCGTCTTTCGGAAACGGGAAAAATTGTTTTCGGAAGAAAAAAGCTCAGTTTCCCAAGAAAACAACCGTTGATGACGTTGCTTTTGGTTTTTTGGGGTATATCCCTTATAGAAGTATAAAAGGGGGAAATGACCAATGGGGAAAAAGCAGTTGATCGGTACGTACGAAAATGAGACGGATTTAATTCGCCAGATTGAAGACTTACATTTTGCAGGCTATTTAGAAGAGGATTTATACGTTGTTCTGCAAGATAAAACAGATATGGCGATGTTACGGGGACAATCGGCCGCACAACTCGTTGCCGGCAAACGGACATTGTTCGAACGATTTACCGGAAAACCGGTAACGGACGAGGAAACGCGTGCCGCCTTTGATTCGCTGGGTTTAGCGGACGGAGAAGTCGACAAGCATGTGGCGAGCGTTAAAAGTGGCGCCTATGTCTTACTTGCCGACGAAGAAGGGGCGAAACGTCCGGCACCTGAACCGAAAAGTATTTTAGAGAGTGAACCGGAAGGCATTGAGGCGGAGCGGAAGCTTGATCACGAGAACCGGGCACTTGAGAATGAAAACGATCGGATGTTGTAAACGTGCCTGAGTGGAAAGGGTGAACAACGATGGAGAGTCACTATCATACAATTTTAGTCGCAGTCGATGGATCAAAGACGGCAGACTTAGCTTTCGAAAAAGCCGTCCAGTTCGCAAAACTTGATCAAGCAAAGCTCGTCATCGCACATGTCATTGATATCCAAACCTTTGCCAACGTTCGTGCCAACCAACGATTCATCGATCAAAACGTAACCGAGTATGCACAACAGCTCCTCGACAAGTATGAAAAACGAGCGACAGAAGCAGGGGTTGGTGAAGTCGAACTGGTCATCGAGAACGGTTCACCGAAGACATTGATTCCGAAAGTCATCGCTCCGCGTGTCGGAGCGGGACTGATCGTTTGTGGTGCCGTCGGGATGAATGCGATGGAGCGGATCATGATCGGCAGTGTGTCTGAAAACATCTCCCGTTACGCAAAATGTGACATCTATATCGTTCGCCCGAAAACACTCAAATAAGTGCCAAAAAGCTGCTTCGATGGTTAATCGAGGCAGCTTTTTTGTTCATTCCTTCAACTTACGTCAATAAATAATAGAACACGCCTAAAATAATTAAAATGACAGGTAATAATACCAAGTACATCCAGGACATGTTTTTCGCTGTTTGGCTGTTACTGTACGTTTCTTCGTTCCGACTTTGTCCGACCATCACTGTAAAAATAAGTCCAAGTACACAAATCACTAATGCAATCCAAAATAATGCGGTCATGTGTCAGTCCCCCTTTAGGTATGATGTATGCTCTTTCATCATAACGAAGATTGGAATTGTCTGTCAGGATATTTTGTGACAGTTTGGAGTTGACGCTATCTGGTTTAGGGGCTAAACTACTTGTATAAGTTTAGGGGGTAAACTAAAAATGAAAGACAATCTGCGGGAAGCCGTTCTTTTGTTTGAAGAGGTGATGATTCACGGAACCGAACGTGTGCTGAAATCCGTCGATTCACCGGTCTGGCGGCTCTATTCGCCGGAACAACTCCACTTGTTGAAGTTGGTGGATAAATATGGTCCGGTCGCGTCCGGTCGGATTGCAGTCATGCAAGGTGTGCATAAAAGCGCGATCTCCAACCGCTTAAAAAAATTGAATGAACATGGGCTGGTCGAGGTCGAACGTTCGGAAGACGATCATCGAACGAAACGAATCGTCTTGACTGAAGCAGGACGCGACATCGTGGAAGCTTCGAATCAAGCGATTTACAGTTACTTGGAACAATTGATTGACGGAAAAGTGGATGATGAGGAAATCAAACAATTCATCGAAACATTCCTGAAAGTCAAAGCGATTTTAAAGATTGAAGATTGATTCAGAAAAAATAGAGACAGAAGAGGTGGAACGGGAATGCGACAAATCGTCAAATGGCGTTGGCCAATCGTAATCGTCTTGTTGCTTGCGACAGTCGGATTATTTTTAGCGGCACCAAATTTATCAAAACAAGCAGAAGACGCAGGGGCTATTCAGCTCGCAAGCGATAATGATTCACAGCGGGCGGCTGAAATCTTAAAGGCAGCCGGTGCAAGTGAGGAAACCATTTCACTGGTCATTCCGTTAAAAGAAGCGGTCACGAAAGAAGACCGGACGGAAATTGGTCAAATCGTGAAAGATCTCGAACAACTGGATGAGCCGGTGACGGGTGTCTTGAACCCGTTCGAAAGCAAGGAAACCGAAGGCCAGTTGATTTCAGAAGATAAAAAAACTGTCCTCGTACCGATTACGGTCGACGGTTCACAAGAAGAAATCACTGCACTCGCTGAAGACATCCGGAGCGATCTGTTACCGGACGACCGGACGATTTACCTGACGGGTGAGTCGCTCATCAATGCGGACGTCAACACGAGTTCACAGGAAGGGTTAAAACGAACGGAATTGATCACTGTCGGACTGATTTTTGGTCTGTTGTTGATTGTCTTCCGCTCGATCGTCACACCGTTCGTTCCGTTATTCGCCGTTGGTGTGACTTACTTGATGAGCCAATCATTCGTCGCCTTTTTCGTCGATTGGTTTGGGTTCCCGGTTTCGAACTTTACCCAAATCTTCCTCGTGGCGATTCTCTTCGGGATCGGGACGGATTATTGTATCCTGCTCCTCAGCCGCTACAAAGAAGAGTTGACTGCCGGTCATGACGTCGAGACGGCAATCGTCAACACGTATAAAACGGCAGGTCGGACACTGCTGATCAGTGGACTGGCGGTACTCGTCGGTTTCTCGGCCATCGGTTTTGCTGATTTCCCGATTTTTAAATCTTCCGTCGCCGTTGCGGTCGGAATCGCCGTCTTGTTACTTGTGCTCTTTACACTTGTCCCGTTCTTCATGGCGACATTAAAAGAGAAATTGTTCTGGCCGTCGAAAAATGCGGCAAGTCACAAAGACAGCCGCTTATGGGCCCGGTACGGTGGATTGTCGATTCGTCGTCCGTTGCTTGCGATGGCGATTGTTGCCATCGTCACGGTTCCGACCTTGTTTACGTACGATGATGATCTGTCCTTCAATACGGTCGATGAGATCGGGGAAAAGTATGAGACGGTCAAAGGCTTAAATGCGATTTCGGACGGCTTTGGAGCCGGCGAATCGTTGCCGGTCAATGTCATCTTAAAAGATGATCAGAATATCGTGACGGAAGAAACTGTTCCGTATGCAGAACAATTGAGCCGTGAACTCGTCAAACTGGACGGAGTTAAAGCCGTTCGTTCGATTTCACGTCCAACTGGTGACGTCATCGAAGACTTGTATGTCGATCAACAACTGAAGCAAGTCGCCGATGGTCTGACCGATGCCAAAGATGGACTCGGCGAAGTCGGGCAGGGTCTGCAGACAGTGGAAGACAACTTGCAAGCCATCAGCGGTCAGATTCCAGCCGGCGATCAAGCAGCAGCCGGTGCGGCACAGTTGCAACAAGCAGCAACCGGTCTCGGTCAAATCAATCAACAGCTGACACTTGTCGGTCAAGGCTTACAATCAGCTGAAAACATTCCACAAACCGTCGGAACATTGACAGCGTTATCCGGTCAATTGACACAAATTCAAACCGGTATCGCGCAAGCAGCAACCGGCATTGAAACGCAGGGCGCACAGGCCGGTCAACTCGGAAGCGGTTTGACGCAACTTGCCGATGGTGTAGGTTCTGCCAATGAAGGACTCGGTCAGATCGAAGACGGATTGACGGAAGCTGCCGATTTCCTCAAGGAGATGGGGGAATCCGAAACGATTCGTGGCACGGGGATGTTCATTCCGAAAGATACCTTGTCGGGTAAAGACTTTGAACCGGTCATCGAACGGTATACGATTGATGATCAAACCGGTCTGAAATTCGAAGTCATCTTAAACGATGATCCGTATTCACCGGAAGCGATTGAAACGGTCGCGGCGATCAAAGAAACGACAGCCAGCACATTAAAAGATACGCCGCTCGAACAGGCAGAAGTGGCCTATGGCGGTATTTCAAGCATCAACAGTGATTTAAACGATACGTCGAAAGCGGACTTTACACGGACCGTCATCATCATGATCGTCAGCTTGTTCATCATTCTTGCGATCATGTTCCGTTCGTTGATCATGCCGCTGTTTATGATCGGTTCCTTGTTATTGACGTACTATACGTCGGTCTCGATTGCGGAACTGATTTTCGTCAACGGTCTTGGTTATGACGGCATCAGCTGGGCGGTTCCATTCTTCGGCTTCGTCATGCTCGTTGCCTTGGGAATCGATTATTCAATCTTCCTGCTCGATCGGTTCCGGGAAGAAACGATTAACGGATTGGATACAAAAGAAGCCATGTACCTCTCGATGAAAAAGATGGGCTCGGTCATCATTACGGCGGCAATCATTCTTGCCGGAACGTTTGGTGCGATGATGCCTTCCGGCGTCCTCAGTCTGGTTCAAATTGCGACAATCGTCATCACGGGTCTTCTCTTGTACGGATTGATTGTCTTACCGCTCCTGATTCCGGCGATTACAGTATCGTTTGGACCAGGTGTCTGGTGGCCATTCCGTCAAAAGCAAAATAAGAAGTAAGTCGATTCGACTGATCCATCCGGACATCATCCGGATGGATTTTTTCGTTATACTACAAACAGGAGGCGATCAAGATGCAACAGTTTAAACAACTAACCGATCGTATTTGGTATCAGACACCGGTCAGTGAGACGGATCGACCGATCGTCGCCGTCATCACCGGTGACGAACGAAACCTCGTGATTGATGCCGGTAATTCGAGTCGTCATGCGGCATTGTTTGTCGACGAGATGGAACAACAAGGGCTTGGAAAACCGGACTTGGTGGCGTTGACCCATTGGCACTGGGATCATGTTTTCGGTATGAAGCAGATGGCTGTACCGACGATTGCGACCCACCGGACCGTCGACGAGATGCGGAAGATGATGGACTATGACTGGTCGGACGAGGCGCTTGCGGAACGGATCCGACAGGGGATTGAAATTCCGTTTTGTGCGGATGCGATCAAACTCGAGTTTGGGGCGAGCCGGGACATTGAGCTGGTCTTGCCGACGATTCGGTTTGCCGGACAACTCGAAGTGGATCTCGGTGGTGTCCAGTGCCTCTTGCGCCAGGTCGAAAATGACCATTCGCCGGGCAGTGCGCTCATCTATGTACCGCAAGACCGTGTTCTGTTTTTAGGGGACGCCATGTACGCCGACATCTTTTCTGCTAAATGGAACTATACGGTGGAGCAGACGACCCGGTTACTGGATGTCATCGCTGAGTACGACGCTGACTATTACGTCTGGTCGCATGGCGAAGCGATGCCAAAGGACGCGTTTGAGCAAGAAGTCCGCCTGTTGCGTCAGGCAATCGAAGTAACGAAACAGGCGGCGGGAAAAATATCCGAGATGCGGCGGTTATACCATGAGGTGGTCGAACGGGACTTGACGACAGACGAAGAAGAAACACTCGTATTTTTTGCAAATGGTGCGAAAAAATAATTAAAACAGCAGGTGCTGAACAGAACATTCGAGAATTCCTTAGGTATAAGATAGAAAAAAATGGATTTTAGAAAAGGAGTTCTCGTAATGGATCGTCAGCCTGAAGATCGGAATGAAACGGCCAATCGTGTGTTTTTTGGAACAGCTAATATTTTCACGGTCCTTGTAGTGATTGGCTTTGCCTTATATCTGCTGTATCAATTTTTTATGAAATGACGGATCATCCTGTAGTCCAGGGTGATTTTTTTCGTTTTAGGGGAGTGCAACGGAACCAGATATTGGGTAATTCAATACAAAGGACAAAATGAACTCTACGAAAAGGAGGCACTTCCCCATGAAACGCATCCAGATTGCCGACTTTGACCGTCGTATGCCGCCGCTTGAATTACGTGAAATGGACGATTATTATGAAACGATGTTTGTTCCCGATTATGATGAAGTGTATCAGTCAAACGAAATCCGAACGATTCAACTGGCCGATATTTATGTGAATTTAGCAATGACCAAAAGTGAGGTCCGGCTCGTTTCGGCTTTGTTCTTAAAACCGGTCGAGGTAGCAGATATCGTATCGTGGATGCAACTGTACACGATCAGTTTTGCGATCTCTGACGCATCCGGTTACTACGTGGAACAGGCGGATGAAATTTTAGAAATTGTGTTGTATCAAGGGAATCCAATTGTCATTGCAACCAGAGGAACAGACCGGTTGTATTATGACACCGAAGGAGCAATCGAGATGCGGCGGGAATCGAGTGAAGTGATGGGGAAAAAGCCATTGCTGTATTTGAACGGTGAGGCATGGTTTGGCGTGCCGCGCCTTGAATTTAATCCGAATCAAGATGAACTGCATGTCAACGGAACGTTTTTATTTGCCGACTATATGGATGTTTATCAGGGTCGGGTCGGTTTTTTCCGGAACACCGATCCAGCATTACCGATTGTGCTGTTGGTCGGAGAAGCCATCATCGAAATGGAACTGACCGAAAATGCAGACGGAAGTCGTGTCTTAGTCATTGAACAGCCGTATGATGAAGCGTGATTCGAATTAAAAATGCGTGATCAAAAAAGCCGTGACAGTAATTTTTGTACAGGCAACTGACAGTTTCCAAGAATCTCCGTCCGAACAATGAAATCCCTTACAAAATATGCGAGAATAAGAAAAGAGACAGCATGGAAGGGATGCGGGGAGAACATGGTCAAAGAGATGCCACGAAATTCGAAATGGATGCGATCCTACAACCGTGCGCTCGTATTACGTTTGATTCGGATGCATCAGCCGATTTCACGCGTGGAATTGGCACAACAGACAAAATTGACGAAACCAACCGTTTCGAATATCGTCGGAGAACTGATTGCGGATCAGTTGGTGACGGAACGTGAGTTAGGCGTCTCGAACGGTGGACGAAAACCGATTTTATTGGAACTGGTGGCAACGGAACAGTATGTCATCGGAATCGATGCGACGAGTCACCGTTTTATCGGTGTCATTGCTGATTTGAGTGGGAATACGATTCATGAAGTGGAAGCAGTTGGTCAATTTGATACAAATGACGACATGATTGAAGCCGTCATTCGTTTGTGTGATGAATTGATTCAGGCGACGAATCAGGTCGGAACGATTCACGGGATCGGAATTTCCGTTCACGGGATGGTGAATCCGGAAACTGGCGTCATCCTGTTTGCACCACGTTTTCATCTGCATGATGTCGCCTTAAAAAAATATTTGGAAGAACGGTTTGCGTATCCGGTCTTCATCGAAAATGACGTTCGGGCACTCGCTTCGTTTGAATTGTTGTTCGGAGAAGGCGTCGGGGTCGATCAATTTTTCTACCTGTACGCGGGAGAAGGAATCGGGGGCGCTTATGTCCTCGACGGGAAATTGATTGACGGTGAAAATCATATCACCGGGGAGGTTGGTCATATGCGCCTCGATTTAGACGGTCCGATTTGTTCGTGTGGGAATCGGGGATGTCTCGAAGCACTCGCTGGTGAAAAAGCGTTATTACGGGATTTCGAAGCGATTGATCCACAAGTCAAGACGTTGACCGAACTCCGGAAACGCCTGACAGAGGAAGACCCCTATGCGAAAGCGGCGTATCACCGGGCAGGGGAATACATCGGCATCGGTGTCCTGAACACGATTCACTTGTTGAATCCGAAGCGGATTCTGCTTGGCGGTCCGATGTTTGAATTGGCTCCATCCATCGTCAATCAGATTAAGGAACGTGTTGCGCATACGGCCTTGACGACGGCTTCACGTGAAACCGATGTCAAAATGGTTCCGTGGAGTGAAAAACAAGGAGCGCTCAGTGCAGCTGCCTTGGCTACCAACAGTATCTTTCAAACGATTTAAAAAAGGCTTGTTCGTTTTGGTCGAGGACCGGAATCGGACAAGCTTTTTTTGCTGTTTCCTCAAAAAATAAAAAATTTTATGAAACCGTTTACAAAATAAAATCATCTGTGCTATAGTTTTCTTAAAGTTAGATAATAAATTTAATTTACTAAGTTTTCATCAACCAGTGGAGGTGGATGCAGACCGGCAGGGACCGGTGAAGCTGAACCAAAAGAAGGAGGCGTCGCGCAGATGGAAACAGAAGATTTATGGGTTTCCTACCGTGAAGCTTTCGGGCGTTACGGAGCAATCCGTGGCTTTTATGTGGACCGTTTAACAGAACAAATGACGGAACAGAAACCGGGAGATGAGCGAACTGCGAATCAAGACGGCGTTCTTGTTCGTCCACGACAGGATGGGGTCTTTCAATTTCGGATGTCGTCTGTACAAGGGGTGCTGACGATTCGTTCTTCGGAACTTCATATTCGAAAAAATGAGAGCGGATACATTGAATTACGGGCGTTGATGCAACAAATGCGTACAGCCGGCTGTTTGACACTCGGCGGTGAGTTTTACTTATTCGTCGCCGGTGAAGTCGATACGTTAGAGTACCGTCTCCGGCTGATCGCACGTGTTCTGATTCAACTCCAACGAATGCCGATCGGAACCGATGTCATTGAACATTGGTGTCAACAGGCACGGGACGAAGGACAGCAGCTTAAAAAACATGCTTGACCACTCACACATACAAAGGGGATCACTCACATGAAATTCAAAAAATCAAAAGTTCTCGCAGCCGCTTCAGTTTTAACATTGTCGGCACTTCTCGCTGCTTGTGGTGGCGAAGACGAAAAACAAGCGACAACAAAAGATGGAAAAACAATCATTTCATGGTGGGGCTGGGCACCTCAGCCGGAAGCAGGGAAAGAAGTCGTTGACGCGTTCAACAAATCGCAGGACAAATACGTCGTTGAATTCAAACGTTACAGCGAAGACTATGAAAAACAACTTCAAGTCGCGATGTTGTCAGGTAAGGGACCAGACATCATCGGCTTAAAAGAACCAATGATTCAACAATACAAAGACCGTGTCGTACCGGTTGATTCTTACATGGATAAAGCAGCCGGCAAAGGCTGGAAAGATAAGTTCGTTGAGCTCGGCATCGAACAGACGACAATCGACGGCAAACAATATGCGGTTCCAGTCGGCTTTACCGGTCAAGCGTACTTGATGTACAACAAGACGATGCTTGATAAATACGGTGTGACACCACCGAAAAACTACAAAGAAACGGTCGACGCCGTCAAAAAGATCAAAGCGTCCGGCGATAAAGTCATTCCGTTGATGCTTGGCGCAAAAGATGCCTGGATCGACATCGATGTCTACAATGTCTTGAGCCACCAGGTCGCACCGGGTTACATCCAAAAAGTCTTGTCGGGTGAGGCGAAATGGACGGACGACGAAATGGTCAAGACAGCGCAAGTCTGGCAAGATCTGTTCGAAGATAAAGTCTTCCAAGAAGGAGCACTTGGTCTTGCGACATACAATGACGGGATGAACCAGTTCTTCGATAAAAAAGCAGCCATGTGGGTCATCGGTTCATGGGAAGCACACTCGATGACGACAGCAGAGAAAAAAGAAAAATGGAAAATTGAAGATGAACTCGGCTTCACACCACTTCCAAACTTGGCCGGTGGAACAGAACAGCCGATCATCGCCTCCATCGACATGGCTCTTGCCGTCAACAAAGAATCGAAGCAACAAGAGGGTGCAGCTGAATTCGTCGCCTTCATGAGTCAAGGTGAAGGACAAGAAGTCTACATGGGTGAATTCGAAATGGCGCCGGGAATCAAGGATGTCAAAATCGACTCCGATGCTGCCTTCACATCAGAAGGTGAAAAAGAGTCGTACAAGATGTTAAACGAAACACTTTCGAAAGCGGTAGCAAGCCGTGGAATCCGTGATACGAAACTCAACGATATCCTCGGTAAGGAACTTCAAAACATCGCGACGGGTCAAGATCCAAAAGAAGCACTTCAACGTGTTCAGGATGCAGCCGACCAATCGAAAAAATAAGAACGAGACAGTGAAGTGGTGCGCCTTGCGTGCCACTTCCTGATTTTTAAGATCAAGAAAGTGGGGAAATCGTTATGCAGACAGAGCAACAAGAATTGCCGATCAAACCAAAGGCCGAGCCGCTGAAGCCTGCACCACGGGCAACTGCTCCGAAGAAGAAAAACAAAGGGAAAATGAAACAAAATATGGTCGGTTGGGCGTTCGTTGGACCCATCGTCCTGTTTGTCGTCGCGTTCATCTATTACGGCATCTTCTATAATGCCTACAATTCCTTCTTCTCTTGGGACGGCATTTCGTTTGATAAGGCCTTCGTTGGTTTTGAGAACTATGCGGAAATGTTCCGTGACCCGGATTTCTACCTCTCGCTTAAAAATACATTCATCTTTACGATCTTAACGGTCACGATCCAAGCCTTTATCGGTCTGGTATTGGCGTACTTCCTGCACACACAAGGACCGCTTCGGACAGCGATGAAATCGGTTTTCTTCTTTCCGGTTGTATTAAGTCCGGTTGTACTTGGTGCCGCGTTCTCGCAAATCTATGATTTCCAATTCGGTTATATCAATGAATTCCTTCGGGCAATCGGACTCGGCAGTTTGGAACAGAACTGGCTCGGTGATCCGGATATCGCCCTGTACTCGGTCATTGCGATCAACATCTTCCAGTGGACCGGTTCGTCGATGGTCATGTATTACATGGCGATGCTGACGATTGAAAAAGAAATCTTTGAAGCAGCCAAAATCGATGGTGCCGGATTCTTCCGGACACTCTGGAGCATCGTTTTCCCGAACTTAAAAGGAACGACGTTCACGTTATCGATTCTCGGCGTCATCGGTGGATTGAAGACGTTTGACTTAGTCTGGATCACGACCGCCGGCGGACCCGGTTCTTCAACAGAATTCATCTCGACGTACCTGTTTCGTAAATCGATGCTGCAACAAGAAGTCGGCTTTTCAAGTGCCGTTGCCATCGTATTGCTGACAATCGCCCTATTGATCACGTACTTCCAACTGCGTGTACAAAAGAAAATGGATAACTAAGGAGGAACGTCCCATGAATGTAGAATCTAAAAAAAGCCGCTGGATGATTAACCTCGTCCTGGTGCTCGCCTCGATCGTCTGGCTGTTCCCGATTTTCGTCATGTTTAAGGAAAGCCTGCGTGTCAACGGCTTTGAAAACTATATCGCGACGCTGCAAAACCCGAACTTCCCGACGTTCGTCTTCAACAGTTTCTTCGTCGCATTCTTCATGATCATCATCTCGATCTCGATTCTCGCCTTTGCGGCATTCGCGTTCTCGAAACTTGAGTTCGCCGGCAAACGCCTGTTGTTCAACATGGTGCTCGCCGGTCTGATGTTACCGGTCGCTTCGATGATCGTGCCATTGTTCTTCACACTACGTTCGTTTGACGGTCTCAACAACCACTGGGGATTGATCGGGGCAGAAGTCGCCTTTTTCCTCCCGTTCGGTTTGATGTTGATCAAAGGATATTTTGACGAGTTACCAAATGAATTGATGGAAGCCGCATACATTGACGGTGCGACGATTCTCGAAGTGTTTTTCAAAGTCATGTTGCCGCTTGCGAAACCAGCCCTTGCGACAGCTTTGATTTACGCGTTCCTCAACTCGTGGAACGAGTACTTGATGGTCTTGACGTTCATGACAGACCCAGCGTATCAAACGGTCACGATGGCTCCAAGCTTCTTCAAAGATGCACTTGGCGGTGACCCTGGAAAAATTTACGCTTCACTCGTCTTGATCAGTTTACCGACGATGGTGTTTTATATCTTCTTCCAACGTTTCTTCCAAAAAGGAATGACGGCGGGCGCAGTAAAATAATTTGTTTTCAGTCAGGGGGAGCACGATGTATTTAGGAGTCGATTATTACCCGGAACAAACTCCACGCGAGTTATGGGAGGAAGATTTTCGTTTAATGAAAGAGCTCGGAGTCAACGTCGTTCGCTTGGCGGAATTTGCCTGGACGATGATGGAGCCGGAAGAAGGAGTCTACGATTTCCGTTTTTGGGACGATATCATTGAGCGCCTGAGTGCGGCCGATTTTGACATCGTGCTCGGGACACCGACGGCGACACCACCGGCCTGGATGTGTCATAAGTATCCGGAGATTTTACCGGCAGACGAAAACGGCGTGACGATCAGCTTTGGCGCTCGTCGTCACTATACGGTCCACAGTGAGACGTACCAACGCTTTTCCGTTGCCATCACGACGGAAATGGCGAAGCGTTACGGGAAACATCCGCGTGTCATCGGTTGGCAGACGGATAACGAATACGGTCATGAAAAATCCGACCGTTCGTACAGTGACGTCGACCGAGTCGCGTTTCAGAGTTGGCTGAAAAACCGTTACGGGACGCTTGACGCGTTAAACGAAACATGGGGAACGGTTTTCTGGAGCCAGACGTACACAGCATGGGAACAAATCCCGGTACCGCGGAAAGTTTATCAAGAGCACAATCCGTCGTTACTCGTCGACTTCGACCGCTTCTGTGCCGACGGTTACAACCATTACAACAAGTTGCAAGTCGATGCGCTCCGGGAACACATTCATCCGGATGCCTTCATCACACACAACCTCGTCTACAGTGACATGGCGGTCAATCAGCAACAGATGGCGCAAGATCTCGATTACGTCTCTTTCGACAATTATCCGGTCTGGGGAGGACTGCCGGAACCGAACCGTTTCGAGAAGATGGCGAGCGATCACGATCTCTGCCGTTCCTCAAAACAAGGCAAAGGCTTTTGGGTGATGGAGCAGCTCAGCGGAGCGCAAGGGTGGAGTAAAATCGGTTACTTGCCGCGTCCGGGACACATCCGATTGTGGACGTATCAGGCTGTCGCGCGTGGCGCGGAAGCCATCGTCTACTTCCGCTTCCGGGCTGCCTTGTTCGGGACGGAAGAATTTTGCCACGGCATCATCGATCACGATGGAAAACCGAAACGGAAATTCAATGAAGTGAAACAAATCATGACGGAACTCAACACATTTGGTGACGAGATCAACGCGAGCAGCTATCAGGCAGAAGTCGGGGTTTATTTTGATCAGGAAAACGTCTGGGCCTGGACGCATCAACCGCACAGTGACGCATTTGATTTCCGGACCGAGTTCGTTCGGTTTTACGGCGGCGCTGTCCGGCGTCAGGCAGCAACTGATATCGTCTTCCCGGGTGACCGGCTCGATCAATACAAATTGATCATCGTTCCCCTGTATTTCTTAACGAATCCGACGTTTGATCAAGCGTTGATCGATTACATGGAGCAGGGCGGTCACGTCATCTTTACGTACCGGACCGGCGTCAAGGATCCGCACAATAACGTCATTCCGTTGACGTTGCCGGGCAAGTTCGCACCATATGCCGGTATCGAAATTGACGAATACGAATCTCTTCAAGCGGTTCAGGAAAACCGGGTCGAAGGAATCGGGGCATTCGCCGGACAAGCGTCACCGGCACGTCTTTGGTGCGATTTGATCACACCGACGACAGCAGAACCGCTCGCCGTTTACCGCGATACGTTTTATGACGGAGTCGCTGCGGTGACACGCAATGTGTATAAAGGAACCATTACCTACATCGGCGCATCGATTGACGATGCGATGATTGATACGATCTACCGCCAGGCGTTTCTCGATGCCGATGTTCAAACGTTTGAAGCACCGGATCAAGTCGAAGTCGTCCGCCGTCACGGGGAAACACGAGACTTCCTGTTCTTGATGAACCACGATACAACAGCCAGCCGTGAGGTTGTGCTTGATGCTGCCTACAGCGAGTTGAATACGAACGAGACATATAGTGGAACAGTGACGCTCGCTCCGCTCGAGACACTGATTCTGACAACGTAAGGAGGAGAACGACCATGGCTATTCTTGAACTGCCGAATCAGCGGTTCGTCCTCGAAGGACAACACGTCGCGCATGTCGTGACGATCGGACAGCACGGCAAAGTGTTGCATACGTATTTTGGTGCCCGTCTGCCGTATCCATCCGACTATGAAGCATTACCGAATCCGGTGCTTGCACACAGTTCGTTTGAATCACCGGACGGTGTCGCTGTCTATGACTTCATTCCATTCGGTGAGATGGTCTACACAGAACCGACTTTAAAATCAGAGCGGCAGGACGGACAACGGATCAGCCAGTTTGCGTTTGAACGTGCCGAGACATCGGAGACTGGATTGACGTTATGGTTGTTTGATCCGTTACAGGAACTTCGTGTCGGGATTCGCTACGATCTGTACGAAGCTTACGATATCATCGGACGGTCGCTCGTGATTGAAAATACCGGCACACAACCGGTCCGGTTGACGACGGCCCAGTCGTTTGCGATGGGGATTTTGCAACGTCCGAACTTGAACCTGCATCATTTTGCAGGAACATGGACCGGGGAGTTCCAAAAACAAGTCACACCACTTACGCCGGGACGTAAGACAATTGACAGCCGACGCGGCGTGACGAGCCATCAGGCGAATCCTTGGTTCGCTTTGGAACACGGTGCCACCGAAGCGGCAGGGGAAGTCATTTATGGTCATTTCGCCTATTCGGGCAACTGGTCGATGCATTTTGAACAGGATGCGTTTGGTTTTGTTCAACTGTCGGGCGGCATGAATGCGTTTGATTTCAGCTGGACGCTCGAAGCCGGACAACAGCTCGTCACACCAGACTTTTATATCGGATACGCGGCGGACGGTTTTGCCGGAATGAGTGCCCGGGCGCATGATTTCCAGCGTGACGTCATCATGCCGGAATCGGACCGGAACAAAGTCCGGCCGGTGCTCTACAATTCCTGGGAAGCGACCTATTTTGACGTGACGGAACACGGACAACGGGCGCTCGTCGACCAAGCAGCTGCAATCGGTTGTGAACTGTTCGTCGTCGATGACGGTTGGTTCGGGGAACGAAAATCCGATCAAGCCGGTCTTGGCGACTGGGTCGTCAATCCGGAGAAGTTTCCGAACGGATTAACGCCGTTGATTGATTATGTGAAACAACAAAACATGTCATTTGGACTTTGGGTCGAACCGGAGATGGTCAATCCGGATTCAAATTTATACCGGACACATCCTGACTGGATTTATCATAGTCCCGGTGCCCGTCGGACGACCTCGCGCAATCAGTTTGTCCTGAACCTCGGCTTACCGGAAGTGGAACAATTCGTATTCCGGATGATGGATGAACTGCTCGGGACCCATGCGATTGATTACATCAAATGGGACATGAACCGTGCCTTTTCAGAACCGGGCGTTCCGGGTGCGACACCGGCAGCGCAACAGGAACTGTGGAAACGGCATGTCGATGCGTTGTACAGGATCTTTGACGGCTTACGGACCCGTCATCCGGAAGTCGATTTTGAAGCCTGTGCCGGAGGCGGCGGACGGATTGATCTCGGGATTCTCAAGCGCACGGAACAAGTCTGGACGAGCGACAACACGGATCCACTGGATCGACTGGCGATTCAACACGATTTCTCGTTTGCCTACAATGCGAAGATGATGAGTTGTTGGGTGACGGATGGTCCGAACTGGCTGAACGGTCGGAACCTGCCGCTTGCGACACGGTTCGTCTCATCGATGCAGGGCACGCTTGGCATCGGCGGCAACTTAAGCGAATGGACGACGGAAGAATTAGCAGAAGCAAAAGAATGGATTGCAACATACAAGACGATTCGGGAAACGGTTCAATTCGGACGTCAACAGCGGATTCAAGCGGACGATCAAGGCGCCTCGATCATGCAGTATACGGCGAGTGACCAAACGGTCATCCTGGCTGTTGCGCCGATGCGTCAGCATGGAATCGGACAATACAGCTTCCGATTAAGAGGACTTGAGGCCACTGTCCTGTATCAGGTTGAAGGACGCACGCTCAGTGGTGCCTACTTGATGCAACAGGGAATTACCGTGACGTATACGAACGATTATGAAGCACGTTGCTTGCAGATCGAACCGGTTCGTCGCGACGTGACAACAAAACAGTCAAAGGAGCCGATCGTATGACAGACCAGACACTCGAACAGATTTTTGAACAACAATTCGGTCAACCGTCGACCCACCGATTTTTTGCCCCCGGACGAATCAATCTGATCGGCGAACATACGGATTACAACGGGGGTCACGTTTTTCCGTGCGCCTTGACGCTTGGAACTCATGCCATTGTCCGGAAACGGAACGATCAGGTCTTTCGTTTTTATTCCTTGAACTTTGAAGCCGACGGCATCATCGAAGTATCGGGAGATGATTTGACGCATCAACCGGTCCATGGTTGGGCAAACTATGCCAAAGGGATGATTCACGTATTGCGTGAAGCCGGATACCAAATCGACGAGGGATGCGACATTCTCATCAAAGGGGATATTCCGAACGGAGCAGGATTGTCTTCCTCGGCTTCACTCGAACTTGTCATCGGTGTGCTGCTTGATACGCTGTATGAATTGAAGCTCGACCGGATCGAACTCGTTAAGTACGGTCAGCAGGTGGAAAATCAATACATCGGTGTCAACAGCGGCATCATGGATCAATTCGCAATCGGCATGGGAAAAGCGGGTTCCGGTCTGTTGCTTGACTGCGAAACACTTGATTATACGTATGCCCCGCTCGATTTATCGGGTTACACGATCATCATCATGAATACAAACAAACGACGCGAACTGACAGACTCGAAATACAATGAACGCCGTTCTGAATGTGAAGCAGCACTTACTTATCTGCAACAATACCGTCCGTACGAAACGCTTGGACAGTGGTCGACGGTTGAATTCGAAGCAGTTCCGTTCGAAGATGAACGATTGCAACGGCGGGCACGTCATGCGATTTCCGAAAATGAGCGGACGTTGCAGGCGCTTGATGCCTTGACGGAAGGACGGCTCGAAGCTTTTGGTCAATTGATGAATGCGTCCCACCGGTCGTTACAGGTGGATTATGAAGTCACGGGACAAGAACTCGATACGCTGGTCGAGGCGGCCTGGTCGCAATCGGGTGTCCTCGGTGCCCGGATGACAGGTGCCGGTTTTGGCGGCTGTGCGATTGCCATCGTCGAAGACGAGACAGTCGAGACATTCATGACGGCAGTCGGTCGGCAATATGAGGCAGCAATCGGTTACCCGGCATCGTTTTATACGGCAACCGTCGGGGATGGAGCACGCGAAGTAGAACAGGAGGTCATCTAAATGGCAGTACTGGTAGTAGGTGGAGCAGGATATATCGGATCGCATGCAGTCTATCAATTGATTGATGCCGGACAGGAAGTGGTCGTCATCGATCATTTAAAATCCGGTCACCGGGAAGCCGTTCATCCGGAAGCCCGTTTTTATGAAGGGGACATCCGGGATCGGGCCTTTCTCGATACGGTCTTCGGGACGGAAGTGATTGATCAGGTCGTCCATTTTGCTGCCTTTTCGTTAGTCGGTGAATCGATGGAACATCCGCTGGCGTATTTCGACAACAATGTCTACGGTACACAAGTGTTGCTGGAAGCGATGATGGCGCACGACGTTAAACAGATTGTCTTCTCATCGACAGCCGCGACCTACGGGGAGCAGGAACAGATGCCGATCCTCGAAACAGCTGTGACGAATCCAACGAACGCCTATGGCGAAACGAAGTTGATGATGGAGAAGATGATGCGCTGGTGTGAGACGGCTTACGGTCTGAATTACGTTGCGTTGCGTTACTTTAACGTCGCCGGAGCCCGATCGACAGGCGAAATCGGGGAAGATCATACACCGGAAACACACCTTGTTCCGCTCGTGCTCGAAGTTGCAAACAATCAGCGTCCGGTCATTTCGATTTATGGGGATGATTATGCGACGGAGGACGGGACATGTGTCCGCGATTATATCCACGTCGAGGATTTGATTGATGCCCACGTGCTCGCCTTGGACTACTTAAAACAAGGAAAGCCGAGTGATGTCTTTAATCTGGGCTCAAGCCGCGGTTTTTCAGTCCGGGAAATCATTGAAGCCGCACGCCGCGTGACGGGACATGCGATTCCCGAGCAAGTCGTCGCAAGACGCGCCGGCGATCCGAGTACGTTGATTGCCGGATCGGATAAGGCGAAAACAGTCTTAGGCTGGAATCCTAGCCGGACAGACATCGAAACGATCATTCAAGATGCGTGGCGCTGGCATGAACAACGTCCGCAAGGCTACAAGACACCGGTACGATAAAGAGAGAATGGATTTAGGGGAGTGAAGGCGATGAACGAACTCATCAAACAATTAGTAGAGCAGGCAATCCGTCACCAGTTGATTCAACCGGAAGACGCGGTGTATGCACGAAACCGATTATTGGCATTGCTGGGCGAAGCAGCTTACACGGATCCGGGTACTGTCGACACCGCGTCGATTCCCGACATCTTGGATGCGATGATTGAACAACAGATTACTGCCGGACAATTGGCAGCACGTCTTGACGAGAAAGAACGATTGGCAGCGGAACTGATGGATGTGTTCGTCGATCGTCCGTCGACCATCACTTCGACCTTCCGACGGTTGTATGCGGAAAGTCCGCAACAGGCGACCGACTACTTCTATCAACTCAGTCAGGCGAACAACTACATTCAAACAAAACGAATCGCTAAAAATATTCAATACCAGGCGGATACGGTGTATGGTGAAATCGATATTACGATCAATCTCTCAAAACCGGAAAAAGATCCGCGTGAAATTGCGGCGGCACGGACGGAAATCGTTGATTCGACCTATCCGACGTGTCTGCTCTGTGTCGAAAACGTCGGTTATGCCGGTCGCATCAATCATCCGGCCCGTGCCAACCACCGGATTGTTCCGCTTTCCCTCGAAGGCGAAGCGTGGGCGTTGCAATACTCCCCATACGTCTATTACAACGAACACAGCATCATCTTGTCACAGACGCACCGTGATATGGTGATTGACCGTCAAGCGTTTGCGCGACTCCTGGATTTCGTCGCTCAGTTCCCGCATTATTTTGCCGGATCGAATGCCGATTTACCGATTGTCGGCGGTTCGATTTTGACCCACGATCATTATCAAGGCGGTCGTTATGAATTTGCGATGGACCGGGCACAAGCGTTGCATGAGTTTGTTTTACCGGATCATCCGGACGTCACCGGCGAAACGTTGCACTGGCCGCTGACGGTCGTGCGCTTGAGCAGTTCCGATGCGTCGGCCTTGCTCGATGCAGCAGACGAGGTGTATCAGACCTGGTTGACATACGAAGATACCGAGCATGAGATTATTGCGGCAACGGACGGTGTCCGCCATAACACGGTGACACCGATTGCCCGGATGCGCGGAGAACGATTTGAACTGGATTTGGTCTTGCGCAATAACCGGACGTCGGCGGAACATCCGGACGGCATTTTCCATACGCATGCGGATATTCACCATATTAAACGTGAGAACATCGGTTTGATTGAAGTGATGGGACTCGCCGTTCTGCCGGCCCGTCTGCTCAGTGAACTGAAAGAAGTCGAACAGTTCATCACCGGCACAAGCCAGGTCGCTCCGTCACACCAAGCCTGGGCGGAACAACTGAAGTCAACCTATGCCGGACAAGACGTATCAGACTATGTCCGCCAGGCTGTCGCAGCAAAATTCGTTCGCGGGCTCGAAGACTGTGGTGTCTTCAAGCAGACGGAGCACGGACAAGCCGGACTCGGGCGGTTTCTTGAGACAGTCAGCCGCCAAGTGGCAGGTGATCGACGATGAGTGAGCACACAAAATCACTTCCGGAAATCGATTTCATACGCCATACGTTGACGCAACCCGGGATTGAAGTCGAGATTTGGAACTACGGCGGCATCATCAATGACATTCGTGTGGCCGACCGGGACGGCGTGATGGAAAGTGTTGTCCTTGGACTGGAATCCGTCCAAGAGTATCAAAACCATTCCCCGTACTTTGGAGCGATTGTCGGCCGGGTCGCCGGACGCATCGGCCAAGCGCGGATGGGAGTCGAGGGCACCGTTTATCCGTTGGCAGCCAATGACGGAGAGCACCATCTTCATGGCGGGATTCACGGATTTGATCAAGCACTGTTTGAAGTCATGGAGATGACGGAAACGCGGCTTCATTTACGGCACGTCAGTCCGGATGGAACGGAAGGTTATCCCGGTACTGTGACGCTGGATGCGATTTATCAACTCGACGGTCTGGCGCTGACGTTGACGATGGAAGCGACGACGGACCAAACAACACCGTTGAACTTGACGAACCACACGTACTGGAACCTGTCGGGGAACTTACGTCGGGATATTCTCGATCACCGTTTGCAAGTACCGAGCGACACGTACCTGCCCGTCGGAGAGGATCTGTTGCCGACCGGAGAGGTTCGTGACGTGACCGGAACACCGCTTGATTTTCGTACCGGACGTTCGATCCGCAGTGGTGCGGAGTCCGGGCATCCGGAAACAACGGCAGCCGGCAACGGGTATGACCATCCGTTCATCTTGTCGGGACAAGCGATTCGACTGGAAGACCCGGCAAGCGGCCGTTTTCTGGAAGTGACGACCGATCAGCCGGTCGTTGTCCTCTACACCGGGACACAACTCGAAACAAACTATACGATTCGCGGTGTCGCTTCTCGTCCGTCACTCGGTCTGTGTCTTGAGACACAGGTCCATCCGAATGCCGTCAAAGAGGCATCTTTTCCGGATGTTTTGGTACGACCGGGCGAGACATACCGCTGGGAAACGACGTATCGCTTCGGGACAGATGGTTCGTAAAGGATTGACAGATGGATTTCAGGCAACAGAGGGACCAGTCGAACAAGAAGCGTGTGAAACAAATGATTCCTTTTGGATGAAACGAGGGGCTGACTCAAAAAAAGAATCACTCGTCTTTTCACGCCCGTTCCTCAGGCGAGACATAAGCCAGTTTTCCTGCCTCATTCAGGCAGGAAAGCGGGTCTTGTTTGTCTCTGGCTGATATGCTCCCCAAAAAGTAGACAGTTGAAATAAGAAAAACTGTTTATTTTTGAAAGGAGCTTTTTTCTATGTCCAAATTCAAGCGTTCCGCTAGTGAAAAACTAGATGCCATCCAAACCTATGA
>NZ_JACSMS010000011.1:0-83419 GCF_018618795.1 Exiguobacterium sp. s192 | reverse complement strand
AACAAGCAGGAGCGACCCAGCAGCGAAGCGATGCGGCGCGATGCTTGTCCCAGGAAAACGATTCGAAGCGAACAAAAAAGCGGTTCTTCTCAATCAAGAGAAAAACCACTACTTTGTCTTCAGTCTGGAAAGTCCACGACAGTGGACTTTTTTTACTTTGATACAAGAACAAGACCTTGGGTCTTTCTTAAATAATAGGACAAAGTTTCCGTTCGTCCGTTGGCGCGCTTTCCTCGGGCGGAACGCAAGCCGCGATCGTCCTCTTCGGACGACCGGGTCTTGCCTGTTCCTGACGGAAGGGACAAGCCCTTCCTTTTCCCGTAGGAGTCGCGCTCGGACGACGGAAGCTTTTTTGTTAGAAAACGGGTGACAAGTGGTGAAGTGAACAATAGGAAAAAACAAGTTCATAATCTAAAAGAAGTCTGAAACCTTCTCGATGTTTTGTCGTATACTAAACATATGGAAAAAAAGAGGAGGCGACGTCATGGACGGTCGACAGGATTCATTACGGACGTTGAAGTGGGTATCAGGTGGTTTAGAGGCAGCACTCGGTATTCCGTTGTTAGGTGGATTTTTCATCATGGGCACAGGCTACACGCCCTTATTGTTTATGCTTGCCTTTCATATCGTGGTCGTCGTCTTGACGGCGCGAGCCGGTCGGGTCTCAAAAGGAAACATCGTCGGCATCGTCGCGTCGACAGTCGGTGTCATTCCGGTCGTCGGGATGTTGTTGCATATGGCAGCCGCCATTACGATCTTACTGGATGCGGCATTCGGAAACCGGATCATCACGCGTACACATGTGGAACGCGTTGAACCGATCCGGCCCCGTCCGGTTCGAAAAGAACAGGAACGCAAAGAGGATCATCCGTTCTAAGCTTTTTTCGTTGACAGTTGAAAACAAGCCGTGTAAAGTAAACAACAAGTTAAGCCATATCAAACAAATCAACGACGCGGAGTAAGTACCGTCAACACTGCCGACAAAGCGAGTCAGGAAAGGTGAGAGCCTGACGCGGTAAGCTGATCAGGGAATGGACCGCTGAGAGCCTGTTGAACGATTCAGTAGACAGGACGGTTGCCCCCGTTACCGGGCT
Source organism: Exiguobacterium sp. s192 (assembly GCF_018618795.1). Classification (NCBI taxonomy): domain Bacteria; kingdom Bacillati; phylum Bacillota; class Bacilli; order Caryophanales; genus Exiguobacterium; species Exiguobacterium sp. s192. The sequence goes on along the minus strand of NZ_JACSMS010000011.1, from coordinate 82,325 downwards.
AGCTGGTTGTTGGACCAGCGACAAGAGGAGATTTTTAATCTCAACTAGAGGTGGCACCGCGCGGATACAGGCGTCCTCTATGCATCAGCTTTTGCTGTGGCATAGAGGGCGTCTTTTGTTTTACGTCAAGGAACGCCGAATCATCCAACGCACATTATCTTTAGGAGGAATTTTTGATGAAAAAGACATTGATCGCGGCGGCAAGCACGGCGTTCCTACTCGCAGGATGCTCGACGACGGAAACAGAAAAGGCAGCACCAAACGAAAACGAAAAGAAAGTCCTGCACACGATGGAAAGTTACGATCTCTTGTCGGTCGACCCGGCAGATGCCATCACATCAAACATCTTCAATCAAATCTACGAAGGACTATACCGGTTTGATGCGAACAATGAACTCGTCCCGGCAGCAGCGAAGTCGCACAGCGTGTCAGAAGACGGAAAAGTCTATACGTTTAAGCTTGATCCGAACGCAAAATGGTCGGATGGCAAGCCGGTCACGGCAGAAAACTTCCGTTATGCCTATGAACGGGTGATCGAGACGAACTCACCGTTTTCTTACTTGTTAGAACCAGTTAAAGAAACAAAAGTCATTGACGACGAGACATTGCAAATCGAACTGAAACGTCCGACACCGTACTTCCTCAGCATGACGACGTTCGGCACATATATGCCGGTTCGGGAAGATATCGTCAAAGCACAGGGAGACAAGTTCGGAACGGATCCGGAAACGAACGTCTACAACGGACCGTTCACATTCAAAAAATATCAGGCCGAGCAAGGTTATACGCTGGCGAAAAACGCGGACTACGCGGACCGGAAAAACGTCAAGATCGACGAGGTCGATGTCAAAATCATCAAGGATCCGATGCTTGCGATCAACTTGTTTGAAACAGGTGAACTTGATGTCGCGCCATTAAACTCGGAAAACGTCGTCACGTACAAAGATCAAAAAGAGTACAACACGTTCAGCGACTCGCGGATGTTCTTTATCCGAATGAATCAAAAAACAGAGGCATTACAAGATCAGAAGACACGTCAGGCGATTGACGCCGCCTACGATAAAAAAGCCTTGACGGAAACGTTGCTTGGCAACGGATCATTGCCGGCTGATTACATCGTCCCGCAAGAGCTTGATCCGAAGTACGACAAGACCCGTCAAATCGAAGCGTCGTTTGACGCAACACAAGCAAAACAAGTGCTCGCCGATCAAAACCTCGAATTGACGATGATCATTGAAGATGATGATGTCTCGAAAAAAATCGGGGAGTATATCCAAGGTTCACTGAAACAACAAAACGTCGATGTTAAACTGTTGTCACTGCCGAAAAAAGAACGGTTGGCGCGTGAAGGACGAGGGGATTACGACTTGTCACTCGCGAGCTGGGCTCCAGACTATCAGGATGCAACAACGTACTTGAACCTGTTCATGACAGGCAATCCGTTTAACATGATGGACTACTCGAACAAACAGTACGATGAACTGTTGAAACAAGCGGAAAACGAACTTGATCAAGACAAACGTCTGGAATTGTTGAGCAAAGCGGAAACGATGTTGCTCGACGATCAAGCGATTTCACCGGTCTACCAACGGAAAAATGCTTTCCTTCAAAATACGGAAGTCAAAAACCTGGCCCGTCATAATGTCGGAACAGATATTTCGTATAAATACGTTGAGATTGACCGCAAGTAAAGTAAAACCATCAGACATCTAGCCAACGCCTTTCTTCTATAGAAGGCGTTGACTGGATGTTTTTTTTGTTATGTCTATTACATATGTGACGAAAACGTGAGAAGCATGAACTGCAAAATCAGGTCAATTCTATTAAAGCGTTCTCAGAAGTGACCGATAAAGAAGGTGATGAGATTTGAAACAAGAAAGGGAGTTTCGAAGATGAGTATGCTACGGAAAAATTTAAAGATGCGGTTGTTTGTCTGGGTACTGGCGATTTCGGTCATCACAGGCGGGATTTCAGCGCAGTTGACGTTGTTCTTACACCGGGGACTGGAAATTGCAGACGGTCCGTCGATTTGGTTTGGTGCCGGAATCGGCTTGATCTTATCAATCATCGGTTCATCGTTGATCCAATTGATTCTTCGTCAACCAATCAAAGCAATTGAAAAGGCGACAGAAACAGCACGTGAAGTCGCAAACGGCAACTTTAACGTCGACTTCGAAGAAGCGAAACGCGGCGACGAAGTGGATCAATTGATGCATGAACTCGAAGTCATGGTCTTACATATTCGAAAACAAGCGACGCAGATGGGCAATTCAAGTGATAAATTGACAGCATCAGCGCAAGAAATTGCGGCGGCTGTCCAAGAAGGTAATGCGTCGGGTGAAAGCATCCGCTCGGCGATGGCAGAACTCTCAACAAAGATGAATGAAAATGTTGATCAAGCGTATCTGTCGATGGACGCGCTCGGTGCCGTCAAACGAACGATGGATGAAGTCGCAAAAGAAATGAACGAAGCGTTGAAATCAGCGACGGTCATGCAAACGGAAGCGGAGAACGGGAAGACACTGGCAACGGATTCGGTCGAAGCGATGCATATGATTTCAAGCAAGATGGAACAATCAGCAACATTGAACGGTCGCCTGACAGATATGACAGGTGAAATTTCGCGGATTACCGATGTCATCAGTGACATCTCAGCGCAGACAAACTTACTCAGTCTGAATGCCTCGATTGAAGCGGCACGTGCCGGCGATGCCGGGCGTGGGTTTGCTGTCGTTGCGGCGGAAGTTAAGAAACTCGCTGAACAAACAGCAACGTCAGCAAAAGAGATTACCGATCTGATTTCCGGTGTTAAGCGTCTCGTTAACGATACAGCAACAGCGATGACCGACGTCCAAAAAGAAGTTGCAACTGGTGTTGGACTCGTTGAACAAGCGGGCTCGTCGTTCGAAGAGATTCATCAGTCGACGGAAAGTGTCTATTCGCGTGTTCAATCGGTTGATCAACTCGTCATTAAGTCGGACAAAGAAATTGATCAGGTTGGATTAACGACGGCGAACATCCTCGCAATGGTCGAAGAAGCATCGAAACATGCGGAGCAGGTCTTGCAGGCGTCCAGTCACCAGGCGGCTTCACTCGGTGAAGTTAACGGGGCGATGGAAGAGCTCGTCGCAGTTGCGGAACAATTACAGGAAGAGACAGGCGCGACACGTCTGTAAATTAAAAATCGCAGACGGATTCATCGTCTGCGATTTTTGTTTGAATTTTTTTATTTTTTTTGAGAGAAACTGTTAAACATTTCGACGCGACGACGATATATAGAGTGGAAGCAGTCATCGACTACAACCACCGCGCTACTCTTGGGCCGGCCAGGGGGCGCATCTCGGCGAAGACGGATCTTCAAAGAGACAAAAAATTTATTCCTATGGAGGGAAACTTAAAATGATTATCAATCACAACATTACAGCAATTAACACTCACAACAAACTGTCGAGCGCAAACGCAGCTCAAGGTAAATCAATGGAGAAGCTCGCTTCAGGTCTTCGCATCAACAAAGCAGGCGACGATGCAGCTGGTCTTGCAATCTCTGAAAAAATGCGTGGACAAGTTCGTGGACTTGATCAAGCTTCACGTAACGCACAAGATGGTATCTCAATGATTCAAACAGCTGAAGGTGCATTGAACGAAACGCACGATATCCTTCAACGGATGCGTGAACTTTCAGTTCAATCTTCAAATGATACAAATACATTAGACGATCGTAAAGAAATGCAAAAAGAAGTTTCACAATTAAAGTCTGAAATTGATCGTATTTCTACTACGACAGAATTTAATACTCAAAAGTTATTGAATGGTAGTGTAGGTGCTGTAGGAACTTCAAGTAACACTACAAATGTCTCAGTGGCAAGTGTTACTGGTTTAAAAGTAGGAGATTATAGTATTACAGTTGACACTGCTGCAACAAAAAGTAGTGCCGCGGCTGGTTCGACAGACTTTACATCAGCTACTGATGTAAGTGCAAAAGATTTAACTATCAATGGTACAAAAATTGATTTTTCAGGTATGACAAGTGCAACTAATGCAGATGTTCTTGCTAAAATCAATTCTTACTCTAGCACCACTGGAGTAACGGCTACTGATTCTTCAGGTAGTGTAAAGCTAGACCAATCTAACTTTGGTTCTAGTTCGAAAATTGTTTTAGGCGGGACTGATGCGGCTGAATTTGGTGGAACAGTTACAGCTGGTGAAGATGCTGTTGCTACTTTCGTAGATGCAGATAATATTTCTCAACAGGTAACTGGTGTTGGTCAAAACGTTAACTATAAGAGTGCTGAATTTGTAGCTAAAGGTGCTGCAGCTTCTACTGCTACCGTTTCAGTTACTAGCAGCGGAGCTTCCTTACAAATTGGTGCGAACAAAGATCAAAATATGTTAATTGATATCAATGAGATTTCAACAAAAACACTTGGGAACGCAACGGATGGATTTATTAAGGATCTCGATGTAACTACTCAAGGTGGGGCAAACAAAGCAATTCTCTCTTTAGATAACGCCATTCAATCAGTGTCTGGTGAGCGTTCAAAACTTGGTGCTTTCCAAAACCGTCTTGATCACACAATCAACAACCTCAAAACATCTTCTGAAAACCTAACAGCTGCAGAATCACGTATCCGTGACGTTGACATGGCGAAAGAAATGATGAACCAAACGAAAAACTCGATTCTTGCGCAAGCTGCACAAGCAATGTTGGCTCAATCGAATCAAACACCTCAAGGCGTCCTTCAACTCCTTCGGTAATTTGATTCCACCGGGCGTCTGATTGGGTAACTGATCAGAGCATGACTGGGTGAATTGCTGGAACTCCTGAGAGCCTTGGTGTACGACAACGTGGCTGGAAACGGCGAGCGTGACCGTTCTGAAAAACGTCAAGGATTGGACAATCAGCAGCCAAGCACCTGTAGGGAAACCTTGGTGAAGGTTCAACGACTAGGATAAACGACCTAATGGAGACTTCCGATGGTTATGAAATCCGTACTCCGTAAACGGCGGGGGAAGCGCCCAGCTCCTAGTATACCTAGGATGAAGATATAGTCTTATCATTAGCGAAAGCTAATGCGCGTAGCAAGCGAACCAACAGCCGCAAGGCGTTCTCCAATTACTCCGTTAATCGTAATTGGTCGTATAGCTTATTTAAAGGTCATGGACTCGTTCCATGGCCTTTTTCTATTGAATTTTAAAACAGGTATTACAACTTGTTAGAAGATGCCGATATACTACATAGAGAAGAAAAAGGAGTGTTTGTCCATGAATTCCATTAACACGGAAATTCGGCTTCACCTGCCTGAAAATATTTTACCTTACGAAGCGACACGGAATGTCTTCGTTGAAGCGAATCAAGAAGATTTGGCGCAAGATGGCATCGTCATCTTACCGACGCCACAACACATTACGAAACTCGAAACGGCCATTGAGAAAGCGAATGTTCAGCTCGAAGCGCAACGAACCGGTTTAAAGTTCGTCAAACATGAAAAGCTCAATGAATTTTATATTCAAGTCGTCGATACGAATAACCATGTCGTTCAAGAAATTCCGAGTAAAAAAGAACTCGATTTTTTTGCCGCCTTCATGGAATTTAACCAACTGATTGATAAACGGATTTAACGGAAAGGACTGATTGGATGGCAGGAATACGTCTTAGTGGTCTCGCAAGTGGGATTGATACAGAAACGATGATTAAACAATTGATGCAGGCAGAACGTGCACCAGTGGATCGTCTGTCACAAAAGAAACAGACGCTAACGTGGCAACGGGATGCTTACCGCGAAATGAATCGTGGTTTGCTTGACTTACGGACAGCAGCGAGCGATATGCTGTTATCCAAAAACTATACGGCGAAGGCAGCAACCAGTTCGGATACATCAAAAGTTGTCGTTACGGCAAGTCCAGCAGCGACAGCAGGCAGTGTGACAATCGATAGTGTGACACAACTTGCATCGGCATCATCGCTTGTCATTTCACGTCATGCTTCAGCAACAGGATCTATTTCCAGTCAAACGAAACTCGATGCGAGTGGTTTAGTTGCAAAAGATGGATCCGGTAACATGGAACTGGAGTTAGCAACCTATCAAGCGGACGGAACAGCAGGTGCACCAGTGACTATGAAGTTTGACGGAACGGCAACAATCAGTGACCTTGTATCGAAAATCAATAACGATAAATCGCTTGGTCTCAGTGCGGTCTTCAATGACATTACTGGAAAACTGGTTCTGACACGTCAAAGTACGGGGAAACTCGCTGCATCCAACGAAATTTCCTGGACAGATAAAAATACGCCGATCGCTGGTACAGAACCTGTCAAGACAGCAGTCGAAGGTAAGAACACCATCTACAGCATCGGTGGAACCGCGCTGGAACAAAAAACGAATACCTTTACGCAAAATGGTTTGACGATTACCTTAAATGGAACATCAACGACTGCGACGACGATTAACACAAAACTCGACACACAAGCAAACTTTGATTCCATCAAGAAGTTTGTCGATAAATATAATGATTTGATTGATAAGATGAATAAAAAAGTCCGCGAAGAAAAGTACCGCGACTTTCAACCGTTGACGGATGCGCAACGGAAAGAGTTAAGTGAAGATGAAGTCAAGAAGTGGGAAGAAAAAGCCATCAGTGGTGTTTTGAAAAATGACAGTTTCCTGCGTGATGGGATGACGTCATTCCGTAGTGCCATCTCTGCGAAGATTGATACAGGATATTCTTATACAGCGGACTCAAAAACGATTGAACTCAACTACATGTCGCAAATCGGCATCACCTCGACGAGTGACTTCCGAGATGGCGGGAAGCTCAAAATTGATGAAACGAAACTGAAGAAGATGCTCGAAGAACAGCCGGAAGGTGTCTATAAGTTATTTACGGCCGATGCACCGGAACCAGCGAAAGATGCTCAAGGAAATCCGATTCCGAGTACAGCTGGACTCGACGGATTTGTCCGTCAAATCCAAGGCTTCGCCACAACGATGCGTGATAAAATCTCGAAGGTCGCAGGGCTTGATGGTGCCGTCGCGACGACATACCGTCTCGGTAAATCATTGGCTGATCTCGATAAGAGCATGTTGACATGGGAAGACAAGTTAAAAACAAAAGAAGACAGCTATTACCGTCGCTTTGCAGCGATGGAACAGGCGATGAACCAAGCGAACAGCCAGTCGGCGACCCTCGCTTCATACTTAGGACAATAAAGGAGGACTTCAGATGGCAAACCCATACGCGACGTACCAAACGAACTCAGTGACCACTGCTTTACCCCAAGATTTGACGTTGATGCTGTATGAAGGACTGATCAAGTTCTCGATGCTTGCCAAACGGGCGATCGAACAGAATTTGATTGAACAAAAAAACACGAACATTCAAAAAGCACAGGCGATTATCCTTGAACTTCAACTGACGCTCAACCAGTCGATTGCCTTGTCCAAAGACTTAAATAATTTATACGACTACATGCAAGGGCGTCTGATTGATGCCAATGTCAAAAATGATGTTGTGGCAATTGATGAAGTGATCGGTTTTGCGGAAGAGTTCCGTGAGACGTGGAAAGAAGCGATGAAACTCGCGCGTCAACGATGAGTCCGCTTGACCCGCTCCGTCTGAAGACGAAACATCTGATGGAACTGCTGGAGCAGACGCCGGAGGAAGAAGTCTACGACGAGTGGTTGCTGAAGATTCAGAACCTGTTGAATGAACGGGAAGCGTTTATTGCTGCCCATTCGAATTTATTGGCCGGTGCGAATCAAGCCGTTATTCAGGAGCTTGTCGCCGACAGTCAAAAAATCGACTTGAAATTATCGTCAGAAACCGCTAAATTAGGGGTACAAATCAATCAATTGCGTCAGACGAAAACGAGTCGGAAATCGTATGTTGATCCGTATGAAGAAGTCGAAGGCAGTTTTTCACCGTATTTTGATTCTCGTCAGTAACTTTCTAGCCTTAGGGAGGGATCTCGCGTGACAAAACGTGAAGACAAGAAACGAAAGGTCGTCAAACCATTTTATCGATCTGACGGCTCGTATGATCAGTTCATCGAACCGGATGTCGAGTCGGAATCCTGGGAAGAAGCCGAACGTCCGATTTCCGATTTACCGGATGCGTATGAAGAAGAAAAATATCGACGCGAGTCGTTGTAACGAAAAAGGACCTTCCATTGCGGGAGGTCCTCTTTTCATTTAAACCGATAAGCGTTTTTTTCGTGTTGTTTAACGCTGTACATTGCTTCATCGGCCCGGATCAACAGCAAGCTTGTCGTCGTCCCATCGTCCGGATATCGGGCAATCCCGATCGACGGCGTGACCGACATCGCAGTGCCTTTGAACCAAAACGGCTGATTGAGCTGCTCGATGAGCATCTCGGTATACTGAATCGTCTCCGGCTTCGAGCGGACCAGGAAGACGATGAATTCGTCACCACCGAGTCGCGCTGCGACCTCGTCATCCCAGAGATGGAGCCGAAGACGATTGGCTGTTTCTTGAAGGACGTAATCCCCCGCGTCATGACCATACTGGTCATTGACTTGTTTGAAACCGTCGAGATCAATAAACAACAATGAGCCGATATCGAGTTGTGACAGTTGCTTTTCCAGCTGTTCTTCGAAATAGCGTCGATTCGGAAGTCGCGTCAAGGCATCGTGGTAGCCGAGGCTTTCGAGCCACTGTTCTTGCTCAAGCGTCTCCGTGATATCGGACAATAAGGCGTAAACATAAGCATGATCTGGCACCGGAATTAATGTCGTATCATATGTGAACTTGTCATCCTGCAACAGCAGTTTCCGGCTGGACGAAAGACTTGCGACTTCTTGCCGTAGCTGGTGCAACAACTGATCCGGTAAGTCTTGACCGAACCGTTCGGCTGCCGCTGGATTCATCGCGTGCAACGAACCCGTCCGATTGATCTGCAGAATCGGTTCCGGATGGTCAAGAAACAGACGGCGGTATTCTTCTTTTCGTAACTCGAGCAGTGACGTCTGTTCTTTCACACGGCGGGCGAGATCGAACTCGACGATTTCATGTTCTTGAAACAGTTGTTGATTGCGGCGTTCGGAGAAAAATTGCCGAATCAAAAACAATGAAAAGAGGACCGTGATCGCTAAGATGTAGACGATGCCGGGGACTTCAAAAAAAGTGATCCAGATCAAGAGCAAGGCAAGACTGATATACGGCAGATAGGGACGTGATAACGTCCGCTGACTGGCGACGACGGGCGGGACATCCCGAAAATAACCAATCAAGCCGGCTAAACTAATTGGATAAAGTGGTAAAAAGAAGACGGCGATCTCCAGTTGATCACGGACGAGAAACGTATAGTAGCCGAAGTTCGTCACACAAAACAGGGTGACAGATTGCAGTAACAGACGATGCCGTATCGTGTCCCGTAAGCCAGTTGTATAAAGAATCAAAAATGCGAACAGGAGAGCCAAGAAACAGACGGCATACACCGTCATCGCCACCAGTTCGAGCGGTGTCCGAGCAAATTCCGGTACATTTTGCAGAATCAGCACGTATCCGAAGGCGAACGACATGCCGAACAAGATGAAGCCGTCGAGATGCAGCAATCGGTTTTGCCGGAACGACGACCAGTCAATCAGCCGTGCCAGGACGAGGGCGGTCAAAAACAAAAACAGGGTCAACGTCACATTGGCCAAGGCATCGGACCAGACGGGATGCAAGCGGCTCGGTAAAAGCGCCAAGCCGAGGTTCAGGACAATCCCGAGCCAGAACAACAGAATCGCGTAGCCAATCAGCCTGTACGGATGCCTCGGTCGAGGTCTGATGAACTGAACATACGCCGACCGGGCACAGTAACTTAAGCCAATCAACGTAGTGATTCCGGCGATGACCGGCGTCACAGCCGGATTGAATGTCAAAAACAAGGCAGGATAGAGTACCAGTACATACAGACCGATGATGAAGGTTCGGTTCATGCGTTCGCCTCCTTTCTAAAGAATGTCGTACTGTTCTGTTTCGTCAATAAGAGAGAAAACCCCTGTTTCATCTCACACATCGAAGACGAACAGGGTTAGAGGTCGTGCTGTTCCCGGTAGAATTCCCAGTGTTGCCGAGCGTCTTTTTTTACGCGATCGGAAACTGTTTTGCTTTGGAAAATGACGCTGTACCATTTGCGGGCATCTGCTGTTCGCTCGAGGACAGCGTACAAATCGGCGAGCCGTAGTAAAAGTAGATCTTCTGGAATTCCGGTTTCAACCGAATCCGTGTAAGACTCGTACAACGCTTCATACTTCAAGACAGAGCGCTCCATCCAGAGTAACTCTTGCTCATGGTTGTTGAGTAACCGATAAAGCCAGGCGATCCGTACGCCAAGCATCGCTTGGATGGCATCTTTTTGTCGGGTGATCTGCGCTGTATAGAGACACAGTTTGTAGAGTTGCAGGGCTTGGTCCGCTGTTCGTTCGGTTGCCGCAAACGGTAAGATTGGCAACGTCGGCAAGATGTTGGTTGCGAGCGTCTCCCGGACGTCGGACGGCAACTTACCGAATGTATCGTGGAACAGGAACCGGCAGTGTGTGCACTGAACCGGCTCATAATAGTAGACGTTGGATCCTTTATAATGGATCATCCCGTCACGATCCGTTTTGTCGACACGGATATGGCGACTCAAGACCCGTTTCGTCTCTGTTTCTTTGAGACAATAGGGGCAACGGCATTTTTTAAGATAGAGGTCGGGCATCGGAGTGGCTCCTCAAGATAAATTTAGACAAAAACGTTGACGAGCATTCCTTTGATTTCGCCGATTTGATCCAAAATCTCAAGGCGGCGTGATTCGCCGGAAATGACGTTGTCGGTCAGTTGGAGCAGTTTAGCGTCGACCTGTTCGACGACCTTATAGATTTTCGTCCGGCCGCGGCGGTTGAAGCCGCGTTTTTCTTCAACTTGTTGTGATTGATCAAGGGCATCCTTCAGAAAATCCTTGATTTTTTCTTTATAGGCTTCGAGGTGCTCAATCGTCTGGCTTTCCGCCAGTAGTTGACCGTGTTCTTCAACGAGCATCAATTTTTGTTGCAGGCGTTCGTAGCCTTTATGCTCGCGTTTATCTTGCATCAGAGCCGAAAACGTCATCGATGCTTCGACCTCACGTGGTCCGGTCTTCGGTGTCTGCAGGCGGCTTGTTTCTTGGATGCGCCGGATGTCCATCGGTGGTTCCACCTTTCGTTAGTTAAGTAATTGCAGGACGCCTTGCGGCAAGGCGTTGGCTTGCGCGATCATTGCCATCCCCGATTGATTGAGAATGTTGTACTTCGCATACTCCATCATCTCACGTGCCATATCGGTGTCACGAATCCGTGACTCGGATGCCGTCAGGTTTTCCTTGCTGACGCTGAGGACGGATGACATCGCTTCGAACCGGTTTTGGATCGCTCCGAGTTTCGCCCGTTGCTGGGAAATCGTATCGATTGCTTTCGTGTAAAGGCTGATCGCTTGATCGGCGTCGCTGCTCGTCATGACGCTGAGCGCGTATTCCGGTGTGCCGTCGTCACTCGGGAAATCGAGAGGACGGACATTTTCGTTCGCTTGTGTCGTCGAGGCGATCCCGATGTTACATGCACGCATATCATCGATCGTCAAAGAGATGCCTTCACTCGCACCGGCGTTTGTCTGAATAAAGACGGCATTGTCTTTTCCATATGCACCTGTCAGTAATTTTTTGCCGTTAAATTGCGTCGTTTCGGCAATTCGCGAGACTTCGTTCGTCAGCTGGTTGATCTCTTCTTGGATCGCCGTCCGGTCTTCCGTCGCGAGTGTTCCGTTACCGGCTTGGACAGCCAGTTCCCGCATCCGTTGCAGGAGGCTGTGGGTTTCGCTGAGTCCGCCTTCGACCGTCTGAACCATTGAAATCCCGTCAAGGACGTTTTGTTCCGCTTTATCAAGCGCTTTGAGACGGTTGCGCATCTTTTCGGAAATCGCGAGACCCGCCGCATCATCGGCACCGCGGTTGATTTTTTGACCGCTCGACAGTTTATCCATCGTCGTCTTGACGTTCAGCTGATTAGCGCTTAAGTTTCGGTAGGCTTTTAAAGCCTGCACATTGTTTGAAATCCGCATTAATAGTCCATCCCTTCGTAACGCTCATGGTGTGCCGCCCGGACGAGGGGACGGTCTTTCTTCAGACTGGCTGCTTGCCAGGTGACGAGTAATTCTTCCGTTAGTTGCAACAGTTCTTCCAAGCGCGTTGGTTCGATGTAAGCCTGTAACGTCTGTTCGGCTAAGTAATAATACAGTTGATCAAGTTGCGCTGTGATGATGCCGCCTTCGTCGTTCAGTCCGGCCTGCAGTTTCTCGAGCAGTTGGTAAGCTTTTTGCAGACGGCTGTTGACGGCATCGAACCGTCGCTCGTCGCGACTGAGGATTGCTTGTTCATATTGCAGGACAAGTCCTTTTAACATCGTCTCCGTCAGTTGTTGCGGTGTCATCTGGTACAGTTCTTGTTCGGTCATGAGTTCCGTCCTTTCGCGTGATCCAGTTCTTCAATCAACAGTAACAGTTCCGCCATCACGTCATAGAGTTGCGGTGGAATCGCCGTTCCAAGATCGAGGTCGAGCAGGTGACCGAGCAGCGACGTGTCTTGTTCGATTGCGACGCCGCTTGCACGGGCTTCCTGTAAAATCCGGTCGGCTGCGGCACCGGTCGCCCGGGCGACGACGATAGGCGCATTGCCGGACGCTTCATCGTACCGGAGAACAGCCGCTGATTTGCGATGTTTTAAATCAATTTTCTGATACATGGCTCCTCCTTAAATCCGGTAATCATAACCGGTTGGGGTCTCATCTGGTTTGACGGCTGTTGGGGTGGTCTGTTCCTTCGTAAAGACGTCAAACCGAATCTTGACGTCCTGGTAACCCGTCGCCTGCAGGGCATCGGTCGTCCGTTCAAGGAACGGTGTCGCCAGACGCTCGAGGAGAGGGAAATCATTTTCGATCGTAATCTGCATCTTCCGGTTGACGGTCTCGACACGGACGCCGATGTCCCCGAGCCGTGGGGTCTCGAGCTGGACATACAGCGTGTTGTTTTCCCAGTCGATCACTTCATCCGGTCGTTTATTTTGTAAGTGGACGTGCAGTCCGGCTGTCCCTTCGACGAGTTGAACGGGCAGGGCGAGCAACAGTTGTTGCAGTTGCTGGTTGTTGTCCGGTTTATTGACCTGTTGCTGCGTCGTCAGGAACGTTTGCAGTTTGGCGGCTTCCGGGTTGGCAGCCGGTGTCGCAAGTTTTAATTCAGCTGTCTGCAGCTGAAGCGTTTTTTGGACGGTTTCCTGTAAGACACGGGGACTGTTTTGTCCCGGCTCATACGGAATCGGTCGTTGAGGTACTGGTGCTTGAGTTGGCGCCTGAGTCGTATTCGCGATGACAGGACGCGGCATCGTATTCAATTCCGGCAAATAGGCGGTCCGGACATTGGTCGGAGCGAAGCGGAAGGCTTCGAGTGCTTGACGGACGTCCTGGACGACGGCCTTTGCTTCCGCACCACGTCCGAGAAACGCCAGTTCAGTTCCCCGTTCCAGTTTCGATAACAGTTGAATCAATTGTTTTTCATCACGCATGCTCGTATGTAACATCGCATCGGTCTGTTGGAACGTCTGACGCAGGCGGTTCGCTGTGCTTTCGATGACTTGCGCCATCTGGAGCGGACGTTCCTCAATCAGCGGTTCGATCTGACGCAGTTGCGAGACGATCGTCCGCTGTTGGCTCCGGAAATCATTGGTCACTTCGGCAAGCCGTGGTGTCACCTCGGCGATGACCGTCAGATTCGAGCGAACGGGTGGAGCAAGCGGTGCCGCTTTTTCTGAAACCGGCTGCTGGGCTTGCGTGATGACGGCGGTCAATTGATCGAGTTTGCTTGGCGCCGGTCGCTCCGCAAGCACCGGGCGTTCACTCGGAAAATACGTCTGCAGTTGTTCGCGCACTTGCGTCAGTTCGCCGCGGTCGATCCGGGCGAGGATGTCCGGTTGGGCGTCCGGTGGTAAGTGTGCTGCGATTTGCCGGAGGGCAACCGGTGTCGCCTGATCGATGTCACGATGCGTCGGCAGCGTCACCCGGGCGACGTCAAGCGCGATGACGTTGCTGAGCGTCGGTTTCTCGAGGACGGCTTGGCGCTCCGGTAAGACATCGACCAACGAATCGGTCGAGCCGAGCAACTGGGCAATCAAGGCATCGGCTTCTGCCGGTAAAGCACTGTCAGACGGCCGCGTCACGAGTTGCAGGACCAAGTCCTTGTATGTCCCTTGGAGTGCAGCGACGAGCTTGGCAACCGTTTCCGGGGTCTGCGGCAGTTGACCGGTCGCGAGCAACCGGGCGACGGCTTGTTTCAGTTCCGGCGGGAGTTCGTCGAGTAAGATCGCATCGACACCAGACGAATCAGGTTTGACCGGACCGGTCGGCGGGACGTCTGCTTGGTCGGTGATCTGTTCAATCAGATAACCTTCCGCCGTCTGGCCTTTGACCTTAAATTGAAAGGTGCCTTCCGGAACTTCACCCGTGAAGGTCATCTCGACTTTCTCACGACCGACTTGGACGAGTGCCGTGTTCGGACCGGTCTTTTCAAGGACGGTGCCGCTGTAGGTTTTTGTCTCCGATAAGGCGGTCGGGGCAGCCGAACGGGTCGGACTGGTTGGATTCATCTGGATATTCATCGATGAACCTCCTTTCTTGATAAATTCTTCATCTTATTATATATCGGCACAAACAAAAAAGGATTGAGCGAATTCATCGCCCAACCCATTTTTTTTACGATTTGATTGCATTAAAGCGGTCCTCTAATGTCATCGCGTTCAATTGCTGGTAACGAGCCATTAGCTCGCCGGTTGCTTTCATTTGGTTGCGGACGATGTAAGGAGAGGCGTTTACGGGAAGGATCATGCCGTTACGAGTTTTGAGTTTAGTCTGTCCGTCTTCCTCGATGACTTCGGACATGTGACTCCAGGCATACCACTCGCAATCATCACGTTTTGGTGATTTGGTAGGGAAAAAGACAAGACCGAGTGTCGGTTCGATGACGACCGGAACTTTTCCTTTCACGGAAGCGACACGTTTAGCGGTGACAATCCGTTCCTCGATGGAACTGTTGTACTGTCTGCAGGACAACTGCAGGAGTTGATACGGACGAAGCGGCGTCATGATCGTTGACCCGTCCTCTAAGACGATGATGGATTGTTTCATCATGTCATAACAGGGCAAAATCGCAACGGTCCGTTTCGTGATTCGATACTTTTCGTCATTATGGAATGGTCGCATTCGACTGCATCCTCCTTAGATAGGACAATGGATAAAATAGGTAATTACTAACGATATAATACAATACTACACCTGTAATGACAATGTAATTTTTTGAAATATAGAGCAATAAGTGGCTTCGTTCGGTTTGATTTGATATTGAATTCAAATTAATCAGAATTTTTAATTGTCAATAATTGCTTCTTTTGCTAGTATAGACGGTAGAGAGCTTGCTCTCGCTATCCAGTTTGCGAAGGGAACGTGAATTCGAATGGAACAAGGTAAAGTAAAATGGTTCAATGCTGAAAAAGGTTACGGCTTCATCGAGACATCAGATGCAAAAGACGTCTTCGTCCACTTCTCAGCGATTCAAGCAGAAGGCTACAAATCACTTGAAGAAGGCGAAGAAGTAGAATTCGAGATCGTCGAAGGCGATCGTGGTCCTCAAGCAGCAAACGTCTCGAAACTGTAATCCCGTTAGCAGCCACCACCGTTTTTAGGAATCCCCTAAAAGCGGTTTTTTTGTTTCATCTCAATTTGTTAAGGGTATATACGCTAATATCAACATGCAACAACTATTATAGTACGCTAGGAATCAAGGGAGATGTTCAACAGAATGTCATCGTTTTCATTTCCTTGAAGGGCTTATCGTGGTATAATAATTACGAACCAAAGAATTTGCAATTTTCAGAAGGAAACGACTGAAGAGACGACGAATTCATAGGTTCAACCGGTTACTTAAGGAGGAGTTTACATGATCTACAACATTCGCGGTGAAAACTTGGACGTCACAGATGCTCTCAAGGATTACGTCGAGAAAAAGCTTGAAAAGTTAACTCGTTATTTTACAACTCCTACGGAAGCGCAAACGGCTTATGTCAATCTCAAAGTCAACAATGAGAAACAAAAAGTCGAAGTGACGATTCCAATGCCAAACCTCTTGCTTCGCGCAGAGGATGTCAATGGCGACATGTACGCAGCAATCGACCTCGTCGTCGATAAGCTCGAACGTCAAATCCGGAAACACAAAACGAAGATCAACCGGAGAGGCCGTGCCAAAGACGGCGGTATTGGGGAGTACTTCAAAACGCTCGAGGGACCGGAGACAGACGCACCTGTCTACGAAGAGGATGAAGCGGAACTCGAACTCGTTCGAACAAAACGTTTCACACTTAAGCCGATGGACACGGAAGAAGCGATTCTTCAAATGGACATGCTCGGTCACACGTTCTTCGTCTTCTCAGACGCAGAAACGGGTAACACGAACGTCGTCTACCGTCGGAAAGATGGTCGTTACGGCTTGATTGAACCAGAATAATGAATCTACAGGGGACTCGTTCTACGGAACGGGTCCCCTTTTGGTATGCTAAAAAACTATATATCGATAGAGGGTATGTCCGTCTAAAGTTGGATTTCAGAGGAAGCAGTCGGTCCGCTTGTTGAAATTTGACGGCGTATTCGGTACACTGAATAAAAGAAAAATCTCGGAATTCTGTTCGTTTTAAGAATCGTTCGAAGTAAGGGGACTGTAAGGCATGGCTAATTTTCTAAAAGAGTTATTCGCACCGACCAAACGTGTGCTGAAAAAAGCAGAGAAAGCGGCAGATGCCGTTGAATCATTTGAGGCCCAAGTAGGAGCCTTATCCGATCAAGAATTAGAAGGAAAAGCGGTCGAATTCCGGACGCGTCTTGAGAATGGCGAAGACCTCGATGATATCTTGCCGGAAGCGTTCGCCGTCTGTCGTGAAGTATCGACACGTGTCTTAGGCATGCGTCATTACCGTGTCCAGTTAATCGGTGGATACGTGCTGCACAACGGTGATATCGCCGAAATGAAAACCGGGGAAGGGAAAACGCTTGTTGCGACGCTTCCCGTCTATTTGAATGCCCTCGCCGGAAACGGTGTCCACGTCATCACCGTCAACGAATACTTGGCGAAACGTGACCGTGACATCATGGAGCCGCTCTACGCGGCACTCGGACTGTCAGTCGGCTTGAACCTCTCGAGCATGTCGCGTCAGGAAAAACAAGCAGCGTACAGCTGTGACATCACGTACGGAACAAACAACGAGTTTGGGTTCGATTACTTGCGTGACAACATGGTGCTCTATAAAGAAGACCGTGTGCAACGTCCACTTTCCTTTGCCGTCGTCGATGAAGTCGACTCGATCCTCGTCGATGAAGCACGGACGCCGCTGATCATTTCGGGATCTGCCGAAAAATCAACGTCGCTGTACTCGCAAGCAGATATGTTCGCGAAGATGATGAAAGCGGATGAAGACTATACGGTCGACATCAAGACGAAAAGTGTCCTGTTGACGGAACAAGGAATCGATCGCGCCGAGAAATATTTCGGCATCGACAACCTGTTTGGTCTCGAGCATATCGCACTCAACCACCACTTGAGCCTTGCGCTCCGTGCCAACTCCGTCATGCACCGTGACGTCGACTACATGATTCGGGAAGACGAAGTCATGATCATCGACCAATTCACAGGACGTGTCATGGAAGGCCGCCGTTACTCGGAAGGGCTTCACCAAGCGATCGAAGCAAAAGAAGGCGTCGAGATTCAACGCGAATCGATGACACTTGCGACGATCACGTACCAAAACTTCTTCCGGATGTACACGAAACTGGCCGGTATGACCGGGACAGCGAAAACCGAGGAAGAAGAGTTCCGCAACATCTACAACATGCACGTCGTGCCGGTACCGACAAACAAACCGATCGTTCGGGACGACCAGCCGGACTTGATCTTCAAGACGATGAACGGGAAGTTTGCTGCGGTCGCGGACGAAATCGAACGCGCTCACCGCGAAGGTCAACCGGTTCTCGTCGGGACAGTTGCCGTCGAGACGTCGGAGTTGCTCAGCAGCATCCTCAAGAAACGCGGCATCCGCCACGAAGTCTTGAACGCGAAGAACCATGCGCGGGAAGCGGAAATCATCGAGAACGCGGGACAACCGAACGCGGTGACGATCGCGACGAACATGGCCGGTCGTGGTACCGACATCAAGCTCGGACAAGGCGTCATTGAAAAGGGTGGTCTCTACATTCTCGGAACGGAACGTCACGAATCACGCCGGATCGACAATCAGCTTCGTGGTCGGGCAGGACGTCAAGGAGACCCGGGTGCGTCCCAGTTCTACTTGTCACTCGAAGATGAACTGATGCGTCGTTTCGGATCGGATTCCCTGCAATCGATGATGGACCGTCTTGGAATGGACGATTCTCAACCAATCGAAAGCCGGATGGTTTCACGTGCTGTCGAGTCGGCCCAAAAACGGGTCGAAGGAAATAACTTTGATGCGCGGAAACAAGTTCTCGGCTACGATAACGTCATGGCTGATCAACGGAAAGTCATGTACGCGGACCGGGCAGCGATTCTTGATGCGCAGTCGGTTTCCGACATCGTGCGTCCGATGATGATTCAGACGATCGAATCTGGTGTCCATCAGTACACACCAGTCGAGTTCGTACCGGAAGAGTGGAGCATCGGTGCACTTGCGGATTGGGCCAACCAAACGCTTGCGATCGAAGAAAAAGTGTCGGAGCAGGACTTGTTCGGTAAAGAACGCGAAGAAATCATCGAACTCTTGCAAGAACGTGCCTTTGCCCACTATGAGCACAAACGCTCAGAAGTGCCGGCAGAAGCGTTCGACGAGTTTGAGAAGGTCATCGTGCTCCGTGCGGTCGATCAGCACTGGATGAACCATATCGATCAAATGGATCAACTGCGCGAAGGGATTCACTTACGGGCTTACGGTCAAAACGACCCGCTCCGTGAATACCAGTCGGAAGGTTCGATGATGTTTGATACGATGAACGCGGCGATTGCAGAAGAAGTGACGCAATTTGTCCTCCGGGCGGATCTTGATCCGAACCTGAAACGCGAAAAAGTTGTTAAAGACGAAGTCGCCGTTTCCGGAAAAGAAGACAAGGTCGTCAAAAAGGCGCCGGTCCGGAAAAATCCAAATGAACAAATCGGACGCAACGATCCTTGTTGGTGCGGATCCGGTAAAAAATATAAGAACTGTCACGGCCGTCAGGCATAAGTGACGAAGCGGCTGAAAGAGGCGGGAGATTCCTGCCTCTTTTGACGGAAAGAGAAGGTGGAACACAATGGAATTAGCAGAAATACGCAATACCGCCGAGTGGATGGAAAAGAAGCTCGATGAATACAAAGCATCACTTGATCTTGAGACGAAGATCTCACGAATCGAAGAGCTTGAAAACGAGATGACATATCCGGACTTCTGGAACAATCAGGAGTCGGCACAAAAAGTCATCGATGAGTCGAACGGTCTCAAAGCGATGGTCGATAAATACCAACACCTCGCAGACGGCCACGAAAACATCGTCTTAACGTATGAATTGATCAAAGAAGAACCGGACGTCGAGTTGCAGGAAGAACTCGAGTCGGAGCTCGGCGACATCAAACGGAAGTTTGACGAGTTTGAATTACAGATTCTGTTGAACGGCGAATACGATGCCAACAACGCAATCCTCGAATTACACCCGGGAGCCGGCGGAACCGAGTCACAAGACTGGGCGTCGATGCTGCTTCGGATGTACCAACGTTTCTGCGACAAGCAGGGCTGGAAAGTCGAAACGATGGACTATCAGCCGGGCGACGAAGCCGGCGTCAAATCGGTCACGCTGCGGATCCAGGGGCACAATGCCTATGGGTACTTAAAAGCAGAAAAAGGGATTCACCGTCTCGTACGGATCTCGCCGTTTGATTCGTCAGGCCGCCGCCACACGTCATTCGTTTCATGTGACGTCATGCCAGAATTCAACGATGACATCGACATCGAAATCCGGACGGAAGACTTGCGTGTCGATACGTACCGTGCGTCTGGTGCCGGTGGACAGCACATCAATACGACGGACTCTGCCGTTCGGATCACGCACGTGCCGACAGGCGTTGTCGTTTCATGTCAGCAGGAACGGTCGCAAATCAAGAACCGTGAAGCGGCGATGAAGATGTTGAAAGCAAAACTGTACCAACGCGAAATCGAAGAGAAACAAAAGAAACTCGACGAAATCCGCGGCGAAAAATCAGACATCGCTTGGGGCAGCCAAATTCGTTCATACGTCTTCCACCCATACAGCATGGTCAAGGATCACCGGACGAACTACGAAGTCGGGAACACGCAAGGTGCGATGGATGGAGACATCATGGGCTTCATCGATGCGTATCTCCGTTTGATGAATATGTAATCTGTCACGATACCGTCGGCCTATGTGTCGGCGGTTTTTTTCTACCAATCGATCCAGGAGGCGAAACAGATGCAGATTCGTACAGAAATATTCAAGGATGCCGCCGGAATTCGGCTCGTTCATCAAGCCGCGTTTGGTCAACGGACGGAAGCCGATCTCGTCGATGCCTTGCGCGAAGATGAGGCATCCTTGCCGCACTACAGCCGTGTCGCCGTGACGGACAAGGGAGAAATCGTCGGTCATGTCTTACTGAGCCGTGTGTTCATTGAAGACATTCCGTCACTCGCCTTGGCACCGGTCGGCGTCAAACCGTTCTGGCAACGAAAAGGCATCGGGTCGGAATTGATTCGTCAAGTGATTGAAGATGCCCGGGAAGCGGGCGAGTCGCATATCATCGTGCTCGGCCATGACAGCTATTATCCGCAGTTCGGATTTGAACGCGCTGTCGACTACGGCATCGAAGCCCCGTTCCCCGTGCCGACGGACGTGTTTCTCGTCATGCCGCTCGAACGCCAAGCCTTAAAGGGGATCAGTGGGACGGTTCGTTATTCCAAACCCTTTAGTACGGTATAAGGGGACCACTGCGAGTTGCTCAGCCCTTCTAGTCGCTTCCCGGCTTTTCCGCTAAAATGAAAAACGGGTTGTAGAACTTAAGTAAGGGGACATGTAACGTTATGACATCAACACGTCAGGAAGTCGTTCGCGACTATATTTATTTATTACTCGGTTCATTGTTCGTCGCCAGTGCCTTCAGTTTATTTTTGGCACCAAACCAATTGGCATCTGGAGGCGTCAGTGGGCTCTCAATCGTCTTAAACGATTTGTTTGGCATCTCACCCGGCTTGTTTCAGCTGATTGCAAACGTCGTGTTGCTTGCGATCGGCTGGATGATCCTCGGGATGGGGTTTGGCGTCAAGTCGCTCGTCGGCTCGATCTTTTTACCGGTCGTCATTTTAGTCTATGAACGGTTCGAGGTCCCGGCAGCGACGATGAATCCGATGCTGGCCGCGATTTTCGGCGGAGCCGGAGTCGGGATCGGATTAGGCTTGATTTTTAAAGCACGTGCCTCGACCGGCGGGATGGACTTGATCGCTCAGCTGCTGCACCGGTTCACGAAGTTACCGCTCCATCTTTGTATCGCGTTGCTCGACGGGACGATCGTCATCAGTGCTGCCGTCATCTTTTCACTCGAAATCGGCTTGTATGCGCTCGTCGCCTTGTTCATCACGATCAAGATGATCGACATCGTCCAGCTCGGAATCACGAACGACAAGCTCGCCTATATCATCTCGGATCAACGGGAAGCCCTCGTCAAAGAGATCTTCCAGACGCTTGACCGGGGCGCGACGGAAATCGAAGCGGCGGGTGCCTTTACCCGGACCCGGAAACCGATGTTGATGGTCGTCGTCCGGCAGGGAGAGATCACGACGTTAAAAGAAATCGTCAAACACATCGATCCGACGGCGTTTCTTGTTGTCAGCGAAGCCCATGAAGTACTGGGACTCGGTTTTTCCGACGACAAACGTTACCGGAATGTACCGTAACTGTTTGGAAAAGATGAAGTTTTTGTGAAATCATGCTTAAAAAGTCT
This sequence comes from Exiguobacterium sp. s192, assembly GCF_018618795.1. NCBI lineage: Bacteria > Bacillati > Bacillota > Bacilli > Caryophanales > Exiguobacterium > Exiguobacterium sp. s192. Next base: position 60,270 of record NZ_JACSMS010000011.1, on the reverse strand, counting down.
GGATAACGGTTATACTCTAATAAATAACGACGCAGCTTGTTACTTATAAGGGGGACATACGGATGAAGCTCAAAAATCTTTTACTTGCGGCAGGACTTGGCGCAACGCTTGTACTCGGGGCATGCGGAAGCGATGACAGTTCGTCTGATACATCGTCGGATACGACGAAAGAAGAATCAACGATGAACGATGATTCGTCGAAAACAGAAACAGCGGTGGATGCGGAAAAAATCTTCGCTAACAACTGTGCTTCTTGTCACGGGAACAATCTGGAAGGAAACGTTGGTCCGAACTTAACGAAAGTCGGAGCGAAGTTATCGTCAGAAGAGATTCAAGAAATCATTAAAAACGGTAAAGGACAAATGCCAGCAGGCATCCTGAAAGACGATAAAGAAATCGTTGCCGTCGCTGATTGGTTGGCTGAGAAAAAATAATTATGTGATAATATGGGGCTAGAGATGACGGACATGACAAGTGTTCGTCATCACTGGTCCCTTTTTTCCTTTAAAACCGCCGGAAATGACATTTGATTGTAATGTGCACCGTTTTTTTTGCCTGTTATAATGGGATTCGATAGGCGTTAAGACCTATCTGATCACCAACCAGTAATCAAGTAAGGATGTGAAGTAAGTGATCAAGATGCAACAAGTCAGCAAAATCTATCCGAATGGTGTCACGGCACTTCGTGAAGTGAACCTGACGATCAATCAAGGCGAATTCGTCTATATCGTTGGTCCGTCTGGAGCTGGGAAATCGACATTCATGAAAATGATGTACCGCGAAGAACGACCTACAAGCGGTTCATTTTTATTTAAAGGAATTGAAGTCGGCAAGCTGAAAAATCGGCAAATCCCCGAACTTCGTCGCCAAATCGGCGTCATCTTCCAAGATTTTAAACTCCTCCCGTCATTGACGGTTTATGAAAATGTAGCCTTTGCCCTCGAAGTCGTCGGTGAAGACAAATCACAGATCCGGAAAAAAGTGCTTGAGGTATTGGACTTAGTCAAACTGAAGCATAAAGAACGGAACTATCCGGATGAATTATCCGGCGGAGAACAACAGCGGATCTCGATCGCGAGAGCCATTGTCAACCGTCCGTCACTCGTCATCGCCGATGAGCCGACTGGAAACCTCGACCCGGATACAGCGTGGGAGATCATGGAAGTGTTCGAAGAAATTTATCGCCGTGGGACAACGGTCGTAATGGCGACCCACAATCGAGATATCGTCAACAAGATGCGTCACCGCGTCCTTGCGATTGACGGTGGAAAAATCGTCCGTGACGAAGAGAAAGGAATGTACGGCTATGAAGTTTAATGGATTCCGTCATTTACGGGAAGGGGCAAAAGGTCTCGTCCGAAACGGCTGGATGACATTTGCTTCCGTCAGTGCTGTTACCGTGACCTTGTTACTCGTAGGAATTTTTGCAATGGTCATGTTCAACGTCAACAAGATTTCCGATAACGTCGAAAAAGACGTCGAAATTCAAGTGTTCGTCGAACGTGAATCCGATCAGGCAAAGATCGACTCAGTTGGAGAAAAGTTAAAGCAGATGCCGGGCGTCGAGTCTGTGCGTTATAGCTCAAAAGAAGAAGAACTGGATCGCTTCAAGGAACAGCTTGGCGAAGGATCACAAGCGTACCAGTCGGTTGAGAAAGACAACCCGCTTCATGACCGCTACATCGTCAAAGCAACTTCACCAAATGAGACAGAAACTATTGCAAATACAGTCAAAAAAATGGAAAATATAGATAGCGTCGAATATGGTGAAGATTATGTTGAAAAGATGTTCAACTTCCTTGAAGGGGTTCGGATCGGTGGAATCATCCTGATTGTCGGTTTGACATTCATGGCGATGTTCCTGATTTCGAATACAATCAAGGTAACGATTTTCTCACGCCGTCGTGAAATCGAGATCATGCGACTCGTCGGTGCGAAAAATGGCTTCATCCGGGCACCATTCTTTATTGAAGGGCTCTTGATGGGGGTACTCGGGGCGTTGATTCCGATTGCTGTCGTCTACTTCGGATATGAAGTGACTTACAACGCGCTTCAGCCGCAGCTTGTCTCGCTGAATGCGTCGATCTTCACCTTGATTCCACCAGGTGAGCTGTCCGTGCAAGTCGCACTGATTCTGCTCGCATTAGGTGCCTTCATCGGTGTCTGGGGATCAACGACGTCACTCGGTCGATTCTTGAAGATTTAAGGAAAACAATCAAATAAAAGATAGAGGAGAGATGCTTCTCATGAAGGTCCGATTCTGTTCTGCCGTCCTAAGCTTGGCATTAATAGGTTCAAGTGTATCCGTTCACGCAACGTCCAAGGAAGATTTGTTGAAGGAACAACAGGAGGTCGAGTCCCGTCTGCAAGAGACGGAGCGATCACAGAATCAGACATCTGAGAAGTTAATCTTGACGAAACAGGAGCGCAAGGAAGCACAGGCGCGCCTCGATGAAGTCAACAGCCGTTTGGATGATTTAGCGAGTCAGATTGCAGATCAACAGACGGCTGTTTCTGTCGCTAAACAGGAACTGGCCATCGTCACGCGAGCCGTTGATCAGACGACATTCAAGCTCCACGTGCAAGAACAAAAGATCGGTGATCGTCTGCGGTCGGTTCAGCGGGACGGCGATGTCAAATACATCGAAGTCCTGCTCGATTCCAAGGATTTTGGTGATTTGATCTCCCGCTTCAGCACGGTTCAGGAAATCATCAAGCAAGATGACGGGGTCTTGAATGCCTATCAAGAAAACGTCAAACAATTGTCGGAGCAAAAAGCCGAACAGGAACTGGTACTCGGTCAATTGAAAAAGGAACAGCGGAAGCTGTTGATCTTACAGACCCGGATCATTGCCGAGTCCGACATCAAACGGACGCTCGTCGTTCAATTGAATCGTCAAGTCAAACAATTGCAGCAGGAACAGTTTACGAAAGCCGAAGAAGCAGAGATTCTCGCGGATCAAAAACGATTGATCAGTCAACAACTCAGTGATTTGCGAGCCGCCGAATTACGCGCCAAGCAACAAGCCAAGGAGCGGGCGGCAGCTGCAGCGGCAGCCGAAAAAGCGGCCCAGGAACAAATGGCGCGTGACGCAGCGCGAGCTGCAGCGGCGAAGTCAGCTGCGGCGAAATCAGAGGCAGCTAAGTCCAATCAGACAGAAGAACCACTTCCGGTACCGGAAGCGACGAGGGAAGCGCCTGTTTCCAGTGATGCCGGTGAAGTTGGCGCGAAACCGTTCCAATTGCCGGTCACCGGGTATGTCTCGTCCCCGTTCGGACCCCGCAATAATCCATTGACGGGGAAGCCGGAGCTTCATACCGGCATCGATCTCGTCAACGCCAAAGGGACACCGATCAAAGCGGCGGCCGGAGGGATCGTCCTTCGCGCCGGTAGTGCGACCGGTTACGGGAACGTCGTCATGATGACACACTTGATCGACGGGAAAGTCTGGACGACGGTTTATGCCCATTTGGATTCAATCGCTGTCTCAGCCGGTCAAACGGTGATGCCGGGTGAAACCGTCGGGACACTGGGCTCAACCGGATGGTCGACCGGACCACATCTTCATTTTGAACTTCATCAAGGCGAATGGGCGGTCGGACAACCGAATGCGGTTGATCCTGCCCCATACATCTTGTAACTTCAACAGCATAGCTGACGAAAAGATAGGGTAACCTATCTTTTTTTGCTATACTGAAAAAAATAGCAGGTTTACACCAGAAACGAGGAATCACGCGTGAAAAAATCGACAACGGCCGTCATAGCGGTCAGTACATTTGGTCTCGGTCTAGGAGCCGGTGCTGTCGGGATGTTAGCGACAGGTGGAACGGATACAGCAACAAGTACCTCGTCGAATGCAACGGGGGATTGGAAAAAGATTGATCAAGTCCGGCAGATGATTTCACAAAATTACTTGGAAGACGTAACGGATCAGGAGTTGCTCGAAGGTGCCTTAACGGGGATGACGGAAGTGCTCGAGGATCCGTATTCGGTCTACATGGACGAGTCGGAAACGGCGTCGTTTAACACGAACCTCTCATCTTCGTTTGAAGGAATCGGAGCGACGCTTGAACAAAAAGGGGAATCGATCGTCATCGTCTCGCCGATCAAAGGGTCACCGGCTGAAAAAGCAGGGATCAAACCAGGGGACGTCATCTTGGAAATTGACGGCAAATCAACAAAAGGACAAAAGACGGATCAGGCGGTCAAGAAGATTCGTGGTGAAAAAGGGACGAAAGTAGTGCTGACGATTCAGCGCGGAGGACAAGATCCGATGAAAATCACGATCGTCCGCGATACGATTCCGATCGAGACCGTCTATTCCGAAACGGAACAAATCGACGGAAAAACAATCGGCGTCTTACAGGTAACACAATTCTCTGATCCGACAGCCGGCGAGTTCGAGGAACAACTGGCGGCACTCGAAGAGAAAAACATCGATGGCTTGGTGATTGATGTCCGCGGAAATCCGGGTGGTCTGCTGACGGCAGTCTCGGAAATGATTGCACCGTTCATTCCGAAAGAGACACCGATTTTCCAAGTGGAAGACAACAAAGGTGAACGGACGCAGGAATTCGGGAAAGCGGACGAGAAGAAACCCTATAAGATTGTTGTCCTCGAAGACAGTGGTTCTGCGTCAGCATCCGAGATTCTGGCAGCCGGGCTCAAAGAAGGAGCCGGTGCAGAGGTCGTCGGGACGAAGTCGTTCGGAAAAGGGATCGTTCAGAGTGCGTATGACTTAAAAGACGGCAGTGACTTGAAGCTGACGACGAACAAATGGTTGACGCCGGACGGAAACTGGATCCATAAAAAAGGTGTCAAGCCGACCGTCGAAGTCAAGCAACCCGACTATTTCAACGTCACGAAGATTCTGACGGACGACAAGACGCTCGCTACGGGCGACTATGGAAAGCCGGTCGAAAATGCACATCTCGTTCTCGAAGCAATCGGCTTTGATCCAAAAGGGCAAACAGGATACTTCGGGGATACGATGAAGCAGGCCGTCGAACGCTTGCAGAAGGATGCAAAACTTGAGGTGACCGGCAAAATCGATCAAGTGACGGCATCGGAAATGGAAACCCGTTTGTTGAAAAAATTAGAAGATCCTAAAAATGATGTACAACGTATCAAGGCACTTGAAGTTGCCGCACAATAACTCACAGAAAGAGGTCTGAATGGGCGTGGAATTACTCGATGGAATCGGTTGGACAGCGATTAGTCTCTTCGCTAGTCCGATCTTGTGGTTAGCAATCCTGGTCAGTTTTGTACTCAGCATGCGACGGGTCAAACGCGAACGGAATCTGTTCCGTTCCCGCACGCGCAGCAAACGAACCGATGTATTTGAAACACTGGTCCCGGGACTGGTGGTCGGACTCGTACTTTCGATCGTCAGCCTCAGCTTAAGACTGACGATCTCGACCGAGTTCCTGCTTGGTCTGATGGGACTGACCGGTTTGATTTTACTGACGGGTGTCATTCGATTCAACTTACCGCTTTGGCCGCTTGTCATTCTGGCCGGAATCGGTTGGTTCGTGACGGATGACCGGGTCGAAGGTCTGAAAGATGTCGGGGCAACGGATCTGCTGTTGCTTGCGGCATTATCCTTGGCAGCGGAATTGATCCTGCTCGCGTGGCGCGGGAAAAAGAAGTTATCCCCGTCGCTTGTCTTGTCGAAGCGCGGACGTTACATCGGCGGATTGTCTGCCAACAAGCTCTGGTTGATTCCGCTTGTCGTCCTTGTCCCGGGCAGTAGCCTGGAAGCGTGGATTCCACAATGGTCGTTTCCGGAGTTTGTTCCGATCGTCTTATTCCTACCGATCGGCTTCAGTTTCCTCTTTACCGGGCAATTACCGGAGCAATTGATCCGACCGCTCGTTCAGGGGCGTCTGATCACGTTCCTGCTGGCTGTCCTGCTGACGGCAGGGGCTTTCCTGACCGGACAAAACGAATGGTTGTACGGATTGCCTGTGCTGCTTGTCGTCCATCTGCTTCTCCATCAGCGGACAAAACGCTGGAATCGTTCACAGACCCCATTGTTCTTGAATGGGAAGCGTGGTGTCGTCATCCTTGGAACGCTGCCTGAAAAACCGGCGTCTGAGATGGGACTCGTCCCGGGGGAAGCGATCTATAAGGTCAACGGAGAGTTCGTCGAGTCGGAGAAGACGTTTTATGAAGCGATTCAAAAACACAAACCGTATTTGCGGCTTGAAGTGATGAATCACAACGGGGACGTCCGCTTTGCGCAACGTGCGTTTTATGAACAGGATCACCATGATCTCGGCATCCTGTTCGTCAGCGAACCGGGTAATACCCGCTCGAAAATCCGGACACTGCAATAAAATCACGTCTCACGCCTTACTTTTTCTGCAGAGAAATCAGTTCAGCTATCCGGCTGGACTTTTTCTTTTGTCGAAAAACGGGTAACTTGCTAAGAGGAGCACTTCATAATCGAATGTTTGTTCGTAAAGTGGTACAATAAAGATAGATTTTTTTACTGGATGAGGGGGAAGAATACGATGGATTTTCATTTAGTATCACCATTTGAACCGGGTGGCGATCAGCCGGCGGCAATCGAGAAACTGGTGGCGGGTGTCAAGGACGGCGAGCGGCATCAGACGTTGCTTGGAGCAACCGGGACAGGGAAAACGTTTACCGTCTCGAACGTCATCAAAGAGATCAAGAAACCGACACTTGTCCTCGCGCACAACAAGACACTGGCCGGTCAACTGTATTCGGAGTTCAAGGAGTTCTTCCCGGATAACGCAGTCGAATATTTTGTCAGTTTTTATGATTATTATCAACCGGAAGCGTATGTTCCGTCGACGGATACGTTCATCGAAAAGGATTCTTCGATTAATGACGAGATCGATAAATTACGACACTCGGCGACATCTGCTTTGTTCGAACGGGAAGACGTCCTGATTGTCGCATCCGTTTCCTGCATTTATGGTCTCGGTAATCCGGAAGAATACAACAATCACGTCTTGTCCCTGCGTGTCGGGAACGAGATGGGCCGTAATGAAATGTTGCGCCGCCTGATTGATATTCAATATGAACGAAATGACATCGATTTTCAGCGCGGACGGTTCCGTGTCCGCGGAGACGTCGTCGAGATTTTCCCGGCGTCCCGTGATGAACAATGTGTCCGGGTCGAATTTTTCGGAGACGAAATTGAGCGAATCCGCGACATGGATCCATTAACCGGTGAAATCATTGCCGATCGGGAACACATCTCGATTTTCCCGGCGTCCCACTTCGTGACCGGGGATACCCGGCTCCAGAAAGCCATCGCGAACATCGAGACCGAACTCGAGACGCAACTGGCGAAGATGCGGGAAGACGGTATGCTGCTTGAAGCCCAACGGCTCGAACAGCGGACGAACTACGATCTCGAGATGATGCGGGAGATGGGCTACTGCTCAGGAATCGAAAACTATTCCCGTCATTTGAACTTGATGCCACCGGGATCGACTCCGTATACGTTGATCGATTATTTCCCGAAAGACTTCCTGCTCGTCGCCGATGAGTCGCACGTGACGTTACCGCAAATCCGCGGGATGTACAACGGTGACCAAGCCCGGAAACAAGTCCTCGTCGATCACGGGTTCCGTTTACCGTCGGCAAAAGACAACCGGCCGCTTCGGTTTGAAGAGTTCGAAGAGAAGGTCAGTCAAGCAATCTATATTTCAGCGACACCGGGTCCGTATGAACTCGAGCACTCCAAAGAGATGGTCGAACAAATCATCCGGCCGACGGGACTCGTCGATCCAACGATCGAGATTCATCCGATCACTGGACAAATCGATTATTTAATGGACAACATCCGGGAACGGGTCGCGAAAAATGAGCGGGTCCTCGTCACGACGCTGACGAAGAAGATGTCGGAGGATTTGACGGATTATCTCAAGGAACACGGCGTCAAGGTCAACTATATGCACTCGGAGATCAAGACACTGGAACGGATTGAAATCATTCGCGATCTGCGGCTCGGTAAATACGATGTCCTCGTCGGGATCAACCTCTTGCGAGAGGGACTGGATATTCCGGAAGTCTCGCTCGTGACGATTCTTGATGCTGATAAAGAAGGCTTCTTACGCTCGGAGCGTTCCTTGATTCAAACGATTGGACGGGCTGCCCGGAACTCAGAAGGGCACGTCATCCTGTTTGCTGACAAGATTACGGATTCGATGCAACGCGCGATGGACGAGACAGAACGGCGTCGGAACATCCAGATCGCCTTTAATAAAGAACACGGCATTACGCCGAAAACGATTCAAAAAGACGTTCGGGGTGTCATCAGCACGACGATTGAAAGTGATGACACGGTTGAAAAACTTGAGAAGTTCAACAAACTCAAAAAACCGGAGCGCGAAACATTGCTCGAACAGCTGGATCAAGAAATGCGCCAAGCCGCGAAAGACATGCAGTTTGAGCGGGCGGCGGAATTGCGTGACCTTATCTTAGAATTGAAAGCAGGTGCCTAAGTTGGCAGAAAAAAAGAACAAGATCATCATCAAGGGCGCTCGCGTCAATAACTTACAAAACATCGATGTCGAAATTCCGCGTGATCAGCTGGTCGTCCTGACCGGCTTATCCGGGTCCGGAAAATCGTCACTCGCGTTTGATACGATTTATGCAGAAGGGCAACGCCGGTATGTCGAAAGTCTGTCGGCCTATGCCCGCCAGTTCCTCGGTCAGATGGATAAACCGGATGTCGATGCGATTGAAGGTTTAAGTCCGGCCATTTCGATCGATCAGAAGACGACCAGTAAAAATCCCCGCTCGACGGTCGGGACGGTCACGGAAATTTATGATTACCTCCGTCTGTTGTATGCGCGCATCGGGAAACCGATTTGTCCGAACCATGGGATCGAGATTTCGAGCCAGACGATCAGTCAAATGGTTGACCAAGTCATGGAACTGCCGGAGCGAAGCCGTCTGCAGATTCTGGCGCCGATTATTTCCGGACGTAAAGGCGCACACGTCAAAGTCTTTGAAGACTTGAAAAAAGAAGGGTTTGTTCGCGTTCGAGTCGACGGAGAAACGATTGATTTGACGGATGACATCGAACTCGAGAAAAACAAAAAACATTCGATCGAAGTCGTCGTGGACCGGGTGGTCGTGCGACCGGACGTCGAAGCCCGTCTCGCGGATTCGCTCGAAACGGCTTTACGTCTGGCTGACGGCCGGGTCATCGTCGATACGATGGACGGCAACGAGATGTTGTTCAGTGAACATCATGCCTGTCCGATTTGCGGTTTCTCGATCGGCGAACTCGAACCACGGATGTTCTCGTTCAATTCGCCGTTTGGCGCCTGTGCGTCTTGTGACGGACTCGGAACGAAGCTTGAGGTTGATGTTGATCTCGTCGTCCCGCATCCGGATAAGTCGCTGAACGAAGGGGCGATTGTTGCTTGGGAACCGACCAGTTCACAATATTATCCGCAACTGCTTGCTGCCGTCTGCAGTCATTTTAAAATTGATATGGATACACCGTTCGACCAATTGTCGGAAGAACACCGTGACATCATCTTAAACGGGAGTAGCAAAGAAGAAATTCAGTTCCGCTATGAAAATGATTTCGGAATGGTCCGCAACACGACGTTGTTCTTTGAAGGCGTTTTAAATAATCTCCAACGTCGCTTCAAAGAGACGTCATCCGACTATATCCGCGAACAGATGGAAGGCTATATGGCGAAAAAAGCGTGTCCGACGTGTAAAGGGCACCGTTTGAAACGGGAATCATTGGCCGTTAAGGTCTCCGGCATTCACATCGGCGACGTGACGAAGATGTCTGTCAAACAGGCGGTTGTCTGGTTTGAAGAGTTGCCAAGCAAATTATCAGAGAAAGATCAGACGATTTCCCGGATGATCGTCCGCGAAATTCACGAACGGTCGTCGTTTCTTGAAAATGTTGGACTCGATTATTTGACGATTTCACGAGCGGCCGGGACATTGTCCGGCGGCGAGGCACAACGGATTCGCCTTGCGACCCAAATCGGTTCCCGTCTGACGGGTGTCCTCTATGTCCTTGACGAGCCGTCAATTGGACTCCACCAACGGGATAATGACCGGTTGATCAACACGCTGAAGACGATGCGTGACCTCGGAAATACACTGATCGTCGTCGAACACGATGAAGATACGATGATGGCAGCGGATTACCTGATTGATATCGGACCCGGGGCAGGAGACCACGGTGGTTTCGTGACCGCGGCAGGACGTCCGGAAGAATTGATGCAGGATCCGAATTCGTTGACGGGGCAATACTTGTCCGGGAAAAAATTCATTCCGGTCCCATCGGAACGGAAACAGCCGGACGGTCGGGCATTACAAATTCATAAAGCCTCAGAAAACAATCTGAAAAACGTGGATGTCGACATTCCGCTTGGTCTGTTCGTTGCCGTGACCGGTGTATCCGGATCCGGGAAATCGACGTTGATCAACGAGATCCTCTACAAGACGATTGCGCACGAAATGAACCGGGCGAAAGAAAAACCGGGGGCGCACAAAGGGATTTCCGGACTCGATCAAATCGATAAAGTCATCGATATCGACCAGTCGCCGATCGGTCGGACACCACGTTCGAACCCGGCCACGTATACCGGTGTCTTTGATGACATTCGGGACGTCTTCGCATCGACGAACGAAGCGAAGCTCCGCGGCTACAAAAAAGGTCGCTTCAGTTTCAACATCAAAGGCGGACGGTGTGAAGCATGTCGCGGAGACGGAATCATCAAGATCGAGATGCACTTCCTGCCGGATGTCTATGTTCCGTGTGAAGTTTGTCATGGAAAACGCTACAACCGCGAAACATTGGAAGTGAAATATAAAGGCAAGACGATTGCCGACGTACTCGAGATGACGGTGGAAGACGCGTTAGCGTTCTTCGACAAGATTCCGAAGATCAGTCGGAAGTTACAGACGATTGCAGATGTCGGCTTGACGTACATGCGTCTCGGACAACCGGCAACCGAATTGTCGGGCGGGGAAGCACAGCGGGTCAAGCTGGCGTCTGAACTCCACAAACGCTCGACCGGAAAAACGATTTACATTCTCGATGAACCGACAACCGGCTTACACGTCCACGATATTGCGCGTTTGCTGAAAGTCTTACAACGTCTCGTCGACAACGGGGATACCGTCCTCGTCATCGAACACAACCTCGATGTCATCAAGACAGCCGACTACCTGATTGATTTGGGTCCGGAAGGCGGCGACGGCGGCGGGAAGATTGTGGCGACCGGAACACCGGAAGAAATCGCGGCGGTCAAAGAATCCTATACGGGTCATTATCTGGCGCCAGTCCTCGAACGGGATGCGGCGCGGATTGAATCATGAAACTTTTTTGATTCAGGAATCGTAAAAAGGGAAGTAAGAGAAGTAGAGCGAAAGTAATAAGCAAGTGGAATGCATTAACGTGTGCCAGATCAGAGGAGGGAATTATTGATGAAGCAAGATATGCGCCAACTGATACTTGAACAAGTGAAAGAAGGAAAGCTGACGATTGATGAAGCGCTCGACAAACTCGAACGCCTTGAGGCAATCGACCAGCAACAGTCGACGGCAAGTGAGCATAAGTATGTGGATGAACCGGAACATTACGACCGCGTGGACCATTATACGGTCGACTCCCTTACATCAAAGGTCATGTCAGCGTTTGACGGACTCGTCAACCGGATCAAGGAAAGTGATTTGTCACTGAACCAAACGTCCGGACCGAACGTCACGTACGTCAAACAATTCCCGTTCAGCGGTGAGACGATTCATTTGGATCTTTTTAATGCCAATGCCGTCATCGAGCCGGGTGATTTGGACGAGTGTGAGCTGACCGTTACCGGCCGGCCGCTCCGTCAAGTCACTGAAGAGCAGGCACTCGAACAGCTGCAAGCCGCACTGCAACACTCTGTCTCTGCCAACACGTTATCGATTCGTCTGAAAGACAAACGTGTCCGGGCGACCGTTCATCTGAAGATTCCACGTCGTCATTACGAGTCGTTGATCTTACAGACACTGAACGGAGAAATCACATTGTCGTCTCTTGACGCGACGACGGTGCAACTGATGACGGCAAACGGACGGATTCATGTTCGTGACCTGTTCAGCGACGAAGTGAAGACATCGACGGCAAACGGTTCGATTGAAATTGAAGAATCAGAAATCAAGTCGTTGAAGGCAAAAACCGCTAATGGTCAAGTCATCGCGACCGGCGTCTTTGAACGGTCTGAGCTGAAAACGGCGAACGGAAACGTCCGCTGTGAACTGAAGACGGTTCAGGATGCAAAGATTCAAGCATCGTCACTTGCCGGAAGCATCGCCTTGATGTTACCGCACGGTGCTGAAATCTACGGTGAACTGGAAACGAACTTTGGTGGATTGAACTGCAACTTGGATGAAATGGAACTGATTCGCGATCAAAAAGAAGTCGTCAATCGGAAACTGCATTTCCTATCCGGTCGTGGTCGCTCGCCGAAAATCGAGGTTGCTGCCGATACGAAGACAGGCACGATTTCTGTCACACACGGTGTCCATCTCAGCCCACAAGCGCTGTAAGCAAATCCCTGCCCCTTCAACAAAGGAGGCAGGGATTTTTTTGTTCAAAAAAATCCGACTGCTTCCTCACGAAAGGAGCAGCCGGATGATGTGTGATGCATCTTAATAATCGTAGTCCTGATCCATCATCGGATCATCAAAATCCATATTTTCGAAATTGTTCATGTCATAGCCGAACGCGAGTAAGGTGATGACGCCGACGATTAAGAGGATGATTGATAGGACGATCAATCCAATCCCGAGCCAGCTCTTACGGCGTGAACGGTTCCAATAGAAGATGATTGCCAGAATATACGAGATGAACGAACCGCTGATGAAGATTCCGATGATCGAGATGATGAAGAACAATAATGCCGTTTGATCTTGATTGCGTGAGTAGGCTTTCCACATGTCAATTAGTGCGATGATGAGGTACACAAACCCAACGATGGCAAGAATCCCAAATAAAATCATGATGATGATAAGGCCAATACCACTGCCTGAAGCGTCCATCATACTATCCCTCCTTTTTATGTTATCTGTAATCCATTCCCAAGATTGTCCACTTCTAATCGAATTCCTCGATTTTCGTAAAAATATGGTACAATACTTCAAGTGAAAGGGGCTGATTGAGCGTGCAACCAAAAGTGCGAACAGCTGAAATCGTAAAGCAATTCAATTTAAAAATCGTCACCGGAGAAGAGGGCTTACACCGCCCGATTCTGACGGCTGATCTTTGTCGACCAGGTCTCGTCCTGGCGGGGTATTATGCCTATTATCCGGCGGAACGACTCCAGATTCTCGGAAAAACCGAATTGACCTTCTTTAATAATCTGACGTACGAAGAACAGCTCGAACGGGCGAATGTTCTCTGTACCGACGAGACACCGGGCATTTTGATCACTCGTGGGTTTGAAGTACCGGAAGCCATCGTTAAAGCAGCAGACGAAACGAACGTTCCGCTCTTGACGACAAAAGGACATACGACATCGGTCGAATCTCAAATTACGAACTTCCTCGAAGCAGAACTCGCACCGACGACGGCGATGCACGGTGTGCTCGTTGACATTTATGGCGTCGGCGTCTTCATCAAAGGAGCCAGCGGCGTCGGGAAGTCGGAAACGGCACTTGAACTCGTCAAACGGGGACACCGCCTTGTGGCCGACGATTCGGTCGAAATCCGTCAAACCGGCGACGGGATTTTAGTCGGGACTGCACCGAAACTGATTCAGCATCTGCTCGAGATCCGCGGAATCGGAATCATCGACGTGATGACATTGTTTGGTGCCGGTGCCGTTCGTTCGCACAAAAAAATCAGCCTTGTCTGTAATTTAGAAATTTGGGATCAGACTAAAGTGTACGATCGTGTTGGTCTGGATCAAGAAACGCTGCAAATCATCGATACGGAAATTCCGTTCTTGACGATTCCGGTCCGTCCGGGGCGGAACTTAGCCGTCATCATCGAGGTGGCTGCGATGAACTACCGCCTGAAAAATATGGGCATCAATACAGCAGAAGAGTTTGCGGGGCGTCTCGCGCAAGCGATTGAAGATGGGAACGGTGGTCTTTGATGGGAACATTAGCGAGTGTACAACCGACGTTTGATCGTGTCGCGATCGAACTGGGACCGATTCCGATCTATTGGTACGGGATCGTTATCGCCTTAGGCGCCGTCGTCGGTCTGATGATTGCGATCTTTGAATCAAAACGGATCGGATTTAATGAAGAGTATGCAGTGGATGTCGTCATCTGGTCGATTCCGATCAGTATCATCTGTGCCCGTATTTACTACGTGGCGTTCGAATGGGATTATTATGGTCAGAATTTAGATCAGATCATCAACATCCGCCAAGGCGGGATCGCGATTCATGGGGCGATCATCGGGGCGATCTTGACGGTCTTGATCTATACCCGGAAGAAAAACATCTCGTTCTGGCAGATTGCCGATATCTTGGCCCCGTCACTTTTATTTGGTCAAGCGGTCGGACGCTGGGGCAACTTCTTTAACCAGGAAGCCCACGGCGGAGAAACAACGTGGACGTTCCTGCAGGATACGCTGCACCTGCCGGACTGGATTGTTAATCAGATGTATATCGATGGTGTCTATTACGTTCCGACGTTCCTGTATGAGAGCATCTGGAACATCATCGGGGTCATCCTGTTGATTGTCTGGCGAATGAAGTTTAACCCGCGCCGCGGATATATTTTCCTCGGTTACCTCGTCTGGTACTCGATTGGTCGTTTCTATATTGAAGGCTTACGAACGGACAGCCTGATGATGGGCGACGGGTTACGGACCGCTCAAATCGTGTCGATTGCCTTAATCGTTTTTGGTATTGTCATGATGGTCCTTCGGAAAAATGCCGTCCGTTACTTGGACGGAACAAAACGGGAGGCGAAATGAGCCGATGATTCAAACGATTTTATTTGATCTCGACGGGACGTTGATCGATACGAACCCGCTCATCCTGAAAAGTTTTGAACATACACTGAGTTATTACTATCCGGACCGGACGTTTACGCAAGCCGAGCTGCTTCCGTTCATCGGTCCGACCCTCGAGAAGTCGTTTTCGGAAATGAACGCCGACCAGTGGAAAGAGATGGTCGCATTTTACCGCAGCTACAACATTGCGATGCATGACGCGCTTGTCCTCGAATATCCGGGTGTGCTTGACGGATTACGTCAATTGAAGCAACAAGGCTACAAGATGGCGGTCGTGACGTCGAAAAGTCGGCGTGTCGCGTTGCAAGGCATTGAACTGTTTGGTCTGACGCATCTGTTTGACGCGGTCATCGCCGCGGATGACGTGACGGAAGAAAAACCGGCCGTCGAACCGTTTGAAAAAGCGATGGCACTGCTCGGGGCGACCCGTGAAGAAACCATCATGGTCGGCGATAACGATACAGACATCCATGGCGGGAAAAATGCGGGACTGAAAACCGTTGCCGTCGGGTGGGCGATCAAAGGCCGTCCGTATCTCGAAGCGTTGCAACCGGATGTGATCATTGATTCGATGGAACAGTTGGGTGACTGGATCGAGGCCGAAAATGCCAAGGCGGACTGATCGTTATCACGTCGGGTCGACGAACCCGCTCTGGCATATGTACCGGACGGTGTCGTTCCTGAAAGTGATGTGGTGTTTTGTCATCATCACGATCGGCCGCTTCTCGCCGTCGCTCCGTTTTAAGAACGGTCTTTACCGGACGTGTTTACGGATGAAGATCGGCGACCGGACGGCACTGGCCTTGATGGTCATGCCGGATACGATGTTTCCGGAACGGATTACGATTGGTTCCAACACGATCATCGGATTCAACACGACGATTCTCTGCCATGAATATTTGACGACGGAGTACCGGATCGGTAACGTGACAATCGGCAACGATGTGTTGATCGGAGCCAATGTCACGATCTTACCGGGTGTCACGATCGGAGACGGTGCCGTGATTGGCGCCGGTTCGGTCGTCCATCGCGACATCGAGCCGCACGAACGGGTATCGAGTCAGCCGCTACGCCGGCATGAAATGTGACGAAAATGTGAGAACAGGAGGAAACGAGATGAGTAACGTCCGCTTTACGTACAAAACAGGAAAGTATTTCGGAAGATTATTTGCCGAACGTCCGCAAGGTTTGGTCGTCGAAGTTCTGGCGGTTGAAAAACACCCGATCCAAGGAGACCTGCACAACCCGAATCAGGTCGACGTTCCACTCTTCCATGTCCGTCCCGCCTTACACCCGCACGAAAAAGTGACGGTCGCACCAAGCGTCGTTTATGCGTATGACGGAGAGATTCCGCCGTACGCAGACAGCTTACGGAGCGCGTACGAAAAGGATGTCGAACGCCTGAACGGACAAAATCCAGAAGCGGATGCTTTCGTACAAAAATGCTTGGAGAATTACAAGGAACTGGAATCGATTTATGCGAAACGTTGGGGGTAAACCCCGGCGTTTTTTTCTGTTGCAACGCCTTCCGAGATAGGTTATTCTTGTCTCTGCAACTACGAAACCAGATTTAGATCTATGGGGGCTTGAATCATGATGGAATTAACTGAATACAAAGCAGACCCCTTTGCGATTACAACGCGCCAAGCGGAACTTTTTTATTTCCGCGGACGGAAGGCGCACCGGGAAGGGAGACTTGAAGAGGCGGTCTATCATCTCGATGAAGCCACGACGCTTCAACCGGAAGATGTCCGTTATCTGTTACGGTACGCCCGTGTTCTGTTCGAGACAGGTGAAATCAACCATGCCAATGATGTGTTGAAACAAGTCCGGACACTCGACAAGTCAAATACCGAATCATTGTTTTATCTAGCGAATAACTATGCGCATGTCTCTTTATATGAAGAAGCGAAGACGTATGCGCTTGAATATTTATCTTGTGCACCAAACGGTAAACACGCAGAGGCATCGGCCGCGCTCGTGGAACTGATTGATCTCGAACAAGAGATGGAAGATGACGATGAGGATGAATTGATTCGTTTACATGCTCAAGCACAACGTCAAATCGACAAAGGGATGTTATTTGCGGCGCAGGAGACACTGGAGTCCTTGATTACCCAGTATCCGACGTTTTGGCCGGCTTATAACAATCTCGCCATTGTCGAGTTTTATCTCGGTGAAAACGATCGTGCCTTTGCGTCACTTGAACAGGTGCTCGACGGCAATCCCGGAAACCTGCACGCGCTTTGCAATACACTTGTGTTGTTGCATGAGATGGGACAGGATGAAGAAGCCCATCGCTTGTCGCAAAAGCTTGAGCATGTTCGGGCCGTCAACCTCGAGACCCGTTATAAAGTCGCGTCGACGCTTGCAATCATCGGTCGCCATGATTTGGCTTACGAAGAATTGAAGCTGCTCGAACGTCGCGGTTACCGTGGGGATCCGTTGTTCGGACACTGGTTGTCGATTTCAGCGTTCAAGACCGGTCATATCGAAGAAGCCGCTGCCTTTCTCCAGTCCAAGGAAGCAAAAGGGATGCGGGAAGAACAGGAAGCGTACGATATCCGGCATAACTTGCAGTTCCGTTCAGCCTTGATTCAAGCACTGAAGACGGAAGACGATGTCTCGCGAATCTTTACGGCACTCCTGCTTGGTAAGCTCAATGACGGGGAAGCAAAACTCGCCCTGTCGATGATGCCGGAAGTGACGGATCATCCGGATGTCTTATTGCTGACAGAACAGATCCTTCATGAAATGAACGGAGAGCATGAGGTCGTCGATGCTCGCATTCATCGTGCGCTGATGACGATCCGCCTCGCGGAACGGTATGTCTCGGACGAGGAACGGATGAGTCTTGAAGGCGACTTCTACGAACGCTTCGCCCGGCTCGTCCTCAGTGGGGAGACCTTTGAATCGATCGAACAGTCTGCAGCTGCCTTGATTTATCTGTTCCACGATGTCCGCGAAGGGATGTTGATTGAAGACTGCGCGACGCTCGTCCATGTTTCGTTTGATGAAGTGGCGGCGACGATTCGGTCGTATCAACGGCTTTTGAACCCGGCCCGTGCAAAGTGTTAGACGTTTGTACGATTCTCACCTATACTCAAATTACAACGAAAATACAGATGGGGTGGAATCATGACAGAAACTGAGCAAAAAATTTATGACGTCATCATTATTGGTGCCGGTCCTGCCGGTATGACGGCAGCACTTTATGCATCACGTGCAAACCTTTCAACATTAATGATCGAACGTGGTATTCCGGGCGGTCAGATGGCCAATACGGAAGATATCGAAAACTATCCGGGGTATGACAGCATTCTCGGACCGGACCTTTCACAAAAGATGTTTGATCACTCAAAAGCATTTGGAGCGGAATATGCTTATGGTGACGTCCGTAGCATCGAAGACGGTCCTGCTTACAAGACGATTCACGCACACAACAAGGATTATTACGCCCGTGCGATCATTATCGCTTCTGGTGCGCAGTATAAGAAAATCGGCGTCCCGGGTGAAGAAGAACTCGGCGGACGTGGTGTGTCGTACTGTGCGGTCTGTGACGGCGCCTTCTTTAAAGAAAAAGAATTGTTCGTCATCGGTGGCGGCGACTCAGCGGTCGAAGAAGGGGTTTACCTGACACGATTCGCGAAAAAGGTCACGATCGTTCACCGTCGCGAAGAATTACGCGCACAAAAAATTCTCCAAAAACGAGCATTCGACAATCCGAAAATCGACTTCATCTGGAACCATACGGTTAAACAGATCAATGAAGATAACGGTAAAGTCGGCGGCATCGAATTGATCAATACGAAAACAGCGGCAACGACAACGTATCCGATTGATGGTGTCTTCATCTACATCGGGATGAACCCGATCACAGGATATGTGCAAGACTTGGGCATCCTTAACGATCAAGGGTATGTCGTGACGAATGAAGGCATGGAAACGAACATCAAAGGGATTTTCGCAGCCGGTGATGTCCGTGAGAAAACACTTCGTCAAGTCGTTACAGCAACAAACGACGGTTCGATCGCGGCACAAAACGCGCAACACTATATCGAAGCGTTGCTTGAAGAATTAAAAGAATCATCACAAGTCTAATTCAGGAACCAGCTTGGTTGGAGGCACTTCCATCAAGCTGGCTCTTTTTTTGTGTTATACTGAAATCAGAGTAAAAAATACACACGGAACTGTTGTCTGGAGGGCGAAGAGATGGAACAGAATCAACCGCAACTGGTCATCATCACAGGAATGAGTGGCGCCGGAAAAACGGTCGCGATGAATAGCTTTGAAGACTTGGGCTACTTTTGTGTCGACAATTTACCACCGACGTTACTACCACAATTGATCGAAGTGATTGGGCAGGTGCGTCCGAAAATCGCCGTCGCCATCGATACACGGGCTCGTGATTTCATCGATAGTTTCTTTGTCGTTTATGAAGATTTAAAGAAAACGAATCTGCAAATCCGGATGCTGTATCTCGACGCCCGCAATGACGTGCTCGTCCGCCGGTATAAGGAATCCCGTCGTTCCCATCCGCTTGCACCGACGGCGTCCCCGTTGATCGGCATTGAACGGGAACGGACGTTGCTCGAAGGATTCCGCGACAAGGCGCAGCTGCTGATGGATACAAGTGACATCAAGCCGCTTGCCCTCAAAGAACGGATTTTAAAAGAGTTCACGGAAGGCGAACGGATCCCGTTCACCGTCAACGTGATGTCGTTTGGATTCAAGCACGGTCTGCCGCTCGATGCTGATCTCGTGTTTGACTTACGGTTCTTACCGAACCCGTTTTACATTCCGGAACTGCGGCCGAAGACCGGACTTGATCTCGAAGTCTCGTCGTATGTCATGCAGTGGCCGGAAGCGAAACTTTTTTATAAAAAGCTTGTCGACATGCTTGAATTCCTGATTCCCCAGTACGAGCGGGAAGGGAAATCACAACTCGTCGTCGCGCTTGGTTGTACAGGCGGTAAACACCGCTCGATTACGTTTGCGGAAGCAATCAGCAAAGAATTCAAGAACCAATACCATATCGTGACGAACCACCGGGATTATGTGCATGCGAAGGAGGAGAAGTGATGAAATGGGAACGAAAAGTCGTCGCCATCGGCGGAGGAACGGGCCTATCGACTCTTTTGCGCGGACTGAAACATTATCCGCTTGATATCACGGCCATCGTGACGGTCGCCGACGACGGAGGCAGTTCCGGTCGCCTGCGGACGGAATTTAATATGTTGCCACCGGGCGATATCCGAAACGTCATTGTCTCGCTCTCGAAATCCGAGACGTTAATGGACCGGATCATGCAGTACCGGTTTGAAACGGGAGAAGGGTTGCATGGTCACTCGCTCGGGAACTTGATGCTGACGGCGGCGACCCAGCTGTGTAACGGTTCGTTTGTCGAAGCAATCGGTGTCATGGGTCAACTGTTGAATGCTGAAGGGAAAGTCTATCCGGCGACGGAGCGGACGATCACCTTATGTGCCGAGTTTGAAGACGGGACCATCGTCAAAGGGGAGTCGTTGATTCCGAAGGTCGGAAAAGTGATCGAACGGATTTTCCTCGAAGAAGAAAACGTCCGTCCGGTTCCGGAAGCAATCCAAGCGATTCTTGACGCCGATGTCATCGTCCTCGGACCAGGCAGTCTGTACACGAGTGTCATTCCGAACGTCCTGATTGAAGAAATCCGCGATGCGATCAAACAATCGTTGGCACCGGTCGTCTATATCTGTAACGTCATGACGCAGCCGGGTGAGACGACCGCCTTTACGGCCAACGATCACCTGAATGTCTTGGAACGATTCCTTGGCAAAGGAGTGATCGATACGATTATCGTCAACAATGAATCGATTGATATCAGTTATTTACGAAAATACCAGAAGGATCACGCCGATATCGTGACGTATGATGAGACGAGTTTTGAAGAGGCCGGAATTGAAGTTCTCGCTGATGATATCGTGGATTACAACCACCATTTCATCCGCCACGACTCCGATGCCGTCGCCAGTCTCGTCATGCGGAAGGTCTTATCGATTCGACGTGTCCGTCAATTCGAAGGGAAGGAGGAACTGACGTGAGTTTTGCTTCAGAAGTCAAAAAAGAATTAACCCAAATCGCCATCACCGACCACGAGATGAAGGCCGAGCTTGCCGCACTTGCACGGATGAACGGAGCGATTTCGTTTGGTCTTGGACGCGGCTTGACGCTTGATATCTCAACGGAAAACGCGTCGATCGCCCGCCGGATCTACTCGTTGCTCAAACGGGCTTACGCGGTCCACCTCGACTTATTGGTCCGAAAGAAAATGCGGCTCAAAAAAAATAACGTCTACATCGTCCGCGTCAAACAACAGGCGGATAAAATCTTGCAGGACCTCGGCATCCTAGGTGAAGGATTCACGATGATCCGCTCGATCAGCGATTCGATTCTGAACGATGAACGCCGTGCCCGGGCGTATCTGCGCGGTGCGTTTTTAGCCGGAGGATCCTTGAACAACCCGGCAACCTCGTCGTATCACCTTGAGATTTTCAGCTTATACGAGGAGCACAATGCGGCGCTCCGGAGTCTGACGAACCAGTTTGACCTCAACGCGAAAGCGATTGAACGGAAAAAAGGGCATATCCTCTACATCAAGGAAAGTGAAAAGATTTCCGATTTCCTGAAGCTGGTCGGAGCGACGTATTCGATGTTGCGTTTTGAAGATGTCCGCATCCTCAAGGACATGCGCAATTCGGTCAACCGACTCGTCAACTGTGAAACGGCGAATCTCAACAAGACGGTCGGAGCAGCGCTGCGGCAAGTCGAGAACATCAAATTTCTCGAACGGACGGTCGGACTCGATGTCTTACCGGACAAACTGAGAGAAATCGCGATCTTGCGTGTGACACACCAAGACGTGACATTACAGGAGTTAGGCGAGATGGTCGAAAGTGGTTCCATCTCAAAATCAGGTATCAATCATCGATTGCGCAAGATTGATCAAATCGCGGATAAAATCCGAAACGGGGAATCGATGACCGGGGCTCTTTAGGGAGTAACTTGCGAGATGAACCATAGTCTACTATAATATATAGTCGGTGCAACTAAATGTTCGAATTAAGGAGTTTTTGAAATGGCTAATGAGAAAAAACGTATTTCGCTGACAGTTGATGCGAAGTTTGATGAAGTGCTTACGAAAAAAGCAAAAGCGATCGGGGTTCCGAAAAGTACACTCGTGACATTTGCGACTTCTTTATTCCTGAAGCAATTACAGGCAGAAGAAGAACTTTCACCACATGCGAACGGCATCTACACGCTGATCCGCGAAAACCATGATATCGTATCTGATATCACGGACATGATCGATTAATGAACAAGGACCGTTGTCTGCGTACTTCCTTCTTAACGGAAAGGTACAAGACAGCGGTCTTTTTTGTTCTACTCGAGAAACAGACAAAAAAACCGCCTTCACACGAAGTGAAGACGGTTTGCTGAACAGCTTACGCACGTTCCATGACGCGGTCGATTAAACCGTAGTCAGCTGCTGCTTGAGCAGACATGAAGTTATCGCGCTCTGTATCACGCTCGATGACTTCAAGTGGTTGTCCTGTGTTTTCAGCCATGATTTTGTTTAAGTGTTCACGCATTTTGATGATACGTTCTGCGTGGATTTTGATATCTGACGCTTGACCTTGTGTTCCACCAAGTGGTTGGTGAATCATGATTTCAGCGTTCGGAAGCGCAAAACGTTTTCCTTTAGCGCCGGCTTGAAGCAAGAAAGCACCCATTGAGGCAGCCATTCCGATACAGATTGTTGAAACTTGTGGTTTGATGAAGTTCATCGTATCGTAAATCGCCATACCCGCTGTGATTGAACCACCTGGGCTGTTGATGTAAAGCGAGATTTCTTTATCTGGATCTTCGGCTGCTAGGAATAGCAACTGGGCAACGACTGAGTTGGCGACGTTGTCGTCAATCGCGCTCCCGAGAAGGATGATACGGTCCTTGAGCAAACGTGAGTAGATATCGTAAGCACGTTCCCCGCGGTTGGTTTGTTCGATGACTGTTGGAATTAACATAGTCTTTGCCTCCTTATAGTTGGTATGTAGCTCATATTCGACTTGTCCTTATCATAATCCTTTGGTCAATATTGGTCAAAAGATACGCTGTAGGTTTTATGTATTTTTCCTGAATCGGATGTCACTAAACATATCAATATAGAAAAAAGGCAATACCGATAACGGCATTGCCTGTAGATTCAAGTATGGTACACCCGGAGAGATTTGAACTCCCGACACCTGGTACCGGAAACCAGTGCTCTATCCCCTGAGCTACGGGTGCATGTTTTTACTGAACAATTAATAGTATACCGACATTTTTTCAGGAAAGCAATACTAGATTGTGAAATTTCTTGTTTTTTTACAGATGGCTTGAATCCGGGCAAGAATCGACCGGTCGATTATAATAGAAACAGGTACCGATCAAGTCTGAGAAACGGAAGGTGAAGGGATGGAACAGAGGCAGGAACAGACACAACGTCTCGTGATGTCAGCGTCGCATTTGTTTCAGTTGGCGATTTTGGAAGAATCATGGGCGGAGCTTGAGGAACATCTCTATCGAATTATTCGTCGCGCCACGTCTCATAAACATAATGGAAGAAAAACGATTCATCCGGATCTTGAGCAAGTCGCGAATCGGATCGAGTCGTTTGAAGCGGATCTTCTGAAGCAAATACGTTTAGAATCGGTCAGACAGGAAATAAGATATATGGCGGAACAACTCATCATGTACTTAGATGCGGATGGATTACTCAGAACGACGGATGCGCAACTTGCCACTATTTTTAAAAGTGAAGCCACGCTGATCAAGCAGGCTCGGGAACTTCTTCAACGATGCGAGCCGACCGGTATCGCGGCACGTTCGGAAACGGAGTGTCGGTTGTTGCATGCCATGGAACTGGAAGATGCCACGCTTATTGATCGGGTGGCAGAACTCCATGACGGGCAATCACTACAGGACGTATTAGCCGGACTTGACGACGAGGAACAGCGACGAATGAAGAAGCAGATCAATCGACTGCCGAAAACTCCTCTTTTACCGGAAACGAATATCGTTATGATGCCGGAAGCGGAAATTCGAATAGTTGATGATCAACTTCACGTGGAGTGGTACGATTTGCCGCTCGACACGTCTTGGACGGATCTCGAAGAAGCAAAACCTTTTTTAAGTGCCTATGAACGGCGTCGCGTCACGTTACACGCGATCTTGGACGTCATCATGAAACGGCAGGTGAGATGGTTTCAAGGCGAACTTCATCTGGAACCACTTACGAAAAAGGAAGTCGCGGAACAAACCGGACATCATCCGTCGACGGTTGGTCGGGCGATTGCGCATAAAACGATCCGGACCGTCCACGGGACACACGATCTCGAGAACTTTTTTGTTTCCCGGACGAAGGACGGGACGTCGAGCTTTTTGATCAAGGTCCGGATTGCACAATTGATTCGGGAAACGACGACACCGTTGTCGGATCAGCACATCGCAGACCGTTTAGAGGCGGACGGCATCCGTGTCGCACGCCGGACGGTCGCGAAGTACCGGGCGAGCCTTGATTTGACACGGTCCGACATCATGAAGAAACGAAAGGCGAATGACTGATGCAAACAAAAGAACACAAGACCTTAACACTGTATTCACGTCCGGGTTGTACGCTATGTGAGGAAGCCGCCGTCTTACTTGATTTCGTACTCGACGAATTCCCGGAGTGGACGTTCGAGGAAATCAACATTGATGAAGATGCAGCACTCAGTTTACGGTTTTTATATGAAATTCCAGTCGTGATGTATCAGTCTGAAATTTGGAGTTATGGCAAATTTGAGACAGACACACTAAGAAACCGCTTACTTGAAAAAAGTTAAAGGGCGAGACTTGAAACCTCGAACAGAGGCTGTTATAGTGAAGGTGTACCAAGTGGGACAAGATACGACACGCGGGACGTAAAGTGTCCAGCAATTTTGAGAGGAGCGGGAATACATGATTCGGCAGTTAGTACAGATCCAAAAACGAATCGTGCCTGATCTGATCGAAGAAATGCAGACACGTTACGACATACTTCATTATGTCCGGCTCATGCAGCCGATCGGCCGACGGACACTTGCGACAAGCCTTGGCTTGACGGAACGGGTGTTGCGCCGGGAAGTGGACTTCCTAAAAGAGCAAGGCTTGCTCGAAGTGGCGACACAGGGAATGTCTTTAACGGACGAAGGACGGACCGTTTTACGGAGTATGCACAGCGTGATGGCAGAACTGGCCGGTATTTCCGACATGGCGAAAGCCTTAAAGGAAAAACTTGGCGTACGGGATGTCGTCATCGTACCGGGTGACTCGGATCAGACATTTTGGGTACAACGCGATATGGGACGTGCGACCGTCGCACGTTTGAAACGAGAACTTTCTTCATCTGTACACAACACGATTGCAGTCACAGGAGGAACGACGATGGCTTCCGTCGCGGCGATGATGTCGCCCGATAAGGAAAATCGTCCGATGACCTTTGTACCGGCACGTGGCGGTTTAGGCGAAACACTGGAATTACAAGCAAACACAGTCTGCTCACGGATGGCGTCTCGTGCACAAAGTGATTATCACTTGTTGCACATCCCGGACATGGTCAGTAAGGAAACGTTTGTCAAGATGGTGGAAGAGCCAAGCATAAAAAATGTGTTACAAATGATTAGAGATGCGTCAATCGTGGTACATGGAATTGGTGAGGCAAAAACGATGGCAAAACGTCGTCGTGCTTCAACGGAGTTACTGGAACAGCTCGAAACCGAGCACGCAGTCGCGGAAGCATTTGGGTATTACTTCGATCGAGACGGGAAAATCGTGCACCGGGTGAAGACGGTTGGTCTTCAACTGGACGACTTAAAACAAGTCGAACACGTCATCGTCGTCGCCGGAGGACATTCCAAAGCGGAAGCCATCAATGCGTATGTCAAACAATCCCCGGACATCATCCTGATTACGGATGAAGGGGCCGCAACAACGATTTTGAAAGGGTAGCCCCCTTTTGAATAATAGATAACTCGCTTTACATTAAAAGGAGGAAAATTATCATGGCAGTAAAAGTTGGTATTAATGGATTTGGACGTATCGGACGTTTGGCACTTCGTCAAATTCTTCAGTTTGACGGAATCGAAGTAGTCGCAATCAATGACCTTACAGACACTAAAATGCTTGCACACCTCTTGAAATATGATACGACTCAAGGTCGTTTCGACGGCGAAGTTGAAGTACACGACGGTTACTTCCTCGTCAACGGTAAAGAAATCAAGACACTTGCTAACCGCAACCCAGAAGAACTCCCATGGGGCGAGCTCGGTGTTGACATCGTTCTCGAATGTACTGGTTTCTTCACAGACAAAGAAAAAGCTGAGCTTCACTTGAAAGCTGGAGCTAAAAAAGTCGTTATCTCAGCACCTGCTACTGGCGACATGAAAACAGTTGTCTTCAACACGAACCACGAAATTCTTGACGGAACTGAAACAGTTATCTCTGGTGCTTCATGTACTACGAACTGTCTCGCGCCAATGGCAAAAGTTCTTCAAGATCAGTACGGAATCGTTGAAGGTCTCATGACAACGATCCACGCTTACACTGGCGACCAAAACACACTCGACGCTCCACACCCTAAAGGTGACTTCCGTCGTGCACGTGCAGCGGCAGCTAACATCGTTCCTAACTCAACTGGTGCTGCTAAAGCAATCGGTCTCGTACTTCCAGAACTTCAAGGTAAACTTGACGGATCTGCACAACGTGTACCAGTTGCTACAGGTTCACTCACTGAGCTCACAACAGTTCTTGAGAAAAAAGTAACAGTTGAAGAAATTAACGCAGCAATGAAAGCAGCGGCTAACGAATCTTACGGTTACACTGAAGACGAAATCGTTTCTTCTGACATCGTTGGTATCTCTTACGGATCACTCTTTGATGCAACACAAACGAAAGTCGTTACAGTCGGCGACAAACAACTCGTTAAAACAGTTGCTTGGTACGACAACGAAATGTCTTACACTAGCCAGCTCATTCGCACACTCAAACACTTCGCAGAAATCGCTAAGTAATTCGAGCAATTAAATAGCAATTGAATAAGAGCGGAAACGATACAGTCTCCGCTCTTATTGCGGAAAAAAGTCTGGAGGGGCGCACTAGCCCCTCACTATACGTATGAGACGGAGGACGAATGTATGAATAAGAAATCAATTCGCGATATCGATGTAAAAGGAAAACGCGTGTTTACACGTGTGGACTTCAACGTACCGCTAGAAGACGGCAAGATCACAGATGATACACGCATCCGTGCTGCCCTTCCGACAATCAAACACTTGGTTGACGGTGGAGCGAAAGTCATTCTCGCAAGCCACATGGGACGTCCAAAAGGCGAGAAGAACCCTGAATTCTCACTTGCACCAGTCGTAGCACGCCTCAGCGAACTGCTTGGTAAAGACATCAAGCTCGTTGAAGAAGCATACGGTCCGGTCGCTGAAGAAGCGGTCAGCAAGCTTGAAGAAGGCGATGTCATCGTTCTTGAAAATGTTCGTTTCTACCCAGGTGAAACGAAAAACGATCCTGAACTCGCAGAAGGTTTTGCGAAACTTGCAGACGTTTTCGTCAACGACGCATTTGGTGCAGCTCACCGTGCGCACGCTTCTACAGAAGGAATCGCTCATCATGTCGAGACTGCTGTAGCAGGATTGTTGATCGAAAAAGAACTTCAAGTTCTCGGTAAGGCTCTCTCAAACCCGGATCGTCCGTTTACAGCGATCATCGGTGGTTCGAAAGTCGCTGACAAAATCGGCGTCATCGATCACTTGCTTGATATCGTCGACACGTTGATCATCGGCGGAGGATTATCTTATACATTCCTCAAAGCTCAAGGTTATGAAGTCGGTACGTCACTTCTTGAAGTCGACAAAATCGAACAGGCGAAGGAATTCATGAAAAAAGCAGAAGACAAAGGCGTGAAATTCTTGATGCCGGTTGACTGTGTCATCACGAAGGAATTCGGCGAAGAAACATATGTTGGACCACGCGACATCGACAGTATCCCAGCGGATCACATGTCACTCGATATCGGTCCAAAAACGGTAGAACTGTATGCAGAAGCAATCAAGGCTTCGAAACTTGTTGTCTGGAACGGACCAATGGGTGTGTTCGAACTTGATAAATATGCAAACGGAACAAAAGGTGTCGCTCAAGCATTAGCTGACAGTGATGCATACTCGATCATCGGTGGTGGAGATTCTGCTGCAGCGGCTGAGAAGTTTGGTCTTGCAGATAAAATGAGTCACATTTCAACTGGTGGCGGCGCAAGCCTCGAGTTCATGGAAGGAAAAGCTCTTCCAGGTGTCGAAGCGCTTAACGACAAGTAATCTAAAGTTCACAAGGGAGTGTTTTCAATGCGTAAACCAATTATCGCAGGTAACTGGAAAATGAATCTTACCCTCAAGGATGCTGTGGCATTCGCTGAGGAAGTCAAAGGAACTGTACCCGCTTCTTCGAAAGTCGACGCGGCTGTCTGTGCACCGTCTGTATTCCTTGCACACTTGACAGAAGCGACAGCTGGAACGGACCTGAAAATCGGCGCTCAAAACATGTACGACCAAGAGAGCGGCGCATTCACAGGTGAAATCAGCCCAGTGATGCTCAAAGAACTTGGCGTAACATACGTCGTCCTCGGTCACTCAGAACGTCGTGAGTATTTCGGAGAAACTGATGCGTTCATCAACAGCAAAACGAAAAAAGCATTCGAGCATGGTCTCGTGCCAATCGTTTGTGTCGGTGAAACACTCGAAGAACGCGAAGGCGGAAAATTCGAATCAGTCATCCGTGAACAAACAACGAACAGCTTGAAAGGCTTAACAGTTGATCAAGTCAAAAACCTTGTTGTCGCGTATGAGCCTGTCTGGGCAATCGGAACAGGAAAATCAGCAACAGAACAAGATGCACAAGATTCTTGTAAATTCGTTCGCGATGTCATCGCAGCTGAATTCGGTACGGAAGCTGCAGAAGCAGTCCGCATCCAGTACGGCGGCAGTGTCAAACCGGACAATATCAAAGAATACATGGCTCAACCTGACATCGACGGTGCTTTAGTTGGTGGCGCAAGTCTTGAGACAGGATCGTTCCTCAAACTGTTGGAGGCGATTTAAATGAAAAAACGTCCAGTCGCACTGATCATCCTTGATGGTTTCGGTATGCGTGACGAGGAGTTCGGAAATGCTGTCACGGCAGCAAACAAACCGAACTTCGACCGTTACTGGGGACATTACCCGCATACCTTGTTGAATGCGCAAGGAGAATACGTTGGTTTGCCTGAAGGACAAATGGGGAACTCAGAAGTGGGTCATTTGAACATCGGAGCAGGTCGCGTCGTCTATCAATCGCTATCCCGAATCAACAATGCCATTAAGGATCGCTCGTTCTTCTCGCGTCAAGCGATGAACGATGCGGCAGGTCACGTGAAGAAATACGGTTCAGCCCTTCATATCTTCGGTTTGGTCTCTGACGGTGGAATCCACAGTCACATCAACCACCTGTATGCAGTGCTTGAATTCGCGAAACTTCACGAAATCGAAAAAGTCTATCTCCATGCCTTCACGGATGGCCGCGATTGTGATCCACAATCAGGAGCCGGTTTCCTCCGTGATGCACAAGCGAAGATGGACGAGTTAAACGTCGGTCAATTCGCAAGTGTCTCTGGTCGTTATTATGCGATGGACCGCGACAACCGCTGGGAACGCGTCAAGAAAGTCTATGACGTCATCACGTTCGCAGACGGTCCGACAACAAAAGACCCAATCGCGATGGTCGAAGCTTCGTACAAAACAGACGTCACAGATGAGTTCATTGAACCAACGGTAGTCGTGCAGGAAGACGGTACTCCAGTAGCACCGATCCACGATAACGATGCGATCATGTTCTTCAACTATCGTCCGGACCGTGCGATTCAGCTCGCCAAGACGTACAAAGAAAAAACAGGCTTCAATGGTTTTGAATTGCCGGACAACGCACCGAAGAACCTGCTGCTCGTCTCGATGACGAAGTACTCGGATGCGATTGATACGGACATCGTCTTCCCACCGGAAGACATCAAAAATACACTCGGTGAAACGTTATCAAAACAAGGCCTTAAACAATTACGGATTGCGGAAACTGAAAAGTACCCGCACGTCACGTTCTTCTTTAACGGTCAACGTGAAGAGCCGTACGAAGGAGAAGATCGGATTCTGATCCCATCTCCAAAAGTCGCGACATACGATTTGAAACCGGAAATGAGTGTTTATGAAGTAACAGAAGCACTCGTTGACGCAATCAACACGGACGAACACGACGCCATCATCCTCAACTTCGCCAATCCGGATATGGTCGGTCACTCGGGTATGCTCGAGCCGACGAAGAAGGCGATCGAAGCGGTGGATAAATGTCTCGGTCAAGTCGTTGACTTGATCATCAGCAAAGGTGGCGCAGCCATCATCACAGCCGACCACGGAAACGCGGACAAAGTCCTCAATGCCGATGGCAGCAAGATGACGGCGCACACGACAGAACCTGTTCCATGTATCGTCACGGTCGAGGACGTCGAACTCCTTGAGCCATTGACTGGCGTACTGGCAGACTTAGCACCAACTGTTCTCGATTTACTCGGAGCAGATCAACCGGCAGAAATGACCGGGAAATCGATTGTATTAAAGAAATAATCCCGTCAATCGATGGACTGGTCACTGTCGCACTACAAACTCATCTTTCTCAAACAAAAAGGAGCGAATTTAAATGTCAATGATTACAGAGATTTATGCACGCGAGATTCTTGATTCACGCGGTAACCCAACAGTAGAAGTAGAAGTTTATACAGAAGACGGCGGTTTCGGTCGCGCACTCGTCCCATCAGGCGCATCAACTGGTGAGCACGAAGCAGTTGAGCTTCGCGATGGCGACAAAGCACGTTACCTTGGTAAAGGTGTCTTAAAAGCTGTTGACAACGTCAACGAAAAAATCGCACCTGAAATCATCGGCTACGATGTCTTCGACCAAGCAGGAATCGACAAAAAGATGATCGACCTCGACGGTACAAAAAACAAAGGTAACTTCGGCGCTAACGCAATCCTTGGTGTTTCTATGGCTGCTGCACGTGCTGCTGCAGATGAGCTTGGTCTTCCACTTTACACGTACCTCGGTGGATTCAACGCGAAAACACTTCCAACTCCAATGATGAACATCATCAACGGTGGATCACACGCTGACAACAACGTTGACTTCCAAGAGTTCATGATCATGCCTGTTGGAGCTCCAACATTCAAAGAAGCACTTCGTATGGGTGCTGAAATCTTCCACGCATTGAAATCAGTTCTTAGCGGAATGGGTCTTAACACAGCAGTTGGTGACGAGGGTGGATTCGCTCCAAACTTGAAATCAAACGAAGAAGCAATCACAGTTATCCTTGAAGCAATCGAAAAAGCTGGCTACAAAGCAGGCGAAGATGTTTACCTTGCAATGGACGTCGCTTCTTCTGAGTTCTACGACAAAGCAGCTGGAACATACAACCTCGCTGGCGAAGGCAAAGTCCTCACAACAGCTGAGCTTGTTGAATTCTACGCACAACTCGTTGACAAATACCCAATCATCTCAATCGAAGATGGCTGTGACGAAAACGACTGGGATGGTCACAAACTCCTTACAGATCGTATCGGACACAAAGTCCAACTCGTTGGTGATGACTTGTTCGTAACAAACACAGAGAAACTTGCTGAAGGTATCGAAAAAGGCATCGCGAACTCGATCCTCATCAAAGTTAACCAAATCGGTACGTTGACTGAAACATTCGACGCAATCGAAATGGCGAAAAAAGCTGGTTACACAGCAGTCGTTTCTCACCGTTCTGGTGAAACAGAAGATTCAACGATCGCTGACATCGCTGTTGCGACAAACGCTGGTCAAATCAAAACTGGTTCACTTTCACGTACAGACCGTATCGCGAAATACAACCAACTTCTCCGCATTGAAGACATGCTTTCAGATGTTGCTGTCTACGACGGAATCAAATCATTCTACAACCTCAAGAAGTAATTCCAGGTTGATGATTTAAAGTGTGTTGTACACTCGCTGTACAGCCAACACCTCCTATTCATGTGCGATCTCCGCACACGAATAGGAGGTTTTTTTGTGTTCCTGATGGATTGGTCAAAGAGAGTTAAGATAGACAGCTTTAATCGATTACATCAACGAGATTCAGTTCAAAACGTTAAAAAAATCAAATTTATAAGACCTTGTTTTTTACTACCTGGTCATTAAAATGTTATAGTTATAAATAAGTTTAAGTTCGATCATTATAGTGATTAGATAAATGTAAATGGATTAAGCTTAAAAACATCTAAAAGGAGACATGATCATGTTAAATTCAGATTTAGATATACGCTTAGAACCACGCATTAAGGAACTTTACCGCTTACATAAGGAGCGTTCAGCCAATATTGATTGGAGCTATCACGAATTCATTCCATGGGACAAGGCGATGTCGTTTAAACGGGTGCCTTGGGAGGAAAGTCAAGTCACGCTTCCGGAAGGTGTCATCGTTGCCGTCGAAACGGCATTACTGACAGAAGTAAACTTACCTTGGTATACGTCGCATTTGGATTACACATTCAAAAATTCGATGGAAGTCATCAATGATTTTGTCCGCACATGGACGGCGGAAGAAGACCAGCACTCGAGCTTACTGGAAACGTATTTACTCGTCACACGAAACGTCAATCCGACACGCTTGCATCAATTAAGAAGACGCGTCGTTGAAAGCGGCTGGTTCCCGGACTTCACGAATCCTTTGGCAACCATGGCCTATACGTCGCTGCAAGAGCTTGCGACACTCGTTTTCTATAACAACGTAGCGCGAGTGGCAGGAGCGCATGATAAAGACTTGGCGACACTGCTCCGCCGTTTGGCAAAAGATGAAGCCCTTCACTATGCGTTCTACCGCGACACGGTGAAAGCGCACCTTGAACTTGATCCAAACTTTATCGTGTTCTTTGAAGATGTCATCATCAATTTCTCGATGCCCGGTGCAATCATGCCGGACTTTACCGAGCGTATGAAGACCATCGCAGTGGATACGAATTACGGACCACTCCAATACTTTGACCAAGTATTAGATGTCGTCGTGAAATACTGGGATATTGAGAACTTGCAACCTACGAGCGAAGAGGCCAAACAATCACAAGCGAACATCATGAAATATCACGGGCGTTTGAAACGCATCAAGGACCGTCAATCAGCAAAAACGAAGATTGATGCATAAAGAAGGGAGCACTAAAAAATGACGTGTGAAATATGCGGAAAAGAAACGAATAACCAAGTCAGTTATTTGGAACTGAACACGTGGGAATTTAATTCGTTGAAGACAGAAGAAAAAGACTTTTATCCGATCTGCTACAGCTGTTTTGACAAGCATACGAACGAGTTCATCGATCAGGAAATGGATCTTGAATTAAGAAAAAAACGTTCGCAGATGGTGAATAAAGAAGTCGAGGCAGAAATCGAAGCTATTCTTGAAGTTGAAATTAAGTAAGCAATCTACGGACTGAGTCGACAGTCTCCCGTTTGGCGGGAGGCTGTTTTTTTACGTTAAGTACGGCTTCATAAAACTAGCCGTTCGCTCATTTGGTGCAAAGGGATCACGCTTTTTTTCACGCGCTTTCCTCAGGCGAGACACAAGCCAGTTTGTCTGCCTCATTGAGGCAGGCAATCGGGTCTTGTTTGTCTCTGACAGCGCAAGCAGGCTTGCGCTTTTTCCTGTAGGAGTCGCGTGAAACGCGTGATAACAGGTGCATAGAAAAACATTCATCGCTCGACTTCTAAGGGACAAGGAAGCAACGCTTCCGTCAGGAACAGGCGAGACCCGGAGATCTGAAAGAAATCCGCGGCTCGCTTTCCGCCCTAGAAAAGCGAGCAAATGAATGTTTTTTATAGACATAAAAAAACGAGACCCGACTAAACGTCGAATCCCGTAGTATCAAAATGGAATTGTACTCCTTAAAATCAATCCTCGATAAACGTAACGAGGTAATGATGGGCAGAATAGAGTGGAGCACGCGTGACGAAGAACTCGGGTAAGTCGACATCGATATCGAGTTCACGTAAAGTTTGTGGATCGAGGCACTCCTGGACAAGACGTTTGATATCGCTGAGTAATTCATCGTGCAAATTCGCTTCCGCTGCGAAGGAACGTTTGGCTTCGTCTTTTAACAATAAAACGACTGGAGGAAGACCGCGTAGTAAGTCGACCTGAAGTGGTTGTTCGTTGCGTTGAAAAAAGTCGTTTAAGCAACTGACGACCTTCATCGAATGTTCTTCTTTCATCGGTCGGACCCCCAACTTTCTTTAAGTAGCTGTTACTATCAAGCTATTCCCTAAAGTCAGATAGGATATGCAGACAAACTGGAATCCGTGCATTAAGAGTAGCGCGATCGGGGTAGAGAATGAAAGAAGGGGGGAGTAACATGCTGTTTCGTTATCTATTTCTCGGTATGGACCCCGCGATCGACGAGATTCAACTACGAATCATTTATTTTACGGAATTGATTTTCTTTATCGGTCTGTATCAGATTACGAGTCGCTTTTCACGTCAAAGCATGATTCTCGGAACGGTCCTCGGCATCACAGGTCTGATTGCGCTCCTACCGGGAGCCATCTATATTCTGCGGTATAACCCGGAAGATGCGGTCATCGACATTACGTTCCTGTTGATTTACTTACTGGAGCCGCTTGCGATTTTAGCATTTCTCGTCGCCTTGTTTCGACGGTTGTATCAAAAACGTCATCCCAATCATTGAAGAAGTCCGGACAAACGTTGTCGTCACACGTTTGATCGGACTTTTTCGTCTGTTTCAAAAAATAAATAAAATATATTTTAGCAAAAAGGATTGATGTGTAACCGGTTACACAATATGATACATATTGTAAGCGTTATCAAAAGAAAGAGGTGGCGAACATGTCGACCATCCGGGAAGTAGCGAAAGTGGCAAATGTCTCCGTTGCGACCGTCTCACGTGTCATGAATGAGAAGGGATATGTCAGCGAAAAAGCAAGAACAGCAGTCCTGCAAGCGATTAAGCAGCTCGATTATCGACCGAACCGGGTCGCCCGGTCGTTGTTCCAAAAACGATCTGGTCTGATTGGTTTGATTGTCCCGGACATTACCAATCCTTTTTTCCCGCAACTCGCACGGGCTGTGGAAGATATGGCACATCAGCACGGATTTCAGGTGATTTTGTGTAACACGGATGAACAGTTTCAGAAAGAACAAGAATATATTCAGTCACTCGAAGCGATGCACATCGACGGGCTGATCATCACGACAAACTATTCGAACAACCCGAACTATGAAGGAATCGAAGTGCCGATCGTTGCCCTCGACCGTGTCTTGCAAGGCGCAATCCCAACGGTCACGTCGAACGGTTACGACGGCGGTAAAAAAGCGGCACAGTTCTTACTTGATCACGGCGCAACCGAACTTGTCGTCATCAGCGGTCCGTCGAAATTGCCGACGATCAAAAAACGCCGGGATGGATTTGAGGAAGTTGCCGGGAAACACCTCGTCGCAAGCATTGAGTCGCCGTTTCATTTCCAAGGCGCACTCGGGGCGGCGAACTACTTATTTGACCATTACGACTGTAACGGGATTTTTGCGGCAAACGATGTCATCGCCGCAGCGACGATTCAGGTCGCGGCCGAACGGGGAATCGCGATTCCGGACCAGCTACAGATCATCGGTTATGACGGAATTGAACTCGGGCAGATGATTTCACCACCACTCACGACGATTGCCCAGCCGATCTATCAGATGGGCGAACTGGCGGCAAAGTTATTGATTCAACGAATTGAAGGAAAAGAGATTGCGGCCGTCCATCATGAATTGATGGTCGAAGTCATCGAACGAGAAACGACGAAGCGGAAGGGTGAACAGTCATGAAACAAATCAGTGTAGTCGGAAGTATCTCGATGGACTTGGTCGTCGAAAGCGATCGTCGTCCGTCAGCAGGGGAAACGGTCATCGGATCCGCCTTCCATACGGTACCGGGAGGCAAAGGCGCCAACCAAGCGGTCGCGATTGCCCGGCTCGGCGGCAACGTCGAAATGGTCGGCTGTGTCGGCGACGATGCAAACGGCGTCGCGATCCGGCAGAATTTCGAAACGGAACAGGTCGGAACGACGCATCTGCAGACGATCGCGAACGAACGGACGGGGACGGCGCACATTACGCTGGCGGAAGGCGATAATTCAATCGTCGTCGTCCAGTCGGCGAACTTAGCCGTCGTCTATGACGAGGCACAGCTCGACAGCCTGCTCGGTCAGACGGACATGATTTTGTTACAACTCGAAATTCCACTGGAAACGGTCAAACAGGTGGCGCGTTACGGCAAGACACATGGTATTCCCGTCGTCTTGAATCCGGCGCCAGCCATCGTCCTTGACGACGAACTGCTGGAAGACGTGACGTATCTGACACCAAACGAACATGAATGCGGCTTGATTTTCGGACAACAGCAGTCACTCGAACATTGGTTAAGCCAGTACCCGAATAAATTGATTGTGACAGAAGGCAGTCGCGGCGCCCGTTTTTATGACGGTGACGCGATTGTGACAGTGCCGGCGATCAAGACGGACGTCATCGATACGACAGGTGCCGGCGATACATTCAACGGGGCACTCGCTGTCAGCTTGACGGAAGGAACGTCATTGACGGAAGCGATCCGCTTTGCCAACAAGGCAGCCGGTATGTCCGTCCGCGCCCTCGGAGCACAAGGCGGAATGCCGACACGGGAACAGATGGAGGTTGAAGCATGAAACGACACGGGATTTTAAACAGTCACATCAGTAAGGTCTTAACGGATCTTGGTCATACGGACATGGTCGTCATCGCCGACTGCGGTCTGCCAATTCCGGCAGGCGTAGAACGGATTGACTTGGCACTTGAACTCGGAACACCGTCATTCGCAGATGTTGTCCGTGTCGTCGCCGACGACATGGCGATTGAACAGGTGACGCTCGCAACAGAAATCAACGACACGAACGTCAACGCGCTTGAGGTCATCAACCAACTCGACGTCCCGCAAGACTTTGTCTCGCACGAAGCATTCAAGGAACTGACGAAGCAGGCGAAAGTCATCATCCGGACGGGTGAAGCGACACCGTATGCGAACGTTATCTTACACGCCGGCGTCATTTTTTAAGGGGGAAGCACGATGCAAATTGAGATGACAGGTATCAAAAAAGCGTTTGGTCCCGTTCCCGTCTTGAAGGGTGTCGACTTTACACTGGCGACCGGTGAGATTCATGCCTTGATGGGTGAAAACGGAGCCGGGAAATCGACCTTGATGAAGATTCTGACCGGTGTCCATAAAGCCGATGAGGGAACGATTCAAATTGACGGCGTGGAACAACAGTATAAAAATCCGAAACTGGCGGAAGAAGCGGGAATCGCCTTCATCCACCAGGAACTGAACATCTTGCCGGATTTAACAGTCACGGAAAATCTGTTTCTCGGACGGGAACTGAAATCCCGCTTCGGCATCCTTAAGCAAGCGGAGATGAAACGGCTCGCCGAACGTGAACTGGCGGAACTGAACGTCTTCATGGACGTCAATCAGCTCGCCCGGACGTTATCGGTCGGACAACAGCAGATGATTGAGATTGCGAAAGCGTTAATGACGGACGCGAAGGTCATCATCATGGATGAACCGACGGCCGCTTTGACGGAACGTGAAATCCGCGCCTTGTTCAGTGTCGCGACGGCACTGCGGGCACAGGGTGTCTCAATCGTCTACATCTCGCACCGGATGGAAGAAATTTTTGAACTGTGCGACCGGATCACCGTCTTACGCGACGGCGTCTCAGTCTCGACCCACCAAATTGCCGAGACCTCATTTGAACAGATCGTCCGAGAAATGGTCGGACGTGAGATGGGCGAACGGTATCCGGAGCGTCAAGTGACACTCGGTCAGACGGTCCTTGAAGTCACCGGGGCAACCGGCAAACGGTTTGAAGACGTGTCGTTCTCGGTCCGGGCTGGTGAAATCGTCGGCTTTTCCGGCTTGATGGGAGCCGGACGAACAGAAGTTATGCGCGGCTTGTTCGGAGTCGATCGGCTGAAAGCAGGGACGATCAGCTTAAACGGTAAGGTCATCAAAATCAAATCGCCACACGATGCGATCAAACAGGGACTTGGCTTCTTGACGGAAGACCGAAAAGGTGAAGGCTTGTTCCTCGACTTTTCACTCCGGGAAAACATCTCCTTGCCGACAATCCGGTCGTTATCGAAGTCCGGTGTCATCTCCGATCAATCGGAGCGGCAGTTCGCGGAAGGATATCTCAAGTCGTTGTCCGTTCGACACAGTTCGATGGATCAACCGGCGAAATCGTTGTCCGGCGGGAACCAGCAAAAGGTCGTCCTCGCGAAATGGCTCGGAACGAAACCGGATGTCTTGATTCTCGACGAACCGACACGCGGTGTCGACGTCGGGGCGAAAAAAGAAATTTATACGATCATGAATGAACTCGCCGCATCGGGTGTCGCGATCATCATGATCAGTTCCGACCTCCCGGAAATTCTCGGGATGAGTGACCGCGTCTATGTGATGCGGGAAGGACAGATGAGCGGCATGCTCAATCAACAAGAGGCCACGCAAGAAAGTATCATGACGCTTGCGACAGGAGGACAATGACATGGAATTGATGCAAGGGAAACTGACAGAAAAGAAACCGAGACGACTCGGGATTGGTCAAAAGCTCGGTCCGCTCGCCGGACTGTTCGCCATCATTCTCGTCGTCTCGATCATGGAACCGGACTTTTTAACACTTAATAACTTATTCAACATCTTACGCCAAGTTTCGATCAATGCCTTGATTGCCTTCGGGATGACGTTCGTCATCTTAACAGGCGGGATCGACTTATCGGTCGGTTCGATTCTTGCGTTGTCATCCGCGTTCGTCGCCGGTCTGATGACCGACGGAACGTCAGCGATTCTTGCTGTGCTTGCCGGCTTGATCGTCGGCGCAATCATGGGTGCGTTAAACGGAATGGTCATCTCACTCGGGAAAGTCGCACCGTTCATCGCGACACTTGCGACGATGACGATCTTCCGTGGTCTGACACTCGTCTATACGGATGGGAAGCCGATTACCGGACTCAGCCAAGGCGGCTGGTTCGAATTATTCGGTCGCGGCTACTTCTGGATCTTCCCGGTACCGGTCGTGACGATGTTGATTGCCTTTGGCGTTCTGTACTTCATCTTGAAGAAAACGACGTTCGGTCGTTACACGTATGCAATCGGCGGTAACGAAGAAGCAGCCAAACTGATGGGGATTCAAGTCAACAAAGTGAAGATTTTGATCTACTCGCTGTCTGGTTTGATGGCAGCACTTGCCGGGATCATCTTGACGTCGCGTCTGAACTCGGCGCAACCGACAGCCGGAACATCGTACGAGCTTGATGCGATCGCAGCGGTTGTCCTTGGTGGGACGAGCTTAGCCGGTGGACGCGGTTGGATCGTCGGGACGTTGATCGGTGCCTTGATCATCGGAACACTCAACAACGGACTGAACTTACTTGGTGTCTCGTCCTTCTTCCAGCTTGTCGTCAAAGGGCTCGTCATCCTGTTCGCGGTACTCGCGGACCGGAAACAAACTACGTGATTTACCATCCAAAAGGAGGATATTGATATGAAAAAACTACTCGCACTTGTCATGATGGCGTTAATGGTCTTCGCAGCGGCTTGTTCGACGGAACAACCGGGCAGTGACACGGAAAAAGAGAAGAAAACAAAAGACTTCAAGATCGGTCTGTCGATTTCGACGCTCAACAACCCGTTCTTCGTTTCGCTGAAAGAAGGCGCAGAAAAAGAAGCAAAAGCACAAGGCGCAACACTGCAAGTCGCGGATGCACAAGATGATGCCGCAAAACAAGCAAGTGATATCGAAGACATGATTCAAAAGAA
The DNA here is from genome assembly GCF_018618795.1 of Exiguobacterium sp. s192. NCBI lineage: Bacteria > Bacillati > Bacillota > Bacilli > Caryophanales > Exiguobacterium > Exiguobacterium sp. s192. The sequence continues at coordinate 20,267 of NZ_JACSMS010000011.1, read as the reverse complement.
CGTCGATCTCATCTTGATCAACCCAACGGATTCAGCAGCAGTCGGTGCAGCTGTTCAAACAGCAAACGATGCGGACATCCCGGTGATCACAGTGGACCGGAATGCAGAAGCCGGTGACGTCATCGCGCACATCGCGTCGGATAACGTCGCAGGTGGGAAACAAGCGGGTGAGTACATGATCGAACTCGTGGGCGACAAAGCGAAAGTCGTTGAACTCGAAGGAATCCCGGGCGCATCTGCAACACGCGACCGTGGCGAAGGCTTCCACGCGGCAGTCGACAGCAAGCTTGACGTCGTTGCGAAACAATCCGCAAACTTTGACCGGGCAAAAGGTCTGTCGGTCATGGAAAACATCCTGCAAAACAACAAAGACATCAAAGCCGTCTTCGCACACAACGATGAAATGGCCCTTGGTGCCGTCGAAGCGTTGAAAGCAGCGGGCATGGAAGATGTAAAAGTCATCGGGTTTGACGCAACAGACGATGCCGTCAAAGCCGTCGAAGACGGGAAGATGGCCGGAACAGTCGCTCAAAAACCGGCAGAGATCGGTAAAACAGGAATCGACACAGCAATCAAACACCTCAAAGGCGAAACAGTCGAGAAGAACATTCCAGTCGAACTCGATCTCATCAAACAATAATTTTCCTCACCAGCCGGGCTGATTTTGTCAGCCGGCTGGTGTTTTTTGGAGGGAAGATGAACTTCGTGAATCTATACCTTGTTCCCGTAGTTGTTTTTCTCTATAATGAAAGAAGCGTATATTACTGAAGGAGGATCATCGATGATCATTCATAACGTGGCTCTTGTCGGCCTCATCGTCGTTTCCGTTCTTCTCATCATCGTCGTTCTCTTGATGTCAGGCCGTACGGCTGGACTCGGAGCGTTGACTGGTGGGGCAGAACAATTATTTGGTCGCCAAAAAGCCCGTGGCTTGGATGCGGTCCTAAATCGTGTGGCGTCTATTTTAGGGGCATTATTCTTTATCTTGGCGTTACTCGTCGCTTTTTATAAGTGAGTACTGAAACGACAGCCGTCCGATCGCGCTGTCGTTTTTTCTTATTTTCTCGATTTCTAAATTTTCATTTTGGGGTATAGAGTTAGAGGGGGAATCATTTTATGAAAATCACATTACCAAAACCATTCTTTTTTGAAGGCGGCAACCGGGCAGTCCTGTTGTTACACGGCTTCACCGGCTCAAGCGCCGATGTCCGGATGCTCGGACGTTACTTGCAAAAATATGGTTATACATCACTGGCACCACAATATAAAGGACACGCTGCCCCACCCGAAGAGCTGACGAAGACCGGGCCAGCCGACTGGTGGCAGGATGTCCTCGACGGTTACGAAGAGTTAAAAGCGAAAGGATACGACGAGATTGCGGTCTGCGGACTGTCGCTCGGCGGTGTCATGTCGCTTCGACTTTCGATGCACCGTCCGGTCAAAGCCGTCATTCCGATGTGTGCGCCGGCTTACATCAAAAGTGAAGACGTCATGTATGCAGGAGTCACGGAGTATGCCAGAGAATTTAAGAAGCGAGAAGGAAAATCGGTCGAGGAAATCGAGCAGGAGATGGCTGTGTTCGAACCGATGCCGACCTTAAAGGATCTGCAAGCCTTGCTGAAAGATACACGCGATTCACTCGAAGATGTCTATGCACCGACACTCGTCATCCAAGCCCGCAACGATCATATGATCAACACGGATTCAGCCAACATCATCCATGATGGTGTCAGTGCCTTACAAAAAGATCTGATCTGGTATGAGAACTCAGGTCATGTCATTACGCTCGACAAAGAAAAAGAAACGCTCCACCAAGACATCCATGAATTTTTGGACGGCTTGAATTGGAGCCATTAACTGGAGGTGTCACGTTGGAATTACGTGAACGCATATTAGAGGTCATCGCCGCGGACGAACGTCCGTTGTCGATTGATCAATTAACGAAAAAATTGGAATTAACGGATACGGCACAGTTCAAGGAACTGATCCGGACGTTAAATGAACTCGAAGAAGAAGCGCTTGTTGCGCGGACCCGTTCGAACAAATATGGGACACTCGCCCAAATCGGACAAGTTGCCGGAAAAATCTCCGTCCACCAACGTGGATTCGGATTTGTTTCACCGGAAGACGGTTCTGCAGGCGATATCTTCCTGCCGGCACCGGAGCTCGGCAACGTCTACAACGGGGACCGTGTCCTCGTCAAAGTCTTTGCGGAATCGAACGGCGGGGATCGCCGTGAAGGCAAGTTGCTCAAGATTCTCTCACGCGGACCGGCTGATTTCGTCGGGACGTTTGTCAGTCCAAAAGGACGGATTGAATCGATCGCCTACATCGAACCGGATGATTCGAAGCTGACGTTCTTACCGGTCGTCGCGAACGAAGATACGCTCGGTGCCGTCGACGGACATAAAGTCCTCGCGCGAATCACGAAGTATCCGGACGGCCGTTACGCCGGAACCGCAAAAGTCCTACAAATCATCGGGCATAAAAATGACCCGGGTGTCGATATCCTGTCGATCGTCCACAAGCACGGCATCAATGTCGACTTCTCAGACGCAGCAATCGCGGAAGCGAATGACATTCCGGATCAAATCGATGAGAAAGATCTCGTCGGTCGCGTAGACTTACGCAAGGAAGTGACGGTCACGATTGACGGCGCTGATGCGAAAGACCTCGATGACGCGGTCCATGTCAAGAAACTTGCGAACGGTAACTACGAGCTCGGTGTTCACATCGCCGACGTCTCGTATTACGTCAAGGAAGATTCACCGCTCGACGAAGAAGCACGCGAACGCGGGACAAGTGTCTATCTCGTGGACCGGGTAATTCCGATGATTCCGCACCGCCTGTCAAACGGGATCTGTTCACTCAACCCGCACGTTGATCGGTTGACGCTGAGCTGCATCATGGAAATCGATCAAAACGGTGCTGTCGTTAACCAAGAAATTTTACAAAGTGTCATCAAGACGACGGAACGGATGACGTATACTGATGTCCGGAAAATCATCGAACGTGAAGACGAAGAAGTGGTCGCAAAATATCACGATCTCGTCGCTAACTTCGATCAGATGGCGGAACTGGCTGCGATCCTCCGCGAACGCCGCTCGCGCCGTGGTGCGATTAACTTCGACTTCCCGGAAGCAAAAGTCCTCGTCAACGAAGAAGGCAAGACAAGCGAAATCATCCTGCGCGAACGGTCAGTTGCTGAAAAACTGATTGAAGAGTTTATGCTTGCAGCGAACGAAACGGTGGCGGAGCACGTCCAGCACCAAAAACTGCCGTTCATGTACCGGATTCACGATGAGCCGAAAGCAGAACGTCTCGATACGTTCTTCAAGTTCATCGCCAACTTCGGGATCAATGTTGAACGCAAAGGCGAGTCGGTCGCACCGAAGACGTTGCAATCGATCCTGAACGCCGTGGAAGGTGAACCGGAAGAAGCCGTCGTCAGTACGGTCATGTTACGGTCGCTCCAACAAGCGAAATATGACGTCGAACCGATTGGTCACTTTGGTCTGTCGACCGATTTCTATACGCACTTCACGTCACCGATCCGCCGGTATCCGGACTTGATGGTCCACCGTCTCCTGCGCGAGTACATCATCTTTAATGATAAATCGCAAAAGACACAGGACCGTTACTCTGCCATCCTGCCGGAAATCGCCGATCACGCTTCAAAACGGGAACGCCGTGCCGTCGATGCGGAACGCGAAACGAATGCACTGAAGAAAGCCGAGTATATGGAACAACACATCGGCGAGACGTTTGAAGGGGTCGTCAGTGGCGTGACGAACTTCGGTATGTTCGTTGAGTTACCGAACACGATCGAAGGACTCGTTCACATCCAGGCAATGACGGATGACTTCTACCGCTACGACGAAGCGAACTATCAATTGATGGGTGAACGGACGAAACAACAGTTCCGGATCGGCGATGTCGTCGAGATCAAAGTCACCGGTGTCAACATCGATGAGAAGACGATCGACTTCGCAGTCGTCGGGATGCCGGAACGCCAACCGAAAAAACGCTTTGAGTCGAAGACGATCCGTTCAAGCGGCGGTCGTCCGGGACAAAAACGCGACGACAAGAAAGATGACCGTCGCGGGAAGTCGAAGCGTCCGAGTAAGCCGAAGGACCAGTCGAAAGGCAAAGGCTTCGCGCTGAAGGACAAGAAGGATAAACCGCCGTTCCATAAAGCGGTCTCGAATAAAAAACGGAAGCGCAAATAAGCGCTTCTGTTTAGAAATGTGGTGGAAGAGAGATGCCAAAAGGTACAAGTTCAAAAGTATTAGCCAACAACAAACGGGCGTCGTTTGATTATGCGATTGAAGATACGATCGAAGCGGGTCTCGTCTTGACGGGAACCGAAATCAAATCGGTCCGTAAAGGAAAAATCAGTATCGGCGACGCGTTCGTCCGGTTCGACGGCGGGGAAGCGATTCTCTGGAACTCGAACATCGCCCACTTCGAACAAGGGAACCGGTACAACCACGAACAGCTCCGTCCGCGGAAACTGTTGCTGCACAAAAAACAGATCGCCAACTTAATGGGACTCGTCTCGCGCGACGGCTACACGATCGTGCCGCTGAAGGTCTACATCAAGAACGGTTACGCGAAATGTCTGATCGGACTTGGCCGCGGGAAGAAGAAATTCGACAAGCGTGATGATCTGAAGAAGAAGGACGCGAAACGCGATATTGACCGCGCATTACGCGACAAGCAAAAGTATTGAACCCGTAACACTTTTCTGCTATTATAATAGTATTCGGAAAGCCCCAATTTTATATCTTGGGGACGTTACGGATTCGACGGGGGTAGTTCGGTCTTCTGTGGCGTGTCGAGGGGTCGGCCTCGTTAAAACGCATCAGCCATAACTGGCAAAACTAACACACAACTCGCAGCAGCTTAATAGCTACTACGGATCCTAGCAGCCGTCGCCTGGTCGGCTGATTTCTAGGGTCTCACTTTAAACAGGCTACGCTTGGACCCTTCCGTCTGGAGGGAAAGAGAAGAGATGGAATCAGACTGGTCGGACGGACGCCTGTCAATTGGCAGCCTGACGACGAGATCCCAATAAATTGACTACACACGTAGAAGCTTAAGTATACGATGCCTTCGGACGTGGGTTCGACTCCCACCGTCTCCATACCCTGAAATCGTTAAGATTTCAAAGATTGTCAAAACCCTTGTAAATCAAGGGTTTTTTTTATAGGTTTTTATTGAACCTTAAAATAAAAAGTTGTATTAATACTAAAAAGATATACTTGGAATAATGGAGTTAAGTCCAATACATTGATTATGAGAAGGTGAAAACTATACCACTTACCCACGAATTTGGGATTATTGATAAACACAAAAATCTTTCGAGATATATTGATTATGAACCAAAGAAATTTAATTGCATTAGTGTTGGTGACAATGTTGTTAGCGATTTAATGGAGCAACTGTTAATCATGAAAACATATTTCCAGACATTTAATCGACCAGCTTGTGGTTTGGCGTACCATGGCACTACAATTATTCCGCATGAGTCACTGTCGTTATTTTGTGATATCGTCATTTCTTCAAGTTGTTTAAAAAAATCTGCTGATCTTCAAGAACTGGTTTTGCTTATCAGAAGAGCGATAGAAGAAGAAAAGCATATGATTCATTTCGGAATTTAATTTTGAAAGGTCTGATCAAAATCGAAACGAAATTGATTATTTTACGTGGTAATTCTGGAAGCGGGAAAACAACAATTGCAAAATTACTTCAAAAAAGTTTAGGGGAAGAAACACTGCTGGTTTCACAGGATATTGTGCGTCGCGAGATGTTGATGGTACCAGACTTGCAAGGGAATATGTCAATCGAGTTAATCAAAAGAATTACAGAGTTTGGTAAAGGTACATGCAAAGTGGTTATTTTAGAGGGGATATTGAAAAAACAAGTTTATGAAGAACTACTACTTGATCTCGTTGACTACTTTGATTATCACGTCTATGCCTATTACTTTGATTTACCCTTTACAGAAACGATCGAGCGACATAAATTACGTTCTTCTGCAAAAGAGTTTGGGGAAGCACGTTTAAATACCTGGTGGATTCCGCATGATCAGTTAGGAATAAACGGAGAAATGATGCTCACCAGCGATATGAGTCAACAAGACATCATAGACTTAATTCTTCATCAAATCAATGAATCACCCTGTTCATAAAGAGGGGAATGTACCGGATTACGCGTATACTACCTAAACGACATCTTTGTTGATTAGAAATGTAGCGCAGAGCAATCCAAGATTTCAAAAAGGGTTACGTGTTACGTTTTAATCAAGTACACTAAAAGAACTAATTTTTTCATATTATGTTTTATGGAAATGGAGCTGACATCTATGATACGACGTGCCACCTTGATGGACGGAAAAGCCTTATCGGACTTGATGCGACGGATTGATCGGGAAACGAAATATATGTTGTATGAACCGGAAGAACGCAGCATGTCGACGGAACAGGCGGAAGCGTTCATTGAACGATTTGGTCAGGCAGCAAACTCAGATATCTTCGTCGTCGATGTCGATGAACAACTTGTCGGCTATGTGCTGGTCGTCGGTGGAAAACCAAGTCGAATCCGTCACCGGGCGAACCTTGTCATCGGCTTGCTCGATGCCTATACGGGGCGCGGGCTTGGTGCCGGATTACTCGAAGCAGTCGATGCCTTTGCCGTTGAAGCGGGACTCGTCCGGCTGGAACTGACAGTCCGGAAAGATAACCTGCGGGCAATCGAGCTTTATCATAAGTTCGGCTTCAACATCGAAGGGACACGAATTGCCTCGCTGTTTATTGACGGCGAGTACGTCGATGAACTGGCGATGTCGAAGATTTTTACAACAGAAGAAATCTAAAAAAGATGCTCGTCTGTCCCATCTCAATCTGAGAGAAGGCAACCGAGCATCTTTTTTATTGGGATAATTTTTGTTGTTCGAACTCGACTTCGAGGACATTTTTGGCATAATCCTTACCCCAGTCATACATTGCGTCTAAAATCGGCATCAGACTGTAGCCGTGTGGTGTCAACGAATATTCGACCTTCGGGGGAACAACCGGATAGACTTCCCGGTGAATGATATGGTGATCTTCCAGCTCCCGCAACTGATTGACGAGCATCCGTTGCGTAATGCCGGGCATCAGACTTTTCAGCTCTCCGAAACGTTTGGTGCCCTCTTTACCGAGGTGCCAAAGAATCAGCATCTTCCATTTCCCCCCGATGATCGATAGGGTCAATTCCTTTTCACAGTTGAACTGCCGGTCTTCAAAATGTGGCATCCTCCCACCTCCTTTTTTAGTATAGCCCTCTTGTCATCGACAGTATACTTTTCCGCACTATGTATGAAAAACCGCACTATGTAAATTAAAAGTGCGTACTTCCCAAGTTCGTCTATGAGGATTATATTTAGTCATGTTCCTTCACGAACGTCAGAAGGAAGTGCCAGGATTCACAAAATAGAGAGAAGAATGGGAGAGATCGATCATGAAATTACAATTAGCAATCGATTTAGTAGATACAGCAGGTGCCATCGCTTTAGTCAAAGAAATTGGTGAAGAAAACTTGGATATCGTTGAGATCGGGACACCGGTCGTCATCAACGAAGGGCTTCGTGCCGTTAAAGAAATGAAAGCGGCATTCCCGAACTTAACAGTTCTCGCCGACTTAAAAATCATGGATGCTGCCGGTTATGAAGTCAGCCAAGCTGTCGCACACGGTGCCGACATCGTGACGATTCTTGGAGCAGCCGAAGATATGTCGATCCAAGGTGCCGTGGAAGAAGCGAAAAAATCAGGCAAGAAGATTTTGGTGGATATGATTGCTGTCAAAGATATCGCGACACGTGCGAAAGAACTTGATGAACTTGGTGTTGACTACATCTGTGTCCACACAGGTTACGATCTTCAAGCCGTCGGTCAAAACTCGTTCGAAGATCTCGCGACAATCAAGTCAGTTGTTAAAAATGCCAAAACAGCAGTTGCGGGTGGCATCAAGATGGAGACATTACCAGAAGTCATCGCAGCACGTCCAGACCTCATCATCGTCGGTGGCGGAATTACCGGACAAGACGACAAACAAGGAACAGCGTCAACGATGCGTCGGATGCTGCAAGAGGCGTAAATGACACATATTCAAACGATTTTACAAGAGCTGACGTCGACGGTCGAAGCGATTGATCAAGCCGAGACGACGAAACTCGCGGAAGCCGTTCTGAAGGCAGACCGGATCTTTCTCGCTGGAGCCGGTCGCTCCGGCTTGATGGGCAAAGCGTTTGTCATGCGTCTGATGCACATGAACTTCGATGCGTATGTCGTCGGTGAGACGGTCACAGCGAACTTGCGTGAAGGAGATTTGTTGATCATCGGATCAGGATCCGGTGAGACGAAAACACTCGTTCCAATCGTCGAGAAAGCGAAACAGATCGGTGGAACCGTCGCGGTCGTCACGATTGAGCCGACGTCGACACTGGCGAAGTTAGCAGACTTAACCGTCAAGCTGCCGGGAGTGCCGAAAGAGCGGACAGCCACGGCGGATGAAACGGTTCAGCCGATGGGATCATTGTTTGAACAAACGATGTTGCTGTTTTACGACGCATTGATTCTTCACATCATGGCGGCGAAACAACTTGATTCAAAAACGATGTACGGCAAACATGCTAATTTGGAATAGAAGAAATCATAAGACCGGTAGACGTGTGTGACACGTTTGCCGGTCTTTTTGGTATAATTTTCAAAAAGGTATTCCCATTTGTGTGAGTTTATTCGGATGACAGAAAGAATCGACTTGTGATAATGAGAGAAACGAAGGGGTAAAAAGGAGGACGGGGAATGCGTTTTGTAAAGCCGATGACAATCATCGTATTGATCAGCAGTTGTCTCCTGTCGGGATGCATGTCTGAGACGGAAGAACCTGTCGTGAAACCGCCTGCTGACGTTAAATCAGTAAAACCAGTTAAAGAAAAAAATGAGGTGGAGGAATTTTTAATCAAAGAGCCATCGAAAGATGCGGATACACCGGGAAAAGCGGCCGTCGAACAGATTCAACTGACATTTAAAAATGGACAAACGGCTGTCCCGACCGAAGACGATGTCTTGTCGGAAGCAATTCTCGGTCAAAAAGCGGTTGTCAGTCTGCATGCACCGAAAGCACAGAATAATTACATCATCTTATTTTACGAACGGTCTAATCGCTGGACATTAACCGGGATTCTTCCAGTGGCAGGTCCAAGTAAGTCCGAACGTTCGAAATCACGTGGCTTGAAGCTTCCGTTTCAAACGTTTAAGAAAAATGAAATGGTCTGGAATGACGAAAAAGACGCTTCGACCACGTGGACGTTTACCGGGAAACAGTCTATTATCACAGTCTCGAAGCTGTCACAGCAGACGATGGACGATAAGCGGTCAGCAAGTGTGACATTATCAAATGGCATCACAGCATACACCCACGAGACGAGGCGGGAAGCCAGCTTGTCTTATCAGGATGGCGAACAGACGGTTCTCTTAGGTGGTAACGTCCCGCTTGCCAGTCTTAAAATACTTGCGGAATCATTGCCTTCCGTGAACTCAGGATTGTTTCCGTATCCTGAAGCAGAATAAAAAAATCGCCGTTTCCCGCAACTCCTGACAGAGTTGATGAAAACGAGCGATTCTTTTTTTACATATTTAATGTCTTACCACTTCATGTCAAAATCAGCCCCGACGTCTTTCGCCAAATGCGCATCTGATCCGTAAACGAGCGGAATCCCTAAAGACTGCGTGAGTTGCAGGAGTTCCGGGTAAGGATAGGAAAGACCGCATAACGGTTTCCGCAGTCCTGCCGTATTGAGATCAAGCGTAAAGTCCGCCTGACGGATTTTACGGACCGTCTCATCCAAGTTCGCCGGCGTCTGTTCGAGCGGATAGGCTTGAATGAACTTCGTCGGCAACGTCAGGTGACCGAGGCGTTTTGGCTGATGCGGACCGAGGTTCGTCATGACAAGTGCCTGGATGCCTTCGTAATAGCGCTCGTGGGCGGCTGTGACACTGCCTGTCGCCGTGACGATCTCACCAAAACTTTCCTTGCTGAAGTCGACCATATAATACCGGTCCTCGATCCAGAGGTAATGCAGCGACAGGATGCCGTCCGTCAGCTCGGGACCATAACGGGCGATGATGTCCCGCGTGCCGTCGACGTCATGCTCCCAGTAATCAAACTCCATCCCGATCCGGATGTCGATATCGTTTTTGTATGTGTCGCGTAACGTCTTCAGTTCTTCAATGTAGCGTTCGGCTGTCGCAAACGACATCCCGGAATCGTTATCGGGTGCCGGATCGACGAGTCCTTCCGGCAGCGGGGCGTGCTCGGTGAAGCTGATCCGTTCGAGACCTTGTACCAGGGCGCGTTCGATATACGCTTCGAGTGGATCCTTTGTTCCGTGCGGACAATACGGGCTGTGGACGTGACCGTCCCATTTGATCAATTGCATGACAAAACCTCCAATATGTTTTTTTCAGTACGAAAACAGGCAAAAGGATTGACAATCGAACCACAAAAAAGGTATCTTATCGTTAAATAATTTAGCGTGGTACAGTGATAACAAGATAAAGGAGTGGCGACATGCAATCATTTTCTACGATTCGACTCAAAGACGGGGCGACGGACTACGTCGGGCAATCAGCTGAACGCCTGCAACGTGTCATCCGCCAACTCGAAGATGGGCTCGAACAATCTAACTATACCCGATTAATCACCCCTTTAATTGAAGAAGTCGGTGGCCGGGAACAAATTCGGATGGATTTTACGACAAGTGTCGCGCGGGCGCTCAGTGAGCGGGGCCGCGAACAATATAAACGCGTCTTTTACAGTGGTTCGGTCTTCCAGCCGGAAGAAAAGTTCCAAGTCGGTTTTGAAGAGCGGGGCGTCATTGCCGAGGTCGAAGCGATCCAACTCGGTGTCCGGTTGATCGAGGAATTGACCGGTAAAGAAGTGACGTTGTCGATCGGCGACGCCGGATTGATTGAACACTTGATTGAAACACGGGTCGGTGATCACCACCTGCGGGATCAAGTGACACAGATGCTGCGGTTACGGAATGTCATCGAACTGAAACGGATTGCCCGGGAACTCGATGATGCCTTGCTCGCCAAACTCCCGCTCTTGTTTGGTCGGGAAGGCGCGGAACAGATCTTGCCGTATGTTGACGAAACCCGCTTAAATGCCGTCATCGATTTAGCAGACGCCGTCAATGCCGATCTCGACTTCGGACAGATGGGGCTGCAGACATACTATGATGGCGTGACGATTCACGGTTTCATCGAAGGTGTGACCGAGCCGGTGTTGGTCGGAGGACGATACGACCGGCTGTACGAACAATTTGGTCAGGAACAACAAGCGTTCGGGATCGGATTTTCCGTCGAACGACTCGCGGAGGTGCTTTAAATGCGGATTGGGATTACGAAAGGCCGGCTGTCAAAAACGACGGAACGGTATTTAAAAGAAGCGGGCGTCGAAACGTGGGGGGCGATCGAACGTGAATTGATCGTCAAACGCGGCGAACACGAATTCGTCTTCATGAAAGGGTCGGATTTGATTCCGTATGTCGCCCAAGGTGTCCTCGACGTCGCGATCACCGGCAGCGACATCCTGCTCGAATCGGATCAGGAATTGTCGGAACTGGCAGAACTGCCATTCGGGATTTGCCGGATGTCGGTTTGTGCGAAAGAACCGTTACAGTTCGAAGGCGGACGCCGGGTCCGGATTGCGACCAAATATCCGGTCATCGCGAAACGTTACTTCAGTGAACTTGGTGTCGATGTCGATATCGTGCCGCTGAACGGTTCGGTTGAACTGGCACCATTGCTCGGACTTGCCGATGCGATCGTCGATATCGTCGAAACGGGTGAAACACTCCGGGCAAACGGCCTTAATGAATATGAAAAAATCATCGATATCAACGCCCGATTCTTTACAAGCGAGTGGACGTTGAAACGCAAACGTGTCGAAGTGATTCAATTACTCGAACAGCTGACAGAAGGAGTGACTCGGTAATGGCAACGACAAAAAACTTCAGTGTCGACCGTGAGACGGAGCAAGCCGTCCGGTCGATTCTGGAACAAGTGGCAAACGACGGCGATGCAGCCGTCCGTCGCTACACAAGTGAATTTGACCGTGTGGATCTGACAGACTTCCGTTTGGATGAAACGAAGATCCAAGAAGCTTTTGATCAAGCCGATCCGAATCTGGTCGACTCGTTAAAACTGATGGCGACTCGACTCGTCGAGTGGCACGAACAAGAATTGCCGTCCGACATCGAGCTCGTCGAAGCGGACGTCACCCGTCGCCAACGGTTTGTTCCGGTTGACTCGGTCGGGATTTATGTCCCGGGCGGAGCAGCAAGTTATCCGTCGACCGTCCTGATGAATGCGATTCCGGCTAAAGTCGCCGGCGTCGAGCGGGTCGTCATGGTAACACCGGTCACTGGACTCAGCACAGAAGTGTTGGTCGCGGCGAAAATCGCCGGTGTGACAGAAATCTATACGATCGGTGGCGCCCAAGCCGTCGCTGCCTTGACGTTCGGTACGGAATCGATTCAAGCAGTTGATTTGATCGTCGGACCGGGTAACCGGTTTGTTGCCGAAGCGAAACGCCAAGTCTATGGCATTGTCGGCATTGACTCGGTCGCCGGACCGTCAGAAGTCGTTGTCATCGCTGATGAGACGGCGCATCCGGACCGGATTGCTGCCGATTTACTCGCCCAAGCAGAACACGACCGTGACGCCGTCGCGATTGCTTTTGTCCCGACAGAAGCAATGAAAGCGGACGTCGATGCGAACATCGAACGCCGGCTGCAACAGTTACCGCGCCAGGAGATTGCACGCCGGGCGATGGAAAACGGCGGAGTCTTCGTTGCCTCACTTGATGAAGCGATTGAAGAAGCAAACCGTTTGGCTGCCGAACACTTGGAGCTCGCTGTCGCGAACCCGCAAGAGGTCGTCAAGTTGATCCGTCACGCGGGGATGATTTTCCTCGGACACGAAACACCGGAAACACTCGGGGATTATGTCGCCGGGACGAACCACGTCTTACCGACATCCGGGACGGCACGTTTTGCGTCCGGCTTATCGGCACGAACGTTTTTACGTCACCAGACGATGCTCGAAGCGACACGGGAAGGGGTCGCCCGACTGGCAAATGCCGCAAAAACCGTTGCCCGGGTCGAAGGACTCGAAGCACACGCACAAGCGATAGAAGTGAGGGAGAACTGATGCGATTACACCAAAACGAACGATTTACGGCACACAGCCCGATTGGCATTGAGACAATCAAACAACTCGTTGAGACGTTTCCGATCAATGAATATCCGGTCGAAGTCATCGACCAAGCGAAAGCATCGTACAGCGCCTATGCCGGTGTCCGTCCGACGCAACTCGTGGCCGGGAACGGCTCCGACGAACTGATTGGTTATCTCTGTGCCCGCTACGCCGGTCCAGAGTCACCGGTCATCGCCTCGCAACCGGATTTCGTCATGTATCAGTTTTATGCCGACCGCGCACGCGCTGACTTCAGTAAAGTCCCGTTGCTCGACGGGATGGTACTCGATGTCGATGGACTGCTCGCTGCACCGGGCAACATCATCTTCCTCAGTCATCCGCACAATCCGTCGGGGATCTTGCGGAAAGAGGCGGATGTCCGTCGATTGCTCGACAGCGGAAAATATGTCGTGATTGATGAAGCTTACATCGACTTTGCGCTCGAACAATCAATGATCGGCCTGCTCGACGAGTATCCGAACGCGATCATTCTCCGGACGTTGTCGAAAGCGTTTGGTCTCGCGTCCTTGCGACTCGGTTTCCTGATTGCCAGTGAACAGGTCGTTGCGGAAGTCGAATCAATCAAGTCGCCGTATAACGTCTCCGGACTCTCGGCTGCGGTCGGAATCGCCATCATGGCCGAGCCGGAACTGGATCTCGTCTTAGAAGAGACGTTCGCGAGCCGGGACACGATTGCCCGTCTGGTCGAACCGCTTGGCAGAACGTATCCGAGTGCTGCGAATTTTGTGTACGTTGAATACGAGGAAGCTGAACGCTTCACCGAACGTTGTGCCAATGCCGGACTGCGAATCCGTTTGTTTGACGGAGCTTTCCGTGTCAGTTGCGGTTCGGCGGAAGCGATGGAAATCTTAGAGAAATGTGTAGAGGAGGAACTGCAATGCGTCGTGGGACAAGTGAACGAGTAAGCTCAGAATCAGAAATCAAGGTCGCGGTCGACCTGAGTGGCGGACCAGTTGAAATCAAGACAGGCGTCGGCTTCTTTGACCACATGTTGACGTTGTTTGCCTTCCAGGCCCGGATTGGTCTGGTGATCGAAGCGAAGGGGGATCTCTGGATCGATGCCCACCATACGGTTGAAGATACGGCAATCGTTCTCGGAGCTGCCTTGACGGAAGCGTTAGGCGACAAAGCCGGCATCGAACGGTACGGCGAATCACGTGTGCCGATGGACGAAACGCTTGCCTCGGTCGTCCTCGATTTCAGCGGTCGTCCGTATACGGTCTTCCTCGCCGAATTCAAAAATCCGAAGCTCGGTGATTTTGATACGGAACTGGCGGAAGAGTTTTTTCAAGGCTTGTCCCGCAGTGCCCGTATGACGATTCATGCCCAAGTCCTCTACGGTTCGAATACGCACCACATGATCGAAGGACTGTTCAAGGCACTGGGTCGGGCTGTCCGTCAAGCGGTTGCCGTAACCGGTGACGGCGTCCCGTCGACGAAAGGACTGATTGACCAATGATCGCGATCGTAGATTATGGTGTCGGCAACATCGCCAACATCGAACGGGCGTTAAAAGAGCTCGGAGAAGCCGTCATCGTTACGAGTGATCTGGAATTGCTCGGACAGGCGGAAGCGCTCGTCTTACCGGGTGTCGGTGCCTATGCCCCGGCAATGGCCCGGTTAGAAGAGACGGGATTGATTGAGTTCTTACAGGAACAAGCGACGAAAAAACCATTCCTCGGGATTTGTCTCGGGATGCAACTGTTGTTTGAATCAAGTGATGAAGACGGGCAGACACAAGGGCTCGGCATTTTACCGGGAACAGTCGAAAAGTTACCGAGTGACGTCCGCTTGCCGCATATGGGGTGGCACCAGTTGACGAACCATGGCGAAGCCGTTTATTTCGTCCACTCGTACGGTGCCGTCTGTGAACCGGACTGGATCGTCGACTCGGTCGAATACGGACGACTCGTCCCGGCCATCGTCCAAAAGGACTTGGTGACAGGAATGCAGTTCCACCCGGAGAAGAGTGGCGAAGTCGGATTGAAATTACTTAAGGAATGGAGAGAGACGACATGCAACTCTACCCAGCAATCGATTTAATGAGCGGACAGGCCGTCCGGCTCAAACAAGGTGATTTTCAGCAGCAGACCTTTTTCGGGGATGCGTTGACGATTGCGAGACGTTTTAAAGAAGACGGTGCGACAGCGATTCACCTGATTGATCTCGATGGCGCAAAAGCCGGTGAACCCCTTCACTTGAGCCTGATTGCGGACATCAAAAAAGAAACCGGTTTGTTCGTCGAAGCCGGCGGCGGCGTCCGCAACATTGAAACGGTCGAAGCCTACGTTGGCGCCGGGATTGACCGGATTTTGATCGGCACGGTTGCGCTCGAAGACGAAGCGTTGCTCGAACAGATGATTGAGCGGGCCGGCGATAAGTTGGCTGTGGCACTTGATGCCAAAGACGGCATCGTCCAGACACGCGGCTGGCTCGAAGCGAGTGACTGGACGCTCGAACGGGCAATCGAACACTTGATTCAAAAAGGCATTAAGACCTTTTTATACACAGATATCTCCCGCGATGGGATGATGCAGGGACCGGATGTTGACGGACTCGACCGCTTAAAACGGGACGGCGTTGAACTGATTGCGTCCGGTGGCGTGACGACGGTCGAAGACGTCGCCCGCTTAAAAGAGATCGGGATGGACGGTGCCGTCATCGGCCGTGCCTTGCTCGACGGTTCGTTGTCGTTGAAAGAGGTGCTTCGCGTATGTTGATGAAACGGATCATTCCTTGCCTTGATGTCAAGGAGGGGCGCGTCGTCAAAGGCGTGAAGTTTCAAAATCTGCGTGACCTCGGAGATCCCGTCGCCGTCGCGAAATACTATTACGAACAAGGTGCCGATGAGCTGGTGTTACTTGATATCTCGGCAACGCAGGAAGGACGCGACACGATGCTCGACATCGTCGAGCGGGTGGCGGAAGTCATCTACATGCCGTTTACGGTCGGCGGCGGCATCAAGACGCTGGAAGACGCGAAACGATTGATCCGTGCCGGTGCCGATAAAGTCTCCCTCAACTCGTCGGCGTTACAGAACCCGCAACTGATTCAAGACATCAGCCGCTTGTTTGGTGTTCAGGCGACGGTCGTCGCGATCGACGCCAAGCGGACAGGTGATTCGTGGGGCGTCTTCTCGCACGGCGGCACACAAGCCGTCGGACGGGATGCGATCGAATGGGCGAAGGAAGCGGTCTCGCTTGGAGCCGGTGAATTGCTCGTCACGTCGATGGATGCAGACGGAACAAAAGACGGTTACGATTTGGAATTGATTCAACGCTTACGCGAAGTCGTCAATGTGCCGTTGATCGCCTCCGGTGGGGTCGGGACACTCGAACACTTGGCAGAAGGTCTTGAAGCCGGAGCCGATGCGGCACTGGCGGCATCGATTTTCCACGAAGCGACCTATACGATGCCGGAGACAAAAGACTACTTGAAGGCGAGAGGAGTCGACGTCCGATGATCGAATTGAATTTTTCGAAGGGACTCGTCGCAGCCGTAATTTTAGATGAGACGACAAACGATGTCCTGATGGTCGGCTTCATGGATCAGGCGGCTTACGACAAAACGCTTGCGACCGGACTCGTCACGTTTTTCTCGCGGACGAAAAATCGGCTTTGGACGAAGGGTGAGACGAGCGGGCATACGCTTGAACTACGCCGTATGTGGATCGACTGCGATCAGGACAGTCTGTTGATCACTGTCAAAGCCAACGGACCGACGTGCCATACCGGCAATCGGACATGTTTCTATACAGAAGTGGAGGTGCCGCATGCTACATGAACTCGAACGCACGGTAAAAGAAAAAATCGCGTCGCAAGATGAGGCGTCTTATACGAATTACCTGGTCAAAGCCGGGCGGGAAAAAATCGCCAAGAAGTTTGGCGAAGAGGCCTTTGAAGTCGTCCTCGCGGGCGACGACACCCTCGCAGAAGAGACAGCGGATTTGCTGTATCATCTGACGGTGTTGCTTGCTGATCGGGGTGTTTCGTTTACGGACGTCGAAGCCGTCTTGAACGAACGCCACGGAACGAAGTCGACGTTCAAGGATCGACCGGATATCGAACAGTGGTAATCCATGACTCTGCATTCCTCAAACAGGATGCAGAGTTTTTTTGCTGAAAAAAATGGGAAAACAACAAAAGAAGTGTCATCAAATCGTCAGAACATTTTGATAGGCATTTAGTAGAAAGCGGGCGTATAATCAAGAGCATAGTCTGTTTGTCCAGAAAGTAGGTGTCATCTTGATCACGAAAAAAGAAATTACGAAAACGATCAAAGAACAATCAAAAGAAACGATCGAAGAGTTGCTTGCGAAAGGCGACTCGTTAAAAGAAGAGATTGCCAGTGCGATTACGCACGGACTGGGTGTTATCTTCAGCATCGTCGCTTTAGTATTGCTAGTCCTGCAAGCCTCGAAGTCGGGCAGTGCCTGGAACATCACCGCCGTCAGTATCTTTGGCGCGACGATGATTTTACTCTACCTGTTCTCGACGTTGATGCACTCACTCATGCATACGCGTGCCAATAAAGTCTTACAGATCCTTGATCATGCGGGAATCTACTTATTGATTGCCGGGAGCTATACACCGTTCGCCTTGATCACGTTGCGCGGACCACTCGGTTGGACATTGCTCGGTATCGTCTGGGGTGTCGGGATACTCGGGATCATCTGGAAATTGTATTCGACCGGAAAACATGTCTGGATTTCGAACGCCTCGTATTTGATTCTCGGCTGGTGTTGTCTGTTTGCCATCAAACCGATTTATGAAGCGCTTGGCTTACAAGGGTTCCTTCTCCTGCTGGGCGGCGGACTCGCTTATTCCCTTGGTGTCATCTTTTATGTCTGGGCACGCTTGCCTTACAATCACGCGATTTGGCATCTGTTCGTCCTTGCCGGCAGCGTCTTGATTTTCTTATCGATCTTCTATTACGTCGCACCGGCATCGGCACCGCTGTCTTGAAAAACTTAAAGTTACGGGACTGGCTCCCGTTTACCCTCTACATGCTGATTGGACTTGGACTGCTCCTCTATTTCCGTTTTTCGGGAATGATGGAGCAGTTTGATATCCAGGCACTATCGGACTGGATTCGCCAGCAGGGCGCTTTCGGCATGTTGCTGTACATATTGGCTTATACGATCCGTCCGCTCGTCTTTTTCCCGGCGAGCTTGCTGACGGTCTTTGGCGGTTATACCTATGGTCCGTGGGTCGGGACGATTCTTGATGTCATCGGTGCCGGAACCGGCAGCCTGCTCAGCTTTTGGATTGCCCGCCTGCTTGGTCGGCGCGGGATTGAAAAAATCATCGGCACCGGCAAATTAACAGCGCTCGACGAACGAATTGCGACGAATGGATTTGTCGTCGTCTTGATCGTTCGGCTGATTCCGCTGTTTCCGTTTGACGCGATCAGTTACGCGTCGGGGTTGTCGAAAATTAAATTCCGGCAGTTTGCACTCGCCAGTTATCTCGGCATCATTCCCGGTGCGTTTGTCTACAACAACATCGGTGCGAGTCTCCGGGATCCGTTTTCCTGGCAGTTTTTCTTTGCGATCTTCTTATATCTCTTATTTTTTACCGTCGGTTTTTTTGCACAACGGATGTTACGGAAAAAACAAAACAATGAGCACATGTAAGCGCTTTATGTCATAATATGAATGCAGAGATGTGAACCGACATGGTAAAACAGCCTAGCATTTATTTAGGGGGAGTAATGAGTGATGGAACGAGTATTACGGGATGGTTTTATCTTTTTATCGCAAAACAAGACATTGAATGGTCTGGCAAAACGGTATGGTCTGAAATTCGGTGCGGGTCGCTTCGTCGCGGGGGATTCACTGGAAGCCTCAAAACGTGCGATCCAGGATTTGAACTCAAAAGGATTGTGCGTCACGATGGATCACCTCGGTGAGTTCATCTCGACGGTCGCTGAAGCGGAAATGATGACGCAGGAATGTATTCGTGCGGTGGAAATGATTGCGGAAGAGAAATTAGACTCGCAACTTTCCCTGAAATTGACGTCGCTCGGTCTCGATATCTCGGATGAATTGATTCGCTCGAACATGGAACGGATTTTGACACGGGCGAAGGAAGTCGGCGTTTTCGTCACAATCGACATGGAAGACGAGCCGCGTTGTGAAAAGACGATTCAGCTGTTTGAAGAATTACGTCAGTCGTTTGATAACATCGGGACGGTCATTCAGTCGTACTTGTACCGGTCGGAAGACGACATCAAACGTGTCGGACGATTCGAGACGAACTTACGGATTGTCAAAGGCGCGTATAAAGAGCCGGCAACGGTCGCCTTCCCGGAAAAAGAAGATGTTGACCATAACTACATCAAGCTCGTCAAACTGCAACTCTCACTCGGTAATTATGCCGCAGTCGCGACGCATGACGATGCGATGATCGAACAAATCATCCGCTATGCGAAAGACAACGGCATCGGCAACGACAAGTTCGAATTCCAAATGCTGTACGGCATCCGTGTCGAGCGTCAGCTTGAACTCGTGAAGCTCGGCTATAAAGTCCGCGTCTACGTCCCGTACGGTCGTGACTGGTACGGTTACTTCATGCGCCGTTTGGCAGAACGTCCGGCGAACGTGGCATTTGTCCTTAAAGGCATGGTTAAAGGTTAATAGGGAAATGTGAGATGGAGCTGTCATGGCTTCATCTTTTTGTTTTATCGTTTGAAAGATTTTTCTCTTCCCGTACTGTTTGTAAATAAGAAAGTTGGGAGACTTAAAAGGAATCACTCGTTATTCATGCACTTTCCTCAGGCGAGACACAAGCCAGACTTTGCTAATCGCAAGTCGGGTCTTGTTTGTCTCTGACTGATATGCTCCCCAAAAAGTAGACAGTTGAAATAAGAAAAACTGTTTATTTTTGAAAGGAGCTTTTTTCTATGTCCAAATTCAAGCGTTCCGCTAGTGAAAAACTA
>NZ_JACSMS010000010.1:0-114131 GCF_018618795.1 Exiguobacterium sp. s192 | reverse complement strand
CCTCAAAAAATTAGCGAACTGGTCATGGGATTCCGGTGGGAATCCTTATTTTTCACATCACTTTATACGACTACATAAGACAAACCCTCATTTCAACGTTGAAATGAGGGTTTGTCTACGATCTGAACACTGATCTGAAAGGATCAGTGTTTTTTCATGTAAATAACCCGCTTCCGAACTTACGCCGGAAGCGGGTTATTTGTATGATTTATGCCTATTTTTCTATCTTCAATCTTCCATCGTCGAAAGATCGCCTGCTTCGAGATTAAGTTCCCATGCTTTTAAGACACGACGCATGATTTTACCGCTCCGCGTTTTCGGAAGCTTATCGCGGAAATCGATTTCCCGCGGCGCAGCATGTGCTGCAAGACCTTCTTTGACAAACGTTTGAATTTCTTGTTTCAGTTCTTCCGTCGGTTCATACCCATCGCGTAAAGAGATGAAGGCTTTGATGATTTCACCACGAACCGGATCCGGTTTCCCGATGACCCCTGCTTCCGCTACAGCTGGATGCTCGACAAGGCGGCTTTCGACTTCAAAAGGACCCACACGTTCTCCAGCTGTCATGATGACGTCATCAACGCGTCCTTGGAACCAGAAGTATCCTTCATCATCCATGTAAGCCGAATCTCCTGAAACGTACCATCCTTTAAAGAAGTAAGACTCGTATTTTTGCGGATTGTTCCAAATTTGACGCATCATCGACGGCCATGGTGTTTTAAGCGCTAAATTCCCCATCCGGAAAGGTGGCAGCTCATTGCCTTGATCATCAACGATGGCTGCTTTGGTGCCAGGGATCGGTTTCCCCATCGATCCCGGTTTGATGTCCATCGATTTATAGTTACAAATCATCATCGCCCCTGTCTCCGTCATCCACCATGTATCGTGAATCCGTTGATCAAAAGCTTCTTTTCCCCAACGGATGACTTCCGGGTTCAAAGGTTCCCCAACAGACAGGACATGACGCAAACTCGACAAATCATGCGTGTTTGCCACTTCCGCCCCGGCCCCCATCAACATCCGGAATGCGGTCGGCGCACTGTACCAGACCGTCACTTTATACTTTTCGATGACGCTGTACCAGAAGTCGGGATTAAAGCGACCGCCAACGACGACATTCGTTGCACCGTTTAAGAATGGAGCAAAGATGCCGTAACTCGTTCCCGTCACCCAACCCGGATCGGCTGTACACCAGTAGACATCCTGTTCCTGCAAATCGAGGACCCAACGTCCCGTCATCATGTGTTGAATCATCGCATTTTGAACGTGAAGGACTCCTTTAGGTTTTCCGGTCGAACCAGATGTATAGTGTAGGATCAGTCCATCTTCTCGGTCCAGCCAGACTGGCTCAAACGACTCTGAGGCTTGTTCAAAAGCAATCCGGAAATCAGAAATTTTCTCATCTGTTTCGACCCCTTCATCCACAAGGAAAATCTGTTCGAGTGAAGTCAACTCCTCTACCGGCACACGAGGTAACAAAGCTTTTGTCGTAATCAGCATCTTCGCTTCGGAATCAAGCAGCCGGTCCCGGACAGCCTGCTCCATGAAGGCTTCAAACAACGGACCAACGATTGCCCCGACTTTGAGTGCACCAAGTAACGCAAAATACAGTTCTGGTGAACGTGGCATGAAGATGAAAATTCGATCTCCTGCTTGGATTCCCGCATCTGTCAGGACGTTTGCCGCCTTGTTCGTCAACCGTTTCATATCCGCATAAGTGAAGCTTTGTTCAGTCGTCCCGTCAAAGTAGATTAATGCTTTTTTATCAGCTCGTTCACCTTCAGCATGACGATCAATTGCTTCGTGGGCCATATTGATTTTCCCCGTCGTTGCCCAAGAAAAATATTGTTCCGCTTCTTGCCAATCGTATGAATCTGACCCGTCATATTCAGATAACCAATGCTTCCCCGGAAGCGCTTTCAAAACTTTCATGTCTCGTTCCTCCCCTTCTCTGTTCTCTCTTACATTATAAGCTAGTTATCGTGTAGTTCAATCCATTTGCCGCCAATTTGTTAAAAAATCCCTCTCTTTCACCACCTGCTTTCGACTATAATAAACAAGAAGGTGGTGACGCTTACATGTTTGAAAAACAATTCAATCATCGTACTCATGAAACATCGCTTGGTCCGGTCGAAATCGAGGGACCGGTTACCAGTCAGATTCTGTCTACGTACACGTTAGATCCAGGATTAACGGCTTTCAGACAACCACTCGAACAACATCAGGCCCTTGTCGAAATCGCCGCCTTGGAAGAGGGACGCATCATTATCGCACGACAAGGAACGGACATCATCGGTTATGTCACGTTCCTTTACCCAGATCCCTATGAAACATGGAGTGAAGGCAACAACCCGTATATTCTAGAGCTCGGTGCCATCGAAGTAGCCGCTCGTTTTCGCGGCCAGCAAATCGGCAAGAAACTGCTTGAAGTTTCGATGCTCGATCCGGCAATGGAGCACTACTTGATTTTAACGACTGAATATTATTGGCATTGGGACTTAAAGGGGAGTGGTCTCTCCGTTTGGGATTACCGCAAAATCATGGAAAAAATGATGAATCATGGCGGACTTGTTTTTTTCCCGACAGACGATCCGGAAATTGCTTCCCACCCCGCCAATTGTTTGATGGCACGAATCGGTACACACGTGGCGCCGGAAGTCGTGGCGCATTTTGATGCGTTACGCCTCCGCCGACGCTTCATGTACGATTAAGGAGGGATCGCATGTTAATCGAACAAATCATGAAAACACATTGCATCACGATTCAACCCACCAATTCGATCGCCCATGCGGCTGAGCTGATGCGCCGTCACCAGATTCGTCATCTGCCGGTCACAAATGCCCGCCATGAACTGCTTGGTCTGATCGGACTGACTGAACTTCAAAGCGCCAGCAGCATCTTTCATCCGGATACCTTTTTAACGGATCAGCAAAATCCGGTTTCCAGCATCATGCAACGCAACCCGATGACTGCACATCCGCTTGATTTCATCGAAGATGCCGCCGTTTTATTTTACGAATACCGGTTATCTTGCCTGCCGATTGTACGTGGTCGCCGGCTGGTCGGACTGATTACAGAAACGGACTTGCTGCGGACGTTCGTCCAATTGACCGGGGCTTTGGAGCCGAGTTCGCAAATCGAAATCCGGGTCGAGAACACTGCCGGTACACTCGCAAAGATTGCTGGTCTGCTCGCTAAGACCAACGTCAACATCCTAAATGTTCTCGTCTATCCTACAAAAGATCCTTACGTCCGCATCGTTGCCTTTCGTGTCCAGACAATGAATCCGATTCGTATCATTGAAAAATTACGAAAGGAAGGATTTGATGTACTTGGTCCGGATGTCAGTCGATGAAGGACTTTGCCTATGTGTACAGTCAAGAAGAAGCACACTATCGTTTTTCGGACACCCATCCTTTCAATCCCATCCGGTTGGAGTTGACGGTCTCTCTGCTTGAAGCAATGGGCGTGCTTGATACGGTAGACTGTCGTGCTCCTCGACCGGCGACGGACGAGGAACTGTTACTGATTCATGACCCGGACTACATACAGGCGGTAAAACTCGCAGGACACGGCGAGCTTTCCCCAATGAAAGCCCAGATGTATGGTCTCGGGACGGAGGATACACCTTTATTTACGAATATGCATGAAAGTGCGGCGCTGCTCGTCGGCGGAACCATCGAAGCATGTGACCTTGTCTTATCGGGCCAATATCGCCGGACATTTCATATCGGGGGCGGGTTGCACCACGGCTTCCGGGGACGGGCTTCCGGATTCTGCATTTATAATGATACGGCGGTCGCTATGGCGGCGATGATTCAAAAATATAACTGTCGGATTTTATATGTCGATACGGATGCGCATCATGGCGATGGCGTGCAATGGGCGTTTTATAACCGGGCGGATGCCATGACCCTATCCCTTCACGAGACCGGCCGTTATCTGTTTCCGGGGACAGGGATGGTCACGGAGCGTGGTGCCGAAGAAGGTTATGGATTCAGCTGGAATATTCCATTTGATGCATTTACGGAAGACGGTTCATTCCTGGATGCCTACCGGACGGTGTTATTTGAAGCCTGTGAATTGTTTAAACCGGATTTAATCATTACACAAAACGGTGCAGACGCCCATGCCCTCGATCCGTTGACCCACCTGTCTTTGACGATGGAGAGTTATGAACAGATTCCTCAAATCGCCGTCGAGGCGGCGAACCGTTACACAGATGGCCGAATCGTCGCTTTAGGTGGCGGTGGGTATGACTGGTATCGTGTCGTGCCCCGTGCCTGGAGCCAAGTCTTTGCTGCTTTGACGAATCGTCCACCTTTTAAAGGCGATCTTCCCGCTTCGTGGGTCACACGCTGGCAGACCGAAAGTCCGGACGTACCGAAAACCTGGCGGGATCGCTTTCCGCTCTATCCGACGATTCCAAGGCGTCCTGAAATCGAGGAGAAGAACTGGGAGACGGTCAAACGGCTGCTTTGGCCGTTTGTGGACGACACCAAAAAAGAACACTTGTCGGCACACTCCCCCTACTCCAAATAAGGAAAAACGTCTTGTTCTTTTCACAATTAGTTCGTTGGGACTTCACAAGTTCTTGGTATACTGAATAAGGTCTCATTACTTTACTTAGTAAACGAACAATTGGGGGAACAAAAGATGAAGAAAACAACGATTGGTTTAACGGGGGTATTTTTAGCAAGTGGTTTGTTACTCGTCGGATGCGGCAGTGAGAAACAAGCGATGGATCACGACACGATGCAAGGGTCTGGAAAACCAGCTGTTGACGTCAAGGTCGAGGTTCCGGCAAAAACAATGGAGAATCAAAAAGTCGTCTTCCAAGCGACCGCACTTGAGAACAAAAAAGCAGTGAACGTCGAAGACGTGACGTTTGAAGTCTGGAAAGCAGATGAAAAAGAAGCTGCACATAAAAAAATCAAAGCAACTTTAAAGAAAACCGGTACCTATCAAGCGGAAGCGAAGCTTGCGGAAGGTGAATATGAAGGACTTTATCATATCAATGATAAAAAAGGACTTCATCACATGGACAAGATTTCTTTTGTCGTCATGAATCACTCACATGAAAAAAAAACAGCAAAGCCGGCACATGAGCATGAGCACGCGGCTGCAGATGGCTTAACCGTCCACTACATGGGTGCAAAAAAGACAATGGTCGGAGCAAAACTTCCGATTGCCTTTCATGTCTTTCTCGATGGCAAACCTCTACAGGCCGATGTTCAAATCGAAGTCATTGAACCAGGCGTCGAGAAACATACGTACATTCCTTTGACGAAACAAGCGGATCAATACGTGGGTGAGGTATCCCTTACTCATCCCGGTACTGCAACAGTTCGTCTTCATGTCGAAAATGACCAATTGCATCATCATCAGGATCAACTCGTTACCGTTAAGAAATAATCATACAAAATCCCCTTCGCTTTTCCGTTAACACTTTGGAAAAGCAAAGGGGATTTGTTGTTTTCACGAAGAACGAGTCGAGTCGCGTTCCTCAATCCGGTGCGGTAACGTGACATCATTTGTTTCGATTTCTTCTTTATTCAAAATTTTTGTCAACAAACGCATCGAAACCGCTCCGATATCATACATCGGCTGGACGACAGTCGTCAGTTTCGGACGAATCATCGTTGCGAGACGCGTGTTGTCATGCCCGATGACTTCGAAATCTTGCGGCACCTGATGACCTGCATCCTGTAACGCATGAATGACACCTAGTGCCATCTCGTCGGTTCCGGCAAAGATTGCACGGGGGCAATCCGCTCCTAATTCAAGCAATTGATTCATCGCTTTCATTCCTGAATCATACGTATAGTTTCCGAGAACGACGTTTTGCTCATCAAACGGCAAGTTCGCCTCTTCTAACGCACTGCGGTATCCTGCAAATTTCTTTTCTCCGTTAATCTGCTGTTCGAGTGGTCCCGTGATGAAACCAATTCGTTTGTGACCGTGGTCAATCAATGACTTGACGGCATCGTGCGCAGCACTTTCATAGTCGATGTTGACCGCTGGAAGGTCATAGTCTTGATTTAACGTTGCAGCGAGTACAATCGGAACCGGAGACGTTTTGAATTCACGTACAAGATCCTCGTGCAGACGTCCGCCCATGAAGATGATACCGTCCACTTGTTTTCCGAGTAAGGTATTCAATAAATGAATTTCTTTTTCAGGATTTTGATCCGAGTTACATAAGATGATGTTGTATTTATACATCGTCGCGACATCTTCAATCCCGCGTGCTAAATCCGCAAAGAAGATGTTTGAGATATCCGGTACGATGACACCCACCGTCGTTGTTTTTTTACTGGCAAGTCCTCGTGCAACGGCATTCGGACGGTATCCGAGCTGATCGATCGCATCCTGGACTTTTTTGCGAGTCGACGGTTTGACATTGGGATTACCATTCACCACACGTGAGACGGTTGCCATCGACACGGCGGCTTCCCGTGCGACATCATAAATCGTTATATTACTGTTCAAAACAAATTCCTCCTTATTTTAGGCGATCATTTCGATTTCGTTTTCATTTTTATTTTCATTTTTAGGCAACACGAAAGGAAGACAGGAAAAGATATGTTTCTTTTCCCGTTCTTCCCTCATTGTAAAACGTTTTCATTCGCTATAGGTTACCCTTTTTAGAAAATCATTGAACGTTTAGTGCCGGAAAAGTGGAAGTCAGATTCTCGATGAACGAATCAAACTCATTAAAATCTAGTTGTTGGTTCGCATCTGAGAGCGCAAGCGCAGGGAATGGATGGACTTCTACCATGACGGCATCTGCACCGATTGCGTATGCCGCTTTCGCTGTCGGCAGGAGCAAGTCTTTACGACCCGTCGAATGCGTTACATCGACCATGACAGGCAAATGTGTTTCTTGCTTCAAAATCGGAACAGCTGAGATATCCAATGTGTTTCGTGTCGCACGTTCGTATGTCCGAATCCCGCGTTCACACAAGATGACCTGCTCATTCCCGCTTGCCATGATGTACTCTGCTGCGTACATGAATTCTTCGAGCGTCGCTGACAAACCACGTTTCAACAGAACCGGTTTGTCCGTTCGGCCGACTTCTTTCAAAAGATCGAAGTTTTGCATATTGCGGGCACCGACTTGAATGATGTCCACGTATGGTAAAGCCGACTCAACTGCACTCGGCGTCATGATTTCTGTGATGACATGAAGACCATGGGCATCAGCTGCCTTTTTCAGCATCTTCAATCCTTCTAGACCGAGACCCTGGAAATCGTATGGTGATGTCCGTGGTTTGTAAGCTCCACCCCGCATGAAGCGTACACCATGCTTCGCGAGTTGCTCGGCCACTTCAAAGACCTGCTCCTCACTTTCGACGGCACAAGGACCAGCAATTAACTGTTGCGAGCCGTCACCGATGACGTCATCTCCGATCCGGATGATGGTATTCGTCGGCTTTTGTTTACGCGACACAAGCAACTTGCGCGTCCGGTCTTCTCCTTGCAGTTCCAAAGAGGCTTTGAAAATTTCTTTAAATACGTGCTGTAGGCGTCCTGTTTCAAATGGACCATGATTACTTGCTGCAATCGATTCAAGCATCTGGCGTTCACGAACCGGATCATACCGATCGATTCCTTGCGCCCGTTTTACTTTACCGATTTCAACCGCTATCTCGCCCCGTTTATTGATTAATCCAAGTAATTCTGCATTTACCAGGTCGAGTTCATCACGTAAGCGTTTTAATTCTGCATGTTGATCCATTCTTCTACCACTCCCTAATCAGCATATAGCTCGTAATAGCAACTAATTATAGCGAACTCTTGTGAAATTGTACATAAATAAAACGTACTCACTATTTAAAGTCAGTGAGTACGCTCGGATTACTTATTTTTTAGGTTGTTTTTCATGACTTAATTTTGACTGGGGATCATTGTCCTCGTCTTCTGTATCTTCTTCGTTCTCTTCGCCTTCGAGATCTTCCCGTAATTCAGATAACTCGGCAACGGTTTCCGTATCGAGTTGTTCAGCCACTGAAGCACCGTCTACCTCATCTCCGATTTCACGTTCGATATCGCGGACAAGTTGTTCTGCTTCAGCGAGTGCTGCATCGATGCTCGATTGATCTTTTTCGAATCCAGCATATTCCGCTGCTTCTTGGACCGTTGGATTTTTCTTTGCTTTTTCAATGACAGGAGCTGCTTTGTCTTTTGCTAATTGAATCCACTCACCTACGAGCGGTTCTGCTTTTTCACGAACGACTTGTGTTTGTTCATTCAGACGTTGACGTGCCGGCGCTGTGCGCTCGTCGAGCATACCGCGCATTTCACGACCTGATTTTGGACTCGACAGCAATGCTGCCGCCGCCCCAAGCAATCCTCCTACGATAATCCCGGCGAGGAATCCGCCACCTTTTGAAGTATCTTGTGTCTGGTATGGGTGTTGTTTTGTCATTGCGTACGATCTCCCTTCAACTCATCTGGAATACTTTCGACATCTGGTACAGAAACGACTTCCGGCGTCACTGGTGTTTCTGATTTTTTACGGAAACGGCGGCGTGGTTTCTTTTCAACTGTTGTGGTAGCAGTCGTTGAAGAAGAGACATCTTGACCCGGTTCTGGTTTGTTTTTCTTGAAGAGTTCAACCGCAACTGAACCCCAGCGGACTGCTTGCGCAATCTGCTCTTTATTCGTATCGGCAGCACCTGCGACTGTATCCGAAACCGTTCGGACAGAATCCGTCACTTTATTGAGTGATGTGCCTAACTCTTCGATCGAGTTGGCGACTGGTGCAAGCAATTCTGTTTTTTCTTCAATCGTATCGACAAGACGATTCGTTTTATGTAACAACGCTGTCGTCTCCATCATGATGCCGTCTAATTGACGTTCTAATCCTGCCGTCGTATCGGCTACGTTATTGAGTGTCTTGCTTGCTGCGCTCAAGACGCGGGCAAGAAAGATGACAAGTACTACGAAAGCAATCGCAGCTACTAATCCGGCGATGCCGCCTAATGTGATTTCCATGATTCGTGCCTCCATTTTCTTTTGCTAGTGTCTTGTTGATAGTTCGACGTTGACACAGTCGTTCCTGCTACTCCAAATGGTTTATTTCCGTTACAATGATAAATGAAACCTACATACATCATTTGAGGAGGAACTTTTTTATGCGTGATCCACGTCTTACCCAACTTGCAGCGAATTTAATAAATTATTCGGTTGCACTTGCTCCTGGTGAAAAAGTATTAATCGAAAATTTTGGAATCGAACGTGAACTCGTCGAAGCATTGGTCGATGCGGCCTATGAAGCAGGCGGTCTTCCGTTCGTTTTATTGAAAGACAACCGCATTTTACGAAAGTTGTATCGTAATGCTTCGGAAGATCAACTTCAATTGATGGCGGATGTGGAACAAAAACAAATGCAGGCAATGGATGCCTATATCGGTTTACGTGCCGGGAACAACATCAACGAATTGTCTGATGTGCCGTCTGACAAGATGAAACTGTACGGCCAGACGTTAGGCAAAATGCATACGGAAGATCGTGTCAAAGGTACGAAATGGGTCGTTCTGCGTTTCCCGACCGCTTCGATGGCGCAACTGGCCAATCAATCGACGGAAGCCTTCGAAGATTTCTATTTCGACGTTTGTACATTGGATTATGCCAAAATGGGCGAAGCGATGACACCGCTTGTTGATTTGATGAATCGGACAGACCGCGTCCGCCTCGTTGGTCCTGGAACAGATTTATCGTTCTCCATCAAGGACATTCCGGCAATCAAATGTGCCGGTAATGCCAACATCCCAGACGGTGAAGTCTTTACTGCTCCGGTCAAGGATTCCATCAATGGAACGATTGCATACAACACACCATCACCGTATCAAGGATTCACGTTCGAAAATGTCACGTTGACATTCAAAGACGGAAAGATCGTCGAAGCGACGGCAAATGATACGGAACGCATCAATCAAGTGTTTGACACAGATGCCGGTGCCCGCTATGTGGGTGAGTTTGCGATTGGTGTCAACCCGTTCATCCAACATCCGATGAAGGATATCTTGTTCGATGAGAAGATTGACGGCAGCTTCCATTTCACACCGGGTCAAGCCTATGCAGAAGCCTATAACGGGAATGATTCTTCTGTCCATTGGGACCTGGTTAACATCCAACGCCCCGATTATGGCGGCGGCGAAATCTGGTTCGATGATGTCTTGATTCGTAAAGATGGCCGGTTCGTTCTTCCTGAACTCGACGTGTTGAATCCAGAAAATCTTAAATAAGGACAAACGGACGGCTCATTCCTGTTTCAGGATGTAGCCATCCGTTTTTTTTCGGGCTTATTTTTTTAGCGTTGCCCGCAACATCCAAATTTGTTTTTCGATTTCTTTGGCTTGTGCCAATAAATCGTCCTCTACCGTCACATCTTGTGTTTCTAGATGCTCGATGGCATCCAGCATTTCCTTACGGATTTGTTGGAAGTCACTGATGACCGATTCGACCATCTCATCCGCCGACAAACCTGATTTTGCTTCTTCAAGCGTCGTTTGTTCCAGGTATTCCTTTAATGTGGCAGAAGGTGCTCCGTTGTTCATGAGCAGACGTTCAGCGACGACGTCATACTGTTCGGACACCCATGTGTACAGTTCTTCCAGTTTGACGTGCAACGTTAAGAAATCTGGTCCTTTGATATACCAGTGATAATTATGAAGTTTGACGAATAGGACACCATAGTTTGCTACCTGTTGATTTAAAGCAGTTTTAGCATGATTACTAATCATTTTCGATTTCTCCTCTCACAAAACTGTGTATTGTTCTATATCATCTTTATCCTTAAATAACAAAGGTTAAACATGATTTCAGAGGAGATTCATTGAACGGCTTTTGACTTTTTTTACTTCAACCACGTCGAATCAAGGACGCTTTAATCCTTTTAACATGTAACCGCCTTTAAAATCAACGGAATCAAACGCCACTAAAAAGGCTTTTGGTTCGTATTCTTCCACCAGATTCCGCAAGACCTTCATCCGTGTCCGTGCAGCGAGCACATCCAGTCGGTAACGGATTCCATCACGTCCTTGCCCCTGATAATGCGTCACACCAAATCCATTATCGCGGATGACTTGGATCAATTCAGCCGGAAATTCCTGTGTGTGGACTTGAATCATATTGTAACCAATGGCAAGTTTCCGCTCAATAAATCCTCCGATCAAGATTCCGAAGCCGAAGCCGAGTGCATAAACGATCATCCCAAGCGTCGTCAAATCCTGGAAGACGACCCCCAGTGCAAAGATATAAATCAACGTCTCAACTGTTCCTAGCGCCCCTGCAATGACGGTTCTTCCTTTGACGAGCATGATCGTCCGCAACGTCAAGACAGGCACGTAAATCAGTTGTAATAATAAAATGAGTAAAATCTGTCCCATGACCTCTTTCCTTTCTAAATAACATACACCCACTATTCCAAAAATCAATTCAAGATGCAATGAAAAATTAACCACTTTTTAATCAATAATCGCTCCGGTTTTTTGTGGTTCACGAAACCGACAAAAAAAGACGCTGACAGAAATTCGTCAGCGTCTATCTCTTCTTGTTTTTATTCACTTTGTACCTTCGTACTGCTTCTGATACGTTTGAATATCCCCTGCTCCCATGAAGAGCAATACGGCATTCTCATGTTTACTTAAAATCGATACGTTGTCCCGTGTCAGAATATCCGACCCCGGCACTTTTTCTTGTAAATCTTCTACACGAACTTGCCCTTCTTGTTCGCGAGCTGATCCAAAGATTTCGCACAAATAACTGGCATCTGCTTCACGCAGTGATGTCGCAAAATCATCCATGAATGATTTTAAGCGTGTATACGTATGCGGTTGGAAAATCGCGATGACTTCCCGGTCCGGATACTTCTTACGTGCGGATTCGATGGTTGCGCTGATTTCTTTCGGGTGATGGGCATAATCATCCACCAAGATCTGTGATCCGAAATTCGATTCACTGAAACGACGTTTGACTCCACCAAACGAAGCAAGACGCTCTGCAACATCTTCTTTGCTTAATCCTTCGTACTGACAGATTGCAATGACAGACAACGCATTTAACACATGGTGTTGTCCAAATCCAGGAATCAAGAACGTGCCGTAGAAATCATCCCGTAGATAAACATCAAACGATGTACCATCCGGAGTTGATGTTGCATTTTCTGCCCGGAAATCGTTGTTTTCTCCAAAACCATAATACAAGACAGGCACATTGGCCTGAATGTTTTGAAGGTGCTCATCATCACCGCAAGCGACGATCGCTTGTTTGACTTGCATCGCCATCTCTTGGAAGGCCGATACGACATCGTCAATGCCCGTGAAGTAATCCGAATGATCGAAATCGATGTTCGTCATGATCGCATAATCTGGTTTGTAGTATAAGAAATGTCGTTTGTATTCACACGCTTCAAAGACAAACGCCTTTGCGTCCTCAACACCAGCACCGGTTCCGTCACCGATCAAGAATGCCGTCGGTGTGATGCCACTTAAGACGTGTGACAACAAGCCTGTCGTCGATGTCTTGCCGTGTGAGCCCGTGATGGCAACCGAACGATATTCATTTGCCAAATACCCTAAGAAATCATAGTAGTGATAAATTGTTAAATCCAGTTCCTTTGCCCGAGCAATTTCTGGATGATCATCCCCAAAAGCATTCCCTTGGATGATGACTTGATCGTCTTTAATGTTGTCCGCATTAAACGGGAAAAATGGAATCCCTTTTGCCCGTAAAGCGTCTTCTGTAAAAATATGCTTTTCAATATCAGAACCTTGTACTTGATGATTCATTTCATGCAGTACTTGGGCAAGTGCACTCATGCCAGTCCCTTTAATCCCAACAAAATGATAATTTGTCATATATGAGCCCTCCAATTCACGTTCCGGTCCGTACCATCGGGCTTGGGTACAAAACCTGTACCATTATAGCAAACCGACTTATTTTTTACCATGTAAATTATTTTGTTCCCGTCGTGCACGATACATCGCCATTAAATCTTTTGTTGTCATCACAACGTTTACAGGTGGTCCGACCGGCTTTTTGATCGACACCTGTTCCGCTTGCGAGATCACCGTTTCTTCAGCCGGTTTTTCTGGCGTTTCTTCGATGGTGGTCAAGGAAACGTTCGCCGCATTTTCATCTGTTGTTTGGAATACCGGTTCTGATTCACGGTCTTCTTCCAACCGGAGTTCGTTTTCTTCTGCCGCTGCGACATGTACGATTTCCGGTTGCATTTCTTCTACACGATTTTCCGGCACTTGTTCAATGACCGGTTCAGGAACAAGTAGATCAGAATCAGTCGTCGGGACCAGACCGGCATCTGCTTCAGTCGAATCCGTCTGCTCCATCGTCTCGATTTCTGATGTTTCATTCGTCTCATCCGTTGCTTCTTCCACACGGACTTCGTTTTCTTCTGTCGCGACGACATGTACGATTTCCGGTTGCATTTCTTCTACGCGTTCTTCCGGCACTTGTTCGATGATTGGTTCAGGAACAAGTAAATCAGAATCAGTCGTCGGGACTAGACCCGCATCTGCTTCAGTCGAATCCGTCTGTTCCATCGTCTCGATCTCTGATGTTTCATTCGTCTCATCCGTAGCATCTACAAGCGACTCTTCCGTTTTTTCCTCTTTAAGCTCACTTGAAACCTCAACTTCTGATTCGTCTGAAATTCCCTCTTCTTGGATCGACCGTTGCTTTTTAGGTCGCTGGAATCCGTAAATAGGCGATGGAACATCCGTCAACACGAAGCGATCTTCCCGTTCTTCTTTTTTCGGACGTTCAACAGGCTTCGTTTCTTTTTCGCCTGCTAATTCCCGTCGAATTCGTGCTGCCTGTTCCTTTAACGACTGCTCATAACGATTGCTCATTCCTTCACCCCTCCATCTTGTTAAAAAATCGGTCGAATTATCGACCGATTAAAAATGCCTCTCCTGTTTGCGCTGTTTCATCCAACACAAGAATCCCTTTGACTTGCGGTGCATCTGCGAGACCGAGTTCACGTGCCGAACAGAGCATACCGCTTGAGGCGACTCCGCGCAGTGCGGACGGACGAATGATCAAACCTGAAGGCATAACTGCGCCCGGCTTCGCCACGACCACTTTTTGTCCTGCTTCGACATTCGGTGCTCCACAGACGATTTGTAACGTGTTTCCGTCGACATCAACTTGACAGACCGATAATTTATCAGCATCCGGATGTTTTTCAGCAGAAGCAACGAATCCAACGACGAATTTCGGTGAATAATCGACGTCATCCGCAACGAATGTAATCCCTTCTTCTGCCAAGACTTCCTGGATCGTTTGAACGAGTTCCGGTGTCAGATCAACCGGTCCAACAGTGCTCAGGTCAAACTTTTCCGAAGCTTCAAAAATATTGTAACCAATGACGTCTGTGCCATGGAAAATCGTCGCGACACGTCCTTTTCGTTCAGCTGTGATTTCAGCGCGCGGAGCGTCTGCTAAGATGACCATTAAAACGTCACCGACACCTTCTTTATTATAAAAAACATTCATTCAATCCATGACTCCCTTCAAACTTTCTCACAATGCCTATTGTAGCAGATTATTTAACTTTTCGGATGCTTGTTTTTTGCAAGGACAAAGACCGGTTCGAGATTTCCGTCGTCGTAGACGAACGGGAGGGCCGTGACCGGTACACGTCCATTGGTAAAGAAATCAAACATCAACTGTTGCAATACATCATAGCCGGCATCATTTCGAATATCAGCGAAAATCAAGACATCTTGGTGGGGAATTCCGACTGCAAATTCACCCGTCACACGCTCAGCATAATCGCTTAACAACTGTTTGTTCAAGACCCGGCTCGCCTCGTAACCATCACCCGTGCTCAAGAAATAAAATACGTTCCCCGCCACTTCGTCTGTCTTAAAAGGGGCTTCGAGTGTCTTCAAGTTAAAGCGGGCTGCTTCAGACAAATGTTCCGCCGTCCATCCGGCCTGCGCTAACAATTCTTCATCAATCAGACGATACGTGGCACCCAGATCAAGGGCATACATGATTTTTGTTTCCCCTGTGTGCGGTGTACTGATGATTTTCTTTCCATCTTTTGTCTCATCGGCAAAAGATTTCGCACGGATGACCGGGAAAACCTGCTGTTCGTGTCCGGTTAATGAGACCGATTCCGTTTGTTCCAAGACCGCTTTGATGTATTCAATCGTTTCTTCGACTGCAATCACACCACGTCGCTTCGCTTTTGCGACCAATGGATTCAGACCTAAATCGACACCTGTCCGGTCCTGTTTCCGTTCGATGCGCAATACCGATTTTTCACGATCAAAATACGTGCTGTAGCGTGAAGTTTCGAATGCTTCCGTCACCATCCGACGAATTTGTTGTAGTTCCATGGCTCTTTTTCATCCTTTCCTATTAAAAAAAGCGAGACAGCGCTCGCTTTGATGTCAGACTGTTTCTAAAAATGCCGTGACTTGCTCCGGTGTTTTTCGTTCTTTCCCGACATAACGACCTGTTTCCGCATTATCGCGGTAAGCCACGAAACTCGGAATCCCGAAGATGTCCATTTCCTGGGCAATTTCAATGTGCTCGTCACGATCGACGTAATAAAAATCGAATTCGTTGAACGTGCTTTCCATCTCCGGCATGAACGGATCTAAAAACCGGCAATCAGGACACCAGTTGGCGGAGAATAAAAAGACTGCCTTTCCTTGTTTTGCTTCATCAAACTGTTGTTTGGATTCTAACTTCTTCATCCCTATCGACTCCTTTAGTACAAGCTGTTTTCATTGGCTTCATCATAGCATATTCGAATGTTTCTGTGCGTTTTCGTGCTCCGTTTGCTATACTGCAACTAGAAAATGTCTCGAAAGGAAATCATTATGACTGATCAACCCATCAAACATCCCTTTGAACGATTCATCGGTTTTGTTGGTATGACGAGTTGCCTCCGGTACGGGTATTCATTTATTGATTCTGAGCGGAGCTTACCGCAGATTCTGATGTTGCTGGTCGTCGGTTTTGCGCTCATCATGTTGCTTGAAGCCGTCGGTAAACGTCTTGCCCGAAAATTGCCAATCGTTCGGATGCGCTACTTGCTTCCTCTTTATGTACTCTACTTGTATGTCTTCTTTACGAGCTTTTACTCCAGTTCGTTTGGTTTTTCTCTTTAGAACACCAGAATCATATTTTGTACACAATGAAGGTTGACCCAACGAAATCTTTTTCTCCACCAAAAAGAAGCAGCGGACTTGTCCACTGCTTCTTTTTTGTTTTCAACACCGATGGGCATTTCATTTTTAGTACTCGATCTTTAAGTCTCCATCTTTAATCCGCCCCATGCGGTGAAGTGCTCGGTAAATCAAATAACTGATCAAAGCCGGTGCCAAGAAACATAAGACGAAAACGGCTAAATAATATTCTGCCTCGAACCCCATCGTTTTCAGCATCATCAACGGACCGACGAGTCCACTCGTTCCCATGCCGGATCCTTCCGGGTTACTTTCAAGCGTCAACAAGACCGTTGCAAAAGGAGCGAGCAGTGCCCCCGCAAGTGTCGGCGGAACTATCGTCCAGGGATTCCGGATGATATTCCCGACCTGTAACATCGATGTTCCAATCCCTTGTGCAATGAATCCGCCAATCCCATTATCCCGGTAACTGATGACACCAAAACCAATCATCTGGGCGGCACATCCAATCGTCGCCGCTCCTGCCGCCAGCCCGTCAAGTCCTAGCATGATGCCAAGTGCAGCACTTGAGATTGGGGCCGTCAATGCCAGACCCATCACGGTCGCCACAAAAATCCCCATGATCAGCGGTTCCCGTTCTGTCCCCCAACGGATGACCTCTCCTAAATCCGTCATCAACGTTCCGATCCAGGCGCCGACGTACTTTCCACTTACAAAACCAATCAATAAGGTCACGAACGGTGTCAAAATGATATCGAGCCGCGTCGTTTTTGAAATCAATTTACCGATTTCAGTCGCGATGACTGCTGCTACATAACTGCCGGCCGGACCTCCGGCTTCATATCCAAAGGCACCGACGGCAACCGCTGAAAACAGGACGAGTGGCGGCGCTTCTAATGCAAATGCCACTGCTACGCCGATCGCCGGTCCGGTCAACGCAATGGCTTGCTCTCCGACGGTAACTAAAAACGATGCATTGACTCCGTTCGTGATCAACCCTTCACCTATCGTTTTTAAAATTAGTCCCATGATCAATGAACTGAAGAGTCCTAACGCCATATAGCTCAAAACCGTGATGAAGTATATTTTCGGGCTGAGTAAGATATTTTTCTGTTTTAACAAAATGCCACTTCCTTCTGAATTAAAATCAAATTCATTATAACAAACCATCCAGAAAAAAGATCATACAATTGTTCATCATCTGACAAGACAACTAAAAGTCCAATAAAAAAACCGAAGAGGAACTTCGAAATCCCTCTTCAGTCTCTCCTTACTTCACTTGTAAAGTAGCCAGTGTCGTTGCATCAAGCTGTGTAACGAGTTTTTTGAGTAACTCTTTGGCCGCATCATAATCATCCGTATGCATGATCGATGCATGCGTGTGGATGTAACGTGCCGGCAGACCTACGACAGTTGTCGGGATGCCGTTGTTCGAACGATGAATGACTCCGCCGTCCGTTCCGCCTGCCCCAACATAGTATTGGTACGGAATGTTGTTTGATTCCGCTGTATCCAAGACGTACTCCGTCATTTCTTTGGATAAGATCATGACACTGTCCTTAATCCGCAACAGCGGTCCTTGTCCCAGCTGTCCGAATTCCGTTTTATCCCCTGAAGCATCATTTGCCGGTGACGCGTCGACGACAAAGGCGACGTCAGGATCAATCAAGTTCGTTGCTGTTTGGGCGCCGCGTAATCCCACTTCTTCTTGGACCGTTGCACCTGAGAATAAGACGTTCGGATGATCCGATGCTGTCGTTTCCTCCAATAACTCGACTGCCATTCCGACACCATACCGGTTGTCCCATGCTTTAGCCATGATTTTCTTCGGGTTCGCCATCGGAGTGAATGGGAAGAACGGAACCGCCGGAATACCCGGACGAATGCCAAACGACTCGGCTTCTTCTTTTGAATCTGCGCCGACATCGATGAACATGTCTTTGATCGCCATCGGCTTATTCCGAACCTCATCTGTCAACAGATGGGGCGGAGTTGACGCGATAACGCCAGGAATGATGCCGTTGTCTCCACAAATCGAGAAGCGTTGTGCGAGTAAGACCTGACTCCACCAACCACCAAGCGGTTGAATGCGGAGCATCCCGTTTTTCGTGATTTGCGTCACCATGAATGCCACCTCGTCCATGTGACCGGCAACCATGACCTTCGGACCGTCCGCCTGCCCTGTCCGTTTTCCAAAAATCGATCCCAGACCATCCATCACGATCTCATCCGTCACCGGTGTGATCCGTCCTTTGACGAACCGTCTGACATCATGTTCAAAGCCCGGTGCACCGTTCAGTTCCGTTAATGTTCGAAACAACTCTCTTGTGTTTTCATTCATATGTATCGCCTCCTGTTCATTCATTATACAAAATTTTGCTTCAATCACTTAACCTTTTGTTTCTCACTGGACGATTTATTTGGTACAGTAGGAATAGAACCTGTAAGGAGGGGAATTTTAATGAAAAAACGCTATTGGATTATCGGTCTTGCAGCAGCTGTCGTTGCCGCTTTCGCAGTCAAGAAGGCTGTCGACAACAAACAATTATCTGCCGAGGAAGCGCTCGAAATCACGAAACGCACATTTTCAGCAAAAGGACGTGTCCAAGGTGCATGGATCTCTGCAACACCAGAGGCGTACGCATATGAGTCACGTGACTACCAGAGCTACAAAGGTGGCATCTCGGTCCTTGAAGGTGACGACGAAAAGACGTATCAATTCACAGTTGATGCGGAAACAGGTGCTTTACTCGAATACGCATAATAAGTGGACCATGCTTCGATTGACGAAGTGTGGTCTTTTTTTGAGGAGGAGAAGTTCCCAATGGAGACGCTCGCCACGATTTTTGTACTCATCGTCGCATTAGAACACTTTTATATTCTGGCGCTCGAGATGTTTTTCTTATCGTCTCGTCCTGCTTTACGCACATTTAATTTAACGAAAGAAGCCGCCTCGGATCCACGCATCAAGACGCTGTTCGCCAATCAAGGGTTGTACAACGGTTTTCTTGCCGCCGGTTTGATTTTCGGATTAATTCTCGGTTCATCCGCCGTTCAACTGTTTTTCCTCGCCTGCGTCATCATTGCCGCGCTTTACGGAGCCGCGACAGCCAACCTTTCGATTCTCTGGAAACAAGGTTTACCTGCAATCATCGCTTTTTTACTCGTTTTGTTTGGTTAAATGAAAAAACACCCGATGCGAGCACTTGGCTCACAGCGGGTGTTTTGCTGTGTTTTGATCAACGCGGATTGTCATTGCGCTCATAGATCGGGTTCATGTATTCCGTAGTCGAATACAAGCGTGGTACGACGACATACAAGATGACAGCTGGTACAGCAATCAATAAGATCATCAGTAACATCGGTAACCAGTAGACTACTTTTTGTTGCAGGTTATCGGAATTACTGTCGATGTATCCTTTGACGCCATCGATTTTAGCCGCATCTGCACTCGTAAGTAATTTGCCGCTGTCTGCGTTAAAGAAATGGATCTCACGTTTAATTGTAATAAAGATGCCATCACGGACCGTTTCAATTACAGCGATTCCGCCGATTACCTGTTCACCTTTTTCACCAGTGAATGTTTTTGGATCTTCAACTTCTACAGAACCTTTTTTATAATCGTAATGCGTACTCTTCAAATCCTCGTCAAGTGCTTTTTCCATAGCTGACGTATCAATCGCAGCGAATACCGATTGTCCGATACTCAATGCGAAAAAGAGTGCCGTTACGAAGGCTAAGCTTTTTTTCCACATCCCCAAATTCCCCCTTTACCTGTAAATACAGTTCTTCAGTCAACAACATTGTACCAATTAATAAGAAAAAAGTGTGAAAGAAATGCTAGGAAAATAAGAAAACTTTTTGTCTAAATTAATTATCGTATGTCGCTTCCATCCGATAAATCGGTTGACCAAGTGCTGAGAATCGTGCTTCGTATTCCGTTCTGACGTTATTTTCCGGCTCGTTGGCATGTAAATCAAGCGACATCCAATCAAACGTCATCCCGTAGGCAGACATCGTCATCAGACTTGATTCAAATAATTTCCGGTTATCCGTCTTAAAATGAATCTGTCCTTTATCCGGTAAAATGTCTTCGTATGTCGAAAGGAATGTTTTGTACGTCAAGCGGCGTTTCGCGTGACGTGATTTCGGCCAAGGATCCGAAAAGTTCAGATAGACGCGGGCGACTTCACCTTTTTCAAAGAAATCACATAAATCTTTGGCATCAACTGTCAGAACCCGAACGTTTGCAAGCGGTTCTTCAACCAATTTTTGAACGATTGCGACCGCGACGCTTTCAAATAATTCAATGGCAACGAAGTTGACGTCCGGATACTGGATGGCCATCCCGGTGATGAAAGCCCCTTTTCCCGAACCGACCTCAATGTAGATAGGATTGTCATTCTTGAATTCGTTCGACCAATTGCCTTTTAATGTCGATGGGTCTGCTATATAGATGGAGGATTGTTCTTTCATATAATCCAGTGCCCACGGTTTGTGGCGTAA
This sequence comes from Exiguobacterium sp. s192, assembly GCF_018618795.1. Taxonomy (NCBI): domain Bacteria; kingdom Bacillati; phylum Bacillota; class Bacilli; order Caryophanales; genus Exiguobacterium; species Exiguobacterium sp. s192. The sequence goes on along the minus strand of NZ_JACSMS010000010.1, from coordinate 93,453 downwards.
ACGCATACTGCTCATCCTTTCAATTCTTAAATTATCCGCAGATAAGTTTATCATGATTTGGGTAAATATATAAGATGTTCTTGTTTCACACCAAAAAGAAAGTTCAGCAGATCGTCACTTGAGAATGACTGAGCAATCTACTACACTTACAGTACAAAGGTTCCTAAAAGGAGGTTTTAATGTTGGATGACTTCTTAATTACTTGGGCTTCTCCGATCGTTCTCGTCATGGGGGTAACCGCCCTCTTCGTCTGGGCGACGTTTGGTAAAGTCAACGCAGAATAACCGATACCGCATCAGACATCTTGTGTTCATCACAAGGTGTCTTTTTTACTTTCTGAACGATTCACCTTGGATTATCACTAAAACAGTTGTATACTTCCTGTGAAACAGTTTTTTTATTACAGCTATCGAACAACCAAAACTATTGGTAAAGAAGGAGAATTGTAATGACAGAAAAACAAAACAGCGAAAAAGAAATTCTAGTACAGAAGAAAACAGGTGCCGATTTAGTCGTCGACACACTGATTGAACAAGGGGTCGACTATATTTTTGGTATCCCGGGAGCAAAGATTGACTCCGTCTTCAACGTCCTGCAAGATCGCGGACCAGAATTGATTGTCGCACGCCACGAACAAAACGCCGCCTTCATGGCACAAGCCATCGGCCGCTTGACTGATAAACCGGGTGTGGTCCTCGTAACTTCCGGTCCAGGGGCTTCGAACCTCGCAACCGGACTAGTGACGGCCAATTCGGAAGGTGACCCTGTTGTCGCGATTGCCGGTGCCGTGACGCGTGCCGATCGTTTGAAACGGACCCATCAATCGATGGACAATCAAGCTCTCTTCACACCAATCACGAATTTCAGTGCCGAAGTTCAAGATGCAGATAACATCCCGGAAGTCCTTTCGAATGCATTCCGAACTGCCGAAACAACATCCGGCGCTGCTTTCGTCAGCATTCCGCAAGACGTTGGTCTCAGTGAATCAAACGTCACTTCCTTTAAAGCAGTCCCGACACCAAAACTCGGCATCGCACCCGAAGAATGGATCAACGAGACAGCAAATCTGATTGAAAAAGCACAATTACCCGTCTTGTTACTCGGCATGCGTTCCAGTCAACCTCATGTCGTTCAAGCTATCCGTGCGCTGTTGAAACGCGTTTCGATTCCGGTCGTCCAGACGTTCCAGGCAGCCGGAACATTGTCACGGGAGCTCGAATCGAATTTTTATGGACGTGTCGGTTTGTTCCGCAATCAACCGGGAGATGCCTTGCTCGCCGAAGCCGATCTTGTGTTAGCCGTCGGATATGACCCGATCGGTTACGATCCGAAGTTCTGGAATCAACCGTCCCACGAACGGACTTTGATTCACTTGGATCAAATGCGGGCTGAAATCGATCATTTCTATCGTCCGGACCGTGAACTCGTCGGGGATGTCGCTGCAACCATCGACGCATTGGCTGATCGACTCAATCCGCTGAGCCTGCCAACCGGTTCGACGGAATTTTTACGCGGTTTACAACAACGTCTCGAGGAGCGGGACATCCCACCGATCGTCAAGGATTCACCGTTAACGCATCCGCTCTACTTCATGAAAACCTTACGGGAACAAATCGCTGACGATGTGACGGTTACGGTCGACGTCGGTTCGCACTACATCTGGATGGCACGTCATTTCCGGTCTTACGAACCACGTCACTTACTGTTCAGTAACGGGATGCAGACGTTAGGTGTCGCATTGCCCTGGGCGATTGCCGCAACACTGGTTCGTCCAGGTAAAAAAGCCGTCTCGATCTCAGGTGATGGTGGTTTCCTCTTTTCAGCGATGGAGCTTGAGACAGCTGTCCGGTTGAATGCCCCGCTCGTCCATTTCGTTTGGCGTGACAGCGGCTTTGACATGGTGGCTTTCCAACAAGAGATGAAATACAAACGAAAATCCGGCACGTCGTTTGGTGAAGTGGATCTTGTGAAATATGCTGAAAGCTTTGGTGCAAAAGGCTTGCGTGTCAATCATCCGTCTGAACTCATCGCCGTCATGGAAGAAGCGTGGCAAACAGAAGGTCCGGTCATCGTTGATGTTCCAATCGATTACAGCGATAACATTACACTCGGTAAAGAAGTACACTTGGATCAACTCAACTGATAGGAGATGGATACGATGCAGCGTGAGGACACCTTACTTCAAATCTCGACGATGATGGCCTTGCTCGATGGTGTTTTTGAGAGCGAAACGAGTTATGCCTCCATTCTCGAAGGACACGACTTTGGAATCGGAACGTTTGATCACCTCGATGGTGAAATGATTGGTTTTGACGGTTCCTTCTATCAACTCCGGTCGGACGGCAGCGCACGTCCTCTTGATCCGGAGACGACCACTCCCTTTTGTTCACTGACACGGTTCACGCCGGAACAGACACTGTCCGTCAATCAGGAAATGACAAAACAGGATTTTGAACAGTGGTTGAGTGAACAACTCGGTACAATCAACAGTTTTTATGCTGTCCGGATCGAAGGACAGTTCAGTGAAGTCAAGACACGGACGGTCGCCCGCCAAGAAAAACCGTTCCGTCCGATTACGGAAGCCGTGGCCACGCAAAGTGCCCGGACGTTCGAGCAGACGGAAGGCACACTGGCCGGCTATTACACGCCCCGGTTTGGTCACGGTATCGCCGTCGCCGGTTATCACCTTCACTTCATCGACAAGGAACGAAGTGGCGGCGGCCACGTGTTTGACTATACGGTCAATCGCGTGACGGTCACGTTCGAGGAGAAACCACGGCTCGACCTTCGACTGCCGACGACAACTGCTTACCGCGAGGCGGATCTCGAAAGTCACGATATGGAAAAAGAAATCAAAATTGCAGAAGGCTAAAAAAAACGTGTGGACACAGTGATGTTGTGTCCACACGTTTTTTCGTGATCCGGTCCCAAAAGAGTCAATCAATACTCATCCTTGATCCGGTTCAAGTAACTGTTCTAAAAAAAGATAACTGTCTTCAGCATCAGGATGCGCCGTATCTTCATACCAATAAATCGACAACACGGCTTGGGCAACAACGTACCAGTGCATCCGTTGTTTTAATTCAGCCGTTAGGGGATGACCGTAACTTGCGAACCATTCCGGCCAAAATTCCTCATCCACATAACTGTACAACATCATTCCGAGATCATACGCCCGGTCGGCGATGATGGCATCATCCCAATCATTTAGATACAAATGACCATCTGTCCCGATTAACCAATTGTTATGGTTCAAATCCGAGTGGCAGACGACTTGTTCATCCGTTCTGACGTATGGCAACTGATCGGATAAATAATCGATCGCCTGCTCAATGAGTTGCGGTTGTGCGAGATCGTTTGGTTGGAAGTATAAACGACACTGCCGCAACAGTTCATCCGGCTCGATTGGTCGTTGATCCAGTTGTTGCAACATAAACAACAACTCTTTGGAATCATGAATCTTACCGAGCAATCGGGCGACTTCCGGTCGTTCCATCATCTCCGGCTCAAGTTCCTGTCCTTCGATGAATTGTTGCGCGCTGATGACATCGCCGCTGTAAATTCGTTTTGTCCAAAGCAGCTTCGGTACGATGCCGTCTGCTGATAAAATCGCCAGAAAAGGCGAGGAGTTTCGTTTTAAAAAGAGTTTCGATTGGCCGGTCGAAGCGATGTAGGCTTCTCCCGTGATTCCACCTGCTGGCGTAAGGGTCCAGCCTTCGCCAAGCGCATCTAAAATATCTAATTCCATTATAATCCGCTCAACTTTTTAGTAGATTTGCCTGAGGGCACAAAGTTTATCTTAACATGTTGCGATCGTTGTTGACAACGGAAGGACCGTGATCTGCGCTACACCTTTCTCAATCGGTGTGACGGAGGCATAGTCACCCTGAACATGTACGTTCCACCTGCTGTGATCGAGTGCCACCTCAACCGGCTCCATCGTCACATTGTGCACGACCAACGTCCGTTGCCAGGCATCATAGGAATGGACCGCTTCCACTTCGTAGGCGATGACACCCGGACGCATCGGCAAGAAATGAAACAGTTCTTGAATTTGGTTGGCGCGATGAAGGCGGAACCCACCATGCATCCGGCGGATTTGTAGGATGTTTTTGAGGTACTCGACCATTTCAAAATGCTTATCGCGTAACGTCCAGTCCAGTCGATTGATGGCATCCGGGGCATTGTAGCTGTTCTCGACCCCTTGTTTGGTCCGTCCGAACTCCTGTCCGGCATGAATAAACGGAATCCCCGCTGATAGAAAAATGATTGTTTGGGCAAGTCGACTCATCCGCAAACGGGTCGTTTCCTCGAGATCCGGTCTTGAAAGGAGCAATTTGTCATACAACGTATGGTTATCGTGCGCCTCAACGTAATTGATCGAATAGGTTGGTTCCGGAAAACGCCCGTCTGTCTGGTGGTCAATCGTGACACTGCCCGCCATCCCGTTTCGAACCTCCCCTTCCCGCCAACCGTCACCGGAGATGAATCCCCGATCGGTTTCGCTAAATGTCGATCCCTTTAAAGCATCACGGAAGACATCGTTAAAATGGGCAATACCCGGCATCTGTGACGCCAAGGAACTGATTGCTTTTTGACGATATGGCAACGGCGTCGCCAAATCCCATCCTTCTCCGTATACGAGAATGGTCGGATCGATGACATCCAGTGCAGAACGAACGGCATTCATCGTTTCGATGTCGTGAATCCCCATCAAATCAAATCGGAAGGCATCAATCCGGAAGACTTCAGCGAAGTACGTCAAACAGTCTACGATCAGTCGCCTCATCATAAAGCGCTCCGATGCTGTATCGTTTCCGACGCCCGTTCCGTTCGCGAGCGTACCGTCCAGTTCATACCGGAAGTAATAACCCGGCACCAGGTGTTCCAGTGCCGATCGTTCACGGATGTACACGTGATTCATGACGACATCAAACGTCACCCGGATTCCTGCCGCATGCAATCGCTCGATCATCTCGACGTACTCCAAAATCCGGACCGTAGGATCAGACGGATCGCTCGCATAACTTCCCGCCAGTGCGAACCACTGCTCAGGATCATATCCCCAGTTATACGGAAGACGGCTTTTTTCTTCTGTCGTTGAAAAAAAATGAACCGGAAGCAATTGCATGTGCGTCACGCCGAGCTCAAGTAAATAATCCAGTCCTGTCGTCCGCCCTTCCGGTGAAACAGTTCCCGACTCCGAGACCCCTACATATTGTCCCGGGTGTGTTGAACCTGACGACGGATCAATCGTAAAATCACGAATATGAGCTTCATAAACAATCGCATCCGTCGGTTTGATCAGGATCGGTCGCTTTTGTCGTTTCGGAAAACGTTGTCGAATTTCATGTTCTACATCAAGCAACACGCCAAAACGTCCGTTGACACTGATTGCTTTGGCATAAGGATCGACGATTTCCGTCGTTCCGAGGTACGTCGTGACGCGGTAACGGTACAAGCAATGTTCGCGTTGACGCGGCAACACTAAACGGTGTACGCCCCGCTCTGCTCGAACCAGCTCAATTTTTTCCAGTTCTTCTTCTTCCGGCGTGTACAGAACACACTCAATCTGTTCTGCCAGCGGCGACCAGACATGCAATGTCATGGTTTCTTTCTGCATGACCAACCCTAAAGGACCTTCGTAACTGTATCTGCTGTCAAATAACAACGTTCGGACGATTCGACTCGGAAGGACACGGTACCGCTCCTGATTCATAAATACAACTTCATAACAACGCTCTATGTCAACGGAACGATCAAGCATCAGTGTCAATGTGACGCGCCCGTCCCGTTCTTCCTGATTGCTGATTTGGTAGTCGATCGGCTGTCCGTCGGATATCAAAACAAAGTCTTCTTGCGAAAACCATGTCGTCGTCTCCATCGAGATGGTTTGAAATGTCATGAACTCGGCTGAGATGAGTTTGATTTGTTGTGTTCCCGATTCACTGTTTATCATCTGTTCGCGCGACAATCGGCGATCTTGTCGCTTCCCTCCTCATTCCCGAATCCGTTCGTTTTCCTGACTGTTAAGTGCCATCTGAAAAGTAATGGACGCCGTTTCCTTTAATATTTGTTCACAGACCCGCATTTGAAACGCTTTTGTGTGCGGCGCGGACGCGTTCATTTTCCGCAACCACTCCGTGAAATCCACTTTACTGACATAGGTCGTTGTCGTTTCCTTCGGGATTTGATCAAAGTACCCTTGCGAAGCGATGACGACGCGTTCGATCGGTAACATAAAGTCCACCCCAAGAATCGTTCGCAGGACATCTTCCGTCCGTTTCAAGCTGATCAACGGGTTGACGATATTTTTCGGAGAGGCTTTAAAAGGCTGTTCCCGCCAAAGTTTGCTTCGTTTGATATGATAGATACTTTCTTCCCCGTCCAGCCAATCGAGCACATAGATTGCCGACGGACCGACGATAAAGGGACTGAGTTCGACTTCACCTTGCTGATAATGAATGACGGCACGATAAAACATTCCGTACTGATCATTCAGCAGATGCAGCATTTGATAAAAATCCAGATGCCGTCTTAACGGTAACCGCCAAATGTCTTCTTCCGTCGCACCACCGGCGACATAAATCAGCTTTTGGACTTCCACTCGTTTTTTATACCATTTCTCAAAAGCCGACTTTGAAATTTGTTTTCCGGGGACTTGAAACACTTCCGCTTTTTTAAAGGGTTGCCACCATTTCTTAGGACGGACGATGGTTTCACCCGGAAACAGTTCACCGGTCTCCCATTTTTTTAAGACGTTTGCATGATCCACAATCTGTTGTTCCTTAAAACGTTTTGAGACTTCCAACGGATTTCGTTCATAACGGCTTTCCAAATCATACAGTTTCATCAATAATGCCATCGTGTCACCTCATTGTTTCTTCCCGATTCGAAACCGTGTATCAGCCTGATAACGCGGTCGATCGGCGGGGCAAATTTTATAGAGAACGATTTCTTTCACGGATATGCTGAAAGAAGGAGTTTGTTCCGGTGGAAGCAGGGACACTTCTTGATTCCACTTTTTCGCCAGGGTGATGTGCGGAACAAACGGTTTAGAAGGCTCGGGATCCAATTGAGCCGCGAGTTGAACTAACGTTTCTTCACGCCGCGGACCAACGGCAAACACACGAGGTCGTTCCGCCAGACCAAACCGTTCGAGATGATCCACTTCTAATGTAAAAGGAGAAATCGTTTGAGCGATTTCTGCCAGTCGTTGTCGCCAATTCAGTAGCTCTGACTCTGTCAGTGCACCCAAAAATCGAAGGGTCAGATGATATTCATCCGGTTCGTACACCGTCTTGTAGTAATCATGCAATTTTAATGCGGACGCATACTGTGTCAGCGTTTCGTCCGCTGTCGAAAGAGCAATGAAATAATGTTGTTCCACGCGGATCACTCCTTGATTTTTGCGCTGATCAAATACAAACCAGCACCTAACAAGCTACTACCTGTATATACCCAAAATACCGCATAGATGGTGCTTTGATCAAAAACAATCCCGCTCATTAAGTTAAACAAAGCAGTCGCAAGACCTGTCGTTGTCGCCATATAGGTACTGACTGCCGTCGCGACCGTCGAAGGCGGGACAAGCGAGCGCACGTAGTCGAGCGCAACAGGAATCAGTAATCCGATGATCAGTCCTTGCAGGGCAGCGAGTAGCCATAACGTATAAATGGGTGGTTCCAGTGCCAAGATACCGGTTCGTAAGGCCGATAATAAAGAGACGAACACCAGGACAGGGATCGGACCAACCCGCATCATCACCCGTGTCGCAATACGCATGAACGGAATTTCACATAAGACTGCCACAAAAAATAACGTGCCGACGAGTGCCGTCGATTCGCCGCGAATCGTCACGTAGCTTCCAAAATAATAGTTATTCGCGAAAATCGGACCGAAAATCAGACTTCCCCCGGCTAAAAAAAGCAAAAACCGTTTATTCGAAAACAGTTTAGCTAACGGTACGTGCTCGCGCGTGACGGACTCGACCGTTTCTTCTTCGATTCCGATCAGGACCAGAAAGCCGAGGACCATGGCTGCTCCACTCGCGTAAAAGATGGCACCGAGTGTCCCCTGTTCCGTCACCTGCCCTAAAATGAACACAGCAAGTGCAAAACCGGCAGAACCAAACAAGCGTAAGGCCCCGTAATCCACTGACTTCCGTTTCGAGAATTCAATCGCCAACGTGTCGACGAGCGGAATGTGGGCACATTGGAACAGTGCCCACAGAGAAGCGATCAACAGCAACAAGAGATACACGGATGTCAGCAAATAACTGAGCGTCAAAACACCGGCCGCAAGCAAAGCGACAAGCAACAATCGTTTCGGACGACCAAACCGATCGGCTGCCATTCCCCATAACGGTTGCAGGACAATCGACAGGATTGGACCGATTGCGACAATCGTTCCAATTTCGGAAGCCGATAACTGAAACGCATCATTTGAAAAATAAAGTGTTAAATACGGAATAAGTGCACCTTGCGCAAAAAAGATGAAAAAATAGAGTGCTTGGAAATGATATTTTTGACGATGAATCACAATCGACTCCCTTTTAAGAATCAATCCCCCTATCACGATGGATGCGGGGGATTCATTTCATATCAAATTCACGGACAGACAAACGTCCGGTTGGTGCTTGTTGACGTCATTTCGCCAACTCGTAAATCGCTTCTGCGTAAATGGCGACTGCTAACAGCAACTCTTCGAAATCGACATATTCATCGACTTGGTGCGCCACTTCTGGTCCACCCGGGAAGACCGGTCCAAAAGCAACTCCAGCCGTCAGCGAACGGGCGTATGTGCCGCCACCGATGGCGATCAAGTCTGCTTTTTGGTTGGTCTGCCGTTCATAGACGGCACTCAGCGTGCGAACCAGTTCATGATCCGGATCGACATGGTGCGGTGTCATATGTGTGCGTGTTTGTAATTCAAAGCCGTATGCGATCGCAGCTTCTTTGATCAGTTGCAACCGTTCCGTAAAATCGGCACTGTATGGATAACGAATGTTGATCGAAGCTGTTCCTTGACCGTTTTCGTAACGGAACACACCTCCGTTGATCGTCAAGTCCCCCGTTTCGTCCGATGCCGCAACCCCCAGCGCAACACCACGGGAATCACGGAACATATGCATCGCCATCTCGATGTAACGGCGACCGTTGTAATCCAGATGAAGCGTACTTAAGAAACGCGCCAAATGGAGCGCTGCATTTTTACCGTTGTCCGGCTCCATCGCATGCGCCGCGACTCCGATTACCTCAAAGACGAGTCCTTCTGCCGTCTGCTTCACGGTTCCCGTCAATCCTTGTTCTTCCAGATGCTGATGGAATGAATCTTCAATCGTGCCATACTCGGCAACATGTACAGTCGCCGTCGCATGTCCCGGAACCATATTCGGACGTTCTCCGCCTTCAAAACGGACGAGTTGGTAGCCGGTGTCCGCTGCTTGAACGGGTTTACCCTGTGTCAGCAAACCATCGTACAATCCTTTTTCCGCATTGATGATCGGGAAATCGGCGTCCGGTGCAAATCCAAGCGTCGGCATTTCTTCATGTTTGAAGTAATGGTTCACACAACGCCATTCGCTTTCTTCATCTCCGCCTGCAATCAAGCGAATTCGTTTGGAAAGAGGCAAACCTAATTCCTTAACGATTTTCAACGCGTAATACGCCGCCATCGTCGGTCCTTTATCATCGATTGCTCCCCGAGCGTACAACTTTCCATCTGAAAGCGTCGGATTAAACGGTCCATACGTCCAGTTATCGCCTCCGGCAGGGACGACGTCCAAGTGACATAAAATCCCGAGTAATTCCTGTCCTTGACCGTATTCAAGATGTCCGGCATAACCGTCGACATTTTTCGTGATGAATCCATCCCGTTCTCCGAGCGCAAGCATCCAATCGAGTGCACGTTTGACTTCTCCCCCAAACGGTGCCCCTTCTTGAATCGTCGTCTCATCGAGGATACTTGGAATCCGCAACAGGTCTTTTAAATCGGTTAAAAGATCTTCGCGTCGAGCCAATACTTCTTCTTTCCAATTAACCATTTGACTTCTCTCCCTTATCCGCTAATTCGTTCATCTCTAAGTATAGCGAAAAATTGACATTTACGAACATCCAAAATACTAAATCTTTTGTCATTAGCTTTTAAACGAACATTAACGTCATAAAAAAGACTATTCATTCGTTAATGAGTATTGATTGAATGTGTGTTTTTTGAAAACGTTCGGTTAAATTACTTGCATTCTATAGCAAAAGCGTTATACTAAAGGCGAAACAACTTAATGAATCATCGTCTTTTGTCACCCGAAGCTTTAGAACACTATTCTATCCATTGGGGGAGTGGTTATACCAATGAAAGATTCTACAGACCGTATGTTGACCCGGATTAAATCGATTTATCTCTATATTAATGAGAACGGAGCTACTACGACAGCAGACTTGGTTGAAGAGTTCGGCATTACGTCAAGAACCGTCCAGCGTGACTTGAATGTGCTCGAATATAACAACCTCATTGTAAGCCCAAGACGCGGTACTTGGACATCAAGTAAAAAACAACGACAAGCCGGCTGATTAAGATGTTTCATCACACTATTTTCTGTTACGACGCGAATCCTTCGCGTCTTTTTTTGTTATTTTTTTTTCAAGCAGGGTATATCTAGTTTGAGAAGGAGATGAGCTTATGAATATTTTAATTATTGGAGCAAACGGAACAACAGGTCGAAAAATGGTGGAATTGATCGGCAAACAGGGACAGCATCAAGCCATTGCCGTCGTACGGGAAGAAAATCAAATCAATGATTTGATCGCACTGGGTGCTTCTGAAGTCCGCCTCGGTGATTTGACGAAGGACGTTACAGGAGTCGTCAAAGATGCCGACGTTGTGATTTTCGCAGCCGGTGCCGGTGGTGCTTCTGAAGAATTAACACGTGCTGTCGATCAGGATGGCGCCATCAAAGTCATCGATGCGGCAAAAGCAAACGGCATTGAACGCTTCTTGATGCTCAGTTCAGTTGGTGCCGATCATCCGCAAGGTGATTTAAAAGTTTATCTTGAATCAAAAGGTGCAGCGGACCGCCATTTAAAAGATAGTGGTCTTGATTATACAATCGTCCGTCCGGGTCCACTCAGCTATGATGAGCCGACCGGTACGATTGAGACAAAAGAACATTTTGAGTCTTATGAAGGACGTGAAGTTCCGCGTGACGACGTCGCAGCACTTTTCGTGACGTTGATCGATCACCCGACACAAACCCGTCAGTTCGAAGTATTAAGTGGTCCATTCCCGATCGCTGAAGCACTTCGCAACCAATAATCGAATATTCGACAAAGGACGCTCTTCCATTAAGAAGAGCGTCCTTTTTTCATTCCGGTTTCCAGTCAAACAAGGCCAACTCGCCTCGTGTCAATTCACGGTATTCCCCTGCTTCAAGCGTCGGATCAAGCGGTAACTGCCCAATCGACAAACGCTTCAGATACGTCACTTCTTTTCCGAGCGCAAGCATCATCCGTTTAACCTGATGGAACTTGCCTTCCGTAATCGTCAACTCGAGTGTTGACGTGTCTTCCGTCGCTTCCAGAATGACCAGCTTACCCGGTTTCGTTTTGTATCCATCTTCAAGTGTCACACCTTCTGCCACTTCCTCGATGTCGTCTTCCGTCAACATACCGATGACTTCGGCATAGTAGACTTTTTCAACATGCTTTTTCGGCGACATCAATGCATGGTTGAATGAACCATCGTTCGTCAGCAACAATAACCCTTCCGTGTCCTTGTCGAGTCGACCAACCGGAAACGGTTTGAAGTAGGTGACATCTTCGAATAATAGATCGATGACGGTTTGATCCCGCTTGTCTTCTGTTGCACTGATCACACCCGGTGGTTTGTTCATCATCAAATAGATGAACTTTTGATACGTGACCGGTTCCCCGTATAAAAGTACGTGTTGCTGTTCCGTATCGACATGTTGCTTCGGATCGTACACGATTTCTCCGTCAACTTGAATCGCACCGGATTTGAGTAATTGTTTTACTTCTTTGCGCGATCCGGCTCCCATGTTTGAGAGTAATTTATCTAGACGCATTTCCTCGTCCTCGTTTCATTGAAAATTTTCGTCCAAGTACAGCTTCGGCCAGTCCACTCCAAATCGCCAGCCCGGCGAATACACCGATTCCGACACCTGCACCGACAATCAAAACTGTCAGCGAACCAAGCATCGTTTCAGGCAGCCAACTCGTTAAGCCCCATTTGACAAGCGCGACACTCGCTCCCATGATGGCACTGAGAATCATGATGAGCGACGTCCGTCGCAAGACCGTGCTGAACGGGAATTTGACCGTTTGCGTGATGCGGAAGAACATTAATCCTGTTGCGACGAGGTACCCGAGTATCGTTGCATATCCGGCACCCGTTCCGTCGCCCACCCAATGAATCAACGGTGCATTGAGCAGATATTTCGTCAGCAGACCGGCAAGCGTCGCGACAATCGTAAAATATTGTCGGTTGATCCCTTGCAGGACAGCCGCCGTGACCGAATAAAGTGCAAGGAACAATGCACTTGGTGCATAACTCAACAGATAGACCCACGCTGCTTGATCTTTCGGGAACAGGACGCGGAATGTTTCTTCACTTAATAAGATCATCCCGACGACAGCCGGAATTGTGACGAAAAAGGCCAGCTGGTAAATTTGCGAAATCTGTTTCCGGACTTTTCGCATATCGCCTTGTGTAAAAGATGCCGTCAACAGAGGTGTCGCCGATAACGACAACCCGGTTGCAACCGACACCGGAATCAAGACGATTTTATGACTATCTGCAATCAGATAGGCCGTCGCATTTCCTGCTGCTTCCAACGTATAACCGATGCTTTGTAAGGCCGCATTCATCGTATTTTGATCGATGACCTGATAGAGCGGTGTTGATAAGCCGACCATGACGATCGGAATCGCATAGGTCAACAACTCTTTATACAGACCGGACAGCGGACGGTCAGGTGACACGACCATTTGACCGTCACGCATGGCTTTCAGACCGGGTGCCCGTTTGCGGAAGTAGTAGACAAGCACGGCGACACTGCCGATTGCACCGATGAAGGCACTGAACGTCGCAATCGTCGCGGCCCAGGCCGCATCTGAATCAAACAAATAAATCGCGATGCTGACACCGGCCAGTAAAAAGATGATGCGGACAATCTGTTCCAGAATTTGCGAAATCGCCGTCGGTCCCATCGATTGGTACCCTTGGAAATATCCACGCGTCATACTCATTGCCGGAATCAGTATCAAGGCGAAACTGACACCACGAATCGTCATCGTGACGGCATCAATATAAGCTGCCGAATTGACGTCTCCTCCGGGGATCGCACGGTGGGCCAAATACGGAGCCAGTAGAAATAGGGCTAAGAACGAAATCACACCGGTAATGGACATGATTTTCAGTCCTGAACGGTACAACCGTTCACTCGTATCATATTCCCCCATCGCATTGTACTTCGCGACAAACTTCGAGACCGCAACCGGGATACCGGCCGTCGCAAGACCAATCATGATGGCATAATAGTTATAGGCGTACGTATAAAACATGATACCTGTCGCTCCGACCATGAACTGGAACGGAAACAGATAGATCAAACCAAGGGCTCGTGAAATGAGTGATGCGCCCGACAGCAGCATCGTTCCACGAACAAAGCCGGTATTGCTTGATGAAGTCTCTTGTTTTTTGCTGACAGTGGACATGATAACCTTCCTCGCACTTTCTATTTTTTCTTGAATCGACCGACGTCTCAATATACAAGTTCTCTCTTGCACAATTGCAAATCATTATACCGCTCAGCTTCCATAAAAGAAAGAGACGGTTTGTTTACAGAACAAACTTCTGCTAAAGTGGAACAAGCAGAATCTAACGAATGAGGTGACCACATGTATGATGTAATCGTAATCGGAGGCGGGCCCAGCGGCTTAATGGCAACACTCGCCTCGTTACAGGCAGGAGCAAAGACGCTCTTGCTCGATAAAGGAAGTAAACTCGGTCGGAAACTTGCCATTTCCGGCGGCGGTCGATGTAACGTCACGAACCGTAAACCACTCGAGGAACTCGTTCAATCGATTCCGGGAAACGGCCGTTTCCTCTACAGCGCCTTTTCCCAGTTCAATAATGAATCGATCATCGAACTGTTCGAAGGGTTCGGTGTGGCCTTAAAAGAAGAAGACAACGGACGGATGTTTCCCGTTTCCGATAAAGCGGCCGATGTCGTCCGCGTTTTGATTGATCAAATCCGGCAACACGGTGCAGAAATTCAGATCAATGCCGAAGTCGCGACCCTTGATTTCCATCCGGACGGTTCGTTCGCAGCCGTTTTATTGGCTGACGGGACCCGACTTGAAGCCAAAAGCTGTGTCGTCGCTGTCGGCGGACAATCGGTGCCGCATACGGGATCAACCGGCGACGGTTATCCGTGGGCACAAAAAGCCGGTCATACGATTACGGAGCTTTTTCCGACGGAAGTTCCGATCTTGCTAAACGATTCTTTTATCCAGGAAAAAACGTTACAAGGTCTGTCGTTACGTGACGTCGCCTTGACTGTTCACGGAAAAAAGGACAAGCCGATCAAAACGCATACCGGTGACTTACTGTTCACCCATTTTGGACTGAGTGGTCCGATTGCTTTACGTTGCAGTCAATATACGATCAAGGAACGAAAACGCTCCGGTGAACGGGTTGTTCATCTTTCGATTGACATGTTCCCCGAAGAATCAATTGGTGCTTTGACCGAACGTTTCCAAGCTGCCCTGTCGGCGAATCCGAAAAAAACGGTCCGCAATGCGTTTAAAGGTTTTGTGCCGGAACGGCTGCTCGATCTGTTATTCGCCCGAATCGGTTTTGGTGACGAAGTCTGCACTCAAATCAAAAAACAAGACTTCACCGAGTTTCTGGCGACACTTAAGCGGTTCCCGCTTCAAGCCATCGGGACACTCGACTTTGATAAAGCATTCGTCACGGGAGGCGGAGTGTCCATCAAGGAAATCCAACCGAAAACGATGATGTCGAAGAAAGCCGACGGATTGTTTTTTGCCGGTGAAATCTTAGATATCCACGGCTACACCGGTGGTTACAACATCACGGCTGCTTTCGTGACCGGACACTGCGCCGGAACGAACGCTGCCCTCACAGCGACATAAAAAAAGGCTAGTTCCGTCAGGGAGCTAGCCTTTTTAATCGATTGGCGTAAAGGAACGACTCGAAAACTTGTCCGTCTCAATCAGAGCAAATAACTCATTGTCCTGAACAAATATTCCTTCCGCACCGTATACTTTCGGGCTGGCTGACTCTCCTGTGATTGTCACATCCTTCGTGTCAATCGAATACAGGTATAACGCTTCCGAATCAAGCGTATAAATCCGACCTTGTCGTTCGGCAAGACCAATCGGTCGGAAGTTCTCCGTAAAAGCTTTTTTGACATCACTGCGCATTCCGCCTGCCGTATCGATGCGTTTTCGGGCGACGACCGTCAAATACGGTGGTTTTTGTTTTTTCTTTAGCAACCGCTTTTCTTTGGCCGTCGCATCCGGATCGATTTTAAGTTCATCTTGCTTCGTCGCAAAATACGTCAACTCGCTTCGATTTAAGGAACGAATATGGTTGATCGTATAAAACTGTTTTTCTTTCATATCGTAACCAAGTCCGTGAAAACTGTCCCGAATCGTCGTACCGGCTACTTTTTCCCGTTTGTCTTCCTTCCAGACGCCGTCTTCTCGCTTCACAGTCACCAGAATCTGATTGGAAGTCAGCAAGGCGACAGTTTCTCCGTCGACGAGTGTCATGCCGTCCAGTCCTGACAACATTAACTTTCCATCCTCTTCAATTTGGAAAGAGGCATTGATCCGTTCACCGGTTCCACTGATTTCAAAAAAGCGATAATCTTCCGTCACGACGAGATACGAGCCGATCGAATCATCGTATAACATCTGCTGGACATTTTTGATCAACGGTTCTTCCGGATTCGGAATCGAAGAAGGTGTTTTAGGCGGAACTTGTTTCACTGCTGCCTGATGTTTGGATTGTGTCTCAATTTTTGCAAAGGTCTCTTGGATTTGTGCCACCGTTTCCGGTTTCGAGAAAACGAGCAACACGCAAAGAATCAGACCGGAGACAACGGCAAAAATCGTTGTATAGACTATATAAGTTCGTTTCATTTACACAAATCGCCTTTCTGTCTCGGTTTCTGATTCAGTTTAGCAGAAGGCGCCCTAAAAAAAAAGCGGACTTGCGACGGATATCGACAAAAACCCCTCATCCTGAATACTTCAGACGAGGGGTTTTTCGTTAGTTCGCTACGATGTTAATCAATTTCTTCGGAACGACAATCACTTTCCGAACCGTTTTATCGCCGATCCACTCTTGCGTTTTTTCATCCGCAAATGCAAGTGTTTCGATTTCTTCTTTTGTTGCGTCGATACCGATGACGAGTTTCGAACGGACTTTTCCGTTGACTTGAATGACGAATTCCATCGTATCACTCACGAGTTTCGTCTCGTCAAACGTCGGCCAAGCGGCATACGTCAACGTGTCCTCAAAACCAAGTTGTTCCCATAACTCTTCACCGAGGTGCGGTGCAACCGGTGTCAACAATTGAACGAATCCACGCAGGAAGTGACGCGGCAATACAGGTTGTTTGTTCGCTTCGTTGACGAAGACCATCAACTGCGAGATTCCTGTGTTGAATTGAATGTTCGTGAAGTCTTCCGTTACTTTTTTGACAGTCTGATGGTAAACGCGTTCAAAGTCCGCATCAACCGTCGTCACGTCTTGAATATCGGCCGTCCGTTCGAACAGACGCCAGACACGATCCAGGAAGCGGCGTGCTCCATCGAGTCCATTTTCAGACCACGAAACGGACGCATCAAGTGGTCCCATGAACATTTCATATAAACGAAGCGTATCGGCTCCGTGTGATTTGACGATTTCATCCGGATTGATGACGTTTCCGCGTGATTTCGACATCTTTTCGTTGTTTTCACCAAGGATCATCCCTTGGTTATATAGTTTCTGGAACGGTTCCTTCGTCGGTACGACACCGATGTCGTATAAGACTTTATGCCAGAAGCGAGCGTACAGCAAGTGAAGAACGGCATGCTCTGCTCCACCGATATAAATATCGACCGGTAACCAATACTTTAATTTCTCCGGGTCCGCGATCGCTTCTTCGTTATGCGGATCGATGAAACGAAGGTAGTACCAGCAGCTTCCGCCCCATTGCGGCATCGTGTTCGTTTCACGGCGCCCTTTGAGTCCAGTGACGGGATCCGTGTAGTCAAGCCAGTCTTCAGCAAGCGCAAGCGGCGATTCTCCCGTGCCCGACGGCTTGATTTCAGGAATGATTGGTAACTCAAGTGGTAATTCCGATTTATCCAATGTTTTCATCGTTCCGTCTTCCATATGGACGACCGGAATCGGTTCGCCCCAGTACCGTTGACGGCTAAACAACCAGTCCCGTAGACGGAAGGTAATCTTCTTGCGACCGACTTGGTTCGTCTCCAGTTCCGCGATGATCGTGTCGATCGCATCTTGTTTCGAAAGTCCGTCGAGCATCTGTGAGTTGACGTGTTCGCCTTCTCCCGTATACGCTGCTTCTTCAACGTTGCCGCCTTGTACGACTTCAATGATCGGAAGGTCAAACTGTTTCGCAAACTCATGATCCCGCTCATCGTGTGCCGGAACTGCCATGATGGCACCTGTGCCGTAAGTTGACAAGACATAGTCTGCAATCCAAATCGGAAGACGTTCGCCAGAAATTGGATTGACAGCAAATGCGCCTGTGAAGACACCCGTTTTTTCTTTGGCGAGATCCGTCCGTTCCAAATCAGATTTTGTCTGAACAGACGCAATGTAGGTATTGACGGCTTCCGCATGATCAGCTGTCGTGATATCCGAAACAAACGGATGCTCCGGCGCAAGGACAAGGTATGTCGCTCCGAATACGGTATCCGGACGCGTCGTGAAGACCGTCACTTGTTTTTTGTGACCGTCAATCGTAAAGTCGATTTCCGCCCCTTCCGATTTACCGATCCAGTTCCGTTGCATTTCCTTGACGGATTCCGGCCAGTCGAGCTCGTCCAAATCTTCCAATAACCGCTCGGCATAATCCGTGATCTTCAAGACCCACTGACGCATCGGGACACGGACGACCGGATGGTTTCCACGTTCAGATAAGCCGTCGATGACTTCTTCGTTCGCAAGCACGGTTCCGAGTGCCGGGCACCAGTTGACGGCTACTTCATCGACAAACGCGAGTCCTTTTTCATACAACTGCGTAAATATCCACTGTGTCCATTTGTAGTATTTCGGATCCGTCGTATTGATTTCACGGTCCCAATCGTAAGAAAATCCTAAATCTTTTAACTGACGTTTAAACGTCTCGATGTTTTGAGCGGTGAACTCCCGCGGATCATTTCCCGTATCAAGGGCGTATTGTTCCGCCGGTAGACCAAATGCATCCCATCCCATTGGGTGAAGGACGTTATAACCTTGCATGCGTTTCATACGGGCGAGGATATCCGTTGCCGTGTATCCTTCCGGGTGTCCGACATGCAGTCCAGCTCCCGATGGATATGGAAACATGTCTAGCGCATAAAATCCTTCTTTTTCTGGATCTTCTGTTGTTACGAACGCATTGTCTTGCTCCCAACGCGCTTGCCATTTTGGTTCGATCTCGCGATGATTGTACGGCATCTCTATTCCTCCTCTGAATATACAAAAAACCGGTCTCCGCCCCTAAGAATAGGGACGAAAGACCGGTTTGTCTCCCGCGGTACCACCCACGTTGTCTGCCGAGACAGACCACTTGATTCACGGATAACGGTGTGAAGGACCGGATTCGCTACTTCTGTTCACGAATCATGCTCCCTGACGAGTTCACGGACGATTCCGACTGGTTTGCACCGACCACCAGCTCTCTAAACGGAATGACTCCCTTACTACTTCAGTTCGTCGCAATTGATTATCTATGTGTTAGTGTAAGCTGAATCTTCCCTTATCGTCAACGGTTCCGTAAAATTTCTCCGATTGCTGCATGCGACGAGACGACGTGGTCCGCGTGATGCAGGATTTGTGTCGGCATCCGTTCATCCAGCAAGGCGATGACTTCCATTCCCGCTTCCTTCGCCCCGATCATCCCGTTCGCTGCATCTTCAATCACGATACAAGCCTCCGGCGCTTGATCAATCCGTTGCGCCGCCAATCGGAAAATCGCCGGATCCGGCTTCGACCGCGGGACTTCAAATCCGCTCGTGTACGCATCGACCGTCAATCCGTAATGCGTGATGACGCGTTTGATTTTTTCAAGTGAACTCGACGACGCAATGGCCACCTTGTACCCTTCCGTCCGCGCAAGCGCCATCAACTCGTGGACACCGTCTTTTAAGCCACACTCTTCCGGCTTGGCATGCTGTTGAAATAATTCATGTTCAAGTGCAAGCAACGATTCCGTCGAATGCGGCAAATCATGTTGGGTGATCAGTTCCTGCCACATTTCGTCCCCTGTTTTCCCCATGAACGTCGCGTATTGAACACGATCGAGTGGAATCGCTAATGTCCGGAACATCTGCTGATGCACTTTAAAATATTGAATTTCACTATCCAGGATGACACCATCCATATCAAAAATCAGTCCAGTTTTTTTCATTGTTTTCCCTCCCACCGATAGCGTACCAAAAAAAATGACAGTCCGCAGACTGTCAGGTCCATTCAAGTCGAGACGACGGTCTCATGATACCGGTACTCGGGAAAATAATTCGCTGCTTCATTCCGACCGTACTGCTTACATAATTGTTCGTAGATTTGCGGCAATAAAACCGTTTTTCCTTGATGGTATTCAAACATCCGGTACCCGGTGTAACGGCATTTGCTTTCAAACAGGCTGTCGCGTTCCTTATAACCGCCACCCAAATGCTGTTCGACCATTCCCGCAGCTTTTGAGTACAAAATCGCTTCATATTCAAGGCGTTGGTTGGGAAACAGTTTATGCTCGTCCCGCTGACAACCAATCAGATGACCGTGCGCATAGTCATGACCTAATAATATGAAGTACGCTCCTATTGTTTGCCCCCGCCACTCGGCCATCAATAAGACGGGCCGGCAAAGTTCCGTCGGCTGAAACAATTGTTCAAAGTAGTCTGTCGTAAAATAATAATGTAACGAAGCGTCTTTTCGGTCCATCGTTTGATAATACAGTTGAATGAACGTCTGTAAATCCTCTTTTCCTCCACAACGGACCGTCAGTTCAGACGCCAAGGACTTGCGAATCATACTCCGGTTTTTTTTATGAAAGGTCTGTATGATTTCGTCTACAGAGGGGCGAAGATCGATGCTTGTCGTATGTCGAATGAATTCTTTTCCTGTCCACTCCGGAACTTGTTGTTCGTTTTTAGTCAACGGATTAAACCGGATCAGTTCCGAGACGACATGGTGCTGTCTTGCCCATTGCCGAAATGAACCTTTGGCCAGTGCCAATTCCTGCGGCGTCAACTTCCCGACAATTTCCGGTCCGCCGTAACCGTAAGGCGTGATGATGTCAAAGTAGGGTGTATCAAAGATTCGCCGTTTTAAAAAAGGATAAAACAGTTCGCCCGACTGCCCTTCGAAATAAATCAAACCAGCCGATTCTTCAGAACGCGCGTTCAACTTGACGTACTCATAACTGTAAAAAATGTCGAGCGGCTTCCCTCTTATGAGTGCCGTCCAAGTGGATTGATCTTCGATGAATACACACTGCCTCATCTTTTTCACCTCCAACACGTGACACGCCGGACAAAATACCGTTCCCTTTAATTTGGTTAATTAATTAATTTTTCCTTTTAAAAAATAATTACCCTATTTAATCCATTTTATGCTTTCTTGAATAATAAAAAGGGAGAAAAAGCAACTTACACTTTTCCTCCCTTTGTTCATGGTTGTACTTTTTTGGGAACGGCCCGGATGAATGTAAATCCGGCTACGACAATCAGTCCGATTAACGTCAAGAAGACGGCATTCATTCCTGAGACATCATAAATCAATCCACCGACGGTCGGACTGATCATCCGTCCGGCCGATGCTGCGATATTGACGTATCCTTGGAACTCCCCTTCTTTTCCGATCGGTGCCAAGCGTGCAGCCATTGCCGGAACAGCCGGCCAGATGAACATTTCCCCAATCGTCAAGATGATCATCGCGACTAAAAACATCTTGAAGCCGCCGGCAAATGGCACAATCAAATAAGACAGCAGGAAGATACCGGTCCCCGTCAACAACTGACGCTTCAAATCATCTCCAAACCACCGCAAGACAGGCGTCAACAACGGTTGTGCAAACACGATCAACGCTCCGTTGATTGTCCAGAGGATCGAATACTCGGAAATCGTAACACCAAGGGATTTTGTATGGACGGCAAATGTTCCTTGCCACTGGACATAAACGAACCATAACAACGCGTAACCGATCGATACGTACAGCATCGTCCGGACAGAAGCTCGCGATAACGGTTCACGTTCTTCGTCCCCTGACGTCGTCGTCTGGCGTTTCAGCGGATTCGCTTGAATCCAGTTCAGACCAACGAGTAACACCAGCGCAAACAGCAGGTACAACACGAGGTTTGCGATAAAAATAAATTGAATGTCAATCGCCGCAATCTGTCCACTGATTGCCGTCCCAAGCGCGACGCCGACATTTTGGGCGACATAAATCGCATTAAAGGCGCGTCTCCCACCTTCCGGCCAGATGACACCTGTCAACGCATAAATCGTCGGGAAAACCATCCCGCCAACAAATCCAATCAATCCAAGCATCAGAACGTATCCGGTGAAGGTCTGGTGGAACATCCATAATCCGACCGAAGCCAGGACAAGACCGACGACACTGATGACGAGTGTCCGTTTACCACCGAGCCGGTCAAACGCTTTTCCCCCAATATAGTTTCCGACGATGGCAAGCGCCGAGTTGACGAACAACGCCATCCCCGCTTTTGTCATCGATTCGCCTAAATATTCATGAATGTATAATGTATTAAACGGCCATAAAAAAGAGGATCCTGTTGTATTGATCGCCATCGCCAATACCAGAATCCAGACCGCACGAGGTAATTTCGGCATGATCAGTTTCCTCCAATATAGTTTCCAACCTTGCCACTTTACGAAATTGCATCGCACTCTGTCAAGGAACTTCGATTTAAACGAACAATCGGAAAAATGATACAATTGACTAAATGATCGGATTTGCGGGTACTTAGAAAAAACAGAACAGCTATCAGGAAGAGGAGTTTATGCCATGTCACTTGCACGAGTATTACCTTACGCCAAAGAATTACTGGAGTCTGTCATCCACGAAGGGGATTGTGTCGTCGATATGACCGCCGGGAACGGTCATGATACACACTTTCTTGCCGAACAAGTCGGACCAAGCGGTCGGGTCATCGCTTTTGATGTCCAGGAGCAGGCGATCGAGGAAACGAAACGCCGGTTGCAAGCAGCTCATGTCTCGGAATGGGTCGATTTGTATCACGAAAGTCACATCCATGTCGGAGCACGCCTGTTTGAAGAACAGCGTCCGATCCGCGCCGGTGTCTTTAATCTCGGTTACTTACCGGGGAGTGATAAATCAGTCACGACGACCGGTGAAGAAACGTTAGAGGCGCTCGGCGCCCTTCTGCCTGTCCTTGTACCTGGAGGATTGATCGTCCTCGTGATTTATCACGGACATATCGAAGGACGTAAAGAACGCGACGCCGTCCTTGACTATGTTTCGCTCCTGTCCCAGCAAGATTATGCCGTCTTACAATACCGCTTTTTAAATCAACAAAACAATCCGCCTTTCATCGTCGCCATCGAAAAAAAGCTTAAAAAACAAATCATCGACTAAAAAAAGGAGGATACCGTCGCGGGCGACGGCATCCTCCTTTTTGAATTCGCTTCTTACTCTTCGACGAGTTTGAGGAACAATAGTAATTTTTCGGCAAACCGTGTGTTCAAACGTTCGAAACTAAAGTGCGGGAAGCCGTGCAGACGCTGAAGATAAATCTGATCGCCTCCCATTTTCCGGCACACTTCAAGCGTCAGTTTGACATCGGCAAACTGATCGTCCGGCGCATAAAAACAGGCGAGATGGACACGCGGTAATTTTTTCCGCTCTTCATCATGCAACACGATCTCTTCTTCAATCTCGCGATACTGTGCATACGTCAACTCACCGAGACGGACTGCATCTTCATTGTTTTGTCCAAACGGTAACGTCCCGAGCGGTGCATCCGGGCGAAAACGATCGAACGCACTCGCAAATACTTGTTTGACGCCGCCGAGCTGTTTCGAATTGTGCCAATCAAACAATGGCGAGATGAATGACAGACTGGCGATCGGCAATTCATATTCCTGCAACAGCCGGTTCACGACGAGTGCTCCCATGCTGCAGGCGATGATATGAATCGGAAGCTTTCGTTTACCGGCTTCCCGTAACGCTTCTTTTAATAATTGCTGATGTTCTTCAAACGATACACGACGTGGTGCATCGACCAAAAGCACTTCATATTCCCGTTCCAAGACGCGAATCAATGCTTCGCTCGGCCGGGCACGTAATTGGAGTGGATACACAAGGACAATCACTCCGGTTGGTTGTTCTACCACACGCTCACCTCTTCATCAGATATCCATTTAGTATGCAATAAATCCGACTTCAGCAAAACCGCCTCAAGTCGGATTTCCTTTTCCTTATTCATATATACGTTGCAGCCGCGTCACAGGTTCCACCTGTCCAAACACTTCTTCCGTCGTTTCACTGACTTCTTTAAAGCCGAACGAGGTTAAAAAGTGACGGGCTTTATAATTGCGTGATTCGACGTACACTTCGATGGGAGAAGCACCTTGGCGCTCGAGCTCTCGAATCAGTCGCCGCCCGATTCCGTTCTGTTGGTATTTCGGCAGGACATAGAGGCGGACGATTTCCCACGTCCCGTCGACATCAATTGCATGAATGAATCCCACAATCTCCCCATCGATCAGACCTACATTAAAATATTCTCCGCGCGCTTCTTCTGCTGTCCGGATTGCCCGAACGACTTCTTCTTGCGGGTAGGCTTCCTGAACGAAATGGGCTTTCGAGCGCTCAGAATAGATTTCCTCGTACGTATCCATCCAAGACGTGAGCGCAATATCATGAATGCGTGCTGCATCAGCAGGAACTGCTTCGCGTATCTCCATACCGAAATCCCCCTTTTCCTTTTACAGACTCATCTTCTTTTACCCTTTTCTAGAAATTTCAGTCGTTTCCCTGCAAAGTTCCGGAGAAACAAAAAAAGTTCAGAAACACCCTTCAAAAGGGCGTTTCTGAACTCAGGATTATGCGAAACGTTTTGCCTGCTCTTCAAGAGTAGCAGCTTTATCCGTTTGCTCCCATGGCAATTCGATGTCTGTACGACCGAAGTGACCATATGCTGCTGTCTGACGGTAAATCGGACGGCGGAGATCAAGCATCTTGATGATGCCTGCAGGACGAAGATCAAAGTTTTCTGCAATCAATTCGACGAGTTGAGCTTCTGGAAGCTTACCTGTTCCAAACGTATCGACAGCGATTGAAACCGGGTGCGCAACACCGATTGCGTAAGCAAGCTGAACTTCTGCTTTTTCCGCAAGACCAGATGCGACAAGGTTTTTCGCGACGTAACGTGCTGCGTACGCAGCAGAACGGTCAACTTTGGTTGGATCTTTACCAGAGAATGCACCACCGCCGTGGCGTGCGTAACCGCCATACGTATCAACGATGATTTTACGACCTGTTAATCCAGCATCACCTTGTGGTCCACCGATGACGAAACGGCCAGTCGGGTTGATGAAGAATTTTGTTTCAGCGTCGATGTATTCCGTCGGGATGACCGGAGCGATGACGTGTTCTTTCAGATCAGCTTGAATTTGCTCAAGCGTTACTTCTTCTGCATGTTGTGTTGAGATGACGATTGTATCGACGCGAACAGGTTCATTGTTCTCGTTGTATTCAACCGTAACTTGCGTTTTACCATCCGGACGGAGGTAATCGAGTTGTCCTGTCTTGCGGACTTCTGCAAGACGACGGGCAAGTTTGTGTGAAAGTGAAATCGGAAGTGGCATCAGTTCAGGTGTTTCTTTCGTTGCGTAACCGAACATCAGACCTTGGTCTCCTGCTCCGATCGCATCGATTTCTTCATCTGACATGTTTCCTTCGCGTGCTTCAAGCGCCTGGTCGACACCAAGAGCGATGTCTGCTGACTGCTCATCGATTGAAGTCAATACAGCACATGTGTCTGCATCGAAACCGTATTTAGCGCGTGTATAGCCGATTTCGCGAATGGTTTCACGAACGACTTTCGGGATATCCACGTAAGTCGATGTCGTAATTTCTCCTGCGACTAAAACAAGTCCTGTCGTGACAGAAGTTTCTGCCGCAACACGTGCGTTTGGATCCGCTGCAAGAATCGCATCCAAAATTGAATCCGAAATCTGGTCACAGATTTTATCCGGGTGACCTTCAGTTACTGATTCCGACGTAAATAGTCGGCGATTAAGGTTTGTCATGTTTGACCCTCCCAAAAAAGAATTTGACGGTGTACTCATTTCCCCTAGTTGAGTGGGACGGTAAAATGAAAAAAACCTTTCCATGTCCAAAAATGGTCAGGGAAAGGTTGTGCGTTCTTCCTTTACCCTCTTATCGTTCGAAGTGTTTACTTCGCTTCAGGAGAGCACCTTTTCCTATATTAATGATGAAACTAATATAAGACGGTTGCCGGGTTTCTTCGGGCCTTGTTCCCTCCACCTGCTCAGAATAAGAGTATCCGTTACGAATTACATGATATAAACTTGTGCCCACTCTGTCAAGCAACGTTTTAATTTCTAGTCGAAAAATTTCGAAAGAGATGTTAAACTGTTTATGCTGAAAGCGTTTCCAGATAAATAGAAATCAGCGCACGAAAAATGATTGCCCTATCTTTAGTATGTCATATATAATGAATGTGTCATACTAATTGTAGAGCCAAAACCAACGTAGGGGAAAGGTGGGGTCAGGATGCCGATGACGGTCCTGAATATCGAAGAACTACTCAAGAAGGAGCATGTGTTCAAACAACTATCTGTTGCCGAACTAGTCGAACATGCGATTCGCAACAACGAAGGAGTTCTTGCAGAAAATGGTGCTTTGTCTGTAGAAACGGGGAAATTTACAGGTCGTTCACCGAAAGACAAGTTCATCGTCCGTGATCAATCATGTGAGACACATATCGATTGGGGCCATGTGAATCAGCCGATGGAGTCGGACAAATTCGAACAACTGTTACAAAAAGTTCTTCGTTATATGAACGAAGCAGATCAACTCTACTACACAGAGGCAGCTGCTGGTGCCGATACACATTTCACCCTCCCGGTACGCGTCGTGACAGAGTACGCTTGGCATAATCTGTTTGCGAAACAATTATTCTTACGTGAATATCCTACGGTTGCGGCCTTCGAACCATTTACGGTCGTCTACGCACCACATTTCAAGGCCGATCCACTTGTTGACGGCACTAATTCGGAAACGTTCATCGCCATGTCATTCGAACATCGTATCGTCTTGATCGGCGGAACGGAATATGCGGGAGAAATCAAGAAATCGATTTTCTCGGTCATGAACTATCTGTTGCCGCAACAAGATGTTTTATCGATGCACTGTTCCGCCAATGTCGGACATGACGGCGACGTCGCCTTGTTCTTCGGACTCTCCGGGACTGGTAAGACCACCTTATCGGCAGATGACAGTCGTCAATTGATCGGGGACGATGAGCACGGTTGGTCTCATGACGGTGTCTTCAATATCGAAGGCGGCTGCTATGCGAAGACGGTGAACTTGTCGCGTGAAAAAGAACCACAAATCTTTGATGCGATCCGTTTTGGCACCGTCCTTGAAAATGTTGTCCTCGACGACACCCGGACTCCGGATTACGACGATACATCGTTGACTGAAAATACACGCGCGGCTTATCCGATCACAGCAATTGACAACATTGCCATCCCGTCACGTGCCGGCCATCCGAAAACGATCGTTTTCTTGACGGCTGATGCATACGGTGTGTTGCCTCCGATCAGTAAATTAACGAAAGAGCAAGCGATGTATCACTTCTTGTCCGGCTACACGTCGAAACTGGCTGGGACAGAACGGGGTGTCACGGAACCGGAAGCGACGTTCTCGACATGCTTCGGCTCACCGTTCCTGCCGTTGATTCCTGAAAAATATGCGACGATGCTCGGTGAACTGATTGATCGCCACGGCGTGACGGTTTATCTCGTCAACACCGGTTGGACCGGCGGCGCTTACGGAACAGGCAGCCGCATGAAACTGGCCTATACGCGCACGATGGTCAACGCTGCCGTCAACGGTCTGCTTGCAGACATCCCGACAGAAGAACACCCAATCTTCGGATTGCACATGCCAATCGAAGTACCAGGTGTTCCAAGCGACTTGCTGAA
This sequence comes from Exiguobacterium sp. s192, assembly GCF_018618795.1. NCBI lineage: Bacteria > Bacillati > Bacillota > Bacilli > Caryophanales > Exiguobacterium > Exiguobacterium sp. s192. The sequence goes on along the minus strand of NZ_JACSMS010000010.1, from coordinate 65,965 downwards.
TCCTGTTAAAGTTTGGGCAGATCCAGCTGTTTATACAGAGCAGGCAACAGCTCTCGCGCATAAATTCAAACAAAACTTCACCCGCTTCGTCAGTGCGACCGATGCGATTAAATCAGCCGGTCCTCGTGTTTAAGCCATCTCCAAGATAAAAAAAGTTGAGCCTCTGCTGAGGGGCTCAACTTTTTTTGTCTTCAAACAATCGAATCTGTTTTGTCTTGTAGATGTGATTCTTTTTGAGCCAACCATTCTTGGCTTTCTTTCAGCAACTCATAGGCACGTCGTTCGGAAATACCAAACCGGTTACTGAGCAACTCAAACCGTTCGAATTCGCCGCGATCTGCACTGATCGCAAGCAGCAGACAATCCCGAAACGGATGATCCTCTCCTTGCAAGACATGTTTTAATGCAGGCTCAATCGGCAGTTGATCGATGATTTCATCGATATCTACCGATAACAGGGCATCAATATGCGAAAGTAATCCAATCATGTAGGCACTTTCTGCTTTTAACGTTTTTGTTTCCGTCGCAAATAGTTCACATAACTTGGCACAGTGTAAAGACGAACGCAATAATTCATCCGACCACTTATACGGACTGGCCAGTTTCATCTCGCGTAAAACAATTAGTGAAATCCAGCTTTTCAGTTGAGAGAAGCCTAACAAGGAAATGGCTTGCCGCACCGAACTGACTGTATTCCGTAAGCCAATCCCGGGAGAATTGATCAATTGGAGGACTTGAACACTGATGTATGGGTTTCGTTCAATCTCATCGATGACCTCGTCATAATATTCATCTGTTTCGAGCCATTTCAACATCTTCAGCAAGACCGGTAATTGCGGTGGGACGGCCTTTCCTTTCATCAACATCGGTTTGGCATAAAAATATCCTTGAAACCAGTCGTATCCCATTTCAAGGCTTCGTGTATGATCTTCATGGGTTTCCACCCGCTCCGCCAGAAAACGCATGTGGGGATAATTTCGTTTCAGGATATGCAGAATGGCACTTTGTTCTCGTGGATTGATGGCTTCGATATCGATTTTGATCAAATCAATCAAATCAAATAATTCAGCACCATGATGTCGCAGAAGATCTGTGACAAAATCATCGAGTGCCAGCATGAATCCTGCTTCTTTCCATTTTTTCAGCGTGTGTAACATCGCGCTGTCAATGTGAACGGTCTCCAAGACCTCAATCACAAAACGGGTTGGATCCAAGTGATCGATTAACTCCGACTGCAACAAGTCTCCCGTAAAGTTAATGAACAATCGTTTTCCTTCTGCCACACGGTCTACGCCGAGATGGACAAGTGTGTTGGTCAACACATCCATCGTCGCTAAGTCGCCGTCAAAAACAGCCGGTGCATCGACTGAACGATAGAGTAATTCAAAAGCATCAATCGAACCGAACCGGTCAACGATTGGTTGTCGTGCAAGTAAGATTTCCATCTCATGTTCCCCTTCTCGATCCGTTAGTCAGGCTAATTTTATATGTTCCAGTATATCAAATATCCATTTATCTTAAAAAATCAGTTTTTTAAAAGATATCAATGTTGCAAATATCTAAAGAAAAAAATCACCTCAATGATACGCATTGAGGTGATTACAACATTAAATTCTGTCACGTCATCATCCAGTTGATGACGTCATCCGTCACTTCGAATTTTTGACGAATCGGGAATTGATGGGCATATTGATACACTTTTAAATGCGTCTGCTTTGGATAACGGGCGGCGTAATTCGTCGCATGACGCAATCGGACATTTTGATCGTACAAGCCGTGAATCAACAAGACATCGCCTTGCGGCGGAAAATAGAGCGGAGAACGAACTTGATAAGCTTCTTTTTGTTGATCCGGCAACCCACCCGTGAAGCGTCGCAACATCTTCCGCATCGTCTGCTGCTCTTCATACGTCCAGACAAGGTTTGTCACCCCGGCCCAGGAAACAGTCCGGGTGACGGGACGATGATGCGCAAGCAGTAACGCCATCTGTCCCCCCCGGGAAAAACCAAAGACCGACGTCCGGTCCACTCGTTCATCCAACCAGTCAAATGCCGAAATCGCGTCACGAATATCGTGGTGACCAAAATCCTCTTTGCCCGTCCCCCCCAGGTTTCCCCGGTAAAAGGGAGCCATGACCAAGTAGCCGGCTTGAGCAAACTGCATCAGACGCGTCGGTCGGACCATTCCGATGTTCCGTGTCCCACCACGCAAGTACAACAATCCCTGACCGTTGGCACGGACCGGCAGGATGACGTACGCACCGACCTGTTCGCCGTCAGATGTCTCATAAAAAATCCGAAACGTCCGGAACGGTCCCTGCCGCGGCAATTCAAACCAATCGGCGTTCGGCGAGTACACGCAATGTCTCCGGAAGGACGCGGTCCTTCATCATGAAGCTGTATTGACGGTTCGTATCAAGACGAGGTGGGATGTCGTCCAGCAAGTAAGCACCGTCTGTTTCATCCACTGCAAGATGCGGGACAAGGGACTTAATTTCGGCAAAATAAATGTTTTTGATGATGGTGTCTCCCCGTCCTTCAACACGGTATTGTCCAATGTATTGGAGACGTTCAATCCGTCCCCCGGTCTCCTCCATCACTTCTCGGTACGCCGCTTCCTCAGCTGTCTCTCCGGGCTCGACTTTCCCCCCCGGAAACTCATACCCGCGCTGTTTATGATGTGTCAGCAACCATTTCCCTTCGTACACGGCAATGACCCAGACATGAAGCGGATGAATCGAGAAGGGATGGTCCTCAAAACTCAGTTCAACCCGATTTTGGTAATAATCTAAAAACGTAATCACGTGCGTGCACCTCATTTCTTCTTCTCTCTTCACTTTACCTGTTTCGAAAGCATTCTAAAAGTGAAAGTGCGTAGGAATTTGTCAGAATGACAAAAAAAGACATCTCTCGAATCCGAGAGATGTCAAGATGCTTATTTCAAGCGAGCTTCGAGCTCTGCTTTTTCCGCTTCAAATCCTGGTTTACCCAGTAGAGCGAACATGTTTTTCTTGTAGGCTTCTACTCCTGGTTGATCAAACGGGTTCACGCCAAGCAGGTAACCGCTCATCGCACACGCTTTTTCGAAGAAGTAGAACAAGAATCCAAGATGGTACGGCGTCATTTCTGGTAATTCAACCGTTAAGTTCGGCACTTGTCCATCTGTGTGGGCAAGTAGCGTTCCTTCAGCTGCCTTATCATTAACGAATTGAATCGATTTTCCTTCAAGGAAGTTCAAACCGTCCAAGTCTTGCGCATCCTTTTCGATCGTCAAAGCATGACGTGCTTGTCCGACTTTAATGACCGTCTCAAACAAGTCACGGCGTCCTTCTTGCACGTATTGACCCATCGAGTGGAGATCCGTTGAGAAATCAACCGCTGCCGGGAAAATGCCTTTGAAGTCTTTTCCTTCTGATTCACCGTACAACTGTTTCCACCATTCCGAAACATAATGCAGGGCCGGTTCGTAGTTGACGAGGAGTTCGATTGTTTTCCCTTTCGCGTATAACGCGTTACGGACGACTGCGTATTGGTACGCTTCGTTCTCCGCCAAGTTTTCGTTTGAGAACTGAACTTGAGCGTCACGTGCGCCAGCCATCAATTCTTCAATCGAGATGCCTGCCGCCGCAATCGGTAACAGTCCAACCGGCGTCAAGACAGAGAAACGTCCACCGACGTCATCCGGAATGACAAACGTTTGATAGCCTTCCGAATCCGCAAGCGTCTTCAAGGCACCACGCGCTTTATCCGTCGTAGCGTAAATCCGGTCTTTCGCGCCGGCTTTTCCGTACTTGTCTTCCATAAACGTTTTCAAGAGACGGAACGAAATCGCAGGTTCTGTCGTCGTGCCTGATTTCGAGATGATGTTGACCGACACATCTTTCCCTTCAAGTACTTGGAACAAATCGTGTAAGTACGTTGAAGAAATGTTATGTCCGGCATAAATGATTTGTGGTGCTTTCCGTTCTTCTTTTGATAACAAGTTATGGAACGAATGACCAAGCATCTCGATTGCCGCACGTGCACCAAGATACGATCCGCCGATTCCGACGACTAACAAGACATCTGAATCCGACTTGATTTTTTCTGCGGCCGCCTGAATTTTCTCAAATTCCGCTTTGTCGTAGTTTGTCGGTAAGTCGACCCAGCCGAGGAAATCACTGCCGGCACCTGTACCGTTGTGAATCGCTCCGTGTAATGTTTTTACCGTATCCGCCATATAGTCCACTTCATGTTGTCCTACGAATTGTAGGGCCTTCGAATAATCAAAACGTACTGTTGTCATTCACTCGTCCTCCTTATTCATTCGCAAACAAATGCGACCTTCCTTTTCATTAAAACGCAAGAAGGAAGGTCGTTCAAGTCTTTTGTGAAAAGATTAGCAAATGTTACGGCGCTTATAAAGCAGCCGTTACGATTTGACGGACATCTTCGTTACCAAGTGATTTGAAGTTACCGAAGTCTCCGCGTGTCATCGCTGACTTCACGATCGAATCGATTGTATCTTCCTTGATATCATAGTCCGCGAGACGGTTTGGTGCACCAAGTGATGTCCAGAACGCGCTGATTGCATCAATTGTCGCGTGAGCCGCTTCCATCTCTGATTTTCCTGTCGTATCGACGTCAAAGACGTTTTCACCGAGTGTGACGAAACGATGGGCATTTGACTCGTCGAGAACGTGGCGCATCCAGTTCGGGAAGAGAATCGCCAGACCACCTGCGTGCGGGATGTCATGCACTGCTGAGACCGCATGCTCGATGTTGTGCGATGCCCAGTCACCACGTGCGCCCATTTGCAGGACACCGTTGAGTGCCATCGTACCTGCGAAGAGAATTGTACCGCGAAGTTCGACGTTTTCAAGATCGTTGACGAGTTTCGGTGCTGCTTCGACGACTGCTTTCATGACGCCTTCTGTCATCCGTTCTTGAACCGGTGCATGTGCCGTATGGAAATATTGCTCGAGGCAATGGCTCATCATATCGACGATTCCATAAATCGTTTGGTCTTTCGGAACGCTGACCGTGTACTTCGGATCAAGAATTGAGAATGTCGGGAACGTTAACGGGCTGCCCCAACCGTATTTTTCTTGTGTCTTCCAGTTCGTGATGACAGAACCTGCGTTCATCTCTGAACCGGTTGCTGCAAGCGTCAAGACCGTTCCGAACGGGATGACGGTTTCTGGTGTTGCTTTCCCGATGACGAGATCCCATGCTTCACCTTCGTACGGGATACCGGCTGCAATCAATTTCGTGCAGTCGATGACGGAACCGCCACCAAGTGCGAGCAATGCATCAACACCCGCTTCGCGAGCAATTTTAATGCCACGCTCTGCTGTTTCAATCCGTGGGTTTGGTTCAACGCCGTCGCATTCGACGTATTCGATGCCGGCTTCGTTTAATTCACGCGTTACGTCATCATACACGCCGTTGCGCTTGATGCTGCCGCCGCCGAAGACGAGCATGACTTTTTTCGCATTTAATGTTTTCAGTTCGTCTTTAATCTTGCTGACTTGACCGTCACCAAAAATAAGTTTCGTTGGATTACGATATTCAAAGTTTTCCATTGTGTGTTGCCCCCTTGATAAGTAATGAACACCTTACATTATCCACACATTCCCCTTTTGCATCTATTTTAATGCTTATAACGCAAAAAAAAGAGAACCGACCGATGTCGATTCCCTTTCAAAAACTTATTTTTGGAAGTTTGATTTTTCAATCCATTCTTCCAATTTGCCTTTTAACACGTTGAAGCCAGGAGCTTCTTCTTGTTTGAAAGCAGGACCTGCATCGCGACGGCCAGCGTTTTTGCGTGGGCCTTTAGCGCGTGCTTCGCGTTTTGGAGCTTCTTGTGTTGCTTTGATCGAAAGCTTCATTTTTTTGTTAGCTTCGTCGATGTCGAGAACTTTAACAGTTACTTCATCGCCAACTTTTACGTAATCGTTGATGTCTTTTACGTAATCGTGTGAGATTTCTGAGATGTGGACGAGACCTTGTGTTTGCTCGTCAAGTGCTACGAAAGCACCAAAGTTTTGAATACCAGTTACTTTACCAGTAACAACTTGGTCTTTTTCAAAGTTTGCCATAGTTTATACACTCCCTAACTAAATTCATCAACTTATAATAACATACTTTTTACGGATGGTAAAAAATATTTTTCAAATTGTTTATTTTTTATTTTACAAGGGAACAAATTAGTAGCAAGACTTCAAGTATTCCCCCTGATTCTGCCGGACTTTTCGAGTCCGGCCCTTTTTTTGTTTTCTTACTCTTTTCACGAGAGAAAAAAGACAAAAACATGTAAAAAGGACCGGTCCGGTCTGCTCACTTTCTACGGACAAGCCATCATGCCGCTTCAGATGCGAATGCATCTTTCAGGGGCATGATTGGCTTGTTTTTCCGCAAGAGTCGAGCAGGACCTCACCTGTCCTAGCGTAAAGGAAATTACATGTTGAAGCAATAAAAATTTAAAGAGTAGTTGACGACTTACAAATCGTCAAATCCGTTCGCATCCGTTACTTTCGCATACGACCGTGATTTCTGCTCGAAGAAATCGGATTTCGTCGCATTCATCGAGTCGTCGGAATACGCCCGGATCCATGGCATGACGTCTTCATCATGTCCTTCATACAGGTCGTCAAGTCCGATGACACGGAGACGTTTGTTGGCCAGGTATTTGACATAGTCACGCATCTCGCTGACATCAAGTCCGTCCAAGTCACGTAACACGTATTCACTCCACTCGATCTCAAGATCAACGGCACGTTCGAACGTCGCGTAGACGAACTTCGTGAATGAACCATCGGCGTCGATGGATGGATGTTCCGTCAGAACGGCACGCAACAATTGACTGATGAAGTACGAGTGTTGCAGTTCATCACGTTGGATGTAACTGATCATCGTCGAGGTACCGACCATTTTTTGATGACGCGCTAAATTATAGAAGAAAGCAAATCCGGAATAGAAGTTAATCCCTTCCAGAACGATCGAAGCGACGAGTGACTTCGCAAAGTTTTCCGGCGTCCGGTCGTTTTGGAAATCTTCGTACAGATCTAAAATAAAAGCATTCCGCTTCATGACCATCTCGTCATCTTTTGCGATGTCGAAGATCCGGTTTTGTTCCGACAGCGGCACGAGACTCGACAGCACGTAGCTGTACGATTGGTTATGCACGACTTCCTGCTGGGCTACAATCGCGAGGATCGCATGAATCGAGGCGTCTGATGTAAACATCGCTGATTCCAAAATATAGCGGGTTTGGACGGAATCAAGGATCGATAACAGACCGATGATCCGCTTAAAGGCATCCTGTTCCCGTTCGCTCAATTGATTCCATTGTTGCATGTCTTTTGACATCGAGATCTCGTCCGGAATCCAGAAGTTCGATAATAGCTGTTTATAGATGGAATAAAACTGAGGATAGGCAAGATCGTTCCAGTTGACGATCGAACTCGTTTCGCCGCCAATGATTGCGGTCGCCCGATTTGGATGACGGGCATCAAGCAGTTTGATTTTTTGTAGTTGTTCCATGTTGTTCGGCTCCCTCTTGCTGTAATTGCAATAACGTTCGACGTGCCCACTCCTTCACCAGATGCGGCCGGTTTCGTGGGGATTGTTCGATTTTGAGTAGTTCACCTGCGAGTGGGACACCAAATTTCGAGAGATGATAGGCCATCTCATCGACGGCACGGCAATATTTGACGAACATCTTGTCGCCCGTCCCAAAAACGGCAGCCTGTGGAATCTTGTGCGGACTTTCTTTTAGAACCAGCTTCAGACAGTCCCGCATCTCATCCGGCAATTGACCGTCCCCCCAGGTGTACGAACCAAAATAGACGATATCATAAGGGACCAGCTGATACGTCGTTACGTCATCGGCAAAGATCATCGTCGGTTCAACCTGCATGTCGGAACACGCTTTCGCGATCAGTTCCGCAACCTCCTCTGTATTTCCGCTCATTGACGCATATACGATTGCTGCCTTCATGATATCGTCCTCCTTCTCTTATGATGAACACGACTCACATTCATCGATTTCAACAGTCGTCGAACGTGTATAGTAAATCGTCTTCATACCAAGCTGCCATGCTTCCATGTGCATCTCGAGTAACTCTTTTGCTTTGATACTGTTTTTGACGTAAAGGTTAAAACTGATCGCCTGGTCAATGTGGCGTTGACGTGACGCATTTTGACGGATGCTCCACAGTTGATCAATCTCAAACGCTGATTTATAGAACCAGTTCGTCTCCGGCGTAAGGTCGGGAACGGTCACTGGAATCTTATAGTTTTTCTTTTCTTCCGCATAAACTTTTTTGTAGATTGGATCAATCGAAGCCGTACTGCCGGCGATGATTGCCGTCGACGAGTTCGGTGCGACTGCCATCAAGTAGGCATTTCGCATTCCATGTGCCGTGATGTCGGCTTGCAGGCGATCCCAATCGAGTTCAGCAGTCGTTTTGTAGTGACGGCGGGCGATGTACTCCCCTGTTTGCCACTCCGACCCTTCAAAGAGACGGTAAGCCCCTTTTTCTTTCGCCAGTTGCATCGATGCATCAATCGTCAAGTAAGCGATTTTTTCGTAGAGACGATCGGCGTACTGAACAGCCTCGACCGATTCCCAGCGGATGCCTTCGAGTGCGAGCAGGTGATGCCAGCCGAATGTTCCGAGTCCAACTGCCCGGTATTTCTGGTTCGTGATCTGTGCTTGCGGCACATCAATCGTGTTGAGATCGATGACGTTATCGAGCATCCGCATTTGAATCGGAATCAACCGTTCCAAGACGTCCGAGCGGACGGCACGCGCCAGTGCGATCGAAGACAAGTTACAGACGACGAAATCGCCTGGCGTCTTGGTGATGATGATCTTGCCGTCTTCCGTGTACTCTTCCGTCACTGTCGTCGGACTCATGTTTTGCATGATTTCTGAACAGAGGTTCGACGAGTAGATCATGCCCGCATGTTTGTTTGGGTTAGCGCGGTTTACCGCATCGCGGAAGAACATGTACGGTGTGCCGGTTTCGAGCTGTGACCGCATGTAACGTTTGACGAGATCGATGGCCGGTACTTTCGTCCGGCTCAGGCGGGGTTCATTGACACATGCTTCATATTTTTCCGTGAAGCTGCCGCCTTCCTCCGTTTCATCAAACGAATCTTCCAGACTGAAGCCCATCACCGTCCGGATTTCATGGGGATCAAACAAGTACCAGTCGCCTCGTGCTTCGACGGTCCGCATGAAATGATCCGGCAGGCTGACGCCTGTGAATAAATCATGTGTCCGCAACCGCTCGTCCCCGTTATTCAACTTCGCATCGAGGAACTCGAGGATATCCTTGTGCCAGATATCCAGATAAACGGCGATTGATCCTTGACGCATGCCGAGCTGATCAACGCTGACCGCTGTATTGTTCAACTGCTTCATCCAAGGAATGACACCGCTTGATACACCCTTGAATCCTTTGATGTCTGATCCGCGTGAACGGATTTTCCCCATGTAGACACCAATTCCGCCGCCGCCTTTTGACAAGGTCGCGACATCCGTATTCGAGTCATAGATGCCCCGTAGTGAGTCATCGACCGTATCGATGAAACATGACGAGAGTTGACCGTACGATTTACCGGCATTCGACAATGTCGGTGTCGCAACCGTCATATACAGGTTCGAAAGCGCCCAGTACGATTCTTTGACGAGTTCGATCCGGCGGTCTTTTGGTTCTGTCTGCATCAACGTCATCGCGATGATCATGAAACGCTCCTGCGGCAGTTCGTACAATTTCTTGACATGATCGCGCGCTAAGTAACGGTCTGATAATGTCCGAAGTCCGATGTACGTGAACAGATGGTCACGTGACGGATCGATCGATGCCGCCAGTTCCTCGACTTCTTCTTTTGTATACGTGTCTAAGAGATGCGGTGTGAAGATGCCGATTTCCGTCAATTTTTCAATCAACGCGTAAAGTGAGCCGTAACGCTCATCCGCCGGATATCCGCGGTTTTCGCTCGCTTCGAGATATAACCGGTTGAGGTAAGTGGCTGTCGCAACAAACGTCCAGTTCGGTTCTTCTGCTTTTAACATATCAAGTGCATGCATGGTTAACAGTTCATAGACTTGATCCGCTTGTAACGTCTTCCCTTCGAGTGCCCGAATCGCCCGTTCTGTGTAACGCTCGACGTCCAGCTCTGAATATGATGCCGTAATCTGACGGATCACCGTATATACATCCTCTATTGTCATTGCACCTTGATAGATGCGTGCTGTATTCAGTGGAGATGCCACTATGAACCACTCCCATTCTCTAACTTTAAAATAGGTTCCGTTGTTTCAAAAAATGCGCTAAACTAAAAAAAGACGCCCTACATATAGGAAGAGTAATTTAATCATCACTCTATATATAGACGTTTTAGGCATTTCTAAACCTATTTATCTACAAGATATAGGTTATCACTGAATGACCAAAAAATAACCCCTTGCATTGAAAATCAGGTCAAACAAATTCAAAAAGGCTGACCACCGCCTTTTGAGATATATTGAGATAAGGAGTTTAATCGATTATGAGGTCAGAAGAACTCTTAAAAAAATATGATCCATTTCACCTAGGACAAGGAAATTATCCGACCGAAATGTCTGCTATACTAGTGCTATTGACGATTCATGATCAAGTAAGCCCACTTGCCACAGCGATCGGGTCTGTGTTTGAAGAATCGTTTGGTGAACAACCCGATCAGCAGGAATTAACTTTACTCGCAACGAACTTACTTTTATGTGAAGATTCGTGTGAACTTTGAAAGGAGACTTATTATGCAAGTTGATTACACACCGAACCCCAACTCAGTAAAAATCACCCTCGATGGAGATCGTTTCGGGGCGAAAAGTACAAGTGTCAAAAAAGGGGATAAACCGGAAGACGCTTTACTCGCATCCCTCATTACAATCGACGGTATCGACAACCTCTTTGCATACGGTGATTTCGTCACCGTCACAAAAGAAGCAGATGCTGAATGGAATGACTTACTTCCGACAATCGAAGAACATATGTAAATATCTCACAAGGACACCTTGCACGTTACAGGTGTCTTTGTTCTAAGGAGACGACTCCCATGCCTACGGTCTCAGTCATCATTCCGACATACAACCGGCCACGTGAATTGCGTGAAGCCTTGACCGCACTGACAAAACAATTTTTTCAAGATTTCGAAGTCATCATCTTAAATAACAACGGCGACCGGCTCGAATCCGTCATCGCTGACTTTAACGGACAGCTGGCGATCACCTATGTCGATCTTCCGGAAAATCATCATGTCCGGGCACGCAATCATGGTGTCTCGCTGGCAAAAGGACGTTACATCCTCCTGCATGACGACGATGATCTGTTATTGCCTTCGCATATCGAGGAAGTCGTCGGCGACTTGGAAGCCGGTGCCGACTTGTCCTATGCCGACGCTGAACTGTTCACTTATGACTGGCAACAGGATCACCGTGTCGTCCGGACGACGGAACCGTTCGCCTATCCGTATGACCGCGATGGCATGAAGGAAGACTCGACGTATATCCCGTCCGGTTCCATTTACCGGAAATCCTTGCACGAAGAGCTTGGACTTTTTGATGAAGAGGTCTTCAACTATTGGGATTGGGACTGGATCTTACGGGTCGGCCAGGATCATCTCGTCCTGCACCCCGCTCGCGCGACTGTCCTGTATGCCTTTAATCCGTCCGGCAATCATGAATCCGCCAAACAGGATGCCTCACGTCGCGTCTATTTTGACCGTCTTGTGGAAAAACATGAACTGCCGACGACGGACATGAAAAATTTTCATATCGTCCAAGAAGAACGCCGCTCCCGTCTCCGTGAGACACGGCGGACGTTCAGCGGCCATTTGACAGAAAGTGAGTGATTATCGTGTATACAGATAAACAATTGGAATTACTTGAATTATTGACCCAGAATGGACCGATCGATCACGTCCTTGCTGCTCAGATGCTGGACCTGACGGAAGAGGAAGTCTTGTCGTCGCTTGCGGCATTCAAAGAAGACGGCGTCCTGCTCGGCTACACAGCCGTCATCGATTGGCAAAAGATTCACGCCCATCGTGGTGTGACGGCCTTTATCGATGTCAAAGTGACACCAAAACGCGGACGCGGCTTTGATGAAGTCGCGGAGCGGATTCATCGTTTTCCTGAAGTGACATCGCTGTATCTGATGTCCGGCGCCTATGACCTGCAAGTCGTCCTCGACGGAAAATCCTTGCAGGAAGTGTCGCAATTCGTCTCCGAGAAGCTGTCGACACTCGACTCCGTCATTTCGACGACGACTCACTTCCGTCTGAAAACGTACAAACATGATGGTGTCTTGTTCAGTCAGGATGATGAGGACAAACGATTGAAGGTGTCACCATGAAGTCGTTATCAGAGCGTGTCGAACGGTTAGCACCATCGGGCATCCGGCGTTTTTTTGATTTGGCCGGTTCGATGGAAGACGTCATCTCACTTGGTGTCGGCGAACCGGATTTCGTCACACCTTGGAATGTCCGGGAAGCCAGCTTCGCGGCACTAGAGCAAGGTTACACGGCCTACAGCGCCAACGCCGGGCTCGTCGAGTTACGTCAGGAAATCCGCTTGTACATGCAGGAGAAGTTTTCCATCGACTATCAGGTCAGCGATGAGATCATCGTCACGACCGGTGCTTCGGAAGGACTCGATTTAGCCTTTCGGACGTTGATCAATCCGGGAGACGAAGTCATCGTCGTTGAACCCGCCTTCGTGTCGTATGCTCCCCTGATCGAACTTGCGGGCGGTATTCCTGTCGCCGCTGCCTGTCAGGCGGAGAACGGATTTACGATCCAACCGGAGACAATTGAAGAGGCGATCACGGAACGGACAAAAGCCATTATCTTTTGTTTCCCGTCGAATCCAACCGGCTCCGTCATGTCACGGGATCAATTGGCCGATCTCGCGTTGATTGCCAAAAAACATGATCTCTATGTCATCAGCGACGAAATCTACGCCGAACTGTCGTATGAAGATGAACCGACCTGCTTCGCGACCTTACCGGATATGCGTGATCGGACGATTGTCATCAACGGCTTCTCTAAAGCGTTTGCCATGACCGGCTGGCGGCTCGGTTTCACCTGTGCCCCTGCTGGCATCAGTCAAGCGATGCTCAAGGTCCATCAGTACGGAATGATGTGTGCACCGACACTCGTCCAATTTGCCGGCATCGAAGCCTTGCGCTCCCGGCACAAGACGGTACCGGATATGGTCCGCAGTTATCGCCAGCGACGGAACTATTTCGTCAAGGCACTGAATGACGCCGGTCTGCCGACGCATTCACCGGGTGGTGCTTTTTATGCCTTCCCGTATATCGGCGGAACCGGTTTGACAAGCGAGGAGTTCGCGGAGCAGCTGTTGCTTGCGGAACGTGTCGCAGTTGTCCCGGGTTCTGTCTTTGGCGCCAGCGGCGAAGGATATGTCCGCGCGAGCTACGCCAGTTCAATCGAGCAACTGCAGCAAGCCATCCACCGGATCAACCGGTTCATGCAACAATTGAAACACCAGCAAACCGAATTATCGAATCGATGAAGTGAATCATCGAAAAACGGTATCAACTGAATTGAACACAAAAAATAAGGACGGCAGATCTAAATCTGCTGTCCTTATTTTTTTATTCACGTTTGATTCATTCATCCACATGCAACACCAAAAACATCCGGTGGTCATCCTCGGCATGATACGGTGAGACCGGTCCAAGCTGAGGAGCATAGACATCAATCCGGTACGGCGCCTCCTTAAATGCTAAAGGCGTCTGTTCCTTGATGAGCCGTCCGATCTCGTCCGCCTGTTCTTTGACGCTGATCAGGCTGTCACTCCGCTCGATTGGTGCCTCAATGACAAATCCAGCGATTCCTTCAATGCGGGCACAACGGACAAATCGACGTAAGGACGGCAAGGCCGCCTCGACATGTGCCTCAAGCGGCAGATCTGCTTCATGAGCAGGTGCTCCCCACAGACGTTCCGTGTTTCCCGTGGCACTTCGGAAGTGATCAATCGTCAATTCCGTCACCGGATCCCGGGTCAACGCAAACCGTGCCCGGTCCCGCTGTCTGTTTTTCGCATTCGTTTGATCGATTTCTGTTAAGAGATCCAGTTCAAGTGGTCGGGCCAACCGGAACAGCTCACGTTGCAAACGGGCCAACGAAGTTCCGATTGGAATGATGTCTTCCGTCTTTTTCGGTGGTTTGTCTCCTTCATAACCGTTCATCACACGGGCGACTTGCCCCGCCTCATGGACGAGCCGGTAAAACGAGCCCGGTTCCTGATCGTGTTCTGTGCCGAGCTCCCGGTGTTGACCTGCCAAGTCTGTCACGTATTGATTCGACAGACACGTCGAGATCATCAGCACATCGACAAGTTCCGCTTTTAATGCCTGATGGTCGGCTGCCTCAAGCGCTTCGCCGACTTCGCCCACTTCCTCGATCAGTCGGGCCAAACCGGACAATGGACGAAAGTACCCGCCGAGCGCTCGGATTGTCTCGTCAACCTTTTGTTGAAGACGTATCATCTCCTGCATCACGTTGCACCTCCGTCAATCCTTTCACCAGCTGCTCTTCTGTTTGTTGCTTGAATCGTCGGTTAAACTGTTGGTTCTTGCGCCATTCACGGACCGCCAGTCCGCTTGCAACAGCGAGTGAGACGAGTAATCCAACTTCTTTTCGTTTCATGTCAATTCCTCCTCGTTTGGGTGATACGTTCCTTTGATAAACGTGATATGATGATGACATTCCATACATAGTAAGAGGTGTTGCTTATGTCGACTGAACGTTTGTGGCAATTAGCTCGTTTCCTTGGCGTCATCCTTGCCATCTTTTTCATCGGTTGGCTGATTATTCGCTTGTCTTCTTTCATGTACCCGTTCGTTTTCGCCTTTTTACTGGCTCTGTTTAGTCGACCGCTCGTCGACTTTTTCCAAAAGCGGCTCCGCATCAATCGAGGATGGGGTGCTCTCCTGTCCATCATTCTGATCAGTAGTCTGTTGATCGGATCACTCGTCCTCATCATCATGCAATTGATCCGTGGACTGGTGTTTGTCGCGAACCAGCTGCCGGCACAGATTCAAGAGCTCAGTCTTTATTTCCAAAAGCTCTACAATGAAAAACTGGCACCGATTTGGAATGATGCCTCAGAAGCACTCCGATCGCTCGAACCGTCGCAACAAAATACGGTCCAAAACAGCATTCAATCGCTCGGCAGCTCGCTCGCCAGCGCGATCGGTGAAGGTTCCAAAAACATGGCCGGAATGCTGCAGACGATTTTAGCGACGCTTCCTTCGATTGCACTGATTTTGGTCATCGTGTTGCTCGCCTGGTTCTTTATCGCAAAAGATTGGCACCGGTATGAGATCCGTTTGAAACAATATGAGATGTTGCCGTGGTTCGCCCGTGCTGAATCCGTCGTCACGAGTCTCCGGTCCGCTTTGTTCGGTTATATCAAGGCACAGTTGACCTTGATTACGATTACGTTTTTCATCGTCCTCGTCGGTCTGCTGATCATCGGCGTCGAACATCCCTTTGCGATTGCCTTCATCGCGGCATTCTTCGATATCTTGCCTTACCTTGGAACCGGCTCCGTCTTCTTACCTTGGATTGCCTATTCCATCGTGACCGGCGATACCGGACTGGCAATCGGACTCGGGATTCTGTACGCGCTCGTGATTTTGCAACGAAACATCATGGAACCAAAGATTGTCGGCGACAATATCGGGATTCAACCGATTACGGCGTTGATCGCCCTGTTTGTCGGAATTCAATTTTTCGGCGTGTTCGGCTTGATTTTAGGACCATTGGTCGCGGTCATCATCAAGGCCCTACACAATGCCCAAATCTTCCACTACCTCTGGTCATTTATCAAAGGATCACCTACACCGTTTCGGTGAAGGTGATCTTTTTTGGTAAGGCGGCATATAACGGCAGACCGGTGACGTCGAGCGGACGATGTTCCGGCACATACGAAACCGGTAATGTCGCTGCGACGGCAAGCAGACAGGCATCGACCCAGTCATCGGTCGCAACGCCCGGTACACGCAACTCCCAGTAAGGCGGACAGTCGTACCGGATCAGAAGTTCCGTCCGTTCGGCCAGCCCTTCGGCTGTCCGTTTATTGTACCGTGCGGGATGACCCGTCAGGCGGGCAAAACAGACTTCCGGATGCGATTCCATCATGCCCGCTTGGTAATGGGTCCGCACCTGGCGGATTTTCGGTAACAAATACCACGCTTGCTTCGATAATCCAAGACCTGCCTGTTGTTTCGAATGGTCATTTGCCGTCTGATAATCGGACTGCTCGAGCGCAGCCAGCAACGGCGCATTAAACACGCTGCTCGTTCGCCCCGGCTTTAATTCCGTTCGCAGCAACTGATCGACCAGCCGGCGTTTGTCTTGTTCCAGTCCAATCGGCATATCAATGTAGATCGTCGTACCGAGCTCGATTTCCGAAAGGGACGATGCCACCATCCAAGAAAACTGACCGTCTTTAATCGATACCGCCACCCAACCGGCTTTCGCCGCGTCAATCCCGGTGACGTCCATTGGACTTCTCCCGTATCATTTTCAAGAGCGACAAGACAGTAAAAACCCCTAAAAAGGTCGCTGCGGCTAAAGTCACTTGATTACGTGAATCGAGATACCAGACGATGCTGATGACGGTCAAAAGGACGAGCACACTGTTAAGCCGCATCATTTTTCTTGTTCGACGAAACGATACAGACTCCGGACCATGACACCGGTCGCACCTTTTGGACCAAGTTCAGACGCCGCTTTTTGCTCGGACGTCCCGGCAATATCGAGGTGGAGCCACGGCGTGTCACCGACGAATTCTCCGACGAAGGCACCGCCAAAGATCATGTGCCCCATCCGTCCCGGTGAGTTGTTTAAGTCTGCGACATCGGAACGACGGACTTGTTTGATGAACTGATCGACGTAGGGCATCTGCCAGATCATTTCGTTCGTTTCTTGCGTCACGGCTTCGAACCGTTCGTACAATGCGGCATCGTTCGTCAAGGCGCCGGTGATTTCTGTTCCGAGAGCCACCAGGACGCCGCCCGTCAACGTCGCAAGATCGATGATCATCTTCGGTTTGTACTCTTTGGCGTAGGTCACAGCATCTGCTAAAACGAGGCGCCCTTCTGCATCCGTATTAAGGATCTCGATTGTTTTTCCCGCCATCGATGTGATGACATCATCCGGCTTAAACGCATCACCGGAAATCATGTTATCCGTCGCCGGAATGACACCTAACACATTTACATTCGGCTTCAGTTGCCCGAGCGCTTCAAACAATCCGAGAACAGCTGCCGCTCCCCCCATGTCACCTTTCATTCCGACAATCCCGTCTTTTGGTTTGATCGAGTAACCGCCCGTATCAAATGTCACACCCTTACCAACGACGGCAATCGGTGCCTCGTCGTCTGCACCTTTATATTCAAGGACAATCAATTTTGGCGGAATCGTCGACCCCTGATTGACGGCAAGCAATGCGCCCATCCCGAGTGCTTCCATCTCTTCTTTTTCAAGAACCTGCAATTCATGTCCGTACCGCTCCGCGATGAAACGCGCTTCATCCGCCAAGGCGGGAGCCGTCAATAAATTCCCGGGCATCGTCACGAGACGACGAGCAAGATTCGTCGCTTCAGCCAGTGCCGCTCCACGTACGACGTCCTGTTCTCCCGCATCCGACCAGATCGTCAAGTCCAGCTCATACGTCGCATGTGTGCTCGTCTTATAATGTTTGACATCGTATGTAGCTAATCCGAATGCCTCCGCAATCAATTCGACCGGCTGATTCGGAAACGTCGTTGCGTCCACTGTCACTTTGGCGAGTTTCCGTGTTTTTAAGAATTGAGCCGCTTTCCCGAGTAACCGGCGAAGTGGATCCGTCGTAAGACCTTCTGCTTTTCCCAGACCAACGAATAGGACACGTTCGACCGTTCCTGTCAGTGTCGGCAATAAACGCAATTCTCCTTGTTTCGTCGAGATGTCGCCTCGGCGCACCCACTCATCCAATCGGTCCGGATAAAGTGACCGGATCCGCTCCTCAACCGGTTGGTTTCCTGAAATGCCGACAACGAGTACTTCGACATGTGCTTGTTGATCTACTTGATTCCATCGCATATGTGTGTCCCCCTTTAGTAATATGTATTAGTATGAAGCGTTTGATCTTATTTTCCAACTGATAGCCCCCGGAAACAACGAAACCGCTCTCATAAAAGACGTTCGTTAATTTGTCGATTTGGAGCGTTTCAAACAATTGTTGCCCGTTTCACAATGTGATAGGATTAAACAGGTGAAAAGGACAGGCACTTCTAGCAAACGGTCATTTGGCAACGACAGAAATGTCTACGTTTTCATTCAAAGGGAGAGTCCGCAAGCGACCCGTTAAGAGAGATGCGTTTATGGGTATCTATAGATAGCAAAGAAATGACGTCGCTGCGGCGAAAAAACTTACTGAAAAGAGGGTAATGCACATGGCACAGCATATC
Source organism: Exiguobacterium sp. s192 (assembly GCF_018618795.1). Lineage (NCBI taxonomy): Bacteria > Bacillati > Bacillota > Bacilli > Caryophanales > Exiguobacterium > Exiguobacterium sp. s192. The sequence continues at coordinate 47,445 of NZ_JACSMS010000010.1, read as the reverse complement.
AAAGGAATTGGCGCTTCTGCAGGGATTGCGATTGCGAAAGCATTCGTAATGGAAACACCTGTCTTTGACATTCCGACGAATAAAATCGAGGACTCGGCAGCAGAAAAGGAACGTTTCCAAGCTGCGATCGTCAAATCGAAGGGTGAACTCGAAATCATCCGTGAAAACACGTTACAAGAACTTGGCGCAGACAAAGCAGAGATCTTCTCCGCTCACCTCTTGATTTTGGAAGACCCGGAAATCGTGAGTCAGGTCAACGCGAAGATCGACGATGAGAAAACGAACGCCGCTCAAGCACTTGATGAAGTGTCACAGATGATGGTCATGATCTTTGAGTCAATGGACAACGAATACATGCGTGAGCGTGCAGCCGATGTCCGTGACGTTACGAAACGGACGATGGCCCACTTGCTCGGCATCACGTTCGTCACGCCAGCTCAGATCAATGAAGAAGTCATCATCATTGCAGAAGATTTAACACCTTCAGATACAGCACAACTCAACCGGAAGTATGCAAAAGGATTTGCTACGAACATCGGTGGACGGACTTCGCACTCGGCGATCATGTCCCGTTCTCTTGAAATTCCGGCTGTCGTCGGAACAAAAGTCGTCTTGACGGAAGTCAAACACGGTGATTTCTTGATTCTTGACGGTACGGAAGGTGACGTCATCGTCAACCCTTCAAGCGACCAAATCGCAGAGTATGAAGAAAAACGTTCAGCGTATATCGCTCAAAAAGAAGAGTGGAAAAAACTCAAAAACGAAAAAACAGTTACAGCAGACGGTCATCACGTCGAGCTCGCAGCGAACATCGGAACACCAAACGATGTAAAAGGTGTTCTCGAGAACGGTGCGGAAGCAGTCGGATTATACCGGACAGAGTTCCTCTACATGGACGCTGAAACGTTCCCGACGGAAGACGAGCAGTTCACGGCATACAAAACGGTTCTCGAATCGATGGGCGATAAAAAAGTTGTCATCCGGACACTTGATATCGGCGGCGACAAAGAATTGTCTTACCTCGATCTCCCGCATGAGATGAACCCGTTCCTTGGATACCGTGCGATCCGTCTTTGCTTGGATCAAACAGATCTCTTCCGGACACAACTTCGTGCCCTTCTCCGCGCAAGTGCGTACGGAAAACTTGCTGTCATGTTCCCAATGATCGCGACACTCGAAGAATTCCGTGCAGCAAAAGCACTTCTCTTGGAAGAAAAAGCAAACCTTCAAGCAGAAGGTGTGACGGTTTCAGAAGACATCGAAGTCGGTATGATGGTTGAGATTCCGTCAACGGCTGTCATGGCGAAACAATTCGCGAAAGAAGTCGACTTCTTCTCAGTCGGAACAAACGACTTGATTCAATACACGATGGCAGCTGACCGGATGAATGAAAAAGTTTCATATCTCTACCAACCATTCAACCCAGCGATCTTGAACTTGTTGAACAACGTCATTACAGAAGCACACAAAGCAGGCAAATGGGTCGGCATGTGTGGTGAGATGGCTGGAGAAGAACTCGCGCTCCCGATCCTCCTCGGACTCGGACTCGACGAATTCTCGATGTCAGCTTCTTCTGTCCTTCGTGCACGTAGCTTGATGACTCGCTTAAACAAAGCAGAGTGTGAAGCAATTGTCGAACAAGTACTCGATATGGATACAGCGGAAGATGTCGTCAACTTCCTCAGCACGACATTCGATATCAAAAAATAAGGTGTTTCGGACACGTCCCATATCGGGGCGTGTTTTTTTGTCGCGTCAAAAGGAATTACTGCTTCTCTCAAGTATTGCGCAACACAAATAAGGGACAGATTTTAAAATCCGTCCCACTGTTTCGCTTTAAAGAAATTATTTGATGCACGAGACTCCTACAGGAAAAAGCGCAAGTGCAAACTGCGCTGTCAGAGACAAACAAGACCCGCTTTCCTGCCCACACGGGGCAGGAAAACTGGCTTGTGTCTCGCCTGAGGAAAGCGAGTGCATATCCAAATGATTTCTTTTGAGTTAAATTTTGTTCGTTGATCTTCTTTTTATGCTTGCTTTGTTTTCGGTCGTTCGCCTTGTCCTTCTTTTAAGGTTGGTCGTTCATTTCCCATCAAGAACACAAAGACGACACCGAGCACTGCCGGAATCAATGCCCATAAATAGACGGACGAAATCGATTCTGCAAGTGACGACTTGATGGCATTTGCTACTTCCGGCGGCATCTTCGCGAGGGCCGAAGCCGTCGGGAATTGCCCGCCATCCGGTGCGTTCCCGTTTGGTAACTGTTCACTGATGGTCGATGAGAACGTCCGGGATTGAATGATTCCAAGAACCGTCACCCCAAGCGTCATCCCAATCGTCCGGAACGTGGACCCCATCGAAGTGGCGGCTCCCCGACGTTGCATCTCAATTCCGTTGATACTCGCCAAGTTGAGTAACGAGAAACTGAACCCGACACCAAAACCTAAAATGATCATGTAGATCGTGATGGCTGTTCTCGATGTTTCAAGCGACATCGTGCTTAACAGATAGACGCCTAACAAGAAGAAGACGGCCGAGACGAGCATGACGTTTCGGAATCCGTATTTATTCGGCAGACGTCCGCCGAGTTGTGCCGAGACGACTGATGCGATCAGCATCGGCATCAAGATCAAACCGGAATTGGTCGCACTTCCACCAAACACTCCTTGCACAAAGATCGGGATGAAGACACTGGCAGAGATGAAGACAAATCCGTAAAAGAACGCCACCCCTTGTGTCGCCGCAAACAGTTGGCGTCTAAATAAACTGAATGTAATGACGGGATCCGCCGCCCGACGTTCGATGAAACCAAAGACGATGAAGGCGACAAGTGCTGCACCGAATAATCCTAAAATTTGCGGTGAACTCCAGGCGTAATCTTTTCCGCCCATCTCAAGCGCCAATAAGAACAGGACTAAACCTGCGACTAACGTCACCGCTCCGGCATAATCGATTTTTTGCGTCCGGTGAACCGGTGATTCCTTGTAGAACAGCGAGACGAGCGTCAACGCCAATATACCGAGCGGGATATTGATGTAAAACACCCAACGCCAGTTGATGGCATCGGTCAAGACCGCACCAAGCAACGGTCCGAAAATACTAGAAATTCCGAAGACGGCACCAAATAATCCACTGACCTTCCCCCGCTTTTCCGGTGGGAAAATATCAAAGATGATCGTAAACGCGATCGGCATCAAAGCACCGCCGCCAAGACCTTGAACGGCACGATAAATGGATAATTCAATGATCGAATCCGCCATTCCGCACAGTATACTGCCGGCGATAAAAAGTAACATCCCGAACAGGAAAAATCGTTTTCGACCATACATATCACTCAACTTACCAAAAATCGGCATGCCGGCGACGGTCGCAATCATATAGGCGGAAGTCACCCACGCATATTGATCAAATCCATTTAATTCACTGACAATCGTCGGCATCGCCGTCGCAACGATGGTATTATCCATTGCTGCCACTAAAATCCCGATCAATAAACCCAACACGACATAACGTGTTTTCGTCGAAGTCGTAGCCATCGACTCACCTCTCCCTTGAAAAAATAGCTAATCTTCATAATAGCTTATTCATTGTATCATCATATGTGCAAATTCTCATTACTGAATGTATAACAACAAAAAAAGACACGTTCTCTCCAAAAGAAGAGATCGTGTCTTGCGGAAATCACTTGATATCATACGACATTTTTTCGCCGGCTTCGACTGTTTTTCCAACATCGACCGAGACTTTCCGGTCGCCGCTGTTTGTGACGATGATTGGTGTCAAGAGTGACGGGACGAGTGGTCGGATTTGTTCCAGATCGACGCTTAACAACGGCGAACCTGGTTCGACCCGATCGCCTGCTTTCGCAAGGGCTTCAAATCCTTTTCCTTCAAGCGAAACGGTATCAATTCCGATATGAATCAAGATCTCGTCTCCATTATCCGCAAGGATGCCAATCGCGTGTTTGGTTGGGAAGAAGGTTGTGATTTCACCCGAAACCGGGGAAACGACATATCCTTCTGTCGGCTCAATCGCATAACCGTCTCCCATCATCCGTCCGGAGAAGACTTGATCCGGTACGTCATCGAGCGAACGAATCACACCGCTCAATGGAGAAACATAACCGTCACTCGGTACATAAGCACCGTCTGTTCCGGCTAAGCCCGACCGGTCATCGGTCCGTGCTTCCGCTCCCGTCGGCACTTGTGGAATCGGATCTGCTTCCGGTTTGACCGGTGGTTTATAGTTCGGATCGTTCATGATTTCTGCCATCTCGGTCTTGATGCCATCCGACTTCGGACCGAAGATCGCTTGTACGTTGTCTCCGACTTCAAGGACACCCGCGGCACCCAACTGTTTCAACCGCTCTTTGTTGACGCCCGACTTATCGTTGACGGTAATCCGGAGCCGCGTGATACAGGCATCCAAGTGTTTGATGTTCGAGGCACCGCCAAAGGCTTGCAGAATTTCATACGGCAATTCGCCTGCCGTTGCACTTGATGTCGCAGCTCCTTCTTGAATCGCTTCGCGTCCGGGAATCTTTAAATCGAACTTTTTGATGACGAAGCGGAAACCGAAGTAGTAGATGACCGCGAAAGCAAGTCCAACCGGTATGACAAGCCACCAGGAGGTCCGGTTCGGTAAAATACCAAATAACGTGTAATCAATTAATCCCCCGGAGAATGTCATCCCAATCTTGACGTTCAAAATGTCCATGATCATGAACGATAATCCGGCAAAAACAGCGTGAACCGCAAACAACAATGGTGCCACGAATACGAATGAGAACTCAACCGGCTCGGTGATCCCTGTCAAAAACGATGTCAGGGCAGCGGAGAAGTATAACCCTTCGACCGCTTTCCGGCGGTCTTTCGCGACGGTATGGTACATCGCAAGACAGGCAGCCGGAAGTCCAAACATCATGAACGGATATTTCCCGGTCATGTATGTCCCGGCTGTGAACGGAACCCCGTCTTTCAACTGGGCGAAGAAAATCCGCTGATCCCCGTTGACGATCGTACCGGCTTTATCCGTATACTCGCCAAACTGGAACCAGAAACTTGAATACCAAATGTGGTGCAGACCAAACGGAATAAGAGAACGTTCGACTAATCCAAAGATGAAGGCAGATAACGTTTCATTTGATTCGATGATCGTTTTCGAGAACGTATTGATTCCCGTTCCGATCGGCGGCCAAATGTAAGACAGCGCAAAACCAGCGACTAAACTAAATAGCGCTGTAGCAATCGGGACAAACCGTTTACCGGCAAAGAATCCAAGGAAGTCCGGCAATTTAATTTTAAAGAATTTATTATAGCTGTACGCCGCTATCAATCCGGCGATAATCCCTCCGAATACCCCCATTTGCAGGGTGGGTATCCCTAACACGGTGGCATACGATAAGTCACTCGACTGCTGTGCTTCTGTAATCTTTTCCGGTGTAATCTGTAAAAACGAACTGATGACCTTGTTCATGATCAAGAATCCAACAATCGCGGCTAATCCTGCGACCCCTTCACCATTCGCAAGACCAATCGCAACCCCGACGGCAAACAATAATCCTAGATTGGCAAAGATGATATCCCCGGCATCCTGCATAACCCGCCAAATGACGACCAGTGCGTCATTTTCGAGAAACGGAAGATACTGCGTCAGATTCGGGTTTTGAAACGCCGTACCAAACGCCAGGAGAAGCCCCGCTGCCGGTAGGATCGCAACCGGTAACATCAACGCTTTACCGATCCGTTGCAACACACCGAACACATTTTTCCACATCAGTGATTTCCCTCCTTTTTTTGACCAGACTACTTAGTTCATACCCTTAATGTTTCTTGCGCAAAACTATTTGTTTCATATTTATTTCCATAAAAAAAGAACCTTTCCGAATCGGAAAGGTCCTTTAGCGCATTAGACTGATTTTTCTTGTTTACGTGAGTTGATGACCGCTTGAATTTCAGATTTAATGTTATCTGATTTTGGTCCGTAGATTGCTTGAACGTTGTTACCAACCTCAAGAACACCTGCCGCACCTAATTTTTTCAATTCGTTTTTATCAACTTTTGATTTATCAAGAACTTCAACACGAAGACGTGTGATACATGCGTCAAGGTGTTTGATGTTTGATTCAGAACCGAGTGCATCGAGGATACCTGCTGCAAGCTCAGATCCTTGAGCCATTGACGTTTCTTGTACTTCGTCTTCACGACCTGGTGTTTTCAAGTTGAACTTGCGGATTGCGAAACGGAATCCAACGTAGTAAACAACTGCGAGAACAAGACCGACGACGATGACGAGCCACCACTGCGTACGTCCTGGAAGGACACCGAAGAGAAGGAAGTCAATCAATCCACCTGAGAATGTCATCCCGATTTTAACGTTCAAGAGTTGCATTGTCATGAACGAAAGACCTGCGAAGACTGCGTGAACTGCGAACAAGATTGGAGCAACGAATAAGAATGCGAATTCGATTGGCTCTGTGATACCTGTTAAGAAAGCTGTAAGTGCTGCTGATCCAAGAAGACCACCAACGACTGCGCGACGCTCTGGGCGTGCTTCGTGGTACATTGCAAGTGCTGCTGCTGGAAGACCGAACATCATGAACGGGAATTTACCAGTCATGAACGTACCAGCTGTTAATTCAACGTTATCTTTTAACTGAGCGAAGAAGATTGCTTGGTCACCACGAACGACGTCTCCTGCTGCATTCGTGTACGAACCGAATTCGAACCAGAATGGTGCATAGAAGATATGGTGAAGACCAAATGGAATCAATGAACGTTCAATGAGACCAAAGACGAAAGCGGCAAGCGTCGGGTTTTTCTCCATCATGAAGTGGGAGAATGTGTTCAACCCGTCTTGAGCGAACGGCCAAACGAAAACAAGTACAAGACCTGCGAACAATGAAACAACTGCTGTAACGATTGGAACAAAACGTTTTCCTGCGAAGAATCCGAGGAACTGCGGCAATTCGAGATTATGATACTTCCCGTAGGCCCAGGCGGCGATTAAACCGATAATGATACCACCGAAAACACCTGTTTGAAGCGTTGGAATACCAAGTACGTTGGCATATCCTTGACCATTTGCCACCATTTCTGGTGTAACGCCGAGCCAAACGCTCATCGTTTTGTTCATGATCAGGAATCCGACGATAGCAGCAAGTCCGGCTGCGCCGTCTCCTGCTAATCCGATCGCGACACCGACGGCGAATAAGAGTGCTAAGTTACCGAAGATGATATCTCCGGCTGCTTCCATCAATTTTGCAACCTTGATGATTGCATCATTTTTTAAGAACTCGAGTTTTGACGTCAAGTTCGGATTTTGCATGGCGTTACCGAATCCGAGTAAGATACCGGCAGCAGGCAAAATCGCAACAGGAAGCATCAACGCTTTACCAACACGTTGAAGAACAGCAAAAATCTGTTTGAACATGTGTGTTTCCTCCTTTTGATGTAAAAACTAAAAATAATGAATAATACCAATGACGGGTTGAAAAAAGTCAGACATCCGACCGATTTTTACAGAAAAAAATCAGGCACGAGCGGATTGTAGACAAAATACACTTATCCCGCGAAAAAATCTAACGGAAATAAACCATTTTGCCCGACATCCCACTCATGCCTGATCGTATCAGTAACACGTAGTCCGTGCGGTCATTTACCTAAATCGTACTGCACTAAGCGTTGCAGATGCATCGTAAGATACGTCGCTTCACCGCGCGGTACCGCTTTCTTCAGCTGACGTTCCATGATGGACATCAGCTCCCAAGCAGTATCATAGCACAGCGGATATTCTTCACGCAATAGCTTTTCTACTTTTTCTGGCGCCTCTAGATACTCCCCATTGGAAACCCTTTCAATCGCCGAACGTAAGTGGCGGATTAAGCGCTTGTAATCCAATGATTTTCGGTCGATTTTGATCTGCAACCGTTGCTCGATGTGACTGGCAATCAATCCGACCAATTGATGATGCCGGTTCACTTCGAGAACATCTTTGAAGTTCGTCGCCGAATGGATATGAAGGGCGATGAACCCGGTTTCGGCCGGTGGTAAATAAAAATTCATCTCCGCACTGATGAATTCGACGATTTCTTCTGCCAGCGCGTATTCTTCCGGATACAACGCTTCCGTTTCCGCGAGAAACGGATTCGTCACTTCCATTCCTTGCTCCAAACGTTTGAAGGTAAACGTCAAGTGATCCGTCAATCCGATATGAATATGTTCATCAACACGTTTTCCGAACCGTGTCTCAATCATGGAAACGATCTCGTTCATCAAAGCGATGAAGTTTTCATCGAGATGCCCGACGAGTGCTTTGTACTGCGCCTGCTCGTCTTTATCTTTTAACGTATAGACTTTTTCCAGCTTCTCAAGATCCGTTAGTTGATCGCCTGGCTTCCGACCGAAGCCAATCCCTTTCGCGAGGATAATGACTTCCTGATTCGCACCAGTCGAACAAATGACGACATTATTATTCAAGACCTTGATAACGTGGTACATTTGTTTATCCATTCGCTCTCAACCCTATCTGCTCTTACACATTTTTTTAAAAAGACACTGTTTTTATTATAACGTGTTTTAACGCACTAAAAAAGTCTACTTACTCAAGTAGACTTTAAAACATTTGGTAACCGCTTTTACGCAGGAAGCGAATGGACATACCGGCGATGATAATTCCGGCAAGACCGGCTGCAAACATCGTGACATCTGCCGTCTGCAGACCCATGATCCGTTCACCCAAATTCGGAATCGCTTCGCGTGCATTCGTGAAATAATCGAGCGTCGATTGATTATCAATCATCATGATGATGATCAACGGATACAACACAAGCATGATCCACGTACTGCGTAACAACATGTTTAAGATAAAACCGATACTAAAGAACATGACGAGATAAAGAACACTCCCGATCACGGCTTGAATGATATGCATACTGTTCCCCCTTTGAATCTCTTTTAGTATAACCGACAAAAAAGGCAAATGCACGAGTGTACATTTGCCTAAAACGTGAACTTAGAATTTACCTTTTTTGATGGCAAGACCAATTTTTTTGAGCTCAAGGAAATGCTTGTTGTCGATGACTTTTTTCATGAATGATGCATTGCGACCGTAAATCTTCTTACCGAAGACCATGCCGATGCCGTCTTTATGACCAAGTGAAGCGACCGTTCCTTTGTTCTCGTATGTGAATGTCGATGTTTGACGTCCACCGATCAGTGCCGAAATGTTCTCAGCCACTTTGTGTGCTTGTTGTGTCGCGATCTGAGCTGTCGGCGGGTACGGGCGGTTTGAAGCCGGATCCATAACAGCTGAACAGTCACCGATCATGAAGACATTTTCATGTCCAGGAACACGGAGGTCTTCTGCGACGACGACACGGTTACGCATCGCTTCAAAGCCAGATGCTGCAACAACCGGGTTACCGCTGACGCCACCTGTCCAGATGATTGTGTTCGCTTCGATTGTTTCTGTTGTTTCACCTTGGAGCGGTCCGAATGTCACGCTGCCCGGTGCACATTCCTTGATGCCGTTACCGAGTTTGAACTCGATGCCTTGGCGCTCAAGCCATTTGTGTGCGTAGTTAACGAGATCCGCATCAAATCCAGGAAGGACCGTTGGAGCCGCTTCAATATTGACGACACGAACGAGTTCGCGTGGGATATCATATTGTTTGCAAAGTTCCGGAATCCGGTTAACGAGTTCACCCATGAACTCAATACCCGTAAATCCAGCACCACCGACGACGATCGTCAAGAGTGAACGGTTTGTTGAACCCGTCGTTTTGTACTCTGCGAATGAGTAGTCGATGTGTTCCTTGATTTTTCGGACACTGTTCAATGAACTGATCGTTAGAGCGTTCTCTTTCAACCCTTTAATGCCGAATGTTTCAGGAACGCCACCAAGCGCCACGACGACATAATCGTAAGGGACTGTTCCACCGTCGACGAGCTTCACTGTGTTGCTTGCCGTATCGACCTTCTCGACGATACCTTTGACGAGTTTGACACGTGAAGGATTGATGACATCATTGATGTAGATACGCGCTTGTTCAGCAGACATCGTTCCCGCTGCTGGTTCGTGCAACCACGTTGTTTGGTAATGATAATCGTGTTTGTTGATTAAAGTGATGTTCGCTTGGTCAACGCCAAGTTTTTTTTGAAGGTTGACTGCTGTGATCAATCCACCGTAGCCGGCTCCAAGAATAACAATGTTTGGTGTGTTCATGTTCTGATACCCCTTACGCTTAATAGTTTTGTTGTGATTTTCTTCACATTCAATTGCAGATAAATGCTCAAAAACTTTGTTCAAATAATGTTCACACGTCTATACGTTCATTGAACCATTTTCTATCATAGATTGCAAAGTAAAAATATGCAATCCCTGAAAAAAATGTGAGATGTCCCGCACTTGCCACATGGAACCCATCTTCCTATATAATAGGAGTATCCAACTTTAGGAGGGACTCAGATGCACCAACCATATGATGTAACGATTATCGGCGGTGGTCCAGTCGGACTGTTCACCGCTTTTTACTCAGGCATGCGTCAGATGAAGACGAAAGTCATCGAAAGTCTGCCACAACTCGGTGGACAACTGGCGACGCTTTATCCTGAAAAATATATATACGATATTGCCGGCTTCCCGAAAGTCAAAGCACAGGATTTAGTCGATCGTCTGCTCGAACAGGCAAACGAATTTGATCCGACCTATGTCCTCGGCGAGACAGTGCTTGCTTATGAGCGTCTCGATGACGGACTGATCCGCCTCGTGACGAATAAGGGAGAGCATTACACGAAAACCGTCATTCTGACGGCCGGAAACGGCTCGTTTGCCGCCCGCCCGCTCGGCGTTGCCGATGCAGAACGGTTTGAGACAAGTAACCTGCATTACTTCGTCAACGAGATGGACCGCTTCAAAGACCGTCAAGTCGTCTTGCTCGGCGGCGGCGATTCCGCCGTCGACTGGTCCTTGATGCTTGAGCCGATCGCCAAATCCGTCACGCTCGTCCACCGTCGTGATAAATTCCGGGCTCATGAACATACGGTCGAATTGTTGCATAACTCGTCCGTCAATGTCATGACACCGTATACGCTCGAATCGGTCACAGGGGATGACAGCATCGAGACGCTGACGTTTAAACATGCCGAAACGGATGAAGTCATCGTCGTCGGCGCAGATGATGTCGTCTGTAACTTCGGTTTCGTTTCCTCGCTCGGACCACTCAAGGAGTGGGAAGTCGAGTTCGAACGCAATTCGATCCGCGTTAACTCGAAGATGGAAACAGCGATTCCCGGCGTCTTTGCCTGTGGGGATATCGCGACTTATGACGGTCGTGTCAAATTGATTGCGACCGGTTTCGGAGAAGCTCCGATTGCCGTCAACCAAGCGAAGTTGCTTGTTGACCCATCAGCCCGTCATCCGCAACACTCCACAAGTCTTTTTGAAAAAGTTAAAAACCATTAAGCATGACCCAACAGCAGCGTCACCTCGATTTCCGGATCGAAGTGACGCTGCTTTTTTTGGCTTATAGATTGGATGATCGTCAGAGCATGATTCGATACGTGTACTCCATCAGTTGTTTCCCGCCCCGCTCGATCCGTTGTTCAAAAACGAGACGTCCGCCGAAGCGTTCATAAAAGAAACGGGACGGATTATCCGCCAACACGTGGACGAGGCAAGAGGAGAAGCCTTGCTGCCGCAAATCTTCTAGGACATGATCAAACAACCGCTTCCCTGTCCCTTCTCCTTGATGAGTCTTCAAAAGATAGAGCGCGTACAACTCTCCTTCCGTCCCTTTGCTCCCCCTGCTTGGTCCACCGTTCGCAAATCCGATGACTTCGTTTGTCTGATCAAGCGCAACGAAGACCGGACCTTCGGTAAGACTTTTCCGCCAACCCGCTTCCCGGTTCTCCGCTGATAACTGATCGAGATACGCCTCCGGAATAATTTCCCGGTACGTTTCCCGCCAGGATGCAACATGAATCCGGGCAATCACAGCAGCGTCTTCAAGCACCGCTGCACGAATCAAAACAGGCGTCCTCATAACGAAATGATGAAGCGACGTGTCTCGCGTCCATTGCGAACAGTCGGGTCGATTTCCTGACCACCGTTCGCTACGATGACACGGCACGATGCGAAATTGTCGACGCCACACGTCAGCAATACTTGATCGAGTCCCCGCTTTCGTGCTTCCTCGAGTGCGAGCCGAAGTCCTATCGTTGCATATCCTTTCTTGCGCTCGGACGGTCGGATCCCGTATCCGATATGCCCGCCGTACAACTTCAAATTTTCCGTCAAGTCATGTCGGAAGTTCAACGCACCGACAATCCGTTGTCCGTCGACCATCCAGTACGTTGAATGCGTAACACGTCCCGGTCTCACTTCCGATTCCTCCGCTTCTTGCTCAGAGAAATAGGCTGCGAGCGGTTCATACGTATCTCCGACAACTTCCGGTACGATTGTTTCTCCCGATTCTCGCCAGTCTTCTAAAAAGGCACGGTATTCTTTTTCCCATGTGACCGTTGGTTTCATTAATTGCATCATTTGTGGTTACGAACCTCCTCTTCAATGAGTCGATCGAGCCAGTCGTCGACATGTTGGAATAAATACCCCGCTTGTTTTGCGGCTGTCGTATCCATATAAAAATCGTGATCCGGTGCCAATGGGGACGGATCGTCTCCCTTCGTTTCAAACCGGGAGGTCGTCTTCGCCACGCGATCAATTTTATCCATTAAGTCCTGAATCGATAACACGCCGTCACTTGCTGCATTGATTGGTCCGGTCATCGTCGACCGACCGCACCATTCGAGGAAGGCTGCCGCTTCATAACTCGAGATATAACCCATCTTCGCATATAAATTTTCAGCAACGATCGGTTGATCGGCCAAGGCCCGTTTAATATGGAACACCAGTCGTTCCGTATAATCGTCCGGTCCTAGGACGACCGGGAATCGAACGGCGATGACCGGGAAAGTCGCCCGTTGGAAAAAGTAACTTTCGGCCTGACGTTTTCCTTCCCCGTAATCATGTTCTTTTTCCAAGTCATATTTCCCGGGAAACGGATTGTAAGTCCGCTCTGAGATGTTTGTTCCACCCTGCTCATAAACGGACATCGTCGACGTTAAGATATAACGGCCGACTTTCCCTTCAAAAGCATCCACCGCAAGCTTCGCCTGATAGGGATTAAAGCAGATATTGTCATAGATGATGTCCCAGTTCTGACTCCCAAGATCCTTCATCGTACTGCTTGACGTCCGGTCTCCCTTAAAAAATGTCAAGCCCTTCGCGACCGGCGGTGTATGCTCGCCGCGCGTGACAATCGTCACATCATCCCCCGATTCCGCAAGCCGTAATGCCAACCGTCGACCAAAGTAACGTGTTCCACCAAAAATCAGTACTTTTCGCATCGATAGTCCTCCCTCGTCATGGCGTTCTAACGTTCTTGTTAGTCCTTCTCCATGCACACCGTGAAGTCCTGTTCCTCTCGCTTTGAAAACAAAAAAACCGCAGACGGCATCGTCTGCGGTGAAACGGATTAGATTAACATCCGCCGGGTGTACCGGCATTTGTTGCGGTCCGGAACGACGTCCCGCATCCACATGTTGCAATTGCGTTCGGATTCGTGATCGTAAATCCACCGCCGAGCATCGATTGTTTATAATCTACTTCCAGTCCTTTGACGACCGGATAATCTTTTTGATCGACGATAACTTTCACCCCATGTTGCTCAAAGGTTAAGTCAGTCTCCTTTTGGCTGTCAAAGCCCATACCGTAGGAGAGACCACTGCATCCGCCGCCTTGAACGAGCATCCGCAGATTCTGTTCATCGTTCGGCGCCTGCAACATCATCTCTTTGACTTGGAGTGCGGCCGCTTCTGTTAAATGAATCATGTCATCACCTTCCCTTTTTTATCAGTATACGCAATTTCAGAGGGAATCGAAACCTAGTTGCTTGAAACTATCTTGAATTCGTTGTATAAAGGAGTTGTATCAAAAAAAATTAAATCGTTCCATCTTCAGGGCAGGGTGAAATTCCCGACCGGCGGTAAACAGACGATTCGTCTGAAGCCCGCGAGCGAATAGGGCGCTATTTGCTGATTCTGTGTGACTCAGGAGCCGACAGTATAGTCTGGATGGGAGAAGATGGCGGCATGTTTCTATTTCTTGAACCGATTTTTGCAAAAATCGTTCAGGCTTAGTTTACTGCGGACTTCTCCCCTATCGAACACTTTTCGATGGGGGTTTATTTTGGACGCAGCCATGCCAATACTTCATCGAGAGGAACGAGCAAAAGGAGATTATACTCGTATGAAACGCACACAAAAGATGGTCACGTTATCCATGTTAGGTTCAATTTCGTTTGTTCTCATGTTACTCAACTTTCCACTGCCGTTTTTACCGAACTATCTGAAGATCGACTTCAGTGACGTTCCCGCTTTGATCGCTGCCATCATGTTCTCACCGATTGCAGGTGTCATCGTCGAAGCACTCAAAAACGTCCTGTACTACATCTTCCGCGGAAGCGGTGTTCCGGTCGGAGAGCTCGCAAACTTCGCCGCCGGTGTCGCCTTCATTCTTCCGGTCAGTTGGTTCTACCATAAAAAGAAATCTACAAAAGGTCTTGCAACCGGTCTCGTCGCAGGTACGATCACGATGGCACTTGGTCTTGCAATCCTCAACTATATCTTAATTCTTCCAGCGTATGCTTGGTTCTTCGGAATGGATTACATGTTGGATCCAGCCGTCAAATGGACGACGATCACGGCCGGTATCCTGCCGTTTAACATCATCAAGGCGATGTTCATCTCAGCACTCTTCATTCCGCTGTTCTTGAAACTCAAACCATGGATGATGCGTCGCCAACAATCCTTCTAAGTCCGAAGCCGCGCCCGCTGACAGACACGAATCCCCGGTCTCATTTGAGACACGGGGATTTTTTTAGAGCTCGTTTTCTTCGATTTTCTGATAAATCTTTTCAAGCAGTTCTTCCGGTGTCTCTCCGACAACGGTTTCGCCATCGACCAGACAAAAATGATCGAGTGAGCAGATCCCGCAATATCCGAGGCAACCATATTCGACGACATCGACATTCGGGTCCCGTTCGAGTTGTTGCATGACGACCTGGGTCCCTGTCGCTAAGTTACTGATACAAAATTCAATAATCGGATTCACTTTTTTTCCTCCTTCAAGCAGGAATTATCTTTCCTCATGTCGTATTATACAAGGTCAGACTGATTTAGGGGAACTAAGGGGGATTTTAAGTTATGAAGCAACTGGTTGTTTTAGGTGGCGGATACGGTGGGATGCGGATTTGTGAACGATTTAAGGATGAAGAGGTCGCTGTGACACTCGTCGATCGTTTACCGTATCATGCCTTAAAAACAGAATATTACGCACTGGCTGCCGGAACATTGTCGGATCGGGATGTCCGAATCGCATTTCCGGAAGGAGAACACCTCACATATAAATATGGTCACGTCGTAAAGATTTCACCCGAGACGAACTCCGTCCATCTGCAAGACGGTACGGAACTTTTTTATGATGATTTAGTCATCGCTTTAGGGTGTGAAGACAAATACCATAACATACCGGGCGCACAAGAGTTTACGTACAGCATCCAGACACTCGAGGAGTCACGGAAAACACAACAAGCGATCTGCGGACTTTCTCCGGGGGCGATCGTTTCGATCGTTGGAGCCGGTCTCTCCGGTGTCGAACTGGCAAGTGAACTGCATGAAAGTCGGAAAGATTTAAAAATCCGGTTATTCGACCGCGGTCCGTCCGTCTTGTCCTTCCTCTCGGATAAAGTATCGACATACGTCCAGGAATGGTTCGAAGAGCACGACGTCGAAGTCATCAACAATTCCAACGTCACGTTCGTCACAGCGGATGACGTCCAAAACGGGGATGACGCCTATCCGTCGAACTTGACGATTTGGACAGCCGGCACGCAACCGGTCAAAGTCGTACGAGATCTTGGGTTTGAAGCAGACAGCGGCGGACGGATTAAGCTGACGGAACACCACCATGTGCCGGAACATGAAAATGTCTTCGTCATCGGGGACTGTGCCAGTTTACCGTATGCTCCAAGCGGTCAGCTCGCAGAACATCAAGCCGATCAAGTCGTCGATGTCCTGCAGGCGAAATGGGCCGGCAAGAAGTTGCCGAAACTGCCGGAAATCAAGTTACGCGGGATGCTCGGATCACTCGGGAAATCAGACGGATTCGGAATCGTCATGGGGAAACAGGCGCTGACCGGAAAAGTCCCACGCCTGTTGAAGTCCGGCGTGCTCTGGAAACACAAAAAAATCAAATAAGAAAACGGCGCCGGTCATTCCGGGGCCGTTTTTTCAAGTCTCGTATCGATTGCCTGAGTGATTTTTTTCAATTGGACGTACCCTTCGTCGATCATCTCACCGTCAAGCAGGACGAGCGGATAAAAATAGACATCGTCTTTTATGGCCAGAATCCAGTCGTCTTCGATCGGCGCGGCTTCGAAATCGACATATTCAAACGTCAACGCCGTCTCATATTTCCGTCCGAGAACGGCCTGCAGCCAACTGTAGGTCTCTTCCGAACTTGGTGCCCCGACGCAGCTCGGACACGTCTGTGCGGCGCCATATACTTTGATTTCCATCACTTGTCCTCCTCTTCCTGTTGCACTTCTTTTATAGTATACAAGTTTTCCAGATTGAGAACATTTTTCAACCCTGTTACAATGATGCTATAAGAAAGGATGTGTTTACGCATGGAAATGTTTGATCAAGTAAACGAAGTACTCGAAAAATTGCGTCCGTTCCTTCTTCGTGACGGAGGAGACGTTGAACTCGTAGATGTAGAAGACGGTATCGTCAAACTCCGTTTGATGGGAGCTTGCGGCAGCTGCCCAAGTTCAACAATCACACTGAAGGCTGGTATCGAACGTGCCCTGCTTGAAGAAGTAGCCGGCGTCGTTGAAGTCGAACAAGTCTTCTAAATCGTTAAAATCCCCACTGACATCCGTCAATGGGGATTTTTTTGTTTACAGAATCCATTCCGCCAATGTATCGACCATATACGTCGGTTGAGCATCCTGCCCTTGAATGAAGACCGGCGTATGGACACCGGAGTTAACGTGCATCGTGCGGATACCGCCATTGATGCCGAACAGAATGTCCGTATGGTAGTTATCGCCGATCATGATGAGGTCTTCTTTCGCGAGACCAATCATCTCAGCTGCGATATTGATCATCACCGGTTCAGGTTTCCCGATATAAAACGGTTCTTTTTCCGTCGTTACCCGTAAAACGGACGTCAACGCACCATTCCCCGGTAAAAAGCCACGCTCGGTCGGAATCGCGATATCTCCGTTCGTCGAGATGAAGCGGGCTCCTGCACGAATTGCCAGTGCTCCGATTGCTAACTTCTCATACGTGATTTGACGATCGAGACCGATGACGACATAATCGGCATGCTCGTCTGCGACGACCTGTAAGCCTTGACGCTCGAGGGCATCAATCAATCCACCTTCTCCAATCGCATAGACCTTCGCACCCGGATCGAGTTCTGCGATGTAGCGACCTGTCGCCATCGCACTCGTCAAGACGTGCTCCGCGTTCGAATGGACACCCATGCCACGTAATTTTTCAGCGACCGCTTCCGCCGTCATCGAGGCATTGTTCGTGACGAACAGATACGGCACCCCTTTCTCTTGCAGACGGTTTACGAAATCAACCGCTTCTTTGACGGGTTCTGTCCCGTTATACATCGTTCCATCCAAATCAAACAAATATCCTTTTGCTTTCATCCTGGCTCACTCCTCATTTGGTAAAAATGCAGAGACCGGTCCGAGTTCTGTTTCTAAATAGTGTCGGACGGCTTCCGGAAAACGACGCAACTGCGTTTCTTCTTCCAAAAGAACACTCCGGATCTCTGCTGTGCTCGATGTCGTAAATTCACGGACAATCCGTGTCCGCAGGGCGACGATCCGTTTCAGACTCGTCGCAAGCGGCGCATCCACGACCCGTTCATCTTCTAAAATCATGACGATATCTTCATAACTTCCCGGATCACGCATGATGAAACCATCAATCATACTGTTCCCCACATCGATGATACTTTCAATCACCAAAAACCCGATCCGTTCCCACGCCAGTGAAATCGTCAACGCATCCCCTGTTAATTCCTTGCTTTGACGCAGCGCGGTTTCAAAACAAACCACCGTTTGTTCAATCTTTTCACGATTTACGAAATACATCCAGTATTCCCCCTCACATCCTTCATTTTAGCTCTATCCGCGGGACATGAAAAGCAGAAAGGCTGTTTGCATCACATTCCTCAATGTGTTATCCTCAATTTAGATTTTTACGAAAATAGTATGTCACATTAGGTGACTTGGAGGTTATTCATAGATGGAACGGGAATTAGCATTAGAAATCGTCCGAGCAACAGAAGCAGCAGCATTAGCATCCGCCAAGTGGATTGGTCGCGGGAAAAAGAACGAAGCCGATGATGCGGCAACGACAGCGATGCGCGAAGTCTTAAATACCGTCAACATGGCAGGAACCGTCGTCATCGGCGAAGGGGAACTCGACGAAGCACCGATGTTATTCATCGGCGAACAGGTCGGGACGTCAAACGGACCAGTCGTCGATATCGCCGTCGATCCGCTTGAAGGGACGAACATCGTCGCCAAAGGTCTCGGTAACGCGATGGTCGTCATTGCAGTCGCGGATGAAGGTGCCCTGCTCCACGCACCGGATATGTACATGGATAAACTGACCGTCGGACCGAACTTAAAAGGACATGTCTCACTCGACGATCCACTCGAAGTCATCATTCAAAAAGCAGCGGAACTGAATCAGAAACGGATTGAAGACGTCACCGTCATCATGCAGGACCGTCCGCGTCATGATCATTTCCGGGAAGCAGCGATGCGTGTCGGCGCTCGTGTCCGTCTCTTTGAGGACGGCGACGTTTCAGCAGGAATCGCTCCGCTTTCTCCTTCAACCGGAATTGACATCTTCATCGGAACGGGCGGCGCACCGGAAGGCGTCATCACAGCGGCTGCCGTCAAGGCAATGGGCGGTGACATGCAGGCCCGTCTGCACCCGATGAATGAGGAAGAAACGGCACGTGTCATCCGGATGGGGCTTGCCGATCCGCTGCAATTGTTGACACTCGACGATCTGATCAAAAGTGACGACTGCATCTTTGCGGCAACCGGCGTGACGACAGGGGAGATGCTCGACGGCGTCCGCTTCTTAACGGACGATATCGTCGAGACGACGTCACTCGTGATGCGTTCAAAAACACGGACGATCCGGAAGGTCATCGCAGAACACAGTCTTTCGCGTAAACCGTACTTGCAAAAAGTTCCCCAAACCCTTTAATCTAAGCAGAGATGAAGGAAATGAGGGAACTGACAGATGATGCAAGAACGTGATTTTTTATATGATGAAGTCGAACAAACGAAAACCCGGTTTGTCTGTTGGATTGGCGAGACGAGCCGCTTCGATTTAGCCATCACCCACTCCGAACACTTCTTCGGAAAGATCTTGGTGTTGAACCTCTTATCAAACCGGTTTGCGATCATCGGTCCGGACGATTTTGACGAGCCGGGCTACATCGCCCATGCCTTTGATTTAGAAGATGAGGCGGCCGACGAACTCGAGGGCTACCTGCGCGACTACATCGGTCTATAAAAAAACAGCCAGCTCCTAAGGGAGTTGGCTGTTTTGCTGTTACAGTAACCGGTCGTTCCGCTCATTGAGCGTGTTTGGACCACTGAAAACGTTGGTATTATCCGATTCATCGTGGGCTTTCCGTTCAGAATGTTGATCCGCTTCATCGCCGACGAGTAAGACGAATTGTCCCTCTTCCGCTGCTTTGTTGGCACGGTTGACATCATCTTTCGTCAATCCGCTCGCTTCAAGCACATCGTGGTTTGAAGAAGACCCGGCACTGTCCTTTTTAAAGATGCCTTTGATCTCTTGCCACAGATTCATGTGTTCTTCTTGCGTCAGACGCGTCGACGTCTGCTGGTTTTTTAAATCCGCCAATTCCTCAATCTGCTCTAAATCATAACGATCGTGAGCAACGACTTTTAGATCAGTAGAAATGACACCTGCAACACGTAAATCATGGACAGCACTGACGACTTCTGGTACCGAATGATAGATCCCGACGATTCTCATGGATAGTTCCCCCTATAGGTGCGTGATACTATACTATTAGCCGAAAACACCCAATCAGAAACATCCTTTCAGATGTCATTTTGATTACTGCTCATCCTCTGTCTCTTCTTTCGCCGCCGAGAACTTCCGTTTCAGTTTTAACGTATTCGCTGAAGATCCGTCGAAGCGAGGTGGTGCTTCTTCTCCTTCTACGAATTCCATCCGTTTGACGATAAAATATGCACACCCGAAATTGCAGTATTCGTACAAATAATCCGCCACGTGGGAGATTTTTGTATCAAACGTTGCTTTTTCATGGTTGTCGTCATAGAAACCACGGAGACGCAATTGCCCGTGTCCCCAATCTCCGACGATGTAGTCGTATTTTTCGAGCACATCACTAAACCGGCCGATGAAGGCTTCTTCGTTGAATCCTTCTCGTTTTTCTTCGACGATTTCATATCTTTCACGATTGACTTGTATCATTTTTCCACCCCCTGCTTCCTTTATCTTACCATAATCATACTTGAAAACGAATCGTCAGACAGCAGAAAACCGTCCTCGCACGTAGCGTGGACGGTCCTTGATCATCAATCAATCGGCAGAGCCGCTTTATTTTTTTTCGCCGCGTTGACTTGTTCGTCAGCATGGTACGACGAACGGACAAGCGGACCGGCCTCACAATGCGAGAAGCCTTTTCCGAGCGCAATCTGTTTTAATTCAGCAAATTCTTGTGGCGTATAGTACTTGATGACGTCCAAGTGCTTTTTCGTCGGTTGGAGATACTGACCAATCGTCATGATGTCGACGTCGTTCGCACGCAGGTCGTCCATCGTCTGTAAGATTTCGTCCCACGTCTCCCCGAGTCCGAGCATCAGACTTGATTTCGTCGGAATTTCCGGTGCGAGTTCTTTGGAACGACGCAGGAATTCAAGCGTCCGGTCGTACGTTGCTTTCGCCCGGACCGTTGGTGTCAGACGGCGCACCGTCTCGATATTGTGGTTCATGATGTCCGGCTTGGCTTCGATCAGCGTCTGTAACGCGTCGAAGTTCCCACCCATGTCGGACGGTAAGACTTCAATCGATGTCTCCGGATTCATACGACGCACTTCACGCACCGTCTCCGCGTAGACACCGGCCCCGAAGTCATTTAAATCATCACGGGCAACTGCTGTGATGACCGCATGTTTCAGATTCATCAGACGAACGGATTCCGCCACTCGTTTTGGTTCTTCCAAGTCGAGTTCGTTTGGTCGACCCGTCGTGACGGCACAAAAACGACAAGCCCGTGTACAGATGCTTCCAAGAATCATGAACGTCGCTGTCCGGCGCACGGCCCAACATTCATGAATGTTCGGACATTTGGCTTCCTCACATACCGTGTGGAGCTTTTTCTCGCGCATCATACTTTTGAGTTCTGTGTATGTCTCATTCGTGTTCAACTTGATTTTCAACCACTCTGGTTTACGTTGTATCTCTCCGCGTCCCATGAATCGGTTTCCCCCTTTATCCGTAAAAAACTGACCTGATTTCTGTTACAGTATAACAAATATTCAGTGTTTGCGGACGGGTAATTCACCAAATTCTGACTTCTCCGATAAGCGATTGAACAACAAATCCCGTAATAATTCCGGCATGAAATATTCTTTCGGCATTTCTTTAATTTCCGGAAATAAAGGACCAAATGTAAACATATCCGGCAGGACGACGGTATAGGTTTTCGTATCATCGATCTGTTGATGATTTCCAGCATAATGCATCTTGCCCATTAATTTACCACGGAAACCGAGACCACGGACTTTCAACTGTTCAAAACGTTCGCTGTCGACTTCTGCGATGAACGCTTTTAATTCCACACCGGTCATCGTCACCTTACACGGATTGATCGGGTGTGGACAAAGCCGGTGCAAATCAAACGCGGAGACCGGTCCCGGGGACAATGAGCCCAGCAACATCCCGGCCGGCACACAGGCGAGGTCCGCCTGACACCAGTCGCGCATCGTATCCGCGAGCAGTTGGGTAAACGGGGACGGATTGAACCAGTCATTCGCCAGACCTGATGTCCGGCCAATCGGTTGTTTCATCTGACGTTCGGCTAAATACTGTTCTTTATCGAGTAAGACCGATGTCGCCTCGTCTGCCGGATAAGCTTCAAGCGGATGCAGGACAGCCTCTTTTTCGCCCGTATCCGTGTTTAAGTAGATTTCCCCTGCATACTGACCGTACTTTCCAGCCTGGGCAATCAACACCCCGTTTTTGACGACCCCGTCATCGAGGACGTGGTGCGTATGCGCTCCGATGATCAAATCAAGCTCCGGGAACCGTTCCGCCAGTTCTTCATCCTGATAAAACCCAAGATGACTTAAACAGATCAAGACGTCGACTCGATCCCGCAAGGCTTCGATTTCACGTGCTGCCGCTTCCAACGGATCTTCAATCGTCCATCCGAGCAAGGCGTACAGCTCGTAATAGGGAGCCGTCAGCCCGAAAATCCCGACTTTTCCCGTCGGTAAGTTTTGAATCATCCCGGCTTTCGCAAACGGTGCCGTCAAGTTCGAGACGAGGACCGGGAACGTCGCGTCCGTATATAAGTCCGCCAACCAATCATGCGGAAACGTAATGCCTTCATTGTTTCCGATCGTGACGGCCGTAGGGGACAGTTCATTTAATAGATGCGTATTGATTTTACCTTGCGTCGCTTCCGTCGCCGGTGCGACCCGGTCCGCGTGGTCTCCTAAATCGAAGACGAGGGAATCATACGTCCGGTGTTCTTTCATGAACGACATATAGCGAGGCCACATATCAAAGTGTGAATGCAGATCGTTATAATGAATGACGTGTAACTTCACGCTCAAGCCTCCTCTAGGTGTTAAAACAGGGAAATTTGCCGGGGCGCAAGCGATTCATAATCAAGACCTAAAATCTCGATCAACCGTTTGGCGTTTGGTACGGCGTCTCCTGCTGAGTTGTTGTTAAAGAAAACATACACGTCTTTTGCCTCTTCGGCAAGTGAACGGATGTGTGTCGCCAAACCTTGCAGTTCTTCTTCCGAGTAACGGTACAGACAACGGACCTTCCGCCAGTCCTCACTGCTTTGACCGGGCTTCTTCAGCCATCCGTTGACGTTACGGCCGTGCAGCCGGACAAATGCCGTCTCCTGTGTCACGACGGGAACAAACGGTACCGACCCGTCTTCCGTCTGCGGTTCGTCACAGATCGTATGGATGAACTGATGCTCCGCCAAAAAACGCAGCGTCCGCTCTTGGTACGCTTCCGAATACCAGGACGGATTTCGAAACTCGATCGCGACAGGAAGACCGGCCAGCGACTTCCGAATCGTCTGAAGATATTCGAGATGGACTTTACTGACATCAAACCAGGGCGGGAGTTGGACGAGGATCGCTGCAATCTTTCCACTCTGCCGCATCGGTTCAATCGACGCCAGGTATTGTTCAAAGATTGGACCAAGCGGATCCTTGTTTTCCCGGTCATGACCACTCATCGCCCGGTGGACCTTGACGATGAACCGGAAGGCATCCGGTGTTTCCGCAACCCATTTTTGGTAGTTCCGTTCCGGTTGAATCGCATAGTACGTTGAATCGACCTCGACTGCCGGAAAATGGCCCGCGTAGGCAGCGAGCTTCTCTTTCCGATCTTGTGGTGTCGGATAGAGGCTGTCGTGATCGCCCCAACCGGTCACGCCGACATAAATCATCCTTCCCCCTCCTCATCTGTGTGCGCTGCATATTTTTTATCATAGCATAGCGGAATCGGGAATTTCTTCTTCAAAGCTCGTCTTCGAAAAGACGCAGGTGCTTCATATAAAAAACAAGCAGATCCTTCCCACTCCTGCAAAAATCAGGGGGATGGACTGCCTGTTTGACTCACTTCAGATCACGAAGCGACTTGTTGGACGTCGACCGATTGCCGGGGACTTGTTCTCCGTTTCGGAACAGGAATGATGTAATTTCCGAACGGCAACAGACTGATCGCATACGAGATGCCGATCGAGATCGACAGGATCATAATCATCGCCAAGACGAACATGCTTCCGGATTGGAAATACTCAAACCATTCGGACCGTCGAATCAGACGGATGACTAACGGATGGACAATATAAATGCCCATCGAATGCGTTCCGATCGCTTGAAACAGCTTCATCGCCGTTGCATCCGAACGAACACGCCGGAAGATGTAGTTCAACACGACAATGACGAACGGAATATAGATCAAGTTCGAGATATTCGTCGAGGTATAGAGACGTGTCAAATCAATACTGATCCACAAGTCGAGCAGGATCACCCCACTCACAAGCAACAAGCTCGTCCGGTAGCGTTTTAAGAGGTCTTGAAACTCTTGATAATATACGGCATATGTAATGCCCATCATGAAGTATGCAATCCAGTTCAACAGGAAGGACCGTCCATTAACGAAACGGTTGATCCATTCTACATCCGTCGTGACATTGCCGAACATCAACCAAAGGTAATTGATGATCATCGATGCGCCGAGCGCAACGAACAAACCGCTGTTTTTCTTGAAGCGGGCCAGGAGTGGAAAGACCAGATAAAACTGGAGAACCGTCAAAATGAAGTACAGGTGATAATGCGCATTGCCATATAAGAAATATGACGAAATCGAAAGGTCAGGGTTCAAGCTGTTCTCGACATGATACTTATACAACAGATAAACCGAACTCCAAATTAAGTAAGGAACGAAAATTTTGGAAAAACGGGACTGAATAAACTGCCGCAGGTCAAATCCTTTTCGTAACACCATCGACATGAGCAAAAAGGCACTGATGATGGCAAAAATCGGCGTTCCGATCCGTGCCAGCTGATTGATGTACCCAATCGATGTATTCGTAAATTCGCCACCGACATAATATAATCCGGCGATGACATGGACCGATACGACAAGAATCGCCGCAATCGAACGGATGACCGGTATTTCTTGATAATATTTCATTTTTTCCACACCTTACGTTCTCTCTATATTTTTTCCAAATCCAATTATAATATAACTTCTATGAAAATATATGCTAATTGATAAATTAGAAAAATAAAAGAATCTTCCGACGATCGAAAGATTCTTCGCGATACCCGTCAAGTGGACCGGATTCGCTCATACGTCAAGGCGATACACCCGGAAGCAAAGGTTTGCTGCTCCACGAGCTGTAAGGACAAGGAGTGCTCAAACAACGGAAACATCCGCTTGCCGCCCCCGAGTAAGACGGGATAGATAACGACATGGTAGCGGTCGATCAAGTCCAAGCGGACGGCTTCTGCCGCAAGCGTCGCTCCGCCGAGCGCGATCTGCTTCCCGGGTGCCTGTTTCAATGCGGCCAGTTCCTCTGCCAGTGGTCTTGTCGCCAGACGAGCATTGCCCTCGACTGCTGTCATCGAATGCGAGAAGACGATTTTCTCAAGCGCTTGCCATGTCTTCGCATAGGCTACGATGATCGGATCCGTCTCCGTTTGATCCGCGGTCTCCCAGTACTGCATTATCTCGTACAGGCCACGTCCATAGACGTGGGTATCAAATTCTGTTTCGTAGTCGTTAAAATACTGATGTAGCTCAGCGTCCGGTGACGCAAACGCGATGCTACCTGACGCATCCTCGATGTACCCGTCGAGCGAGGCTTGAAAAGAATAAACGATATCACGCATGATGACTCCCTCCTTTTTACTCCTCTACCCGTTTTTAGCCGTTCACGAAAAAAACTCCCTCATCTGTTGATGAGAGAGTAGAAAAATTATCCGATTGAACCTTCCATCTCGAACTTGATGAGACGGTTCATTTCGACCGCATATTCCATCGGCAATTCTTTTGTGAACGGCTCGATGAAGCCCATGACGATCATTTCCGTTGCTTCTTCTTGTGAAATCCCGCGGCTCATCAGATAGAACAATTGCTCTTCTGAGACCTTCGATACCTTCGCTTCGTGTTCAAGCGAAATGTTGTCGTTAAGAATTTCGTTGTACGGAATCGTATCTGATGTCGATTGGTTGTCCATAATCAGCGTGTCACATTCGATGTTCGAACGTGCGCCTGTCGCTTTACGACCAAAGTGGACGATCCCACGGTACGTTACTTTCCCACCGTGTTTTGAAATCGACTTCGAGACGATCGTTGACGACGTGTTGGGTGCAAGGTGAATCATCTTCGCGCCCGCATCTTGGTGTTGACCTTTACCCGCGATGGCGATTGATAATGTCATACCACGTGAACCTTCACCTTTAAGGATGACGGCCGGGTATTTCATCGTCAATTTCGAACCGATGTTACCATCGACCCATTCCATCGTCGCGCCGGCTTCACAGATCGCACGTTTCGTAACGAGATTGTAGACGTTGTTCGCCCAGTTTTGGATCGTCGTGTAACGGCAGTACGCGTTTTTGTTGATGAAGATCTCAACGACTGCTGAGTGAAGCGAGTTCGTCGTGTAAACCGGTGCCGTACATCCTTCGACGTAATGAACCGATGCTTCTTCGTCAACGATGATCAACGTCCGCTCGAATTGACCCATGTTTTCCGAGTTGATCCGGAAATAGGCTTGAAGCGGCGTATCCATCTTGATGCCTTTTGGTACGTAGATGAACGATCCACCCGACCAGACCGCTGTGTTGAGGGCAGCGAACTTGTTATCCGTCGGCGGAATCAATTTACCGAAGTACTCACGGAATAAGTCTTCGTTTTCTTTAAGCGCTGTATCTGTATCTTTGAAGACGATCCCTTGATCTTCCAGTTCACTCTTCATGTTGTGATACACGACTTCTGATTCATACTGTGCCGAAACACCCGCGAGGTATTTTTGCTCAGCTTCCGGGATTCCGAGTTTGTCAAACGTACGTTTGATTTCTTCCGGTACTTCATCCCATGATTTTTCAGCACGTTCTGATGGCTTAACGTAATACGTGATGTCATCAAAACGAAGATCTGATAAATCGCCGCCCCATGCTGGCATTGCTTGTTCGTTGAAAATCTTGAGTGATTTCAGACGGAAATCAAGCATCCATTGCGGTTCTTCCTTCATTTTCGAGATCGTCTCGACGACTTCTGTCGTCAAGCCACGTCCAGAACGGAAGATCGAGATATCGCGATCGTGGAAACCATATTTATAATCGCCAATTTCAGGCATGTTCTTAGCCATGTTCGTTTCCTCCTCTTACTTACTGACCGAAGTTTACTTCCCTTCTTCGACGCCGCGTTCGAGCGCCTTCCAGGCAAGTGTCGCACACTTGATTCGTGCTGGGAATTTCGTCACACCAGACAGTGCTTCCGCGTCTCCCAGATCAAATTTCTCATCGTCGTAATCTTTTCCTTGAACCATCTCAGAAAAGACATGGGCGAGTTGTAATGCTTCTTCGACTGTTTTTCCTTTGACAGCCTGTGTCATCATCGACGCAGACGCCATGCTGATCGAACATCCTTCGCCGTCGAACTTCGCATCTTTGACGATGTCGTCTTCGATCGCGAGTTGCAGACGGATTGTGTCGCCACAAGTCGGGTTGTTCATATCGATCGTCACACCACCGTCAATCGCACCACGATTGCGGGGCGTTTTATAGTGGTCCATGATCACTTGACGGTACAAGTGATCGAGATTGTTAAAATCCATGACTGAAATACTCCTTCGTTTGGTGAAGTCCTGTC
The DNA here is from genome assembly GCF_018618795.1 of Exiguobacterium sp. s192. Lineage (NCBI taxonomy): Bacteria > Bacillati > Bacillota > Bacilli > Caryophanales > Exiguobacterium > Exiguobacterium sp. s192. The sequence goes on along the minus strand of NZ_JACSMS010000010.1, from coordinate 19,633 downwards.
ACCAGAGCGTCTACTTCTTCCTTCGTATTATACAGGTAAAAGCTCGCTCGTGCTGTTGAACTGGCTCCGAGCCAACGCATCAGTGGTTGGGCACAATGATGACCGGCGCGTACGGCGATGCCTTGCATATCGAGTACGGTCGCGACATCATGTGCGTGGACATCCCCGAGATTAAAGGTGACGAGACCCACCCGTTCTTCCGGACCGTAAATCGTCAGTCCTTCGATGTCACGCATTTGTGCCATCGCGTACTGGGCAAGCTCACGTTCGTGGGCTTCGATGTTACTAAGTCCGATTTGTTCCAGGAAATCGATTGCTGCCGACAAGCCGACAGCTCCTGCGATGATCGGTGTTCCCGCTTCGAACCGGTACGGTGATGGTTTGAACGTCGACTCTTCAAGCCCGACGTAGTCAATCATCTCGCCTCCGAATTCGACCGGCTCCATCGCATTGAGTAATGCTTTTTTGCCGTACAGGACGCCGATCCCGGTTGGTCCGCACATCTTATGTGCCGAAAACGCCAGGAAATCACAATCGAGATCCGTGACATCGATTTGTTGGTGCGGTGCACTTTGCGCTGCGTCGACGACCATGACGGCCCCGACTGCGTGCGCCAGTTGCGTCACTTCTTTGATTGGATTGATCGTCCCGAGGACGTTCGAGACATGCGCCATCGCAACGACCTTCGTCCGATCAGAAATTTGTGCTTTGACCGCTTCGATCGTCACACGACCGTCCGCTGTCAAATCGACATATTTCAGTTTCGCTTTTTTCTTTTTCGCGACTTGTTGCCACGGAATCAAGTTCGCATGGTGCTCCAGGTACGTGACGACAATCTCGTCCCCTTCTTCGACATGCTCCATTCCGTAACTCGACGCGACGATATTGATCGCCGTTGTCGTCCCGCGGGTAAAGATAATCTCTTCATGGTGTTGCGCCTTGATGAAACGACGTACGTTCTCACGCGCACCTTCGTACGCATCCGTCGCTCGTGTTCCGAGCGTATGGACGCCACGGTGCACATTCGAATGAACCGTCTTGTAGTAGTTGTCAATCGCCTCAATGACGACGAGCGGCTTTTGTGAAGAAGCCGCACTATCTAGATAGACGAGTTTCCGGTCATTAACCTGTTGGTCAAGAATCGGAAACTGATTGCGGATGGATGCATCGATTCCCATATTAGTTTACTTTCCCTTCGATCACTTGAACGAGACGTTCTTTGACAGAGTCAATCGCGAGTTCTGAAACGACCGGTTGTAAGAAACCATGAACGACAAGACGTTCTGCTTCTTTACGTGATAAACCGCGGCTCATCAAGTAGTAGAGTTGAAGTTCGTCGACACGGCCGACAGATGCCGCGTGTCCTGCCATGACATCATCTTCATCAATCAAGAGGATCGGGTTCGCGTCACCACGTGCCTTTTCAGACAACATGAGCACACGTTCCGTCTGCACACCGTTTGATTTTGAAGCGCCATGGTGAATCATGGATGTTCCGTTGAAGATTGATGTTGCCGAATCTTTTTGAACACCGTGAATCAAGATGAAACCTTCCGAACCTTTACCAAAATGGTCTGTCCGGACGTTGAAGTTTTGTTTTTGATCGCCACGACCAACCGTTACGGCTTTCGTGTCAGAGAACGAATCGTTACCGACGAGGTGTGTTTTCGTTTCTGTGATCGTGTTTCCGTCATTCATGTGACCGAGTGCCCATTCGAGCTTCGCGCCTTGTTTGACGACACCGCGACGGTTCATATAGGTGACAGCACCTTTGCTGAGCGTGTCGACACCACCGAAGAGGACTTTGGCGTTGTCTTCGACGAACACTTCCGTGACGACGTTGACGTTGTGTGCTTCTTCACCGTAAGAGACGAAGTTTTCGATATACGTCAGTTCGCTGTCCGCATCCGCAACGATGATTGCGTGATGGTAAAGTGCACCGCCTGCTTGCTCCAGCGTATAGATCGCTTGCATCGGAACCGTCAACTTCAAGCCTTTTGGTACATAAAGGAACGTACCGCCGTTCATGAGTGCCGCGTTGAGTGCTGCGAGACGGTCTTCATTGACGTTGACGCCTTCTGTCATGAAGTATTTCTCAATCAGTTCCGGGTGATGTTTCATTGCATCTTCGAGTGTCGTGAAGATGACACCGTTCGCCGCTTCGCTGTTTTGCGCGTGAACGAGTTGTCCGTTCCGCGTGATCAGCATATGGTCACGGTTTTCACCGATCAATGTTTCGATATCCGGTGTCAGACCTGTTACTGTCTCAAGATCTGCTGTTCCCTCTGTGAAGTTCCAGCCACCGATTTTGATTTTTTCTACTTTTGGCAATGCGAGCGTTGGGGCAAGATCCAGTGCGTCTTGACGCTTAGAGATCATCCAAGCGGGTTCCCCTAAGCGAGTCGCACGTTCTGCCACTGCCTCGCGATTTACTGCAAGATTCAGTTCTACAGTCATCATGCTTCCTCCCTCGTCTTACGCTTTTGTTTCGATTTCGACTTCTTCGATGCCGAGTTCTTTTTTAACCCAGTCATAACCTTCTGCTTCTAAACGGTGTGCCAGTTCTTTTCCACCTGACATGACGATTTTTCCGCCCATCATGATGTGGATGAAATCTGGCTCGATATAGTTCAAGAGGCGTTGATAGTGCGTGATGATCAAGCAGCCGAATTCAGGTGAACGCATTTCGTTGACACCTTTTGCGACGACTTTAAGCGCATCGATATCAAGACCTGAATCGATTTCGTCAAGGATGGCGATGGCTGGTTTCAACATCGTCATTTGGAGGATTTCATTCCGTTTCTTCTCTCCGCCTGAGAAACCTTCGTTAAGGTAACGGTGTGCCATTTCGCCCGGCATTTCGAGAAGACCCATTTGTGCGTCGAGTTGACGGATGAATTTCATGAGTGAGATTTCATCGCCTTCTTCGCGGCGTGAGTTGATTGCTGAACGCAAGAAGTCTGAGTTCGTGACACCACTGATTTCACTTGGATATTGCATCGCAAGGAACATACCTGCTTGTGCGCGTTCGTTGACTTCCATCTCGAGGACGTCTTCGCCGTCGAGTGTGACTGAACCAGACGTTACTTCGTAAGTCGGGTGACCCATCAATGCTGATGCGAGTGTTGATTTACCAGTCCCGTTTGGTCCCATGACCGCGTGGATTTCGCCGCCTTTGATTTCTAAGTTGACGCCTTTCAAGATTTCTTTGCCGTCGATTGCGACGTGTAGATCTTCAATCTTCAAGTGTGAAGCCTTCATGTAGAATCCCTCCATCTATTCATTTCGTGTCTGACGATTCAGTTCACGAGAGTTACTAATTTAGTATCATTCTAATCTTAATGAATCATAACACATTATTCAAGCGTCATCGCTCATGGTTTTTTCTCAAAACGAGCGTCTTTGTTGAGAATGACTTTAAAGTGAGACGACTTCCTTCTCTTCTTCCGGTTTCGACTGGCGATGAACCCGCTGTGACAGTAGGAGCAGTGGGATGCCGAGTAAAGTCAAGAGCGCTAAGGCACCAAATATCGGCAGTGGCCGATCTGCGCCAAAATAAAGTAACAATTGACCGCCGACGACCGGTCCGACCGATTGTCCGATTGACGTCAAGCCCATCGCACCGAAATAACTCCCCCGTAATTCCGGTTTCGCAAAGCCGTCCGTCAAGATGTCCGTCATCGTGAACATCATCACTTCCCCGCACGTGAAGATGAACATCGCGCCGATCATCAACCAGACGGTTCCAGCGTTCGCCATGACGAACAAACCGACGGCGACGGTCGCAATCCCGACCGTGATCGACACGAGCGGTGACGTCTTGACGCCAAACTTCATGATCGGGTACTGGACGACGAGCACGGTGATCGCGTTAATCGTAATCAATAAGGCAAACAAACTCGTCCCGCCCGACAATAAGGTCGTCGTCGTCAAAAACTGCGGCAACGTCGAGTTGAACTGACTGTATCCGAAGACGCCGAAGATGATGCCGGCGAGCGCGAACGTGAAGGCGACGTCGGTTTTCAGCAGACGGACCGTTGCGCCGAACGACACCTTTTTCCCGCCGTGACTTTCCGTGATCGGATGCCGCTTGAACAGGATGAAGATGGCGACGCCGTAGCCGAGATAAACGAACGCTGTAATATAGAAGGTAATCGCCGTATTTCCGGCACTGAGCAACAACGCAATCCCCGGTCCGATCGCGGCTGCGATGTTGATGCACGTATAACGGATGTTAAAGACGAACAATCGGTTTTCTTCCTCCGTCGTATCACTGATCAATGCCCGCGCTGACGGTTCGAAGACGGACCGGAACACGCCGTTCAGGGCACTTAAGACAAAAAACGCCCAAAACGTCTCGACTTGTGCCAGTCCGATGAACACGAGGACAAATCCAAAGGTTCCGCTCAGCATCATCGTCCGCCGGCCGTACCGGTCGGATAACGTTCCGCCGATGAAGCTCATGACGAGGCTCGCGATGGCCGAGATACTGAGAATCCAGCCGACATCAACCGGACTGAACTTTAAGACGACGGATAAGTAAATCGCAAAAAACGGCATCGTGATGAATGTCCCGAGACGGGCGAAAAACGTCCCGAGCAAAACCCCGATCGTCAATGGATGAAGCTGTTTCAAACGTTGCATGCAGATCCCCCTTTCGCACAAAAAATAATGCATCCTTCCATTATATAGGAAGAATGCATTAATCGAGCAGATTATTTGCTGACCGGAACGACAGCACCTTTGTATTCTTTCGTGATCCAATCTTGTGTTTCTTTTTTGTGGAGAATGTCTAAGAGCGTCGTGACGCGTTTGTCTTTTTCGTCGCCTTCACGTGTAACGATGATGTTGACGTATGGTGAAGACTCGTCTTCAAGCGCGATTGTATCTTCAAGCGGGTTCAACCCGTTGTCGATCGCGTAGTTCGTGTTGATCAAGACAGCATCGCCTTCATTGTTTTTGTAGGCTTGCGGTAAGAGTGATGCTTCAATGTTCGTTTTGAACTTGATGTTTTTTGGGTTCTCGGCGATGTCTTCGAGTTGCGCATCCGTTGTTTTACCGTCTTTTAGTTTGATGAGTCCTTCATTTTGAAGGAACGTCAAGACACGTCCACGTTCTGCGACGTTTGAGCTCGTCAAGATTGTTGCACCTTTTGGCAATTCATCAAGCGACTTGTATTTTTTAGAATAGACACCGAGTGGTTCAACGTGAACGCCGCCGGCACTTTCAAATTTGTAGTCTTTGTTTTCTTTTTCTTGTTGCTCAAGGTACGGTACGTGTTGGAAGTAGTTTGCGTCGATTTCTTTTTCAGCAAGTGCTTTGTTCGGAAGAACGTAATCCTGGAACTTTTGAATTTCGAGTTTGTAGCCTTTTTCTTCATATTCTTTTTGAACGTGCTCGAGGATTTCAGCATGGGGAACGTTTGATGCTCCGATGACCAATGTTTTTGAATCGCCGTTGCCGCTGCCTGATGAAGATTCTTCTCCACATGCTGCAAGGCTGACTGCTAAGACCGATACTGCTGCTGTGCCGACAAATTTTTTCCAAAGTTTCATGAATGATTCCTCCAATGAATTAAAGTTAGTATTATCGTTTATCGATTGCCTTGACAAGCAAATCACCAATAATCTGAATAATAAAGACGATGACAAGAATCAACAGTGTCGCGATAACGGTGATGTTATTTTGTGAGCGCTGGAAGCCTTCGATGAAGGCCATATCTCCCAGTCCACCACCACCGGCTAACCCGGCCATTGCCGTGTAACCGACGAGTGCGACGAGTGTTACGGTAATACCTGAAACGATTGCCGGAAGAGCTTCCGGAATCAAGACTTTATAGATGATTTGGAACTTCGTTGCGCCCATCGATTCAGCTGCTTCAATGACCCCTTTATCGACTTCGCGAAGAGCGAGTTCGACCATCCGGCCGTAAAACGGTGCCGCACCCAGAATTAACGCTGGTAACGCAGCGGTCGGTCCTAAAAATGACCCGACAATAATTTTTGTGACTGGAATCAACAAAATTAATAAAATAATAAATGGAATGGAACGGAAGATGTTAACCAAAAAGCTGAGGACAGAATACAATGCTCGGTTCTTGAATAACAATTCTTCGTTTGTCGCGTATAACAAGAGACCGATGACCAGTCCGAGGATAAACGTCGCAAGCCCTGCAACGGCCGTCATATAAACCGTACTGCCGGTCGCTTCCCAGACCATATCCCAATCCACATCTGCAAAAAATGTACTCATCGGTGATCCACCTCCACTTCAACGTCACTCGCTTGAAGTTTGGCGATGACCACTTGTGTTTCATGTTCGGCACCGATCAACTGAATGAACAGCGTCCCAAGGGCGCCATCTTGCGTCTGTCCGACGTTCCCGCCAATGATATTAAATAATAAGGTCGAATCTTTCATGACTTCGGCAAGAATCGGGCTTTCGGCCGTTGAACCGACAAACGTCAACTGAACGATTTTCCCGGTCGGATACCGTTCCCGTAATTTCGTAAACGTCAATTCGTTTTCTGATGAAGACGTCAGCTGTTTCACGAATTCTTTTGTCATCGCTTGTTTCGGATGACGGAATACTTCGGCGACCGGTCCTTGTTCGACGATTTTCCCGGCTTCCATGACGGCGACCCGGTTACAGATTTTCTGAATGACGTGCATCTCATGCGTGATCAAGACGATGGTCAGTTTCAGTTTTTTGTTGATGTCGACGAGCAACTCTAAAATCGAGTCTGTCGTTTTCGGATCAAGCGCGCTTGTCGCTTCGTCACATAGTAAGACGTCCGGGTTAGACGCCAGTGCCCGGGCAATCCCGACCCGTTGTTTTTGCCCACCCGACAGTTGGGACGGGTAAGCCCCTTCACGTCCGTCGAGTCCAACGAGTTGAATCAGCTCGGCGACCCGTTCTTTACGGCGTGCTTTCGGATAACCGCCGAGTTCGAGCGGGAACATGATGTTTTCTTCAACTGTCCGTGACCACAGCAGATTAAAGTGCTGGAAGACCATTGAGACGTTTTTACGAACACCGCGTAATTCTTTTGGACGTAACGTCGTCATTTCGACTCCGTCGATTTGAATCGAACCACTCGTCGGAGCTTCTAACATATTCAACAATCGGATCAAGGTGGACTTCCCTGCTCCCGAATAACCGATTATTCCAAAAATTTCACCGCGCTCGATTGTTAAGTCGACATTGACGACGGCTTCAACCGATCCGCGCTTCGAGCGATAAATCTTTCCTACATCCTGTAAGCGAATCAATACTGTCCCTCCTAAACGTAAAAAAAAGTGCGCACGTTTTAGAGCAAACGCGCGCACTTTTTCAGTACACAAAACCATTTGCTCTCATCTTGCAGACATTCGTCTGCTGGAATTAGCACCACTTCGGAATAAATTCCGCGGTTGCCGGGTTTCATCGGGCCAGTCCCTCCACCACTCTCGATAAGAGTATTCGGTATTTAGTTATTTTTAATATAATCTGAATATTAGCAGGGGTTATTTTGCTTGTCAAACAGTTTTTTCTGAAACCGGTTGAAGCAGGCTGAAAGCACGTGCTAAATCTTCTTTCAAGTCTTCTGCGTCCTCAAGTCCAACCGAAATCCGGACAAGACCATCCGTGATGCCGAGCTCAGCACGACGTTCTGCTGGAATCGAGGCATGTGTCATGCGTGCCGGAACAGAAATCAAGCTTTCAACAGCTCCAAGACTCTCAGCCAGCGTGAAGAAGTGTGTCGCTTCGACGAGTTTCTCCGCGTTTTCCGCTGATCCGACATCAAAGCTGATCATGCCGCCAAAACCAGTCGCCTGTTTTTGTTGTGTCGCGTGACCCGGATGTGTTGGAAGTCCTGGATAGAAGATGTTCGAGACGACATCTTGTTCCTGTAAGAACTGAACGAGATCGTGTGATGTTTCTTCGATTGCATCCATCCGGATACCAAGTGTCCGTAAACCACGGACGAGCAGGAAGCTGTCCTGCGGTCCAAGAATACCGCCTGTCGAGTTTTGAATGAAGTGAAGATCTTCACCGAGTGCATCGCTGTTGACGACGACGAGTCCGGCGACGACGTCTGAATGTCCGCCGATGTATTTTGTGGCACTGTGCAAGACGATGTCTGCGCCGAGTGCAAGTGGTTGTTGCAAGTATGGTGTCGCAAACGTGTTGTCGACGACGAGTTTCAGGTTGTTGCGTTTCGCGATCTCAGCGACAGCAGCGATATCCGTGACTTTCAACAAGGGGTTTGTCGGTGTTTCGACGTACAGCATCTTCGTATTGTCTTGAACTGCAGCTTCCGTCGCGGCAAGATCCGTCGTATCGACAAACGTCACTTGGATGTTGAACTTCGGCAAGACACGTTGCATCAAACGGAACGTTCCGCCGTAGACATCATCGGTCATGACGATATGGTCACCTGACTCCAGCAGGTTGAAGACAGCATGAATCGCAGCCATTCCTGATCCGAAGGCAAAGCCACGTGCGCCGCCTTCGAGGTCCGCGATCAATCGTTCGATGCTCGTCCGTGTCGGGTTGGCTGTCCGCGAGTATTCGTAGCCTTCTTTTAATTGACCGATTTTCTCTTGTTTGTACGTACTCGTTTGATAAATCGGAGGTGTAACGGCACCAGTTGCTCGATCGACGCCTGTTCCTCCATGAATCAATGCTGTCTTTTTACGCATGTGTCTCGTCCACCTTTTCAAAGATTTGTTGGCTCAAATACCGTTCGGCACTGTCGGCGAAGACGGTGACGATGGTACTGCCGGGAAAACGTTCTGCAATATCAAGTGCTGCCGCGAGTGCCGCGCCGGCTGAACTGCCGACGAGCAAACCTTCACGTGCCGCTAATTCATGAACTTTTGTAAACGCGTCGTGGTCTGAAATCGTATGAATCTCATCGACCAGATCGCGGGAAACAAGGCTCGGCCATTTAGCCGTCCCGATGCCTTCCGTCTTATGCGGTCCGGCTGGTCCTCCGTTGAGAACGGAGCCTTCCGGTTCGACGATCGCGCCTTTTGTTCCCAGCCGCTCTTTCAAGTAAGCAGCGGTTCCTGCAAACGTTCCGCCTGACCCGCATCCGGCGACGAACCAATCGATGTGATCGAGTTCCGCCATCAGCTCAGGACCAAGTGTCCGCTGATATGTGACCGGATTTTCTTCGTTTTCGAATTGAAGCGGGACATAGCTGTTCGGAATCGTTTGTCCCAGTTCTTTTGCTTTATCAATTGCGCCTTGCATATCGAGTTCAGTTGGTGTGTTGACGACAGTCGCGCCGAGTGCCCGCATCAACGTCTGTTTCTCCTGACTGAATTTTTCAGGAACGACACAGATGACTTGTAAGTCATATTTTTTAGCGGCGAGCGCCAAACCGATGCCGGTGTTGCCGGCAGTCGGTTCGATGATCGTTCCGCCTCGTGTCACATATCCTTGTTCGATGGCTGCATCAACGAGTTGAATGCCCAGGCGGTCTTTGACGCTGCCCCCAGGGTTCATCCATTCGAGCTTCGCCAAAATCCGCGTACCAGCAGGCAAATCGAATGAAGTAATCTCGTAAAGCGGCGTATTTCCGACGAGGTCCCGGACTGACTTCGCGATCATCCGAAGACGATGTCCCATTCATCACGACCGGCAAGCATTTTCTCGGCATAGTGCTTCGCTCCTTTAAGGTCGTGTGCGCTCGCAAATCCACATTGGACTTCGTTTTGCGCTGGAATTTCTTCTGCTGCTAAGACGTCTTTTAATGTCTTCTCAACGAGTTCACTCATTTTTTCGACAGAATCGAAGTTCATCATCGCCATGTAGAAACCTGTTTGGCAACCCATTGGCGAGACATCGATGACATCATCCGAATAGTTGCGGATGTTTTCTGCCAGTAAATGTTCCAGTGTGTGCATCGCACGCATCGGCATTTGCTCGACGTTTGGTTGTGTGAAACGAATGTCATATTTAACGACTTGGTCGACTTTTCCGTCTTTGTAACCGGCAACGCGAATATATGGTGCTTTGACTTTCGTATGGTCCAAGTTAAAGCTTTCTACGTTCATTTTTTTGATTGTCATGATTTATTCCCCCATTTTCTCGGCTTCTACGAGCCAGACGAAGTGATTGTATTGTGTGAATGTCACGTCAAATCCACGTGACGCAAAAATTTGTTCCATGACCGGGATCAGTGGATAAAACTCACGTTCCAAGTCTTCTGCCAAACCGTTGAACCCTTGTGCTTTCGCTTCAGCAATCGTCTGCAGACGCGCTTCTTCCGATACGAACATCGTGTCGGCGTAGACGATTTTTCCGTCTTGCGGCAAAATCTGCGCCATCAGATCAACTGCTTCTCCCTTTTCCTCATCCGTCAGATGATGAAACGCATAGGTCGAAACAAAACTTTTCGCATGGTCTGCCGTAAAGGACAGGAAGTGTCCGTCCTGTACAGGTAACGTTGGAATCTTATCGATGAGAATTTCCCGCATCTCCGGGCTCGGTTCCACCGCCAAAACGTCTTGATGCCGATCGAGCAACCGTTGGGTCAGGTTCCCTGTTCCAGCCCCGAACTCGACGACCGGTGAGATCGCTTTTGTTGCCACCGTATCTAATATTTCTTCATAACGACGAAAGACTTCTTTGTACTCCGGATCGTGCCCCGTAACCGTGTCGTCGTATGTTGACGCCCACTCTGTAAATACATCCATAAAACGTACTGTCATGCCTGTTCGTCCTCCGTATCTCTTTTTAATTCCGACTAATCGGATATGAATTAAAGTAATTTACCTTAATCGCATTGTAGCAGGGAGAATTCGGCTTGGCAAGGTGACTGCTTGAAAATCTTTCGAAAACAAAAAAAAGGCGCTGCCGGTGAACCGGCAACACGAATAATGTGGTTAGAAATACTACGAAGGAAAACCCAGCTCTGACACGAACTTCTTCGTTCGTCGTACCAGAGGACGGCGCCCTTTCGACATATAAACCAAACTGTCCTCGCATTCAGATCACCTGCTCCAATCCAGGATTGTCTTTTTGGGCCGCTTCGTCTTTGGGGGACGACTTAAGGGGAGACAAACAAACAACCTAGGATTTTGTTGAGCGGTTCTGTCATGAAAAGAAACAGCCGATTTACATCTCTGCCAGACTTCCTATAAAGTATTTCTAGAAGTTGATATGAATATACCATTCATAAATTATCATTGTCAACGGATTATTGTAAATATTCCGACAATTTAGCGTAAAGAGAAATCTTTTTTTGATTCCTCTCCTTATTCTGCACAAAATGCAAAGACGTTTTGAACCGACTGAAACGCGTAAAGCCTTGATACGACTTGGTTATCCTCGATTTTTAATAAGGCGGGAACACTCATGACTTGGGCGTGTTCCAAAAACTCCGGAATGAAGTTTCCGTTCGCTTGTTGAATCCATTCCCCGTCTTTTGTCGCTTCGACGATCTCAAGCATCCGGCTTGCGATGGCACACGTCCCACACATCGGTGCATAGACATACAAAAAACCGTTTTCTGGTGCTGCTGTGACTTCCTTCATTAATCCCGTTCTCCCTTCCTATTTCTTATCTTGTGCCAGTATACAGAAAAAAAGACGACGAGGAAACGAAATCGTTTCCTTGTCATCTTTTCGTTAAGTATTACTCGTTGATCATCGATTTGTAAGCAGCAGCGTCCATCAATGCTTCGACTTGTGCTTCGTCTGCGATCTCGATATCAACCATCCAAGCACCTTCGAATGGTGATTCGTTGACGAGTTCTGGGGAATCGGACAGTGATTCATTGATGGCAACGACTTTCCCTGAAATCGGTGCGTACAATTCGGATACCGTTTTAACGGATTCGACTGAACCAAACGGCTCGTTTGCCGAAATCGTATCTCCGACTTCTGGCAGTTCGACGAAGACGATATCGCCAAGTTCATGTTGCGCGAAATCCGTGATTCCGATTCGTGCCTTGTTTCCTGTTACTTCGACCCATTCATGCTCTTCCGAATAACGTAGATTGTCTTTGACTTGACTCATTTGCGATTCCCCCTGTGTTCGATAGTGGACTAACGCATTCAGTATACCAAATGAACTAGCCTTCTTAATACCATTTTCCTTGATAGAGTTCTTCTTTGAATCCGATCGTCACGTCTTGCCCGTCTGTTACGATCGGTCGTTTGAGCAACATGCCGTCACTTGCGAGCAGTTCATATTGCTCCTGTTCCGACAGATTCGGCAGGCGGTCCTTGATGCCTTGCGAACGGTACGATTGACCACTCGTGTTAAAAAACTTCTTCAACGGCTCGCCGCTCTTTTCATGAAGTGCCTGAATCGTCTCGGCACTCGGTGTCTCCTCGACGATGTGTTTGTAATCGACCTCGACACCATTTGCCTCAAGTGCCTTTTTTGCTTTGACACACGTACTGCATTTCGGATAGCCATACATAGTTACCATCTTTTCCTCACCTCTGTCTTCAGACTAGCAGATTGGTCAGCCCCGTTTCAAGCGGGCAAGCGCGGCATCGATTTGATCTTGATGATGGTGATCGTGTGCAATGAAGGAGGCAACAAACGATTTCGGCTGGAATGTGCCTTCATACGTCCGCTCATATTGCTCGTCCGTCAACCGATCGAGCTGCGCGATCAATTCCTGCCGCACGGAAATCGCTTTTCTCAACAAGGCGAGTGCATCGATGTGATGGGCATACTCGACCGCCAGACGATTGAACTCATCGTAGTCGGTTTCAACCAGCGTCAACGGTTCATCCGGCAATTTCGACACCGCATGATCGAGGTAATACCGATCCCATAAAAACAGATGACTGACACATTCTTGGACCGTCCATTTATCGATTGCGAGCGGCAACCGCCATTCTTCATCCGAAAGCCGCTCCAACGATTTATAGTAATCGACGGCAAATTGAAGTTCTGTTACGTCTTGTCGCATGCCTGCTCCCTCCTTCAATGTAAAAAAATTCGCCCTTACAGAGATTTTCCCTGCAAAGGCGAATCGGTAAACCTGACTTAGACAGTATATTTATTCGCTTCGATCAAACGTTTCGCAATCTGACGTTTTGTGCCGATCGAGTTGATCGGCTGATACCGGCTGAACTTCTTCAGTGCCGACAGCAGCATCCGTAACTCATCGCCGCTCGCTGCCGCGTACAACGTTTCCTTCGCGTCCCGCTCCACGCCTTCAAAGGCTTGTTGTGCAAAGACTTCCGTATAACGGATTTTCAGTTCGTTCTTCTCGACGCCTTTGGCAGCAATCGCTTTTTCCGTCCGGACGATTGCCGACTCCAGCGCATAGATCGCACTCATGATGTCAGCCGTGTTCGCGAGGATTTCCTGCTCGCCTTGGAGCTTGTCCTGATACTTCTGAACGGCCGTTCCGGCAGTCAGCAGGAAGATCTTTTTCATCATCGCCAACAAATGACGTTCACGGTCAAGAGGTTCCGATCCGACTTCCGTCGGCATGAAGCTCATGACTTCCTGTTGCAGACGTTGCGCTTCTGCGAGCAGCGGTAAATCGCCTTTCATTGCTTTCTTCAATAACGTCCCTGGTACAAGCAGACGGTTGATTTCGTTTGTTCCTTCGAAGATCCGGTTGATCCGTGAATCACGGTACATGTTCTCGACTTCGTATTCGGCCATGAAGCCGTAACCGCCGTGAATCTGGACCGCTTCGTCGATGACATAATCAAATGTTTCCGAAGCAAAGACTTTGTTCATCGAGCATTCAATCGCGTATTCGGCAATCGCATCGGCGATTTTCTTGCCGTCTTTGCTCTCTTCTTCCGACAACTGATCGAGACTGTCCTGGAACAATCCGCCTGTCCGGTAGACTGAACTTTCCATCGCATAAGTCTGCGCCGACATCGTCGCTAGCTTTTCCTGAATCAATGGGAACGAGCTGATTGGTGTTTTGAATTGTTTGCGTTCGTTTGCATACTGGACCGCAAGATCAATCGCACGTTTCGATGAACCGACCGCACCGACCGCTAATTTATAACGACCGACGTTCAAGATGTTGAAGGCGATGACGTGTCCGCGCCCGATTTCACCAAGGACGTTTTCGACCGGCACTTCCGCATCTTGTAAAATCAGCGTCCGTGTTGACGATCCTTTGATACCCATCTTTTGTTCTTCGAGTCCGGTCGAGACACCCGGGTACTCGCCTTCGACGAGGAACGCCGTGAATTTATCACCGTCGATTTTTGCATAGACGACGAACAGACTGGCGAAGCCGGCGTTCGTGATCCATTGTTTTTCCCCATTCAAGATATAGTGCGTTCCAGCTTCATTCAAGACTGCCGTTGTCTTCGCACCAAGGGCATCCGAGCCTGAGCCCGGTTCTGTCAACGCGTAAGACGCAATCCATTCACCAGACGACAGTTTCGGGAGATATTTTTGTTTTTGCTCTTCGTTCCCGAAGAAGACGATTGGCAACGAACCGATCCCGACGTGTGCACCATAACTGAGGGCAAACGAGCGACCGCGAGCAAACTTCTCCGTGATGATCGAAGACGAAATTTTATCCATCTGATAGCCGCCGTATGCTTCCGGGACATCAGCACCGAGCAAGCCGAGCTCGCCTGCTTCGCGCAGGAGACCGACCGACAATTCGAACTCATGTTTTTCGATCCGGTCAAGGACTGGAACGACACGGTCTTCGACGAACTTCGCCGTCATGTCACCAACCATTTTGTGTTCTTCCGAAAAATCTTCCGGTGTAAAGAGACGATCCGCTTGTAACTCATCCAGTACAAAACTTCCACCTTTAATCAATTCGTTTGTTGTTTGGCTCATTGTCCTGTTCCTCCTTCAACTAGTTCGAATACACCGGCAGCACCCATGCCGCCGCCAATACACATCGAGACGACGCCGTATTGGACGTTCCGTCGTTTCATTTCATGCAACAGTGTCAACGTCAGTTTCGTTCCCGTACAACCGAGCGGATGACCGAGCGCAATCGCGCCACCGTTGACGTTGACGATATCTTCGTTCAAACCGAGTTCCCGGATGACACCGAGCGACTGGGACGCGAAGGCTTCGTTCAATTCAATCAATCCGACGTCTTCGAGCGTGATGCCGGCGAGTTCAAGTGCCTTTGGAATCGCGACGACCGGTCCGATCCCCATGATTTCCGGACGGACACCGCCGACGGCAAACGATTTGAACTTCCCGAGAATCGGCAGTCCTTGGCGTTCCGCTTCTTCCCGTTCCATGATCAAGACGGCAGCTGCACCGTCTGATGTCTGAGACGAGTTCCCCGCTGTGACACTGCCGCCGAGGCGGAATGCCGGACGGAGCTTAGCGAGACCTTCCGGTGATGAATCAGCGCGGACACCTTCGTCGTGTTCGACGACCCACGTCTTTTCTTCAATCTTCAACTCATCGTTGACGTACTGTTCCGTGACCGTCACCGGGACGATTTCGTCGACGAATTTACCTGACGCAATCGCAGCGGCTGCTTTTTGATGGCTTTTCAGGGCAAAGGCATCTTGATCTTCGCGTGAGACCTGATAGGTCGCAGCGACTTGTTCTGCCGTATGTCCCATGCTCATATAATATTCCGGTGCCGTTTCGACGATTGATGGATTCGGTCGGACGACGTGTCCCGGCATCGGGATCTGGCTCATCGATTCGAGTCCACCGGCGATGACAGCTGTTGCTTGTCCCGTCATGATCTTCATCGACGCATCGGCAATCGATTGGAGACCGGACGAGCAATACCGGTTGATTGTAATGGCCGGCACTTCATGCGACAGTCCCCCGAGGACCGATGCATACCGGGCGATGTTCATCCCTTGTTCGGCTTCCGGCAAGGCACAACCGAGAATGACGTCATCGATTGCTCCGGTGTAGTTCGCGCGTTTCAATGTTTCCTTGATGGCGATTCCTGCGAGTTCATCAGAACGCATCGACTTAAACGATCCTTTTTTGGCTTTGCCGACTGGTGTCCGTGCACCAGCGACGATTACTGCTTCCTTCATTCGAATCCCCCCAGTCATCAGTTACGGAGCGGCTTGCCTTTGACAAGCATATGCTGCATCCGTTGTTGTGTTTTCATCTCACCGATCAAGCTCAAGAAGGCTTCCCGTTCGATATCGAGCATGTACTGCTCATCGACCTGTGTGCCGAACGAGACGTTCCCACCGGCAATGACGTGTGCGAGTTTACTTGCGATTTTTAAATCATGTTCCGAGATATAGCCGCCGTAGAACATCTCGCGGGTTGCGAGTTCAAGCGTCGCTTTCCCGGCACGACCGACGACTGGAATCCGTGAACGGGCTGGAGCCGTATAACCGGTCCGATCGAGCTCAAGCACCAGTTGTTTCGCATCATGCGTCAGGTGATCCCGGTTCATCGAAATGTGATCGACGGTCCGGACATACCCGAGTTCCCGTGCTTCAAAGGCTGATTTCGAGACCTTTGCCATCGCGACGTTCTCAAACGTCTTCTGCGCGGCTTTTTCGATGTTGACGAGTCCGTCCGGTGTATTCTCAAGCAGACGACGATACGTGTTGACGTTCCCGCCGCCTCCCGGAATCAGACCAACACCGACTTCGACGAGTCCCATATACGTTTCAAGACCTGCCTGCAGACGGGCTGCCGGAAGTGAGATTTCCGTTCCGCCGCCGAGTGTCATCCCTTGTGGAGCAACGACGATCGGACGCGATGCGTAACGAATTTTTTGAATCGACTGCTGGAACTTGTTGATGATCCAGTCGAGTTCGAACCAGTTTTCATCTTCTGCTTCCATCAACATCATCGCCAGGTTCGCCCCGACACAGAAGTTTTTGCCGTCGTTGGCGATGACAAGACCCCGGTGATTTTTTTCAACGAGATCAATCGACTGTTCGATCATCTGCATGATGTCGACGCCGATCGCGTTACTCTTCGACGTGAATTCAAGGACTGCGACATCGTCTCCGAGATCAAGCAGACGGGCACCGTTGTTTTCAAGCAAGACGCCGTTTGATTTGCGGACGTCGCGTAAGCGGATTTCTTTCGGATTGACGGCACTGCCGACATACGTTTGTGTCTGCGCATCGTAGAACTGTCCGTCTTCGTTGTAGAAGCTGGTTACGCCTGACGCAAGCATCTCATCGACCCAAGCCGGTACGTCGTAGCCGTCCTGCTTCATCTTCGCAACCGTCTTCTCGACGCCGAGCGCATCCCATGTCTCGAACGGTCCCATTTTCCAACCGAAGCCCCATTTCATCGCTTCGTCAATCGCTTTGATGTCATCCGCGATTTCGTGTGTCAGTTGAGCCGAGTACAGTAACGTCTTCGCATGGATCGGCCACAATAAGGCACCGACACGGTCCTTCGCAAAGACAACGGCTTTCAGTTTATTTTTGGCGCCCGGAAGAGCTTTTGCTTGACCGATTGACGGTTCAGTAAGCGCTTTCTTTTCGACGTATTCAAACGTTGCTAGATCGAGTTCCAGGATCTGTTTGCCGACTTTTTTATAGAAGCCTTGTCCCGACTTCGCTCCGAGTGACCCTTCATCGACCAACCGTTTCATTTCTGCCGGCACGGCGAACGTGTCTTTTTCCGCTCCGTCCGGTAACAAGTCGTAGACGTTGTTTGCAACGTGAACGAATGTGTCGATCCCCACGACATCAAGCGTCCGGAACGTCGCTGAGCTTGGACGACCGAGTACTGGTCCAGTAACGGAATCGACCTCCCCGATCGAATAGCCGCCCTTCTTCATCTCATCCAGTGTGACGAGCAGACCGTATGTGCCGATCCGGTTACCGATGAAGTTTGGTGTATCTTTTGCGATGACGACTCCTTTACCGAGACGTTCTTCTGCAAACTGTTTCATGAACCGGACGACTTCCGGATCCGTGTCACTTGTCGGAATCAGTTCGAGTAACTTCAAGTAACGCGGCGGATTAAAGAAGTGGGTCCCGAGGAACCGGGCGTTAAAGGAATCCGAACGTCCTTGACGCATCGCTTCGATGGAAATCCCTGACGTGTTGGAACTGACGATCGCATCTTCGCGTAAGAACGGTTCGATTGTCGCAAACAACTGTTGTTTGACGTCAAGCCGTTCAACGATGACTTCAATCACCCAGTCCGCTTCTTTGAGGCGTTCCAAGTCGTCTTCGAGGTTTCCGACTTCGATTAAATCGAGTAATTGCTTCGAAGCCAGTGGTGCCGGATTTTGTTTGAGCAACTTCTGACGGTTGTCACGGGCAATCCGTGAACGAACTGCTGCATCATCCAGCGTCAATCCTTGTTTCGTCTCCTGCGCGGTTAATTCTTTTGGTACGATATCAAGCATCAATGTCCGGATTCCCGCGTTCGCGAGGTGTGCGGCAATCCCTGCACCCATGACCCCTGAACCGATAATGACGGCGAATTGAATATGTTTCGTCGTGTGTACTGTGGTCGGCTGACCGATTTGACTCGCCATGATAGACCCCCTGATTCGTAATTGAATGAACAACCATTCATTATTCTGACAAAAAAAGAAGCCGTCCGTTTTTCCACTGCTTCCTTCTACCTCTCCATCATAAATGAATTATCATTCAGTAGCAATAAAAAATCAGCTATTGGTCAAATTTTCCTGTTAGACTGAAGGCAAAGGGGGAGTTCTGATGAAACCGACGGAACAATTATGGGATCAAAAAGCGACGGATTGGGCGGAACGATCGGAGATGATGTGGACGACAGGCAGCCGGAAAACAATCATTCCGTTTCTGAAATCCGTCATCACGTCCGGCAACTTACTCGACTTAGGATGCGGTGACGGTGCGGCTTGTCGGTTGCTCGCGGACGCGTTTCAGGTCACAGGACTTGATTTGTCGGAAGAAATGATCCGGATCGCCCGTGCCAAATCACCAGCACTCGACTTCGTCGTCGGAACCGGCGAAGCATTACCGTTTGCGGATGATGCGTTTGACGTCGTCCTCGCCGTCAATTCACTCGAATGGTCGACGCGTCCCGTCACGGTACTTGAAGAGATCAGCCGCGTTTCGCCGCTCGTCGTCATCAGTCTGCTTGGACCAACGGCGGCACCACGAGCGTTATCGTACCGCCGCCTGCATGGAGAAGACGCACCGATGGGCAATACGATGATGCCGTGGGAACTCGTCCAACTGGCAGATGAACTCGGCTGGACGTTGCTTGACGAAGCCGTCATTCAAAAAGAAGGTGCCGTCATGACCAAACACCGGTTGCTCGATCAGGCCCATGCGTTTTCCTGTTTGTTTGCGTTTCGGACGCGGTAAATGGATTGAGTGCTGAAGAACCAAAAAATCATAAGTTCTAAAACAGACGTATGTCCACCCGCATTTCTCGGGCGGGACGCAAGCCGCGCCCATCTAGCGATGATTGGGTCTTGCCTGTCCCTGACGGAAGCAAGCTTCCTTTTCCCGTAGAAGTCGAGTGGACACGTCTTTTTGCTGATAAAACCCATTCAATGCACTCGTTCATCTGCTCACACGTATCCAGTACAAAAAATCACTCGATTCATGCAACTCCTACAGGAAAAAGCGCATTTTTTTGCGCTGTCTGAACTACTCCCCGTCAAGTAGACAGGTAAAATAATATAAAATTTTTAAACGGCTTGAGCCCTGAATTCCAGCGGACTTAAGCCGTTTAATCGTTTTTGATACCGTAGCTCATTATAAAATCGAAT